>JAWLBG010000021.1:0-98048 GCA_041395065.1 Prosthecobacter sp. | reverse complement strand
GGATTGCCTCGCGGATCTTAGTCTGCGCGGCCGCGATGCCGCGATCCAGTGCCGCCAGTTCCTTTTTTTGATCCTCCGAACTCAGCTGCAGAATCGGCGGCGTGAGCAGGATGTTGCCGTCCATCGCGGGATCGGCCGCACTGTTGAAGAAGGCGTAGAGCGAATAAAACTCCTTCTGCGAGATGGGGTCGAACTTGTGGTCGTGGCACACCGCGCAGCCCGCCGTGAGACCCATCCACACCGCCACGGTCGTGTCCGCACGATCCACGGCGTAGCGGAAGATGAACTCCTCATTGATGCTGCCACCTTCGCTCGTGGTCACGTTGCAGCGGTTGAATCCGGAGGCGATCTTCTGCTCCTCCGTCGCGTTGGGCAACTGGTCGCCAGCCAACTGCCAGATGGTGAACTGGTCATAAGGCAGGTTCTGGTTGAACGCCCGCACCACCCAGTCGCGATAGGGCCACATGCTGCGTTCGTTGTCGAGATGCAGGCCGTGTGTGTCGGCGTAGCGCGCCGCATCCAGCCAGTAGCGGCCCATGTGTTCACCGTAGCGCTCGGACTTCAAAAGACGCGAGACGACCTTCTCATAAGCCTCGGGACTGGTGTCGGAGAGGAAGGCGTCGATCTCCGCCAGCGTCGGCGGCAGGCCGGTCAAATCGAGGGTCAACCGCCGGATCAGCGTCTCCTTGGAGGCTTCGGGGGAGGGCTCCAGCTTTTCCGCCTCCAGTCGCGCTTGAATGAAAGCGTCGATCGGATTCCGCACCGGCCCCTTAACCTTCGGTGGAGCCGCCTTGACCGGAGCTTCAAAGCTCCAATGCTTTTTGTATTCCGCACCTTCGGAAATCCAGCGCTTGAGCAGTGCAACTTCCTCCGGCTTGAGTTTCTTGTTCGTCTCCGGAGGCGGCATCACGTCATCTTTGTCGTCCGTCAACAGGCGCTCGATGATGGTGCTTGCCTCCGGATGACCCGGCTTGATCGGAAACGCGCCGTCGATGGCCGTGAAGGCTCCCTCCGGCACGTCCAACCGCAGATCCGCCTTCCGCTTCTTTGCATCGAAGCCGTGGCAGGCGAAACAGTTGTCACTGAGGATGGGCCGGATGTCGCGGTTGAAGTCCAGCTTCTCCGCCGCGGACGCGGAGGCTGCGATCAATGCCAGGACAAAGAGGAAGCAAAATTTCATGAGGAAAGACAATACGTTTTCGGCACATGCGGGCTTTCCCTTGAAGACGAGATGGGATACGGACCCCGCTTTTCCCTCGCGCCCCGCACTGGCAAGCGCCGGATATGGTGTTCCCCGGCAAGTTTTTCCATCCGACTTTCGTCGGATACCGCCCAGGCTGATTCTGGTTCAACTTTCCGGTCCACATGCAATTCAAGCGCCCCCTCGAGCTCCTCACCGTGCTGTCCCTCTTTGGCACAGTCCCGGTGCATGCCCAGGATGCGGAGCCCCCCGTGCTCACCACGGTGGCCGATGTGCTGGCGCTCGACGGTCGTGATGCAGAAGACACTCCCTGTGCGGTGAAGCTCAAAGGCGTCGTGCTGGGGATCAGCACCCAGTTCAGCTTTTTCTCCTTAAACGATGCCACCGGCACGGTCGGCGTCATCCGACGCAGTCAGGGGTTGAAGCAGGGGGATGTCGTGGAGGTGACGGGGCACACGACCACCACTTCCCTGAGCGGACATCTCTACCCGCGGGTGGTGGCGGACTCCGTCACGGTCACCGACACCGGACCGCTGCCCGAACCACGAACCGTCACGCTCAGGAGCTTCACCTCGCCCCCCTACTATGACCAATGGGTGCGCCTGGATGCCTTCGTCATCGGTTGGGAATACCGGGCTCCCGACTTGGTGGTGCGACTGGCGAGCGCTGACAGCTACGGGGAAGCCAACATCACTTTGAATGATCCCGCCCTGCTGCCGCAGAAGCTGATGGGGGCCCGATTGAGACTGACGGCGGCAGTGGTCAGTACTCCGGCGGCGGGCCGATTGCTGTTCGTGCCGGACGTGGCTCAGATCGAAATGCTTGAGGCCGGGACAGACAGCTCTTTCGATGCGCCGCTGGTGTCCGCGCGGGACGTGATTCAGCGCAAAGTCGAGTCCGGCAGACTGTGGCGTGTGCGTGGCACCTATGTGGCCCGTTTGGATTCACGCAGGATCATCCTCACCGGAACGGATGGTGCCATGCTTTGCTACCTGCAGTTGCCGCGCGGCACGGAAACTCCGGGAACGATCCATGGTGACGCCGAACCGGTTTCTAAACTGCAACCGGGAGACCAGGTCGAAGCCGTCGGTTCCATCATTGAAAGCATTCGCGAAAACACCCTGAGCTGGTGTCAGATTCGCGTGATCGGCCACGAGGACCCGCCGGAACCGGAATCCATCGACCTGATCACGCTCAAGAAACTGCACAACGACGACCGCTGGGCCAGCATCGAAGGCAGAGTCACCTTTTGGACATGGGCGAACGGTCGCATGACCTACACGGTCACGGACGGGCAGGCCTCCCACGAGTTGATCGTTCTCAATCAACCCGGGACTCCCTTCCCCACGGATCTGCACGATGCCCGAATGCGATTTACCGGCATCACAGGCAGCATCGACCCAAAAGCCAGCGCGGTCAGTTTCACGATTCCAAACCCCGCCTTTGTGGAAACCCTCGAGCCGGGCAAGCCCGACCCGTTTGATTTCGCAGAGCATTCCGTGACTGAGATTTTGGCTTCGAAAGTCGCAGCCGGCCAGCGGGTCAAAACACGCGGACTGCTGACCGCCAGAATTGGAAACGAACTTTACATTCGCGGCGCAGGAGGAGCCGTCTGCGTCCGGCTTCAGCAAACGGGCGATGACACCTCGTCGGCGGCACGGCTGGGGCTTCCCACAGCCGGATCGGAATCCGAACTCGAAGCGGGCGACGAACTGGACGTCGTGGGTTCACTCATTCGAAACACGAAAGACCCCGCTTACGCCCCTTTTGATCTCTACGACGCCATTGTTCGTCCCTCCGGCGGTCATAGCGAGGCTGCGCCGCTCAGTGTCCGGCTCAAGGACATCGCCAAGGGACAGCATGGTGCCGACTTGGTCGAGACGCGCGGCCGTCTGATCACCCTGCGCCAGGAACCGCAGGGCGTTGAATGGCGCACGACGCTGCTGCTGGAATCAGACGGAGTCAAAATCCCCGCCGTTTATCAGGGGCGGCAGATCACGGGCTTCGAGACTCTTCGGGTCGATGACGACATCCGGGTCCGGGGGGGGGTCGCGCGCGCCACACCCGCCGAGCCGCTGCGGATCAAGCTCATCGACCGGAACGAAGTTCAGTCCCTCGGACTGTCTCCCGTGGTTCACCGCCGGCGCCTTTGGCTTTGGGGTGGCGGTGGCACGGGCGTACTGCTTTTGCTGAGCGCCTGGATCGCCATGCTGCGGCGCACGAACCGCCTGCAAAAAACAGCGGCAGAAAATCTCCAAGCCGCCAACAGTGCCGCCTTGGAAAGCGAACAGCGCTGGAAGCTGCTCTTCGAGCAAAGCCCGCTGAGCGTACAGATCTTTGAACCCGATGGGCAGACGAAGCGCTTCAACCAGGCTTGGAAGAATCTCTTCCGACTCAGTGACGAGCAGGGCTACGCCTTCAACGTTCTCAAAGCGCCGGACCTCGTTGCTTCAGGGGCCGTGAATCTCATCCGCAAGGCCTTCGAGGGCGAGGTCGTGCACGTGCCACCGGTGCCCTTCCCCGTGAACACCGACCCGCCGGAGACCCGCTGGATCGGCGGCACCATCTACCCCCTGAAAAACGCTGCCGGGGAGATCATTGAGGTCGTCGTCGTGCATCACGACATCACGGAGACCAAACGCGCTGAGGACGCCATGCTGGCCATCAACCACACACTGGAGCAGCGTGTGAACGAACGCACTGCAGAGCTGGAGAAAGCCCGGGTGGAGGTCAGCCGGGCGCTGGAGCAGGAGCGTGAGCTGGGAGAGCTGAAGTCCCGGTTCGTCACCATGGTCAGTCACGAGTTCCGCACGCCGCTGGGCATCATCATGTCCGCGATCGAACTGATGCGGCACTACAACGAGCGCCTGCCGAAGGAACAGCTCGAAGAATTGCAGACCGACATTTTCAATGCCACGCGGCTCATGGCCGGCCTCATGGAGCAGGTTCTCGTGCTGGGTCGCGTCGAAGCGGGCAAACTCGGCTGCAAGCTGGCACCATGCGATCTCGACACGCTCGCCGGCAAACTCACGGACGAAAGCCTCTCCGCCACCAACCGCAAATGCCCCGTCACCTGGCATCCCGAAGGCGATGTGTCAGGCGCCCAAGCTGACGAAGCTCTGCTGCGGCACATTTTCAGCAACCTCATCACCAATGCCGTGAAGTACTCGCCCGAAGGCAGCGAAGTCGTCTTCACTCTCCGGCGCGAGGGCCGGCTGGCCGTCTTTCAGGTCATCGACAAGGGCATTGGGATCCCGGAAGAGGATCACGAGCGCCTTTTCGAAGCCTTTCACCGCTGCGGCAATGTCGGCGAAATTCCCGGCACGGGACTGGGTCTCGTGATCGTCAAACGCTGCGTGGATCTCCACGAAGGCACTTTGGAAATCGACTCCGAAGTTGGCAAAGGCACCACCTTCACCGTGCGGCTGCCGTTGTTCGGATGAAACAGTCTTGTGTCTTGAAGGCAGACCGCTTCCATTTCCGAATTCGGGCATCCGACCAAAGTCGGATAAACACACAACACCGCATCCGACGAAAGTCCTATCACGCTTTGCGCTAGGGTGGCGCAACATGGGTCGCACACAACACCCATGACGACCACATCCATTCTTTTCACCACCCCGAAGGAAAACAGCGTCACATCGCTCCTGGCCACCACTTTTTGCCGGATCGCTGCCACGGCTCAAAACTCTGTTTACATCCTCTCCCAACTTGGGCTTCTGCTTCCGCTCGCCGGAGCCTGCGCTGTCTCCGTCGTCTCACGGCACGCCAGCGGCCACTGGACTCCTTGGGCGGCAGTCACAGCCTTTTTGTGCATCTATTCCAGCTACCTTATCGACCATCTCTCCGAAGTGGATGCCTTTTGATGACGACATGCCTCCGCGCGCAGCAAAAGGCCTGCCAGCCGCCGCGTCGCCGCGCTTGCGGTGGCGCGGCCTACACCGCTGCTCTCGGCATCGCCGCCTGGCAGTCGGGGTTTGCCACTGCGCTCATGCTGTTGAGCTTTCCTCTCGCCGTGGTGGTTTACTGCGTGCCGCTCGCCCCTTGGCGCAAGACAGGCACCTGGACGCTAGTGCGTTTGAAAGACACTCCCGGTTTCAAGGCCGTGAGCACCGCGTCGTTCTGGGGCTGGCTCATGTCTTTTTCCCTCGCCTCACCACACCGGCACCGTGGGCGAGCATCTGGCCCTCGGCGGTTTCATGATTCTCTGCTTTTTCGTCAACACCGTACTCTGTGACTTCAAGGATATCGAGCGAGACCGTCTCGAAGGCGTGCCCACGCTGCCACTGCTGCTCGGACCGGTCCGCACCTTCCATCTGCTGCACGTTGTGAGCCTCGTGGCGGGCGTGTGGTTGCTGCTGGCGGTGTCTTTTCAAATCCTGCCTCTCTGGTGCCTCATGCTGGTCTTCACGCGCCTGCACGCCGCTTGGCTGCTGCGTGCGGGCAGAACCGGCAGGGTGGACCTCGCCCGCACGGGCGAGGCGTGGGCGGACTTCGAGTTCGTGCTCTGGCTGCCGCTCGCGGCGCTTGCCCTCGCATTCATCCCATAAAACCTCGCCTCCACCTGCCGTGACGGACCTCGAAAACACCATCGTCATGCTGTCTGGCAGCACCTGCGGACTGCTCTGGACACTCAGCTACATCCTCATCATCCGCCGTGCGGCCCTCGACAAGGCTCACGCCATGCCGCTGGCACCACTGTGCGTGAATGTGAGCTATGAGTTCATTTTTGCCTTCATCCATCCCTCCGCGCCGCCGCTGAATGTCATCAACATGATCTGGTTCGGCGTGGACCTCATCATCTTCTGGCAATACCTACGCTATGCGCGTGCAGAGTTGCCGCAGCTGCTTCCACCGTCCTGGTTTCTCCCGCTGACTGGACTCTGCCTCGCCGCCGCCTTCATCGGCGTGCTCACTTTTACCCGCGATGTCGCCGACTGGGAGGGAAACTACACCGGCTGGGGCGATCAGATGCTCATCAGCATCACCATGGTCATGCTCCTGCTGCGTCGTAGCAGCGTGCGCGGCCAGTCGATCTACATCGTGCTCTCACGCATGCTGGGCTCCATCAGCCTCATCCCGCTGCAATACATCCAAGACCCGCGCTCCCGCTTTCTCGCCTTCGTTTACGTCGCCT
Organism: Prosthecobacter sp.; assembly: GCA_041395065.1. Classification (GTDB taxonomy): domain Bacteria; phylum Verrucomicrobiota; class Verrucomicrobiia; order Verrucomicrobiales; family Verrucomicrobiaceae; genus Prosthecobacter. The sequence goes on along the minus strand of JAWLBG010000021.1, from coordinate 91,710 downwards.
TTGTCGTGTGTGACTCCATCTACATCGCGCTCTACATTCGCCAGTGCCGGCTCGAAGGCATCAACCCTTGGAAGCGGCTTTGATGTCACTTGGAAGTTTGACTCAAAAATGCCCTGCCAACCTCCTCATAGGCCTTGGACGATCAGGGGCCTGGTCTCACTGGTGACGCAAATGCCACTTTCAAACCGCAGACGGCTGTCGGCCAAGGCGCATCTGTGTCAGCGTTTTTCCCTCATCGACCGCAGCTCTTCCTCCGTCAATTCCTTCGCTCCCGCCCTCATCGTGGATTCCACGGCACCATAGAGCCATGTCCAGGCTTCGCGCACATCGGGCGTGAAGTCCCCGTCCAGGGTCTCTCCCAGCATGTCGAGCAGGGCCTGCCCCACGACAGCGTAGTGCTCGTCCTTCACGCCGTAGCCGGCATGTCGCGCGCCCATTGCCTTGAGTTCGAGCTCAAGTCCATGCGGGCGCTCCAGCATGGCGATCAGCACGCCCAGCATCTCCAGCAGCTTTTTCGCCTGCAGTTCGATGTCGCCCTTGAACATGGGTTTCAATTCCGGGGCGCGTTCGAACAGGCGCCGGTAGAAAACCAATCCGGCCACGTGCTCATGCCTCGCCAGTTGGGCGAAGGACTTGCGGATGGTGTGAACTCGGCGGGCTGGCATATGAGGAGTTAAACACAACATGGACCCGGCCGGCATCCGACTTTAGTCGGATGGCTTTTTCCAGCGTGTTGGTCATTCTTCCCGCATGGCCAAGAAAATCCTCATCATCGAAGACCAGGCACCCATGCGTCGGAATGTGGCGCTCATGCTCGAACTGGAAGGCTACAAGACCTGTGTGGCGGAAAACGGCAGAGTCGGCATCGAGGTTGCCCGCAAGGAATTCCCCGACCTTATCCTTTGCGATGTCATGATGCCCGAGCTCGACGGTTACGGTGTCATCCAGGCCCTGCGTGAGGATGGGAGCTTTGACAACACGCCGTTCATCTTTCTCACGGCCAAAAGCGACAAGAGCGACGTCCGCCTCGGCATGAATTTCGGCGCGGACGATTACCTCAGCAAACCGATCGTGCGCGACGATCTCCTGGCCGCCGTGCAGACCCGCCTCAGCCGTGCGGACGCTCTCAAGCAGCGTCTGGCGGACAGCAGCGGTTTCAGTCCCGACTTCGAACGTGCCGACCTGCTGCAGAGAGCCTACGGCCTGACCCCGCGCGAGGCCGAGGTGCTCATCTGGGTCGCCCAAGGGAAAAGCAACGCCGACGTCGCCGCCATCCTCGACATGAGCGAAAAAACGGCCAAGCAGCACCTTGGCGTTTGCTTCCAGAAAATGGGCGTCGAAGGCCGCAACGCCGCCACGGTGATGGCCCTGGAAGTCCTGAGCGCCAAGTGATCGTCTTTTAAACGCGCTGGTCTGGCATTGAAAAAGAAAGCCACGACATCTTCACCGAGCGCTCCGCCAAACTTTCCGACCTTCACGCAAATGGGCCGCCTGATCTCAGGCGGCCCATTGCTTTGGATGGTGGACGATGTTCTTAGCGACGCTCGGGAATCATGGCGCCGCCGCCTTTGACTTCGACCTTCGCTTCGAGGTCACGAGCACGGACCAGCGTCTCGTTGTGGTTGCCCGATCCGGGAGGTGAATCTTCCGGATCGCCAATGGTGCCGCCGCCTTTGACTTCGACCTTCGCTTCGAGGTCGCGGGCACGCACCAGCGTCTCGTTGTGGTTGATGGAGCCACCGCCGAGAACGGTGGTCTTGGGGCTGATGTCTTTGGCTGCTGCAGTGGTGTTGATGTTGGTGTTCAGGTCGCGGGCACGGACCAGCGTCTCGTTGTGGTTGCCCGATCCGGGAGGTGAATCTTCCGGATCGCCAATGGTGCCGCCGCCTTTGACTTCGACCTTCGCTTCGAGGTCGCGGGCACGCACCAGCGTCTCGTTGTTGATGGAGCCACCGCCGAGAACGGTGGTCTTGGGGCTGATGTCTTTGGCTGCTGCAGTGGTGTTGATGTTGGTGTTCATGTTCGTGTTCTTTCTTTTCTGTTTGGATGTTGTTGTTGTGAATGAGCCGTGTGGCTGACGGCGACTATCCTGCACCCGTTCCCCAAAACCGGGTATCGGACCTCCGGCCTACGACCATGGTCGGAGATCACATCCAAATCACGCCGACCTGTCACCTTCAGCTCTCGCGCCATCCGACTTTGGTCCTACTCTCTTGGTCGGAGTGTCAGGCGGCCGGAGCTCCGGCATACTCCGCGCATCATGACACCCGAACCTCCCTTTACCAGAGATGACGTCATCGCCTCCCTCCGGCATGCGGATGCACTGCGCACCGACGCGCGCTACGCCGAGTCCGAAGCGGTGTTTCGCGAACTGCTGCCCGTGTGCCGCGAGGTCTGCGGACCAGCGTCATCCCTCACACGGACCGTGCTGAACAACTGGGCCGTGCTTTACAAGTACATGGGCAGGTTCGACGAGGGCACGCGCCTCTATCACGAGGCCTTGGCGCTGGAGATCGAACACGACGGTGGGGAAACGGACGCGGCCGCCACCCTCTACCACAATCTCGGCGGCATCGCCCATGCGCAGCGGCGCTACGCCGAGGCGGAGGCGCCCGCGCGGAAATCCGTGGAGATTCGCACGAAGCTCCACGGTCCGGATCACCTGCATGTGGCAGCGGATGAGGCGGCGCTGGCCTCCATCCTCGTCGGACTCGAGAAGTTTGAGGAAGCCGGGGAGCTCTATCTCCGCAGCCACGCGGTCTTTCTTCGCGAGCACGGTCCAGAGCACTACGAGATCGCCGTGAGCTTCAACAATCAGGCCGCGCTGCATCAGGCCACGGGCCGGCTGGATGAGTCCCGCCGCTGTTACGAGCAGTCTCTGGCCCTCAAGGAAAAGCTGCAGGGTCCTGATCACGTCGATGTGGCCATCACGCTGAACAACCTCGCCTCCGTGCATGTCCAGCAGGGTCGGCCGCAGGCCGCCGCGCCGCTCTACGAGCGCGCCCTGCGCATCTTTGAAACCCGGCTCCCTCCGGAGCATCCCAGCATTGAAATTTGCCGGGAGAACCTCGCGGATTGCCGCGCCTAAAACCTCTTCAATCAACAATCGAATGTTCATCAATCTTCAATCAAGTCCTCACGGCTCCTGACCGCTGTTTGATTGAAGATTGTCGATCAACCCATTGCTGATTTTCGAGGTTCAGAGCACATTCGCCCCCATGAAAGACCAAGCTGCCATTCTCGAAGACCGTCTCGTCAACTTTGCGGTTCGCGTCATCAGTGTCGTTGAGGCATTGCCGGATACCAAGGCAGGAAAACATCTCGCGGGCCAGTTGGTGCGCTCTGGCACGTCTCCAGCACTCAACTACGGAGAAGCCCAAAGCGCCGAATCGAGGAGTGATTTCGTCCATAAGATGAAAGTTTGCCTCAAAGAACTCCGCGAAACATGCATCTGCCTTAAGATCATTGAGCGGAAGCCCATGTGCTCCAAAGCAAGACTTAACCCTCTTCTCAAGGAGTGCGACGAACTCATCGCTATTTTTGTCAAAAGCATCCAGACCGCCGAGCAGAACAAATAGCCGAGATGCGGACCGGATTTACTTCTTCAATCAACAATCGAATGCTCTTCAATCGTCAATCAGACACGCCCATGATTTCCGACAGTCAATTGATTGACGATTGTCGATTAACCCATTGCTGATTTTCGAGGTGTAGCCCTGCCCGCCATGAACCTCTTCACCACCCCAGGGCGCGTCATCACGCTCGACGACGTCCTTCATGCCGCCGAACTTCGTGGCGATGTGCCCACCGAGCAAAAACCCCGCCCGATGCTCGACGCCGCCGCGGCGGAGTGCGCCTCCGAGGACTGGCGCATTGAGAAAAACCTCATCGCCGGCGAGGAGCTCGACGTCTGGCTGGCCCTGCGCAACATCACCCACGACGACTTCCTGCGCCACTTCCGCGGCGAAGCGCCCGCGAACGACGCGCAGCGTCTCGCCCGCTGGTGGATCGACGGCAGCATCACGCGCTGGGCCACGCGACATGCGCACGGCATCGCCGCGCTCGCCGCACAAAACGAGCCGCTTTCGGGAAAGCAGCTCGCCGATTTTAAAAACAGCCTCGCCACCCGTCTCGGTGGAGCGGACGCCTTGAATGACTGGCTGCTCTCGCACGAGCGCGATGCCGAGTGGGTCGCCGATCTCGCTCAAATCGAAACCGCGCATGAAATCTGCCGCGAATCGCTGCTGCGGCCCGAGTCGCTCGCCAAAGAGCTGCGCACGCAGCATTTCCCGCTACATCGCGTGCAACTCGTGATCTGCCAGGTGCCGCAGGAGGGCACCGCGCGTGAATTGATGCTCCAACTGGGCCAGGGCGCCTCCACCACGCTCGCGCAGCACGCGGAGCGGCTCGGCTTTCATCACTTCCCACAGTCGTTTTTCATCGGCGATCTGGCTCCCGCCTTCCAGCAGCCGTTTTTGAGCGCCCGCGCCGGCGAATGCCTCGCCCCCATGCAGGCACGCGATCACTGGCGCGTCTGCCAACTGGTGGAAAAGACCCCGCCCACCCTCGACGACCCCGAGGTGCTCTCCCGGGTGCAAAAGCGCGTCGTGGAGGAAGGATTCGCCGAGAGGTGCGAAGGCGTGATCGCTTGGCGGGTGGAATGAGAACCCAACCCTGCTTCAAGCCTGAAAAAAGCGATCCGCGCGCTTCCGCGCCTCGTCCTCCACAATCTCCGGCCAGCTGAACTGAGCCGCAACATGACTGTAGGGCACTGGCTCCGTGTTCTCTTCCGACAAGTTGTGCGCGTGCCAGAGCCACAGGCGCGCGTCATCGGCAGTTTTGACGCGTTTCCAAACCGTATGCCCTCGCAGTCTTTTCCAGTGCTGGGCGGACTTCCCACAGCCGGAGCGGCCTTCTAGCAGGTGCTGGCGGATCGAGGCAAACTTTTGCAGCAGTGTCACGGCGTTCTCATCCGTCGCGTCCGCCATCGCCAGATTCCACAGCTCCCAGAAGGGCCGCGCGAAAGTCATTTGATCCTGATTCCCGTTCGTGCTGGTCGTGACGGCCAGCCCCTCCAGATTCTCCCGGCACACCTCGATGTTCGGATGGTCGGCGGGCAGTTTCGCCTCAAAGATGTCCAGTGCCCGCTGGTAAAGCGGCGCCGCCATTTCAGGTCTGCCCTGGGACTGGTGCAGCAGGCCCAGATTGTTCAGCGTGATGCCCACATCCACATGGTCCGCACCTTGCAACTTTTCCTTGATCGCCAGCGCTCGCTCATAATACGGCAGCGCCTCCTCCACACGTCCGGTGGACTGTAGGATGGTGCCCAAATTGTTGCAGGTCACGGCCACCTCGTAATGCACCGGGCCATGTTCTCGCTCGAACACCGTCAGCGCCCGGCGATTGATCTCCTCTGCCTCGTCGTATTTCTTCAATCCGATCAGGATGGAAGCCAGCGCTGCCTCGTCCGCCGTCACATCAACGCTGTCAGGGCCGCTCACGCGGCGGCGGATCTCCACGGAACGCCGCGCGTAGGGCTCCGCGACGGCGTATTCTTTCCGTGCATGCTCTAGGCCGGCGATGTTGTGGTAGAGCGTGGCCATCTCATGTCTGTCGTGAACCCCAGCCTTCTGCGCCAGCGCCAGGGAGCGCTGGTAGAGTGCCGCTCCCTGGTCAAACCGCCCCGTGTACTTGCACAGGATGGCCCAGCAGTTCATCACGAAGCGCGTCAGCGCATTGCCCTCCCCCAGCAACCGTTCCGCCAGCGGCAGCAATTCTTGGAAGACCGCCTCCGACTCGTCATAACGCGACAGTAGGCGCAGCGCGTCCGCCTGTGTCAGAAGAGCGTTCACCAGCGCGTAGCACGGTTCCCCCGCCCGCAGCGCTGCCACGGATTGCTCGCACAAGGCAAGCGCGCGTTCGTGGTCATAGACCTTGATGGCGGCTTTCGATTCCGCGAGAAGCGTGAGAGGATCGGCGGGGGGCATGGGTGGAGAAAAGTGGAATGTCGAATAGCGAACAGGAAACACCGTATGGCGAAGTGAAGCCTGGATTCGACGTCCAATATTCCTTGTTCTGTATTTAATGACTTTTTGGCCTGCGAAGGCGCTTCGTCGATGAAGCACCATGCCTCACTCGACCCCGTCAACATTCTTCTTGTGCTCACCGCCCATGATCTCGCCCTTCGGCATCAGATCCTTGCCACGCAGAAGCGTCTCGTTGTGATTCATTCCAATCGGGGGAGAATCAGGCTCGGGATCACCACCTCCGATCATACGACCCCCGACGATGTCCGCCTTCGGCGTCAAATCCTTGGCGCGCACCAGCGTTTCGTTGTGGTTGGTGCCCGTGTGACCATTGTCATCGCTTCCGGGGTGACGACCACCGAGAACGGTGCTCTTGGGGCTGATATCTTTGGATAGTGTGATGGTGTTGTTGTGGGTGGTGTTCATGTTCGTGTTCTTTCTTTTCTGTTTGGATGTTGTTGTTGTGAATGAGCCGTGTGGCTGACGGTGACTATCCTTCCACCCGTTCCCCAAAACCGGGTATCGGACCTCCGGCCTACGACCATGGTCGGAGCTCGCACCCGAATCCCCCCGACCTGTCAGGTTTGAGCCACGCGCCATCCGACTTTGGTCCTACTCCGATGGTCGGAGTGCATCCCCTGTCGGCCTTCCGAGAATCCCTCTCAGCCGACTGAAATTCGGCATTCCTCCGCACTTCCCATGAGCACTTCCGCCCGCGCCCCGCAGCCGCCCTCCGTTTCTCCATGGCGGGACGAAACTTCGCCGCCGCCCTGGCTTTTTCCCGCGCCCATACGCACGGGCCGGTTTCAGATCGCGGAACCGGAAAGCGGGCGCTTCAATGTGGAGGTCGCACTGGATGGCATCCGTCCCTATTGCTTCGACCCCGCCGTCGCCACGGAGGTGCTGCACTATGACCTGCAGACGCAGCTGCTCGGCAATGCGCGCGGCAGGCTGGGCTCCGGCAGGGCGGGCGTGTATCAGGGGCACTACCTGAAAGGGGTGGGCCGCACGCCCGCAGCAGCGAACTGGAATGATCTCGCGGATATCTACCACGCCAGCGGCCACCTCGCGGTGGGCTCCGCCATCCGCGAACGCGCGATCACCGCCTGCCTCTCCGCCCGGGGGCTGGGACACACGGTGGTGCCCTGCACGGATGTGCTGCTGGGCCGCTTCACCACGGCGGAGAAAAACGCCGTCAACCGCGCCCAGTCCAGCTCGCGCCCCGATTTCACGGCGGCGGACGCCCGCTACATGTCGATGACGGCCAAGCCGGCAAACTTCGCCCGGATGTCGAACTTCGCCTTTGCACTTGAACGTTTCGAAGTGAAACCGCGGAGCATCGGCGAGCTGTTTCTGGAATTGGAATACTACCTCCGGCCGCCGGAGGAGCGGAGCGACGCGGAGGGTTCGCCGCAAATGATCGTGGATGCCATGGAGGGGGCGATGCGGCGCGGCATGGACAACTTCCGGGCCTTCGCGCGCGCCGGCCTGTTCTGGATCTATCTGGAGAGCAATTTCTCGATCGACGGACGCTTCCTCGATCTGGAGACGCCGGTGTATTTCGGCCAACCGTTTGTCGGCATCGTTGCGGCGAAAGACGACGACTCGCCTCCAGACATGCTGGGCTTTGAGGAATTCGGCTACGTGAGTCACTGGCGCGGTTTCCTCGCTTGGTTCACGGCCAGGCTCCACCTGCTCGCGCAACCCGTGTGCGGTTGCGGCCCGGAGGTGCGCGCCTTCGTGCGCGATCTGCTGCGCCGGATTTCGAGACGCTTTTCCCCGAAGCACTGGCTCTTTGACGATGCGGCGCTCGTTCGCGAGGGGTTCGCCAATCTGGCCGGTGCGCTGGGCCTGGAGGGCGCGGACCGGAAGCTGCTCCGTGCTCTGGCGAAGCATGCATTCGGCGCGCGTGTCTACGGTCACGCGTCGGCCCCTCCGGAAGTCGGCTATCTCCCGGTGCAGGACGCGCCGGCGGCGGCCACGTCACGAAAGCGCGTCTTTCTGCACGCGCCCTTCAGCCCGTCCGGCACCGGCCCTGAAGGCCGGGCCTATGCGGAGACGATCGCGAAGCTGAGCCGGGAGACGGACGGCAGGAAGCTGCTTCGGGCGCTGCACGACCTGTAGGGTCGGAGATCGTCCAGCGTGCTGCCTTGTCGCATGGCAGGTTGTTGCATGCGGGCGCTCATGATGATGGTCGGTGAAAATGAAATGAAAACGCCACACCGTGAGGCGTGGCGTTTCCCGTGATGGTGTGCTTTCGGATAAACTACTTCTGGTCATTTTCCTTCGTGCGAAGCCCGCCGAGCGGATTGCTCTTGGCGTCGAGGTCACGGAGAGATTTGGCACTGATGATGTTCTTCAATTTCATGGGTGGGGTCGTTGATGGGTTGTAGGTGTCGTGGTGATTACTTTTCGGCCTGTTCCTCCGGGCGGCGGCCGCCAAGCGGGTTGCTGGTGGCGATGAGATCGCGGAGGGACTTGGCGCTGGTCTTCGTGATGATGTTCTTCGTTTTCATAAGTGTGTGTCGTTGATGGGTTGTGAGTGCCGTGGTGATTACTTTTCGGCCTGTTCCTCCGGGCGGCGGCCGCCGAGGGGATTGCTGGTGGCGATGAGGTCGCGGAGGGACCTGGCGCTGGTCTTCGTGATGATGTTCTTTGTTTTCATGGGTGTGTGTCGTTGCTTTGTTGTTTGTGTTGAGATGCCGTGTGGCTGACGGCGACTATCCTGCACCACCTCCAAACAATCGGGTATCGGACCTCGGACGGAGGACCTTGGTCGGATACGGCGGCGAAAACACCCCCACCTGTCAGGTCAAGCCCCCGTGCCATCCGACTTTGGTCCTAGGACGTTGGTCCGAGTGCCAGCGCGGCGGGAACGCGGCAAGATGTCGTCATGCTTTCCGCATCCATGCTCTCCGCCGATCAGCAACAGCAGCTCCGCGCCGCCGGTGTGCCTCGCACGCTGTCGCTCGGCCACTCCCCCGAACCTGCGGCGTTGCATGTGATCGAAAAGGGCACTCTCCGACTTGTTCTGCGCGGTGAGGACGGCAACGAACGCCCTCTGGCCGCGCTGGAGGCGGGCCAGATCATTGGCGGGATCACATCGCGAGGCTCGCTCACTCTCCGCGCCACCGGCGAGACCGTGGTGCGCTCGTTTTCACCCGATGAATTGCCCGCAGACCTGAAGCCTGTTTTAACAACGCTGAGCCTTCAGGTCGAAAACCTCGCCTGCGTGCGCTCAAGCGCCGTGTTGAGCGATTTGCCGGAAAGCACGGCCCGCCATCTCGCGCAGCACGTGAAGCGCCGCGAAGCTCGCACAGGTGAAATGCTGCGCCTCGAGCATGAGTCCCCGCGCGGCCTGCAAATCCTGCTGCGCGGCCAGGCTCGCGTGTTTCAAAGCCTGCCGGAGAGCGATCGCCGCGTCACCGTGCGCTTCCTGCGCGCAGGCGATGCGATTTCTCCACCCGGCTGCGCCGTCGAAGCGCTCACGGACGTGACGCTGCTCACCCTTTCCGATGAAGAAGCCGCGCAACTCGCCGCCAACTGCGCGGTGTTTCGCGAACGGCTGGCCCGCATTCATGCGCCCGTGCCGGCGGAGCCCGCCCGCGTGCCTTTGGATGCCGCCGCTCTTCTGCCGAAGGACGAGAAGCCGGACAAGGACGCCTTCACCGACGAGGAGGGCCGCTTCGTCAAACGCAAGCGTCCGCTGCGCAGCGTAACCCATGTGCAGCAGATCGACGAGGCGGACTGCGGCGCGGCCTCGCTCGCGATGGTCTGCCGCTACTATGGCAAAGCCGTGAGCCTCACGCGCATCCGCGAACTCTGCGCGACGGCCACGGACGGCACCAGCCTGCACGGCATGTGCCACGCGGCCACGGAACTGGGCCTCGCCGCACGCGCCTTGAAGATCTCGCGACGAAACCTTCCCGTAATGCCGCTGCCGGCGATTGTGCATTGGGAGGGTAATCACTGGATCGTGCTCTGCGAGGTGACGGCCAAACATGTGCGCGTGGACGACCCTGCTCTCGGCAAGCGAAAGCTGACGCGCGAGGATTTCGAGAAGGGCTGGACGGGCTACGCGGCGCTGTTTGACTACACGACCGCTTTTGAAAAGGCGCCCGAGGGCCGCAGCACGCTGCGCTGGATCATGCCGTTCATTCGCGAGCACTACGGCGTGCTGCGCCAGGTGGGCCTGCTGGCCGTCGTGGTCACCACGCTGCAACTGCTCTTCCCCGTCTTCACCCAGATCGTGGTGGACCGCGTGTTGGTGGGTGACGATGCGAGCCTGCTGACGACGGTGGTGCTCGGCATGGGCGTGGCGCTACTGTTTTCCCAGGCGGCGAATTTGATCCAGCAATACCTGCTGGCCTTCGTGACGGTGCGGCTGGACGCGAGTGTGCTGGACTTTCTCACACGCCAGCTTCTCGCTCTGCCGCTGCGCTACTTCCAGACGCGTCGCACGGGCGACATTCAGCGCCGGCTCGATGGCGCGCGACAAATGCGCGAGTTCATGGTGCAGCACGGCGTGGCGGGACTGCTGGCGCTCATCACGCTGACCGGCGCCCTGACCCTGATGTTCGTTTACAACCCACTTCTCGGCGGCGTGTATCTGCTGACGGCTCCGCTGTATGTGGCGCTGATGATCTTCGCGGTGAAGGTGCTGCGCCCGCTTTTTTTCGACATCGCTGAGAGCGAAGGGCGCTACGCTTCACATCAAATCGATGCGATCAAGGGCATGGAATCGGTCAAGGCCGCCGGAGCCGAGGTGGCGTTTCGTGACACGATGCTGAACCAGTTTCTCGGCGTCTCGCGCAAGCTCTTCCGCGCCAACTTCATGATGATGACCTACGACAGCGCGCTGCAGGCCATCGGGCTGCTGAGCAACGCGTTCTTTCTGTGGTTCGGTGCGCGCATGGTGATGGCACATGAGATCACGGTGGGCACCTTCGTGGCGTTCAGCAGCATCACCGCGCTGGCCAGCACGGCGATCCTGCGCGTGCTCCTCATTTGGTATCAGTCGCAACATGTGGCCGTGCTCATCCGCCGCCTGAACGACATCTTTGAATCGGAGCCGGAACAGGGCCGCGACCGCTCCTCCCTCGCCGCAGTGCCAACCATGGAAGGCCACGTCGAACTGCGCGGCGTGCGCTTCAACTACGGCGGACACGCTCCGACGGACATCCTGCGCGGCATCGACCTCACTTTCACGCCCGGCAAAACGACCGCCATCGTCGGTCGCAGCGGCAGCGGCAAAACCACGCTCGTCAAACTGCTTTCCGGCCTGATCGAACCGACGGACGGCACCGTCTTTCTCGATCGTCTGGACCTGCGCACGCTGAACTACCGCGACGTGCGTCGGCATGTCGGCATGGTGTTGCAGGAGAATCGCATGTTCAGCGACACCGTCGCCCGCAACATCGCCTTCGGCGTGCACGAGCCGGACATGGAGCGCGTGAAAACCGTCGCCCGCCTCGCTGCCGCGCACGAGTTCATCGCCCAGCTGCCGATGGGTTACGAAACCCGCATCGGCGAGAGCGGCATGGGCCTCTCCGGCGGCCAGATGCAGCGCATCGCGATCGCCCGCGCCCTCTACACCGATCCCGCGATCCTCATCTTTGACGAGGCGACCAGCGCCCTCGACACCGAGAGCGAGCGCGCCATCCAGGCCAACCTCGGCAAGATCATGGCCGGCCGCACCAGCATCGTCATCGCCCACCGCCTCAGCACCGTGCGCGAGGCTGACTGCATCATTGTGCTGGAGCAGGGTGCCGTGGCCGAAATGGGCACGCACGCCGAGCTCATGGAGAGACAGGGCCTCTACTGGCACCTGTGCAGCCAGCAGATGGCGGAATAGCAATGACGAAACCCGAATGGCGAATGACGAAGCAACTTCCAATGTCGAATAACGAACACGCCTCGCCATGGAGCGCCGCCGATTCGTCGCCCCCCGAACCACGATCCTTCGCCATTCGAGCTTCGTCATTCATTCGTCATTCCTCATTCTGATTTCGTCATTTTTCACTCACTGAGCCATGCCACAAACCGCCACTCTCGACCCCCTCGCGCAACAAGCCCCCATGCTGCCGCGCGATCCGCCGCCACGCGCTGCTCGCCTGATCGGCTGGTTCCTGGTCGCGCTGTTCACGACCGTCGTGACAGCCGCCATTGTCGTGCGTATTCCGGAAACGGTGAGCTGCCGATTCCTGCTGGTGCCCAAGGACGGCGCGGATCCCATTCAGGCCCCCTATCAGGTCGTCGTGAAAGCCGTGCGCATCGTGGAAGGCCAGGAGGTCAAGGCGGGCGACGAGCTGTTCCTGCTGCACAGCGACGAAATTCGTGCACGTCACACGCTTCTGCAAACACTGACCGCCGAACTTGCAGCGAAGGAGCAGGGAGTGGCCAAACTGGAGGCATTGCACAACTCCCAACTCGCCATCAAGAACGCGGAGATCGCGCAAACAGAGCGGGAGATCGTTTTCCGTCAAAAGCATGTGGAGACGGCCAAGGCGCTGAGCGCGAGCAGTGACAAACTGGTCAGGGATGGCGCGATGTCCCAGGTGGAGAGTTTACGGCGGAAACTGGAAACGGCGGAGGCGGAGACAGATCTGGCGCTGGCGCAGAAATCCCTCGAAATGGCCCGCCTGGAACCGGAACGGCAGGAAAACGACCGTGCGCACAAGCGGCTCGAGGAAAAGGCGGAGCAGGCCAACCTGCGTACGCGGATCGAAGCGCTGAAACGCGATCTGGCCAACACCCAGCAGGACCAGCTCAGCATCCGTGCCCCCTACGACGCCATCGTCACTTCGCTCACGCAGAAAAACTCCGGCAACGTGCTCCAGCCTGGCCAGGAGCTGTGCCAGCTCGCACGTGTCGGTGCGGAGCCGCGTGTGCGCCTGCTGCTGGCGGAGAGCGGCATGAGCCGTCTGGCCACGGACCAGCGCGTACGCCTCTTTTTCGACGCCTATCCCTATCAGCGCTATGGCACGCTCACCGGGCGCGTGGACTGGATCAGCCCAGCCGCCGTCACCGAACCCGGCGGCACCGGATTTGTGGCCACCGCGCCGCTCGACGAGCAGACCATCCGCGTGCGCGGCACGCCGCAGGCTGTTCGTGTCGGCATGACCGGCGAGGCGCGCATCACCGTCGGCAGCAACGCCCTCATCGAATACGCCTTCGAGCCCATCCGGCAGCTGCGGGAGAACCTGAAGCACTGATCAGATTTCGCGGGTTGGGCAGGCATTCGAACTGGATGGTGCGGTTGCCTTTCCCGCCCTTGCATCCGGGCGGCCTGCCCTTACTATCGCGGCCCTTTTTCAACCACCCCCAAACCTGATCCCATGAGTACCCTCAAGAACGTCGCCATCGTCGGAGCCACCGGCGCTGTGGGCGCGGAGATGATCCGCTGCCTCGAAGAACGCGCGTTTCCCGTCGCCAAGCTGACCCTCCTCGCCTCCGCACGCAGCGCCGGGAAGACGCTGAAGTTCAAGGGTGAAGACATCACGATTCAGGAGCTGACGCCGGACTCGTTCGCAGGCATCGACATCGCGCTGTTCAGCGCCGGCGGTGGCATCTCGCGCGACTTTGCTCCGCATGCGGTGAAAGCGGGTGCCGTGGTGGTGGACAACAGTTCCTACTTCCGCCAAGACCCGAACACGCCACTCGTCGTGCCGGAGATCAACGCCGCCGATGCGAAGAATCACAAAGGCATCATCGCCAACCCAAACTGCACGACCGCGATCTCCCTCATGGCGCTGTATCCGCTGCACCAAGCCTTTGGTGTCACGCGCATCTGGGCCAGCAGCTACCAGGCCGTCTCCGGCACGGGCGCACAGGCCATCGAGGAGCTGGCGAACCAGTCCCGCGAATGGGCCTCACAGAATCGCGCCTGGGACGCCGCGAAGCTCGACAGCAAGCCGCACGTCTATCCCCACCAGATCGCCTTCAACGCCATCCCGCACGTCGATTCGTTCCTCGATTCCGGTTATACGAAAGAAGAGATGAAGATGGAGAACGAGGGCCGCAAGATCATGCATCACGACAAGTTCCGTGCGTCGGTGACCTGCGTGCGCATCCCCGTCTTCCGCGCCCACAGCATCGCCATCAGCGCCGAGTTTGAAAAGCCCGTCACAGTCGAAGCCGCCCGCGAGGTGCTCGCGAAAGCTCCAGGCCTCGACATGCTCGACGATCCCGCGAACAAGGTTTATCCGCTCGCCCTCGACATCGCGGGCCGGGACAACTGCGCCGTGGGCCGCCTCCGCATGGATTGCGCCCTCGACAACGGCCTCTCCTTCTGGGTCGTCGGCGACCAACTCCTCAAAGGCGCGGCGCTGAACGCGGTACAGATCGCCGAGTGCCTGCTGTGATGCCCTCCCGCTGCGTGAGCGCAACTCATGCGGCAGTCAAAGCGATTCATTCAACTCCGGGTGCACCCGGCGGCGTCATTTCGTGCCCACATCGGGGGATACTGAAAGTTTTGAGACGTTCCGAAGGCAAGATTCCTGCCGAGCAGGCAAGCCAGATTTTCTAAAAAATCATAATCAACAAAAGCTCTAAAACTTGATATTTTATGAAAATTTTAATAAGTTTGGCTCCACATGAACCCGAATTCTTCCAACGCCACACTGTCAGGTCCGGAGACTTCCTCTCTTTCCCCAGACAGTTTCGCGCGTGATCTGGCAGCTCTGGTTGACGACTTGGAACGCACCAAGAAGTGGTTCAACGCCCAGCTCGACGCCCAATTGTCCGGCCTCAAGGAACTGCGGGCGACTTTTCAGCCCGAGTCCGAGGCTATCGTCGAGCTGCCGCCAGTCATGTCGGAAGCCCCTCATCTCGTGGCCCCCACTGAACCCAATCCTCCCAGCCCTCCCACCCCGGGCAACGCCGCCCACCCGACGATCATTCTGCCTCCCAGCAAGGTCACCGCGCTGCACCCTGATCTTGAGCAGGCCACCCTGCGCGAGTTGAATGACGCCCTGTCGAGCGCCTTCGCCGAGATTTCGTCCCGCGGTGGCATGCTGATCTGACGCCGGATCGCATCCTCCCACGCCCATGGAGGGGCGGACGCATGGCGCTGGCAGCATTGGGCGTCATTGCCGCAATTTTGCAGGCAATCTCGGACGCCCGAGCCGCGTTTTGTCTGGCTCATGAATAACGCCACCCCATCCGTCTCCTCCCGCCGCGACTTTATCAAAGCCACCACCAGGACCGCCGCCGGTCTTTCCGTCCTTTCAGGCATCTCGATCCCCTACGTTCACGCCGCCGGCAGTGACGAGGTCCGCACGGCTCTCATCGGCTGCGGCGGACGCGGCACCGGCGCCGCCAGCAATGCCATGGGCATCCAGCAGCGCGTCACGCGCCTCGTCGCGATGGCGGACGTGTCCGAACAGCGCCTGAAGAGCAGCTTTGAAGCTCTCACGACGAAGCACCCGGATCGCATGTCGGTCTCCGAGGACGCAAAGTTCATCGGCTTCGACGCCTACAAGCACGCCATCGACATGCTGCGGAAGGGTGATGTGGCCATCTTCACCACGCCGGTGGCTTTCCGCTGGGTTCACTACAAATACGCCATCGAGAAGGGCGTGAACGTTTTCATGGAAAAGCCGATCTGCACGGACGGCCCGACCGCGCGCCGCCTCCTTGCGCTGAACGAAGAGGCGATGAAGAAGAATCTGAAGGTGGGAGTCGGCCTCATGTGCCGCCACTGCCGCGTGCGTGGCGAACTTTTCGACCGCATCCAGAACGGCGAGATCGGCGACCTGTTCATGCTGCGCGCCTACCGCATGCAGGGCGTCATCGGCAGCGTCTTCACACCGCGCCGGGACGTTGAGGCGTATCCCGGCGAACTGCTCTGGCAGATCAAAAACTTCCACAGCTTTCTGTGGGCCAGCGGCGGCGGCTTCAGCGACTTCAACATCCACAACATCGACGAAGCCTGCTGGATGAAGAACGACTGGCCCGTCGAAGTACAGGCCAGCGGCGGCCGCATGGATCGCGGCGACAACGTGGACCAGAACTTCGACCACTATTCGTGCGAATACACCTTCAAGGACGGCGCCAAGCTCTTCCTCGAAGGCCGCACCCAGTTGAACGTCCACACTCAGTTCTCCACCCAGGTGCATGGCACCAAGGGCTGTGCCATGGTCTCCACCGCCGGCCACTTCCCCTCCAAGGCGGCCACCTACAAGGGCCAGATCATCGGCGAGCGTGAAAACATCATGTGGCGCGGCAAGCAGCCGGAGCCGAACCCCTACGACCTCGAGTGGCAGGACCTCATCGACGCCATCGTCAATGACAAGCCCTACAACGAGGTGGAGCGCGGCATCAAATCCAGCATCACCACCGCCATGGGCCGCGCCGCAGCGCACACCGGGCAGGTCGTCCGCTACAACGACTACATCAACAGCCCCTTCGAATTCTCGCCGAACGTGGATCAGCTCACGCTCGACAGCGCGCCGCCGCTGGTGGCCGACGCCGACGGCAACTACCCCGTGCCGAAACCCGGCTCCTTCAAGGATCGCGAATACGACATGGAGCCGCAGGCCGAGCCGTTTCCGCTAATCAAGTTCGACGCCTAAGCCTGCGCGACAACGCGGCGGGAGGTTGCTCCCGGCAGTGATTTGAGGCAGGGTTCATGCACCGCATGCGCCCTGCCTCTTTGCTTTCACTCGTCCCGGCCCTCCTGCTGTGCCTGGGCGGTTTCGCACATGCGCAGGGCACCCCGCCGCAGGACGGCATTTTGGATGATGCGCGCGCTCTCTCCGACACCATGCGCCGACAGTTGGCGGAGGAACTGCAGTCCTTCCGCGACGACCTCCAATGTGACGCGTGGATCACGGCGACGAGTTTTCCCCCAGCGGACACCACCGTGCGCCGTCAGGCGCAGATCACACGCCGCGCGTGGAGTGGAGAGCGGCCCGCTGTTCTGCTGGCCTACGACCGCGCCAGCAACAGCGTGGCGTTTTCCTTCGCCCCCGCCCTTTGGGACCGCTACCCGGCGGCGCAACTCATCGAGATCATTCAAGACGCCCGCACCGTTTTCGCCGACCGCAGCCTCACACTGGAGGAACGCTTCGCGCTGGCCACCCGCCAGTGGACGGATCGTTTGCGCAGGATGGAAGCCGTGCGCCTTCGGCATGCACTGCTCCTCCAGCGCGACGAGCGGCCTTTTGCCCAAGTCGTCGCGCTGATCCTCTTCGGCGGCGCCTTGTTGGCGGCAATCCTCGGCTATGCGGCACGACGCCATACCGCCAGCGCCGAACAGCGCCACTACCTCCCTGACATCGAAGTGGGCATGCGCTTTGGCGCCCCCTACGGTGGTGGAGTCATGGCAGAGACCACCTCGCCTGCCGACTCTCACTGAGGAGCGCTCGCATCGTCGTCCACGCGGACGCCCATGCCCGCCAGCATCTTGTCGAGAGACTCCACATACTTCCACGGCAGCTTTTTCCGCTGATACTTGCGGAAGAGAAGATCCCGCAGTTCCACCCAGCGCTCCGTGGTCGGCTCCATCGGCGACCACGCCTCGCCATCGGGATGCGCCACCTTGAACAGCCATTCGCGCGAGTTCCAATAGGCGCGGATGTACTGCTTGCGGCCGTCTTCGAGGCGTTCGTGCCACTCGTGGATTTGGTTTTTGGTCATTGAGAGCCCGCAGGATGCGCTAGTATCGCCCCCATGCAAGCCGCCAGCCCCGGCGCCACTCCGGCCCTGCCCAAACTTCTTCTTTATCTCCTCGCCGTCATGCTGGGAGGTGCGCTGCTGGCCGTCCCGCTTTTTCACCTCGGCCACGCCGCGCACGCCTGGCTCTCCGCTTCGTCTCTTCGCGAATCCGGCCTCGGAAGCTGGCTGTTGCGGGAGATCGAGCGCGCCCACTTCACCCGCTACTTCAACCGCGCCATCCTCCTCTGCGCCATCGCCTTCATCTGGCCTTTCATGCGCTGGGTGCGGCTGGATCTTTCCCTGCTGCCGGCGTGGCGGCCTTTGGGTGCAGGCTTGAAGCAGTGGGCGCTCGGCTTCTCTCTCGCCGGTGGCCTGCTGCTGGTGCTGGGCTTTGCCTTTTTCCAGATGGGTGCCTACCGCCTTCACACCGACCCCCGCTGGCTGAAAGTGGGCGAACCGATCACCGCCGCGCTCGGCGCTGGCATCGTCGAGGAGTTTTTCTTCCGTGGACTGCTGCTCGGACTGCTGCTGCGCACCATGTCCAAGCGCTCCGCCTTGATCGCCGGGACGTTCGTCTTCGCTCTCGTGCACTTTCTCAAACCGCCCGAGGGCTGGCAGATCGAGGACGCCGCCGTGACTTGGAGCAGCGGCTTCCTTGTGCTGAAGCAGATCGCCGCAGGTTTCGGCGACGTGCAGTTTCTCATCGCGGAATTCGCCACGCTCTTCGCCGTCGGCTGGGTGCTCGCGCAGATGCGGATGCAGACCGGTTCCCTTTGGACCGGCATCGGCCTGCATGGCGGCTGGGTCTTCGGCCTGAAATATTTCAGTGCACTCGCCATCCCCACGGGAGACTGGCTGCCCTGGATCGGCGCCAATCTGAAAATCGGCCTCGCGCCGCTGCTCATGGTGCTGTTCACCGGCTGGATCACCTCGCGCCTGCTTCGCCGCCCATAATTCGTTTGCAGCTTTCCCGCCCACACGGAATCATGCACCCTCAGCAGCCCCTCGCCCGGGTGGCGGAATTGGTAGACGCGCCAGACTTAGGATCTGGTTTGGAAACAAGTGCAGGTTCGAGTCCTGTCCCGGGCACCAACCTCGTAAATCGAGAGCTTATGGGTGAAACTCGACGTTCGTGGTTCCCCACCCAATGAGTAAAGATGCAGGGGGCATGTGCCACGAAGTCCGAGATGCGCGTTTGAAGTCGTTTTTCCAGGCCTCCAGGCCTCCAAACATGATGTCACTCTGTTTGGGGCAGCTGCTCCAAGCGCGAAAGCCACATGCGGAAATTTGGACATTCGGCTTTCATTGCATCTAGTCCGATCTCCAGCGATGCAAGCGATCCGAATAACGGCTTCTCATATCCTGGCAAGAGCGAAATAATGCGCTTCGAAGGAGCTGTAACAGGTGAATCGTTGATTTCCTCCGGGGTATCAAATTGGTCTCGAATCGCCTGGAAAGAGGAGATGAGATCGAGTCGTCCGATTCCTTCACCGAAGCGATCACAATCACTGAAAAGCAACCCCTCGAATTCGTGCATCAAAACAAACGGCAGAAACTGATCTGGATAAAGAATATCTTCTAGTTCTAGCCTCAGATCCTCAAATATTGCCTGCTCGACAGTCGCCGCCTTTTCTGCATAGGGGCGGCTCACTGCCGCAATTCGTCCTGGCCAAGCACGTCCTTCGCCCCGCGGCATTCCGTAGTAATCCACCATCGTTGTGTGGCAGCACCGAGGATCCTCTTTTAAGTGCCTGACAAAGTCCGTTTTTGCGCTCCCCCACGAGGGAACACCTCCTCGGATCCGGCTGTTACCCATAAGGCGAGCGCCGATCGACCGGAACCCAAAAGAATAGAGATGCGGTGCCAGCACCTCATTGACAAAGGTTTCCTCAGTCTGGCCTTCTACATGAATCAGCAACCGGTTCATTATCATCCGCGCACAGGTCGCCCTCCCAACTGATTCTTCTCCCAAAGTTGTCCGAGGCTGTAATCTTCCAGCCATTCGCTCAGGCGTCCAGAATCCAGTCGCTCAAACTCCGTCGCTCCCTCAATTTGGTTTACCACTAGGGTATCCTCTGGTGTGAAGTGATCCAAAAGCAAAGGCGACTGCGTAGCCACGATAACCTGCGTATCTGCAGCAGATTGTTTGATAAGCGAAGCCAGCAACGTGATTGCAAAGGGATGTAGGCCCAACTCCGGCTCGTCCACCAGGATGATAGAGGGACGCAATTCCTTAGGCTGTAGGAACAAAGTTGTCAGGGCAATGAATCGCAGAGTACCATCGGACAACGTTGAAGCATCGAAAAAGCGATCCGATCGTTTATGTTTCCACTCCAGTTGGATGGACTTCATATTGAGCCTCAGTGGTTCCAAGTGAAAGTCATCGAAAAACGGTGCGACTCGTTGCACGGATTTGCGAATGAGCTGATAGCTTTCTTGATGCTGAATTTTCAGCAAATGCAGGAACGCACTCAAGTTGGAGCCGTCAGGGCGCAAGAAGCGATTGTCATTCACATCCGCCGTCTTTTTCATCGGAGACTCAGCGCTTGTATCGTGAAAATGATACAGACGCCAACTGTCTAGATGATGCTGCACATATTCAGCGATTCGCTGCTTGGGAGGGGACATGCTGATTCCTGCCTCGTGTTGTCCATGGGAAAGACTGGTGTCGTAGGGGCGGTCTGGATAATTCGCTTTATCCCAAAATGCGACGCGCTCATTCACGGGCGAGAGATTATCTGGGATAGTGTGTAAAAGTTCAATGCTGTATTGGTTCACCTCGTCCTCAAACGAAAGCGCTAGGCTCATTCGAGGAGTCGCCCTTCCCCCAAAATGCAAAATGTTCTCCGCCCCTCCTGCCTTGGTGACATATTCTTGAAGTTTTCTTTCCCTAATCGCGTGGAGAAAAGAAAACACACCGATGAAGTTGGATTTCCCCGCTCCGTTCGGTCCGATGACAACATTGATATCGAGGAGTTTGAGTCTCTCGACTTCCTGGATGCTCTTGAAACCCTTGATCGTGATGTAGTCCAATTTGCCCATGCGTTATGGATGTTTCAGAGCTTACCCCGGACGTCAAGGGGCCGACTGATGCCCAGTTACGTGTTATGCGCCGCTGGCAAATGGTTCGAAAACAAGTACAGGTTCGAGTCCTGTCCCGGGCACGGGGGACCGCACGCCATGCAGTGAGCCTTCCCTATTGGCCCGCTGCATCACCGCCGGTTTCCGCAGGCAGCGACTTGCCGTTGAGCCAGACGTATTCTTTCCAGGCACCTTCATAAAGGCGCACGTTCGGATAACCGGCGACGTGCTTGAGGTAGAACATGAGCAGGCTGCCCTCACGAGAGGTGCCGCAGTAGGCGATGATGTTTTTGTCAGGCGTGATGCCGGCCTTTTCAAGCTCGGCCTTCACTTCAGCGAAGGGCTTGAACTTGTGAGTGTTGTCTTTCTCCATCAGTCGGGCCCAATGAAAGCTGATCGCGCCGGGGATGTGGCCTTTGCGCAGCCAGACGTCGTCCTCGCCTCGGAACTCATTTAGCGGACGGGCGTCGATGAGCAGCCCGTCGGATTTGCCCGCGAGCGCCTGCACGTCGTCGATGTTGGCGGCGACGCCGGGGTTGCTTTTCTCCGGCAGATGACCGGATGGATTACCGAAGTAGTCCTGCACCGGCGCGAGGCCCTGCTTCTTCCATTCGGCAAGGCCGCCATCGACGATCTTGATGTTCTCCACGCCGAATTTCTCCAGCACATAGACGACCATCGTGGTGCTGAGGATCTCGTCGTTCGGCAGCACGTCGCCAGTGGCATAGACGAGATGCAGGCGGTCCTTGTCCACCCCGGCGCGGGTGAGCAGCGCCTTGGTGAGATCATCGGGAAGATACTGCACGGGCACGGCGGCATCCGTGCCACGCAGCGTGTCGAACTCCAGATGATGCGCGGTGGGAAGATGGCCCCGGAAGTAGTCTTTGTAGCCGCCGCGAGTGTCGAGCACGATGGGGCGCTTTGCAGCGTCTGAGTTTTCGATCAAGGCTTTCGCGTCAGCGCAGGAGATGAGGCCAATGTCGGCTCGTGCGCCGGTGGCGAGCAACGCGAGGAATATGAGGGTGTGTTTCATGGTGTTCTTGTGCTTGGGGTTGGAGGAAAAAAATCAGAAGGTGAAGACGAAGTTGATCTTCGCGACCCAGCTCACGCGGTCACGGTCAGGGAAGTTCGCCCACGTTTCGAGCACGATGTGTTTGCTGAGATCGTACTTCGCTCCGACGGCGGTGATAAGGCCGCGCTGGTCGCGGGACTGCACGAGGTCGGCGTTGAGGTTGAAGTTCCGGTCAAAGAGCTTCCACGTGCGGTCCGCGCCGAGGAGAAAACTGGAACCATTGGTCTGATACCCGTAGCCCGCATGCAACCTTACGAACTGGAAGTCGTGATACATCATCGCGTAGGTGAAGGGATCCCCCGAGCGCGCCTGGTCGGTCAGAGCCACACCTGCAATGCCGAGCGCGAACATGCCGTCATCCCACGGCATAACGCGCGCCTTCGTCTGGAAAAGCAGCGGTCCGCTCAATCCGGTGCCCCACGGGCTGTCGAGCCCCCATTCGAGATGCAACGGTTTGAAGTCCCAGCCGGTCTTGAAGCCCGTCCACTGAGATGTCTTTCCCGGCCCGCTGGTGCCGAACTGATTTGCTCCGCCGAAGCTGCTGAAATACTGCACGGCGACGGTGCGATGAGGCACTGTGTCGGCGGTGGGAATGTTGTTGAGGCCGGTAGGAGTGCCGAAGGCCTGTGAAACCACCGCGAAAGCAGCGGCGATGAGGACGCGCGTTGTGTGTTTCATGTGTTTGCTTTTTCTTGAGAGGAAATTCAGAGCAGCGTGCGGACGAGATGGAAAAGAGTCGCCGCGATGAGCGCGGAGACTGGCAGCGTGATGATCCACGCCGCGAGCACGGGAATGACCGTGCGCCACTTCGCCTGCCGTGTGGTGATGCCGATGCCGAGCAACGCGCCGACGGAGACATGCGTCGTCGAAACCGGCAGGCCATGAACGCTGGCCGTCGTCACGAGCAAGGCGGTGGCGAGATTCGCGGCGAAACCCTGGCCCGGATTCATGCCGGTGATCTTGTGCGCGAGCGTCTCCGCCACCTGTTTCGCGCTGATCAAACCTCCCAAGGCCATCGCGATGGCGATCAAGATCATGCCCGAGCTGCCTTGCAGCCATCCGGTGCCGAGCAGCAGCGCCGCCATCTTCGGTGTGTCATTCAAACCGCGTGCGAAACACACCGCGCCCGCACTGAGGAAGTGCAGCGCGTCGAGTGTCCTCGTGCGATGATCCGGCGCGAGCCGAAGCGCCTTCAAAACAAGATAAACGACACCACCTGCAACCACGGCGAGTATCGGACTCAGCAAAAGCGGCATCATGAAGCTCTCCCATAGTTTCTGCACATTCACATCACCCGCGAGACAGCCCGCGCCGAGCAGCGCGCCGGTGAGCATGTGCGTCGTCGAAACAGGAAATCCAAATCGCGTCGCCAACACACCCGTCACACCCGCGCCCGCAGCCACGGAAAGCAAGAACACCGGCTGCGTGATCAAGGCATCCGGCACGAGCCCTTTGCCCGAAAACGCCTTGAGCATCGTCGCCGCCAGAAAGGTTGCCGCGATGCAGCCCGCAGCCGTCGTGATGGCCGCCCAGTTCACTGCGGCACGATAACTTGTCGTCCCGCTGCCAAACAGCGAGGCGACTCCTTTGAAGTTGGCGTTCGCTCCATTGGCATAGGCCACAACGAACACGGCGATGATGATGAGGATCAGCATGGGTTTTATTTGCCGAATTAGGCAAATATCTGGTTAAAACTTGTCGGCTTCGAATTCATGTGAGGTCATTTCAGCAGCAGCCGCTGCCAGATTTGCAACCGCCTTTGATTTCCTCGACGATCTCACCGTCCCGATGCGTCGGCGTCGGCTTGCCAGGACGGAAGTGCTCTTCGTGATCAAGCGTCGTTTTCAAGCCGAAGAACTTGGCGGCGGTTTCATCGAGCCCCTCTTTCACGGCTGCGACGAGCGCTTTGGGATCGGCTTCGGCGCGCAGATTGACGATCAATTGGCCACCGGTCGTCGGCTCATCGAGTTCCATGCCGAGCTCCGCCACGTAATCGCTGCGCACGAGATTGATGCTCGCCAGCTCACCTGCGATGCCGTCATCGGGGCTGAAAGTCATCTTAAAGTGAGCGATCTCAACGCCGGCAAGTTGCAGTCGGCCCTGCACATTCGTGGCGAGTTTTTTGAGGAAGTCGTTCGCCTCGAATTCGTCATCGGACTTCAGCGTCACCGTCGCATTCAGCCAGCCGAGCAGCGCCTCGCCATCGGCATAGACTTCGTAATCGACCGCCATCGGATTGCGCCGCGCCTGTTCATCGGTCATGAGACTGCCGAAGAGTTCCTCGAGGCCTGTCTCCTGCCGGGGTGAAGCTGAGATGACTTTAGCGAGCGGGAACTCCTTGGCCAAAACAGCCTGCAGTTCCTCGCGCTGCGCATCGTCGATGAGATCGCTTTTGCTGATGACGATGATGTCGGCTTCTTCGAGCTGCTTCTTGAAAATGTAGGCCACCTTGGTCGAAAAAGTGCCGCCATCATCGAGCCCAAAGACACGCCGCGCGCGGATCGGATCCACCAGCACGCTCAGCGGCGCGATGGTGAACGCATCTCCATACATGCGACGCAACGGATAGGTCACCGTGGCAACGAGATCCGTGCAGCTTCCCACCGGCTCAGCGATGAACACATCCGGCTTCGTGTCGCTTGTGAGTTTGCTGGCCGCATCCACGAGCGTGTTGAAACGGCAGCAGAAGCAGCCCCCTGCGATTTCCTCCGTCGCGTAGCCCTGACCTCGCAGAAGCTTCGTATCCACGAGCCCGCCCGCCTGGTCATTCGTGATGAGCCCCACCTTGAGTCCCTGATCGCTCAGATGCCGTGCCAGCCGGCCGACGGTCGTGGTTTTGCCGGCTCCGAGGAAGCCTCCGATCATGATGTAGCGTGCGCGTTGGGACATTCAGTTTTTGTATTTGCCAGAAGTGGCAAATAAACAAGCGCTAATCGCCTTTCTTGCACAAAAATCCCCCGCGCTGTATTTCGTCCACATGCCCGGACGCAAAACATTCGACTGCCTCAGCGCCATGCGCGCCTTGGGTGAGCCGACCCGGCTGCGCCTCGTTCGCCAGCTCATCGCCGGGGCGAGGCCCGTGACCGAGCTGTGTGACACTCTCCACGTCACGCCCTACAACGTCTCCAAACACCTCCGCGTACTTAAAGAGGCCGGTCTGCTCGAAGTCGAAAAACAAGGCCAGCAACGCATCTACGCGCTCGCCGCCGCCTTCCGCGAAAAGTTGTCCAACAACGCCAACACCCTCGACCTCGGCTGCTGCCAGTTTCACTTCGACAAGCTGCCGGAGTAGCTGCGAGCCGGAGGCTCGAAAGAGATTAGCCGGTGGTGAAACCACCGGAACTCCATCGAGAAGGTCCAGTGGTGCGCCCTGAAAGGGCGCGAGAAACGTGGGGCTGTTCCAACGTGGCGAGTCTATTTCCAATCGTCTGCTTCTCGCGTCCCGGCAGGGACGCGATGCGTGGTGCATTGGATTGTTGCCGTAAACCGGTGGTTTCACCACCGGCTATCTTCTCCCAAGCCTCCGGCTTGGCCTTGGGATCTCAGCAAGATGACCTTTTGCGGCACGTTCTGCCCGTCCCATGCTCCGCTTCACCTTCCTCCTCCTCGCCCTCAGCTCGTCGCTCGTGGCCGCTTCGAAACCCAACGTCCTGCTCATCTGCGTCGATGACCTGAAGCCGCTGATCGGCAGTTACGGCGACCCTTTGGCGAAAACGCCGAACATCGACCGTCTCGCGAAGCGCGGCGTGCAGTTCGAAGCGGCATATTGCAACCAGGCGGTGTGCTCGCCCTCGCGCAATTCGCTGATGACCGGCCTGCGCCCGCAGACGATCGGCATCTACGATCTTCCCACGAATTTCCGCAAGTCGGTGCCGGACGCCGTCACGGTGGCGCAGTACTTCCGCGCCAACGGCTACCGCACCGAGGCCATGGGCAAGATCATGCACAAAGGCCATGGCAACGTCGAGGACGCAGCCTCTTGGACCGTCCCGCACTGGCTGCCGAAAGCCTCCACGTATGCGCTGCCGGAGAGCACGCAGGTGAAACGCAGCGGCAAGAACGGCGATCGCGGCACGGCGACTGAGAACGCCGACGTCGCGGACGATTTCTACGGCGACGGTCAGCTGGCCATTCACGCGGTGGAGCGTCTCCAAAACGCGGCGCAACAGCCGGACGAGCCGTTCTTCATCGCCGTGGGGTTCATCCGCCCTCACCTGCCCTTCATCGCCCCGAAGAAATACTGGGACCTCTATCCGGACGCCGACATTCCGATGCCGAAGGTCACGACGATCCCGGAAGGCGCGCCGGAATACGCCGGGCAGTTCGGCGGCGAGCTGCGCCAATACAGCGACATTCCAGAAAAGGGTGACCTCGACGATGACCTGACGCGCCGTCTCATTCACGGCTACTATGCCGCCACGAGCTACATGGATGCCCAGCTCGGCCACGTGCTGGATGCGCTCGACAAATCCGGTCTCGCCGACAACACGATCATCGTGCTCTGGGGCGATCACGGCTGGCACCTCGGCGACCACCGCTTCTGGTGCAAACACACGAACTACGAGCAGGCCGCGCGCATCCCGCTCATCGTCGCCGCGCCTGGCAAAGCCGCCGACGTCAAAACATCGTCCCTCGTCGAGACGGTGGACCTCTATCCCACGCTTGCCGAGTTGGCCGGCCTGCCCGCACCGCAAGGACTTGACGGCACCAGCTTTGCCAAAGTCGTCGCCGATCCCGCCGCGAAAACGCGCGACAGCATCACGCACGTTTATCCGCGCAACGGCTTGCTGGGCCGCGCCATCCGCACCGCGCGTTATCGCATGGTCGAATGGAAGAAGCCCGGCGCCAGCGCTGACACCGCCGAATTCGAACTCTACGACTACGAAACCGATCCGCTGGAGACGAAGAACCTCGCCAAGGACAAACCCGAGGTGCTCGCCGAACTGCGCGGCATCCTCGCCACCCAGCCGGAGGCGAAACCACAGATCTCCAGCAAGCCCGAGCCCAAAAAGGAGGCCGCCAAGAAGCCGAAGGTCGATCGCAATGTCGCCTTCGACAAACGCGACACGAACAAGGACGGCAAGCTGACGATGGAAGAGTTCCTCATCAACCAGCCCGATCCGGACGAAGCACCCAAACGCTTCCCCGTGTTCGACAAAGACGGCAACGGCACCTTGAGCCGCGAAGAGTATGTGAAGAGCGGGAAGTAGCTTCGATTGCCAATCGAAGCCTCTGATGATTCGAATTCGACTGTCAGTCGAATCTACTCTTTGCGCTTCATCTCGTCACGCCGTCCATCCGCATAGGCGGTGAAGACGGCTTTGATCTCATCGCGGACACGGCGGAAGACATTGAGGATTTCTTCGTCGGTGCCCGTGGCGTGGGCGGGATCGTCGAAGGGCCAGTGGTGGCGGTTGAGCTGGCCGGGATACATCGGGCAGGCCTGATCGGCGTTGCCGCAGACGGTGATGACGGTCTCGACGCCGCGATCCAAGAAGTCATTCATGTGCTTGCTCGTGTGCGCGGAAATGTCGATGCCGATCTCCGCCATCGCCTTGATGCCGAGCGGATGCACGTAGCCCGCGGGTTTTGATCCGGCGCTGGCGACTTCGAGAATGTCACCTGCGACATGGCGCAGCAGGCCTTCAGCAAGATGGGAGCGGCAGGAATTGCCGGTGCAGAGAATGAGGACGAGGGGTTTGTTCATGAGTCTTTCGGTTCGAGAGCTTTCGCGAGAGGCACGGCGACGAACGCGCCAAGCACAGTGGCTGTGAGGTAGATCCAAAGATGTTCGAGATGACCGGAGACGAGCGCCGGAGCCAGCGAACGCGCGGGATTCATCGATGCGCCGCAGATCGGTCCGGCAAACATGGCCTCAAGCGCGATCACACCACCGATAGCGATGCCAGCCGTGATGCCTTTCTCCTTCGCACCCGTCGAGATGCGCAGGATCGTCAGCATGAGAATGGCGGTGAGGATGAATTCCAGCACGAAACTCTGCATCGCGGAACCGGCGGGCAGTGTGGCACCGAGTTTGTCATTCGTCGGGAAGAGCAACCGCAAAACACCGCTGGCGACACAGGCGCCGCCGATCTGGGCGCCGATGAAACCCGGAACGTCTTTCCATGCAAAACGGCGTGCCACCGCAAAGCCCAAGGTGACAGCCGGATTGAGATGCGCGCCGCTGACATCGCCAAAGGTGTAGATCATCGCCATCACGACGAGACCGAACGTAAGTGCAATGCCCGCGTGACCGATCACGCCGCCGCTCACGTCATTGATGATAATCGCCCCCGTGCCCGCGAAGACGAGCGTGAAGGTGCCGAGGAATTCCGAGAGCAGCTTGTTCATGTCAGCAGCATTTCGAGCCGGGTGTGCAGCAGGTCTGCGGCAGGATTGTCAGCGTGGGTTCTGGCGTCGTGCAGCATTCGCCGGGAAGACAAATACCACGCGCGAGGCAGTCGGTGTGCTTCCACCCGCAGTGGAAGGCGAGCACGCCGTCGAGGACCTCGGTGCTTTCGACCGGGAACTGCGCCACAACGCCATCCTCGTATTCGATTTCAACGGGCAGCTCATGATGCGGCAGCACATCGCCCGCTTTGTCAAAGATGGTGGCGAGTTTTCCGGCCACGAGACGATGATCGACGTCGCTGTGCACCCACGTCTGCAGCAGGCAGGTTTCCAGCGTGCGCCGCGTGCCACCGCAGTCGATGAAGCGCTTCGTGACATGACCGACTTCGGTGATGTGGAAGTGCGCGGGGATCATGCCGCCGTCCGGCAGCACGAAGGCGAGCGGTTTGTCCGCGTGCGAGCGGAGTTGGGCGAGGAATTCGGTGATGTTCATGGCAAATCAGCAGCAGGTGGTGGTTTTCTTTCCGCCGCAGGCGAGCTTGTCCACGCAGCGAAGGAAGTCGCCGAGGCAGTCGCAGGCGAGCGAGTAGTAGATGTTCAGCCCGCGCTTCTCGCAGTTCAGCACGCCGGCCTCGCGCATGAGCGTGAGGTGCTTCGAAACGGTGGACATGTCCGCGCCGACGAGATCCTTCAGATCGCAGACGCACATCTCGCCCTTCATGAGCGCCTCCGCGACCAGCAACCGCGACGGATGCCCCAGCGCCTTGATCACGGCGGCACGGTCTTCGAGCTTTTTCTTGGGAGCGGGCATCTATTTGGCTATTTCGCCAAATAATGAGGCGAATCAACAAGTTTCGCGCACTTCGTGCTCTTTACCTCCGTGGCAAGGCGGGCGAGCATGACACCATGAAAACGATTCAAGTCTTTGATCCGCCCATGTGCTGCTCCACGGGCATCTGCGGGCAGAATGTCGATCCCGATCTCGTGAACTTCGCTGCGATGCTTTCGCAGCTCGCCAACGCGGGCGTCCAGGTGGAACGACACAACCTCGGCCAGCAGCCGATGGCCTTTGCGAAGCATCCGGTGGTGAAGGACCTGCTGCAAAAAGAGGGCGTCGGCGTGCTGCCGCTCATCTTCCTGAACGAGGAGGTCTACATGAAGGGGCGTTATCCGAACCACGACGAGCGTCCGGCGTTCTTCTGCGCCGCGCTGGGACAGGAGGCGCCTGCGTCATGAATCTGCCGTGTTACCAGCCTGATCCGACCACCGCCACACGCTTCCTCTTTTTCACTGGTAAAGGCGGCGTGGGCAAAACCTCGCTCTCCTGCGCCACGGCGCTGAAGCTCGCTGAATCCGGCAAACGCGTGCTGCTGGTGAGCACGGACCCGGCTTCGAACCTCGACGAGGTGCTTGAAACGAAGCTCACGAACGCGCCCACACTCATCGCCGGTGCGCCGGGTTTGGAAGCGCTGAACATCAATCCTGTCGCAGCCGCCGCGGCATATCGTGAGCGTTTGATCGGCCCGATGCGCGGCCTGCTGCCGGAGGCGGCGCTGCGCAGCATGGAGGAGCAGCTTTCCGGATCGTGCACCGTCGAGATCGCGGCGTTCGACGAGTTCTCCGCCTTCATCGGTGATCCTGAGGCCGCAAAAGACTACGATCATGTCATCTTCGACACGGCGCCCACCGGTCACACGCTGCGGCTCATGAGTCTCGCGAAAGCCTGGGACCAGTTTTTGGATCAAAACACCAGCGGCACGTCCTGCCTCGGCCCGCTGGCCGGCTTGGAAAAGCAACGCGTCATCTACGAGGCCACCGTGAACACGCTTGCCGATGCCAAGGCGACCACGCTCGTGCTCGTGAGCCGCCCGCAGCTCGCCGCGCTGCGCGAGGCCGAGCGCACGTCCAAGGAACTTAGAGCGCTTGGCGTGGCGAACCAATGCCTCGTGATCAATGGAGCCTTTGAAACGAATTGTCCTACCGACGTCACTTCGCAGGCGATGCAAAAGCGCGGCGAGGCCGCTCTGCAGGCCGCGCAGGCCTTCATCGAGAGCATGCCGGCCTTCATCGTGCCGTTGCGCTCCATCAACATCCTTGGCATCGGCGGATTGAAAGCCCTGTTGATGGATGAGGCTACTGTCGAATCGCATGAGGCATTCGCAGAATGGACCGCGCCAAGCATGCAAAGCCTCGCCAGCCTCGTCGCTGACATCGAGCGGCAGGGCCACGGCGTCATCATGACGATGGGCAAGGGCGGAGTCGGCAAAACCACCGTCGCGGCGGCGATTGCCGTTTTGCTCGCGAAACGCGGCCACCGCGTGCATCTCAGCACCACCGATCCCGCCGCGCACATCGCGCAAACGCTCGCCGGGCAGGTCGAAGGCCTCACGACGAGCAAGATCGATCCCGCCGCCGAAACCGCCGCCTACACCGCCGAGGTGCTGGCCAATCAAGGCGCGCAGATGGACGCCGCGGGCCGCGCTTTGCTCGAAGAAGACCTGCGCTCGCCGTGCACGGAGGAGATCGCGGTGTTCCGCGCCTTTGCCCGCGAAGTGGGACAAGGCACGAAGCGCTTTGTTGTGCTCGACACCGCGCCCACGGGTCACACGCTGCTGCTGCTCGATGCCAGCGAGGCCTACCATCGCGAGCTCGAGCGCCAAGCCCGCAGCACGCAACCGGAGGAAGTGCTGCGTCTGCTTGAGCGACTGCGCGACCCGGCCTTTACGCACATTTTGCTCGTCACTCTGCCCGAAGCCACGCCCGTGCACGAGGCCGCCGCGCTTCAGGACGATCTGCGCCGCGCTCGCATCGAGCCCCACGCGTGGGTCATCAATCAAAGCCTGCTCCGCAGCGGCTCGTGTGCCCCCTTGCTGCAACGCCGCGAGCAGTCCGAGCACCGGTACATTCAGGAAGTCGTCGAGAAACAAGCCACACGCACCGCGTGGCTCCCGTGGCAGGCCGAAGAGCCCGTGGGGCCGGACGCGCTCGCACACCTCGCCACCGCTATGCCGCCTCCATCCCGCCCGCGCGATACGCCGACGGCGACACGCCCGTCTGCCGTCGAAACCACGCCGTGAAGTGCGAAGCGTGCCGGAAGCCGAGCGTGTAGGCGAGT
Organism: Prosthecobacter sp.; assembly: GCA_041395065.1. GTDB lineage: Bacteria > Verrucomicrobiota > Verrucomicrobiia > Verrucomicrobiales > Verrucomicrobiaceae > Prosthecobacter. The sequence continues at coordinate 60,407 of JAWLBG010000021.1, read as the reverse complement.
TCTTTGAGCGAATCATTGTCAGTGACGATGCGTTCACGCGCTGCTTCCAGGCGGCGACGTTCCAAGAACGCACGCAGGCCCACGCCGAGGTGCTGCTGGAGCAGTTGCTCCGCGCGACGCATGCCTAAGGGGAACGCAGGCGGCAGCGTCGGCGTTGTTTGATCGAGCGGCCGCGCATTCAGCCATGCGATGAGCTGATCCACCCGGCGGCGGCTTTTGCCCGCGGGCAACTCCGGCTGGATGTCGAAGTCACCCAACGTTTCGAGGAAATCGGCGAACCATCGGGTAAAGGCCGCCTCGCGTTTCGCCCAATCAACGACAGCAAGTGCCGCAGGCTGCGTGGCTTCGCGATAGGTCACCGATGTCTTCCCGCGATGAACGTGGCGGAAGAGTTCCAGCGTGGCGCGGCGCAGTTGCGATGATTTGAGTGCAACATTGAGTCCGCTGCGAAGAAGCGGCGTTCCATCCGACCAGTTGCTGCGGAAGCCGACGGACAAGAGCTTCGTGTGTTCGGCGAACCAATGCTGGCGCAACCCGGGCGCGGACAGAAATGCGTGGCCACGAGGCACGACGATTTCATTTCCATCAGCACGGATGCGCACTTCGCCGCGTTCGACGAAGAACACGCCCGGCGGAACAGGGATCTCCGCCGACCAGACGCCGCAGGTTGGCACGGGGCCGCGATACACCCACAGCCATTCGTGGCGGAGGCTTCGCCAGGCATCGGCGGTGATCGTTTTGGGCATCGGCCAGCTTGGCCGGACATGTAAGCGATTTCAAATTGGTATAACGCGGCCGGGTTGCCAGCGCGGGCGAACTCGCTTTGCTCACCGGATGAGATTCAACCTTCTCGCCCTCACCCTTTTTGCCGGAATCGCGCTCGCGCAGGAGCCTCGCAGCGTCAGCGGCATCTATCCGTCACTCGCGATGTTCAACAACGAAGGCGAGTGCGGCACGGGTGCGGTGGTGCCGTGGGCAAACCGGTTGTGGGTCATCACCTATGGGCCGCATCTGCCGTTCGGATCGAGTGACAAGCTCTACGAGATCACGTCGGAGCTAAAACAGATCGTCAGACCAGAAAGCGTCGGCGGCACGCCGGCAAATCGCATGATCCACGAGGAGTCACAGCAGCTTTTCATCGGACCGTATGCCATCGACGCCGAGCGCAACGTGCGTGTCATTCCGCCTTCACGCATGCCGGGCCGACTCACGGGCAATGCGCGGCATCTGACCGATCCCGCAGGCAAGATCTACTACGCCACGATGGAGGAAGGGCTCTACGAGGTCGATGTGAAGACGCTCGCCGTGAAGAATTTCATCCGCGATGGCAATCCGATCAAAAAGGACTTCGAAGTCGAGGCACCGCTCTCGAATCTCGAGTCCCAACTGCCCGGCTATCACGGCAAGGGCCTGTATTCGAGCCAGGGTCGCGTGATCTACGCGAACAACGGCGACCGCGACAAACGCGTGCTCACGGATCCCACCACGCCGAGCGGAGCGCTTGGCGAATGGTTCGGCGAAGGCGACTGGCAGCTCGTGCGCCGGAATCAGTTCACCGAAGTGACCGGCCCCGGCGGCATTCACGGCAGTGAGCCTGACGCGCCCGTGTGGAGCATCGGCTGGGATGCGAAATCGCTGATCCTCATGTTGCTCGACGGCGGCAAATGGCAGTCATTCCGCCTGCCGAAGGTCAGCCACAGCTACGATGGCGCGCACGGTTGGAACACCGAATGGCCGCGCATTCGTGACATCGGCGAAGACAAGTTGCTGATGACGATGCACGGCGCGTTCTGGAGCTTCCCAAAGACGTTTTCTGCAGCGAACACGAACGGCATCCGCGCCCGCAGCGCCTACTTGAAGGTCATCGGCGACTTCACGCGATGGAACGACCGCCTCGTCTTCGGCTGCGATGACTCGGCGAAGTCCGAGTTCCTCAACAAACGCAAAGTCAAAGGCGGCATCGACAGCATCGGACAGTCGCAGAGCAACCTGTGGTTCACCAGCCCCGACACGCCCGACAAGCTCGGCCCAGCCCATGCGAGCGGCGCTGTCTGGCTGCATGACAGTGTGAAGGCAGGCGATATCTCCGAACCTTTCCTCGTCGCAGGTTGGAAGCATTGCAGTGTCTGGCACATTGACCACGCGACCGGCGAATCGAAACGCGTGGAAATCACTGGCGACGACGAATGGCTGCGCGTGAAGGCCGAAAAAGACTCCGCGGACTTCAGCGTCCTCATCACACTCACCAACGGCGACTCACGCGGCACCGATGGTGATGCCATTTTCGACGGCATCGCTCGAATCGGCGACGACAACGCTCAAACGGGCGTGTTCCGGCCTCGTGGTGAAAACAAGCGCATACTCAGCTTCGCGACGAACGCGGGCTACTATGAAATGGGAGCCGATTTGAAGCTCACGAAAGTCGAGGACGCCGCAGCGGAGAAATGGGTGCAAACCAAGGTCGCCATTCCGAAGAACGTCATCACACTCGACGAGGCCAGCGTGCTCGTCGTCGATGATCGCGGGCGTCGCTGGCGCCTGCCGCGTGCTTCCAAGACCTACGACGCCGCGACGAATGCTGGCGACTTGCGCATCTGCCGCGAGGTCGCCACAGAACGTGACATGCTCAGCGCCTCAGGCACCTTCTTCGAGCTGCCCGCCGAAAACGCCGACGGCTTCGCCAAGATCCGCCCCGTATGCTCGCACAATCTCCGTGTGACCGACTACGGCGGCTATCGCGGCATGTTCATCATGAGCGGCATCAAGCCGGATGCGAAAGCAGGCGAGCACATCATCCGCAGTGACGATGGCACCGCCGCGCTCTGGGCCGGAGCCATCGATGATCTGTGGAAACTCGGCAAACCACGCGGCGAAGGCGGCCCGTGGAAGAACACGAAGGTCAAGGCGGATGAGAAGAGCGACCCCTATCTCATGTGGGCCTACGACAAGCGCACGCTGACGCTCAGCCATGATCAAAACGAACCTGTGAGCTTCCACATCGAACTCGACCTCACTGGCACCGGCTTGTGGGTGACGTATCAACATCGCGAAGTTTCACCCGGCGAAGAGACGAGTCTGGCCTTTGAACCTGCCGTGCAGGCGCGGTGGATTCGGGTGAGCTCCGAACACGACTGCCAGGCTACGGCCCAACTGAAGTATGAGTGACCGTAGTCCGCGAGTCCCTCGCGGCGAATGTCCATTGGGCAGACCATATCGTCGGTAACTCGCCGCGAGAGGACTCGCGGACTACTTCCGCCGGAACGGATAGAGAAACTGCTGCCAGTAGCCCTTTGGCACCGGATGACCACCGATGCCGTAGCCTTCGGGCCAGCGTCCGTTTTCCGGCATGTGATGTGTGCCGAAGATCTTGTCGAACAACGGGAAGTGAATGGCGAAGTTCACGTCGATGGCCTCTTTCTCGATGCCATGATGCCAGTGATGGAAGCGCGGCGTAACGAGGAATTTTTCCATGAAGCCGAGGCGCCAGCCGAGATTCGAATGCGCGAAGGTGGCGAAGAGATAAACGACCAGCACGTAGGCGTTCACCGCCGTCTGGCTGAAGCCGAGCAGGATCATCGGAAAAACCGTGGTTCCACGCAGCACGAGGATTTCGAGGAAGTGCATCCGCGCACCAGCCATCCAGTCCATGTTTTGCGCGGAATGATGCACGGCGTGAAAACGCCACAGCGCCGGGATGCGATGGAACAGACGATGCACCCAGTACTGCACCAGATCGGTGAGGAACATGATGGCAAGGAGCTGCACGAGGAACGGCAGCGCGGCGACCCAGACGCGGAAGTCCGTCCATGACGTGTGTTTGAAGAGCGTCTGTGCCGGAAGAAAGCTCAGCCACGTCAGCACCTGCACCATCATGCTGCTGATGAGGTAGTAGAAGAGGTCTTCGCGCCATTCGTAACGAAAGATCCCCTGCTCCGCACGATGCGGAAAGATCGTCTCCAGCGGTATGAAGAGAAAACCGGTGAAAAGCAGGCGCAGCACGAAGAAGTCGAGGCCGAAGTAAAGCGGCGTGAGGTCCGGGGCCACGGCGGTGGCGGAGGTGCCGCCAAAAGTCACGGCGAGCAGCGTGGCAATCATACCCGTCATGCCCAGAGCCTTGCTCGGACGCAGGATGAGGTTCAGCATCGAAAAGCCAAATGCGAGGATCATCAGCACGAACATTCCCGTGCGGAAGGCGGGATGGCTGATCAGGGCGGCGTTCTCTTTCATCGTGAAAACGCCGGGAAAGCGCATCATGATCACGCAGCCGAGCGAGGCGAGCCCGAACATCATTCCCAGAACGCCGCTGATCCAGCCGCTGCCAAACTTTCGCAGTGCCGGAGGCGCCTCGAGTTCACGACGGATCTTCAGACGAGTCTCGTGGATCGGATTCATGGTGGCAACTTAGGATTTGGCTTCCTTGATTACAAGAACTCTGCAACAGGCCATCGCGCGCTTCACTGCATTGGATGACGGTGACGCCCGAAAAAAGTCATCGCATCCGGCGGCATTGGTGCCACTGTAACCGACATGCCAGCCACCATTGGACAATTGCTCACTGCGGCCCGAGAAGAGCGCGGGTTGTCCATCGAAGACGCAGCTCATGAGACCCGCATCCCGGCGCAGCGCCTGCGTTTTTTGGAGACCGACAACTACGCCGCCTTCGGCAACATGACCTATGCCCGGTCCTTCATCCGGCAGTACAGTCAGTTCCTCGACGTGGATGCTTCCGCCGTGCTAAAAACGCTTCCAGAGGGCGCCTTCGGAGGTTCGCGAGACTACCGCTACCTGACACAGACTCACGGCCCCTGGGTGCGTGAGAAGACGCAGCCTGCGCAGCGCATCACGGAACCCGCCGCAGCAAACTCTGTGCGGACCATTCGCTCTCCTCTCCCTGCTGCAATCACCGTTTTCACCCTCATTCTAGCTGGCACCGCGATGTGGGGAAAGCATGTGGCGGACCTCCAACGCCAGGTCGAACCCGCAGCGCTGAAAGCAATTCCAGTCGAAGAAGACGAAATCCCGACCGTGTCCGCCGAACCGATGCCAGCCATCGCCGCAAAGCCGCGACAGGTGCATTTTCCTGTCTCTGCGAAGAAGGCAACACCGGTGGACTGACCTTCCCATGCCGCACCCCTCTCCCACTCCTCCTTCGTCGTCCGCCGGATGGCTCGAACCCGTGCTGTGGACACTGGGCATGGTCGCGGCCATCACCGTTTTCGCATGCGTTAATGAGACGGCGGGAGAGGTGGCCGTTCAGGGGTTGGCCTACCTCTTCGCCTTTGTCACCACACCGTTCTTTCTGGAGGCATCCGCAGCCATTGTGGGGCTTTGCATCGTCCTCATCATCAATCAGCGCCGAATCGCGAAGGAAGGCGACGGCTGGGTGGAGATGGAGGTCAGGGACGTCGGCAAGACGACGGATGACGAGGCGAAAAAGCAGGTGGACAACGTCTGAGACGCTCGGGCATTGAATCCCGCTGGCCTGTGACGCGTCCCTGCTTCACTCTCAGCTTTCCCGAATGACCGTAGATACGACTTCCCCACCTTCCATGCCCGCACCCGCGGACCTGCGAATCGCGGTGGCTGGAAAGTATCTGGAGGAGAGCGGTGGACAGTCCTTTTTCATGCGCGGGATCAGCTACGGTCCCTTCAAGCCGAACTCTCGCGGCGAGGCCTTCCCCGAGGACGCACGACTTGCGACCGACCTGCGCCACATCGCCTCGCTCGGCTTCAACACGGTGCGAATCTACGACCTGCCCACCCCGGCACTGCTCCGCGAAGTGAAGGCCTGCGGTCTGAGACTCCTCGTCGGCATTCCGTGGGCGGATCATGTGGACTTTCTCGCCGACGGCTATCTGCGAAACGAGATCGAGAAACGCATCGCCGATGCCGCGACGCAACTGGGCGGAGAGAGCTGTGTCGCCGCACTCCTCGTGGGCAACGAAATCGAAAAGACGCTCGTGCGCTGGATGGGGCCGCCGCAGGTGCGGGCTTTCGTCGAGAGGCTGATCGAAATCGCCCGCCATCATGCCCCTCACACGCTCATCAGCTACGCCACCTATCCGTCCACGGAGTATCTCATCCCCCGCAACGCGGACTTTCTTGCAGTCAATGTTTACTTGGAATCGCGCGAGGCTTTCACGGCCACCCTGGCGCGGTTGCAAAATCTCGCTGGAAACAAACCGCTGCTAATCAGCGAATTCGGCCTGGATGTGAAGGCGAACACGCCGGAGAGACAGGCGGAGTTGATGCGCTGGCAGCACGACTGCCTGCTGAGCACAGGAGCGGCGGGCAGCGTGTGGTTTGCCTACACGGACGAGTGGCACCGAGGCGGACGGGAGGTGACCGGATGGCAGTTTGGCATCGTGGATAGCGAACGACACGAGCGCCCGGCATGCGCCGTGTCGCGTGATTTGCAAACCACGCTGCAGGCCCCCGAAAACGCGCCGCGCATCTCCGTGATTGTATGCACCCGCAACGGCGCTCCTACGCTGCGGGCCTGCTTGGAGTCACTCACGGCCTTGAACTATCCCGATTTCGAAGTGCTGGTGATCGACGACGGCTCTACCGACGAGACCGCAAGAATCGCGCGGGACTTTGACCGCATCATTTACCACCGCCAGGAGCACGCCGGACTCAGCGTGGCACGAAATCGCGGCATGGAACTGGCCACCGGATCGGTGCTGGCCTACACGGACGACGACTGCATCGCGCATCCCGACTGGTTGCTGCACCTCAGCCACGCATTCACCCAGACGGATGTCGTAGCCGCCGGCGGGCCGAACATCCCGCCGCCGCCCCGCTCCCGCACCGAACGTCTGGTGGCGGCCGCGCCCGGCGCCCCAGCCCACGTGCTGCTCAATGATGTCGAAGCCGAACATCTACCGGGTTGCAATCTGGCCATCCGCAAGAACGCCCTCGAGAAAATTGACGGCTTTCGTGCTGAGTTCATGGCGGCCGGCGACGACGTTGACGTATGCTGGCGGCTGCTGCGCGAAGCGGGCGGACGGCTGGTCTTTGTGCCGGGCGCAATGGTGTGGCATCATCGGCGATTCACGATTCAGGCCTATTTGAAACAGCAGATCGGTTATGGTCACGCCGAAGCGCTGCTGATGAAGACACATCCCGACCGCTTCGGCATGCTGGGTGGCGCACGGTGGCGTGGCGGGATCTACGGTGACGGACAGCCGGCCGAGCGCCCCCAAGAAGGGACAATCTTTCACGGCCCTTACGGACTCGGGGCCTTCCAGGTCATCTACGCGTCGTCGGGCTACCGCTGGTGGGACACGTTCACCGGATTGTTGTGGATCGCGCTGATGTTGACGGCTCTGGCATGTCGGCAGACATGGCTCGCCGCGGGCGTTTTGATTTTTGCGCTGGGATCCGCGTGGCGCACGGGCTCGCGGAACGCGGCGGCGGCCGGCATGCGAGGTGCGACGGATCGGCTGCTGATTGCCTGGCTCAGTTTTTTGCAACCCGTGGTGCGCGAGTGGGCACGCTTGCGCGGCATGATCAGCCTCGGTGCCCGGCCCAGCAGGCATCCGCTGCTGCCGGAAATCGTGCCGCCTGCCATGCCCTACAAAAAATCGATCCCGCTCGCCACTCTCCGGTTCTGGAGCGAGCAGGATGTCACCCGGGACTCCTGGCTGCGCGAAATGCGCGCCACACTGCACCGCACGCATACCGTGCAGCGGGACGACGACGGCTGGCGCTGGTTTGACATCGAAGCATGGCCCTGGGCGGGAGTCTCACGCGCATGGATCAGCGTCACCGAGTATCATGGTGAATGCCGCTGCCTCACCCGCGTGCGCTGCATGCTGCGCCTGCGACGTGGCATGGGCTGGAACTTGCTCCTCTGGTTCGTCATCGCCGGATTGATGATGACGACCCGGCATCTGCTGGTGATTGGCGTGGTGGGCACCCTCGCAACTCTGATCCTAACCCCACTGGGCTTGTGGCTCGCACGTCGTGAGATGATGCGTCTCGCTCGCTCGGCGGCGACATCCGCAGGGTTGAAGGAAATGCGCTAGCGCTTCAGAAAGCGCGCTGCTCCGAGCCACAGCAGCACAGGCACGATACAGCTCAGGGCCATCGCCCATCCCGGCTCGCTTTGACCGAGATGGCCGATCGCCGCAAAGGCAAAGCCAGTCGGCAGCGAACCGCAGGCCAGCGCAGGGAAAAAGACGCGCGCGTTCATTCGCGACAGTCCCGCAAGACACGCCACGGCCTCCGGCAGCACCGGCATCCAGCGCGACAGCGCCACCAGCCAGCCGCCGCGCTTTTCGAAGATCTCCTCGCCACGCCGCAATCCTTCCTCCCCTGCAATCCAGCGCGCTGCACCGCGACCCAGCCACCGGCATGCCACATACGCGATTGCCCCTGAAAGCATCGAGCCTGCGGCGGCGATCAACCCGCCCAGCCACCAGCCGTACATCCATCCCAGCGCCGACATGACCACCGTCGAAGGCACCGGAAGCGCGATGTCCGCCACCAACAGCACAATGCCCGCCGCCCATGCCCACGCGCCGTAACCCTCCATCCACTGCCGCGCACCTTCGAGACTGAGCGTCTTGTCAAACGCAGCACCCCAGATCACAAACGGCACGATGATCCCGGCGAGAATGACAAGAATGAGAATGATGAGCGAGCGGTTGCCCCGGGTCATGCCTCAACTCAGCGAGCAGAGCCCTCAAGGCAAGAGCGGCTGCGCTTTCTCCACCATCGCCGCCTCGCGCTGACCGCTGCCGGGACGGTTCACATCGCCGATGTCAGCACGCGCCTTTTCGGCAAGCGCGGTCAGTCGAGCGACCACATCGGGATGCTGCGCGGAAGCCTCGTGCTCCTCGCTCACATCATGCCGCACATCGTAAAGCGCCAGCTTCGTCGGTTCTGCTTTGCGCTGAAGGTTGGAGAAGCTCCCGGTGAGAGGCAGATACAGCTTCCAGTCCCCTGCCCGCACCGCCTGCAGCTGTTCCATGCGGTAGTAGAAAAAACCGTCGTCATCCCACGGCGACTTGGTATTCTTCGCATCAAACAGAATCGAGGTGATGTCATGCCCGTCGATTTTGTGTGCGGGCGGTTTCGCTCCCGTGATCGCAGCAAACGTCGGCAGCATGTCCATCGTGGAGCACAGCGCATCGTTCACCGCGCCCGCCGCGATTTTACCGGGCCAGCGCATGATGCACGGCATGCGCATCGCGCCCTCCGAGGTGTCGTAGCCCCAGCCACGATAAGGCGCGTTGCTGCCCTGCGGCGGATTGCGCTTCGGCGCTCCGTTGTCAGACGTCCAAACGAACAGCGTGTTCTCCTCAAGCCCGAGCCGCTTCAGCGTCTCCATGATCTCGCCCGTGCTCCAGTCGAGTTCCTCCACCGAGTCGCCATACTCGCCGTTCGCGCTTTTGCCGCGGAAGTTCTCGCTCGAAAACGGATGCGTGGTCGAACCCGGCATCGTGTGCGGCAGATACAGGAAAAACGGCCCCTCTTTGTGTGCTTCAATGAAGCGGACCGCCTCCTCCGTGCAGCGCTTCACCAGATGATCACGATCCGCCGGTGCCTCGATAACCTTTTCACCCCGCATCAACGGCAGTTCCGGCCAGACGTCCGGCTTCTTGTCCTTCGTCATGTCATCGCTGTAGGGAATGCCGAAAAACTCGTCGAAGCCCTGCTTCGTCGGCAGAAACCCCGGCTGATCGCCCAGATGCCATTTGCCGATGCACATCGTCGCATAACCGGCGCTCTTCAAAACTTCCGCGATCGTCACTTCGGACGGATTCAATCCCTTCTCCGCCACTGGCTGCAGCACCGCACCGCCTGTCGCACTGATGTGCATGTTCACCCGGCGCGGATAACACCCCGTCATCAAAGCCGCACGTGACGGCGTGCACACACCGCTCGCCACATAGAAGCTCGTGAACTTCGTTCCCTCCGTCGCGAGCTTGTCCACGTTGGGCGTGCGATGAAGCTTCGACCCGAAACAGCCAAGGTCACCGTTTCCGAAGTTGTCGACGAAGACGAAAATGATGTTCGGCTTGGCAGCGAACGCGCTGGCTGAAAACAGAAGGAGAAAGAGGAGAGACTTCATGAGAAATCAACGCCGCTAAACCTGTCTTCCTTCAAGCCAGCAGTTCACTCACGACGCGTCCATGCACATCCGTGAGGCGCTGGTCGCGACCGCCGTGACGGAAGACGAGCTTTTCGTGATCGATACCCATCTGGTGCAGCAGCGTGGCGTGGATGTCATGGATGTTCAGCGGATCGCTGGCAACGGCGTTGCCGAAGTCGTCCGTCTCACCAAACGCCATGCCTCCCTTGAAGCCGCCGCCGGCCATGAAGATGGAATAGCCGTTCACGTGGTGATCGCGACCGCAGGTGTCGGTGACTTTTGGCGTGTGCGGTGTGCGGCCCATCTCACCGGCCCACAAGACAATCGTCTCCTCCAGCAGTCCACGTTGTTCGAGATCGATGATGAGCGCGGCGACCGACTGGTCGGTGATGCGCGAGTTTTTCGCGTGGTTCTGCCGGATCTGACCGTGCTGATCCCATGGCGAATTGTTGCCGTCGAAGCTCGGACAGGTGATTTCGACAAAACGCACGCCCGCTTCGACGAGTCGCCGCGCCCGCAGCGCCTGCGTGGCGTAGAAACGCTGGTATTCGTCGCTTGAATCCACGCCGTAGAGCTGCCGAATATGCGCGGGTTCACTGGCGATGTCCGCAATGGCCGGGACGGCGCTCTGCATGAGAAACGCCGTCTCGTAGTTGGCGATCGCGCCTTCGATGGCCTGCGCGTCGGACGAACGGGCGGCGAATTCAGCATCCTGCTCGGCCAGCAACGCAAGTTTTCGTCGCTGAACGGCCGCCGCGTCATGTGGCACGATGTTGTCGACCGGCACACCCTTCGCACGCACCATCGTGGCCTGATGACTCGCGGGCAGGAAAGAACTGCCAAAGTTCTCAAGCCCGCCGTTTGGCACCCAGTCGTTGTTGAGCACGACGTAGCCCGGCAGATTGTGATTCTCGGTGCCGAGGCCATACGACACCCATGCACCCAAGCTCGGCGCCTGCCCGAGGATGCGCCCGGTGTGCAGCAACAGGTTCTGCTGACCATGCAACGGCAGTTCGCCGACCATCGAGCGCACGACGCAGAGCCTGTCGGCCACTTGCGCGACATGCGGGAACAAATCACTCACCCACAGACCGCTCTGCCCGCGCTGCTTGAATTCCCACGGACTGCCGAACCACACGCGATTCGCATTCGACTGCGAACGCTTGGTCACCGCACTCTCGCCGATGGGCTTGCCCTCGTGCTGCTTGAGCATCGGCTTCGGATCAAAGGTGTCCACATGGCTCGGCCCGCCGTCCATGAAGCAAAAGATGATGTTCTTCGCCTTCGCACGGTTGTGCATCGGCACGCCCGCCATCGCACGAAGTGCCAGCATGCCAAATCCTGCGGAGGCGCCGGCCAGAACATGGCGGCGTGAGCAGAAGCGATGGTCGTGACGCGTCATGTCAGCGGTAGTAGATGAACTCCTTCGTATTGAAGAACGCATGAGCGAGGCGTTCCCATGCATCGGGGGTGTCGCCACCGAAGTCCTGCGAGGCGGCGAGCCAGCGCCGCATCTCGTCCTCGCGGGGTGGCCGGCTGAACACGCGTTCGAACATCTGGCCGATCCGGTCTGCGCTCGTCGTAGACATGCGCTTCAGCAACTCGCCCGCCCAATGCTTCGCCATGGCGTTCACAAACGGGTCGTTCAGCATGATCAGCGCCTGTGATGGGACGTTGGTGACGTCGCGCCTGCCGGTGGGCAGTTTGAGGTCGGGCAGATTGAAGCCGACGAGAAACTTCGGCGGATCCATGATCGACATCTGCAGATAGATCGAGCGGCGTCCATCACCGTCGAGCGGCCCGCTGAAGAGCCGCTTTTTGTCATCCTCCGCCGTCCGATACGGAAGAATGGGCCGGCCGTAGAGCTGCGGATCGAAGCGGCCAGAAACTACAAGAAGCGAATCGCGAATCTCCTCCGCTTCAAGGCGGCGCGTCGGATAGTGATGCAGCAGACGGTTCGCCGGATCACGTTCGCGTGCGACATCGGTGACCAGGCCGGACTGGCGGAATGTTTGACTCAGCACCAGACGGCGCACGAGTTTCTTCGTGGACCAGCCTTCGCGGATGAACTCTCGCGCGAGCCAGTCGAGCAGTTCGGGATGCGAAGGCTTGTCTCCGAGGCGTCCGAAATCATCCGGCGTGGCGACGAGGCCGGCGCCAAAGATCCACTGCCAGACACGGTTGACGTACACACGCGCCGTGAGCGGATGCTCGGTATGCAGCAGCGACTCAGCGAGCGCGAGCCGACCGTCGACTCGTTCGCCATGGAGCATCTTCAGCGAAGCAGGCTCCACCAGCGTTCCCGGTGCATCGACATTGCCGCGCACGTTGAGCGGATACTTCGCATGTGTCACCTCGCGCTCATCCATGCTGATCACGGTTCGAGGGAACGCAATCGCGGCCTCCACCCGGCGATATTCAGTCACGAGTTCAGCGAGCTTGGTGCCGGATTCGGCCTTGTTCGGCAGCAAACCATTTGCCAGCAGCCAGTCGAGCACCTGGCGATCTCCGGCACGCACCTTGTTGGAGCACCAACGACGAATCGCCGCGTTGAACCATGACGCAATGCGTTCCCACGGATCAGACGCAGCATTGGCTTCATACAGACCTGCGAACGCATCCAGCTCATCCTGCGGCGTGCCGGCGGTTTCGTGTGAAACGATGCCGGTGACGCTGAGCCAGCTGCGCTTGTCGTAGCCAAAGTCGTTGTTCTTGAGTCCCTTCGCCAGGCCGGTGCGCGGCGGAAAATTTGGGTTTAAAGATGAGGTGCAAAACTCGACTGTCACCTGCTGCACTCCGTTCTTCAGTTGCGCATCGGCAAAGGATTTCCACGCGGGCTCGGTGTTGGTGTAAATCGTGATGGTTTCGTTTTGAAACGCATGGTCATCGACAACGAGTTGCCCGCCAAACTCTCCACCCGCGAGGTTAAGACTCACAAACTTCCCCGGCACGAGATGCTCCGGTGGCATACGCAGGCTGCCCGGCAGTTTCGACGACAATGCATTCGAGTGCCATCCCTGTGGCAGCAGTCGATCCACAACCTTCTCTCCGTCGAGTGCAATCAGAGGCGTTCCATCCTCGACATGACCATGCTCGAAACCAGCTCCCTCGAATACCCAGTGCTCAGGTGTGAGCGGCTTGAAGGCTGCGTTGGCTTTTTGGGCCGCCTCACGGCTTTTGCGCCATTCGGTGGCGAGTTGGGAAAGCTGATCCGGCGCAGCAAGCGGCGCACCAATTCCTTTCAGCGTCGCATCGTGCGACTTCGCCCAATCCTTCAATGCGGATGCTTCCAACGGTTTCGCCCACCGTCGCGACATCTCACCACGAATGGCTGAGCGCAGTTTCTTGAGCCGGGCGATGGCCGTGTCGTTCTTCGCCGGTGCGTCGATCACACGCGCGGTCCAGCGCGGTGTCGTGAACATGGCAGCGAGCGCGTAGTAGTCGCGCTGCGAGACGGCTTCGAGTTTGTGGTCGTGACAGCGTGCGCAGGCGACGGTGGTGGCGAGGAAAGCCTTCGAGAAGGCGTCGATCTTGTTGTTCACCATCTCCTGATGGATGCCGTTGAACATGAGGCTGCTGCCATGGCGATGCTCGCCCATGTGGTAGAACATCGGACCGATGAGACTTTCATTGGTCTGCGATGCGGTGTTGATGCGCGGCTTGGGCAGAAGGTCTCCGGCGAGCTGCTCGCGCAGCAACTGATCGAATCCGACATCGTCGTTGAAGGCGCGGATGAGGTAGTCGCGATACTCGTAGGCGCCCTTGGCCGGATTGTCCCATTCGTAGCCGTAGGTGTCCGTGTAACGCACCACGTCCATCCAATGCCGGGCGAATCGTTCACCAAAGTGCGGGCTGCGGAGCAAGGCATCGACGAACTCCTCATAAGAGGATGGACGCGCATGCGCCACCGGTGGCAATCCGGTGAGCACGAACGAAAGCCGGCGATGCAGGGCTTCCGTCTCGGCGGGTGGTGCAGGCGTGAGTTTCGCGGCATCGAGCGCGGCCTTCACGAATTGATCCACGGGCTCACCCGACCACGCTGTGTCTTTCACCATTGGCGTTTCCGACTGACGCATGGTTTCGAGGCTCCACCAGTCGAGCCGCTTCTGAAATTCGACTTCCCAGGCATCGTCCACGACGAGCTCGGTCGCCTGGACTTCCATCACGCGTGGATCAGGCGCCCCCTGACGGATCCACTCCGTCAACACCGCGATCTCGGCGGATGGCAGCATCTTCTTCGGCGGCATTTTGAGATCCTTCTCCGCATGACTCAGCGCCTTGATGAGCAGACTCACTTCAGGCTTGCCGGGAACGATCGCCGGCCCGCTCTCGCCACCTTTTTCCCAGCCGGACTTCGAATCCAGCGCCAGCCCGCCTTTGATCTTCTTTTCGTGCGAATGGCACTCGAAGCATCGCTGCTTCAGCAACGGCAACACCCTGGCTTCAAAGAACGCCGCATCCTGCGCCATCGTCACCGAGGCGAAGCAGAGCATCACGATGCAGAAAAGGCGCATGACAGCACATACGTGAGAAATGGTAGCTATCAGTCCTGCCAGAAGGTCGATTCCTTCGGCGCGGTGTAGCGGACTTCCATCTCGGATGTCTCGAAGACTTTGCCGCTGCGATAAAGGGACTCGACGGCGCCGATGACCATGCCGGAGGTGAGCAGCGTGCGCTCGACGGGATACGGAACGCGGTTGTCGAGGACCATGCGCTCGATGTGATGGACAAGCGGATTGAAGAAGTCGGCGGTGGTGGCGACGGAGGTCGGCATCGGCAGGAACATCTGGCAGGAGGTGATCTCGCCGGTTTCGCTGTTGAGCCCCGCGTAGTTGAAGTCGCGGATGCCGAGCATGAAAAGCGTCGTGCGGAAGCCGTCTCGGTGCTCGATGAAGTAGGCGTAGGCGTCGGGGAAGTTCTTCCGTGCCCACTCGAAACTCGGGGCCTCGGTGGGATAGCCTTCCTTCACGGGCAGCGTGTGACTGCGGCTCAAGGCGGCGAGGAGGAGTCGCTGCGTTTGTTTCAAACCGGCGGCGTGCTGCCACATCGCGTCGCCACGAAGCGCGAGGACGTTCTTGATGCCGACTTCGCCGCCTTTGCGACGCTCGGACATGCACTGCGCGGTTTCGAGGCCGTGGAAGTCGTATTTCTCGACGCCGCCGTAGCCCACAGCCACGCTTTCACTCAGCGGTGTGCCCCATGGCAGATCGATGGCAGGCAGACGACGCGTCACGGGCAGGGATGAGCCGGCGAAAAAGGGGAAGTTCAGACGCTTCGCGTCGGCAACCATTTCGACACAGTGTTTCCAATCGGTGGAGAGATGCTTGTCGTTGAAGACGGGCACGCTGCGTCCGCTGGATTCGAACACTTTCACGACTTCTTTGAAGAACTCATAGCGCGGGTAAAGCGTCTGGCCTTTTTCGTTCTCGGGATAGCTGCCGTGCTCGCCGATGATCACGACGCCATCGACCGCGAGCTTGTCAGTGCCAAGCGTGAGCGCGTCGGCGATGCTCTTGTGAATCGGAATGCCGTAACGCTCCGAGCGGCCTCGGGCGAGATCGTTGTCCGGGAATTGATCGACGTAGAGCGAGACGAGATCGACCTCGGGCTTCCGCCATCCGCCTGCCCAGGCGTAGCCGAACGCGAAACGGTCGATGAAATGCTGCGCGTGTGATTTCTCGAACACGACGGTGGCGATGAGCGCGATCTTTTTGCGGGGGGACGCTGGCGCAGCGCCCGCGACGACCGCGGCGGTGGAACTGAGCAGGAAGGAACGGCGGGTGATCGAACTCATGGCGTGGTGGGTGGATTCGATTTCTTCTCCCAGAACAGCCACAACGGCAGCGTGGCGATCAGCGGAAGAAAGGAGGCAAGGATGAGCCCTTGATCGAAGGAATGCGTGAGATCGGCGAGCTTGCCGAAGAACTTCTGCGCCTGAGCTGGCAGCACCCACGCGACGACGCCTGCGATGCCGGTGATCTTGCCCTGATGTCGCGCGGAGAGATCCTGCGTGAAGGCGTGATACAGCGGGAACACGCCAAGCGCACCTGCTCCGGACACAAGCAGCATGGCGAGCAGCGCCCAGCCTTTGTCGAGATACGGGGTGATCGCACAAGTAGCGCTCAGCATGCCGCACACGGCGAAAACACTCACACGCGCCGCATGCACAGAAAGCTTGCGTTTTCCAAGCCACACCGCGAGCGCACCGGCGCCGAGGCAGCCGATGTCCGTGGCGATGTACCAGACCGAGGTGAAGTAAAGCGTCTCCGTTTCCGCGTAGCCGCGGCCTTCCTGCATGATCTTCGGCAGCCAGGCGCGAAGGATCTGCCAGGTGGTGTTGATGCTGGCGATGACGAAGAAGATCACGAGCATGCGACGGCTGAAGATCAGATCCCAGATGCTATCAGTGTCCTTTTCGGACGAAGTGTCGGCGATTCTCACCGGCGCTGGGAGATCGGCTTTTCGCACAAAGGCAAACCACAGCACGAGCCACGCGAATCCAATCACGCCGACAATCTGAAACGCATGGCGCCAGCTTCCGAGTTCCGCGGTCATGATGGCGCTCATGATCAGCGGCGTGATGATCGCGCCGATGGAGGTGCCGCTTTGCAGCACGCCGTTGCCAAGCGAGCGCTCACGCGCATCGAGCAGCGCACGTGTGACGCGCACACCGCAGGGCCAGTGCCCCGCTTCGAAAAAGCCGAGCGCCATGCGGCACCAGAGAAGCTCCTGCTCGTTATGAACAAAGCCTGTCGCCAGTCCAGCGAGCGACCACATCGTCAACACGACGGCGTAAAGCCAGCGCACGGAAAAACGATCCGCTAGCCAGCCAAAGACGATGGAGCCCGCGGCGAAGGCATAGGCGAAGACGGCTTCGATGTTGCCATACTGCGCCTGCGAGAGATGAAACTCCTTCGTAATGCGCACCGCGGCATTCGCCAGCGTCTGGCGGTCCATGTAATTGATCGCCGAAGCGAGCAGCAGCAGGCCGCACACGGTCCATTTCCACGAGGAGGAGCGATTTCTGGCGCTCGAATCAACGTGGGAAGTCATGACGGATTCGAGCGGGAATGGAGGCGGAGTTTATGCCAGCAGTTCGTCCACGACCTTCGCGCCTTGATTGTCGGTGAGGCTCGCGGCGAGACCGTTGCGCTTGTAGGTCAGCTTCGTGTGATCGAGACCGAAGGCCTTCAGCAGCGTGGCGTGGTAGTCGTAGTGCTTCACTTCGTCGATGACGGCCTTGTGGCCAAATTCGTCGGTTTCGCCGTGCACGTAGCCTTTTTTGAAACCGCCGCCGGCGAGCCACATGCTGAAGCCGTAGGTGTTGTGATCGCGGCCCCATTTCTCGCGGCCCGCATCGTTTTGCAGCACGGGCAGACGTCCCATTTCACCGCCCCAGTGAACGACGGTGCTGTCGAGCAGGCCGCGTTGTTTGAGATCGATGAGCAGCGCGGCGCTGGGTTGATCGGTGGCTTCGCAATTCTTCGGCAGTGACGTGATGAGCGAGCCGTGCTGATCCCAGGACTGACCCGCATTCAGCACCTGCACATAGCGCACACCGCGCTCGACGAGACGACGCGCGATGATGCAGCGCGTCGCATAGTCCTTCGTGATCGGATTATCGACGCCGTAGAGTTTTTTGACGTATTCAGGTTCGTTCGAAATGTCGAGCGCCTCCTTCGCGGCGGTCTGCATCTTCGCGGCGAGTTCGTAGCTGGAAATGCGCGCCTGCAGATCGAGTTCGCCGCGATGCTGCGCGAGATGATCTTCATTGAACGCCTTCAGCAGATCGAGCTGACGCTGCTGCGGCGTTCCGGCGAGCGACGGCGGCGGATCGAGATTGAGAATGCGCGGTTCGGTGGCGCGCACGAGCGTACCTTGGAACAACGCGGGCAGCCAGCCGTTGGTAAAATGCTCGCCGCTGAAGGTCGGCAGGCCGCTCGGATGCGAGAGCACCATGTAGGCGGGCAGTTCGTCGGTTTCGCTGCCAAGACCATAAGTGAGCCACGAACCGAGCGCCGGGCGTCCGGCGGTGATGCGGCCGGCGTTCATCGCGTAGAGGCCCTGCGCGTGATTGTTCACGCCGGAAGTCATCGAGCGGATGAGCGTGATCTCATCGACGACCTTGCTCAGGTTCGGCAACAGTTCGCTGATCTCCATGCCGCACTCGCCGTGCTTTTGGAACTTCCACGGCGATCCGAAGCACTTCGACGACGCCTGCGCGAGGTTGTCGTATTTGATCTCGCCGGGGAACTTCTTGCCGTCGTACTTTGTCAGCATCGGCTTCGGATCAAACAGGTCCATCTGCGAGGGACCTCCCATCATGAAGAGCGAGATCATCGCCTTCGCCCTCGGTTCAAAGTGCGGCTTCTTCGGCGCGAGATCGTAGCGGATCTCACCGAAGCTCTCCGGTTTCACCGGAGCGGCGAGCAGACCCTCTTTCTCCAGCAACGAAGCGAGCGCCAGCGTGCCGAGGCCGTAGCCATTGGCATGCAGGAAGTGACGGCGAGAGCAGAGCTGGGCGGGTTTCATTCGACGTAAAGGAAGCGGTTCGAGGAACACAGGATCTGGCAAAGACTAGCCATCGCCTCCTGCGGCGGATTGGGGACGACGCCTTTCGGATGCTGGATGTCGTGATGGTATTGCGTGAGCGCCTTCGTCTGCTCATCGAGATACGCGAGGCTGCGGGCGACGTCGGCCTGCGTCGCCGGTTTGCCGAAGAGCAATTCCCAGGCGCGCTTGACCTGCGCGTCGCGATTGCCGGGCTTCTCGGATTCGAGGCGGTCCGCGAGGCGGCGGGAACTGTCGAGCACGAAGGTGTCGTTCATGAGCAGCAGTGACTGCGGTGCCACGGTGGTTTGTGCGCGCATCTCGCAGTTCGGGCTCATCGTCGGCGCGTCGAAAGTGTCGAGCACGGTCACGGGTTTGCTACGGCGCACCTGCACGTAGATGGAACGACGGAAGTCGGCGGCGCCGCCGGGATCGACCTTGTTCACGGTGATGGTGCCTTTGTCGATCCCGGTGACGACGCGGCCCTGCGGATCACGGCCGATGCCGCTCGGCGGACCGTAGCTCGTCTGCACCAGCGTGCCGGTGGCGGCGAGCATGGAGTCGCGCAGCGTCTCTGCATCAATGCGGCGCAGCTTGAAGCGGGCGTAGAGCTTGTTGTCCGGATCGGCCTGCAGCGAGGCGTCGTTCGCGGAGGACTGGCGGTAGGCGTTGCTGAGCAGGATGAGGCGATGCAGCGATTTCAGCTTCCAGCCGCTCTTCACGAACTCATCAGCGAGGTAGTCGAGCAGTTCGGGATGCGTGGGCAGCTCGCCCTGGCGGCCGAAATCGCCGGGCGTGTTCACGATGCCGCGGCCCATGTGATTGAGCCAGAAGCGGTTCACCAGCACGCGTGCGGTGAGCGGATGCTTGCCGCTCGTGAGCCACTGCGCATAGGCGAGGCGACGACCCGTGGAACCGCTGCTGACAGGCACCGGCTTGAACGGCTCGATCTGCGGACTGGCGAGGATGCTCAGCTCGCCCGGCGTGACCTCCTGCTTCGGCTGATCATGGTCGCCGCGATTGAAGAGCTTGGTGGCGGGCACCTGGCCTTTCACTTCCATCAGCGCCATCACAAAACCTTCCGCCGGCTTCGTGGCGCGCAGTTTCGTCGCCTCCGCCACCTTCGCATCGACGATGTCCTGCTTCTTCTTGTCGTAAAGATTCAGCGAGTAGGTGGCGAGCGCGGACGGATATTTTTTGATGAGCGCCTTCTGCTCAGGCGTGTGTTTTTCCTTCGGCGTGTCGCGGGCGATGCGGAACGCGGCCTGCTCGGCCTCGGGCACCTTCTTGATCTCGACCTCGAAGATCTCATCGAGGAATTTTTTGCTCATCGCCTGCGCCTCGCGGTTGATCTCCAGCGCCTGCTTTTCGATTTCGGCGGCCTTCGCACGTTCCTCCGGCGAGTAAAGTGAGTAAAGCCGCTGCGCCGGTGCACGCCAGGCCTCCCAGTTGTAGGCGGGATCAAAGATGGCGCGCAGACGGTAGTAGTCGGCCTGCGTGATCGGATCGTAGCGATGATCATGGCACTGCGCGCAGGCCACCGTCATCCCCATGAGCGACGAGGTCATGATCTTCATCTGCTCGGCGATGACCTGGTTCTTCGCGAGCTTCACATCGTCCACGCCGTCGCCCGTGCCATCCGGCGCCATGCGCAAGAACGCGGTGGCAATGAGCTGGTCCGTGCGCCGCGGATCGAGCACGGCCTGCTGAAAGTCCGCGTGCGTCGCACCGGCGAGTTCATCACCCGCGAGCTGCTCCTGAATGAAGGCATCCCACGGCTTGTCCTCGTTCATCGCACGGATCACGTAATCGCGGTAGCGCCATGCCTGCGGCCGCACCGAGTCGGCCTCCGAGTAGCCGTTGGAATCCGCGTAACCCACCACATCCAGCCAGTGCCGCGCCCAGCGCTCACCGTAGTTCTTCGATGCCAGCAGGCGCTCGACGAGCTGTTCGTAGGCCAGCGGTGACTTGTCATTCACAAAGGCCTCCACCTCCTCCGGCGTCGGCAGCAGACCGGTCAAATCGAGCGTCACACGCCGGATCAACGTCCGACGGTCCGCTTCCTGCGCCATGTGCAGGCCCTTTTCGCCCATCTTGGCCAGAACGAACGCATCCACCGGCGTGCGCACCTGCTTCGCATCCACATTCGACGGCACCTTGGGGCGCTTCACCGGCTGGAAGGCCCAGTACTCGCGATCCTCATCCATGATGATTGGCCCCGGCGCCATCACGAGCGGCTCCGGCTTCGCCGTCTTCGCGCCCTGCGCGATCCATTTCTCAATGACCGCCAGATCGGCCTCCGACACCTGCTTGCCCTTCTTCGGCATCTCGCCGCTCTTGATGATCTTCACCAGCTCGCTCTTCGCCGGATCGCCCGCGACCACCACGTGGCCGCCACCGTCGAGCGCCATGTCCATGAACCGCCGCAGGCGCAGATCGACGCCGCCTTCCGGCTTTTCCTCCTCCCCGTGGCAGTGCGTGCAGTGCGCCTTCACGATCGGCCGCACGTCCTTTTCAAACGTGAGCACGGCCTCCCCGCCTCGGGCGGTCACGGCGAGGGAACAAAGGAGAACGGCAAAAGACGGCTTCATCGGGGGTCGCAAACCTACGCGCGTAGCATCGGCTTTCTAGCCGGTGCCCTGGAGACGTTCATCACAGGCTGGAAAGCCTATGCTACTCCACCGCCACCTTCACCACGACCTTGAACACCTGCTCCGGCTTCTCCCACTCGATGCACGGCGCATGGGCGTCCTCGGGATACAAAATGGCGAAATGACCCGCGCTCATGTGCAGCGGCGTCACATCCGGCACCAGCTTCCACAGCGCCGCCTCCTTTACCCCTGAGTAGGCCATCGTCTCCTCCTTCATCGACGCCAGCGGCGCCCACAGGATCGTCTCGCGCCCGCTCTGGATGAACTGCACGTCGATGTACTTTCGATGCGCCTCAAACAACGCCTTCTCCATCGGCTTCGTCTCGTAAGTCTGCACCAGCGCGAAGCAATCATCGCCATCCAGATCATGCCGCCCCAGCGCCTGCGTGCCGTCCACCGTGCGGAGAAATGCAAACGCCTTCGCGAAGCGGGAGTTCAGCGATTCGTAGTGGGCGGCATTGGCGAGGGTGTCGAGGATCATATGGCAATGAAGCTATGTGGCACCGCAGCCGTGAGCAACCCAACAGTCCTTCTGTTTCGAACTTGGCGAGAAATACCTATGGCCAATAGCAGAAGCAACACCTGCAACTGTGGACAAAAAAACGCGCCTGAAAACCAGGCGCGCAATGAAAAGCACGGTTCGGGATTCCGGGAACGCCGATTAGGCGCTGCGCTTTTGGTAGTACTGCTGGTAAACGTTTTCGTTCAGACGCAGCTTGGCGCGGAGGGCGTCGAGGGCGGAAGGCTCGCCATTGAACTGGATGTTCACGAAGTGGCCGGCTTCGACGTGGCGGGGATTGAAGGGGAACTTGCGTTTGCCCAGGTTGTCGATCTGCTCAAGCTTCAGGCCGGAGCTTTCCATGTCACGGCTGATGGTGCTGACGAGAGAGTCGATGGTTTCTTCTTTGCCTTTGGTGTCGAGCACGATGAGTGCCTCGTATTTGCGGTTCATGGGTGTTGCGGGGTTGCGGGTTGAGGTTCGGGTTGTCGGTTGAAGACATTCATGGCGGCGTCCATGCCGCGCTCGAGGGCGGCCATGACGGCATCCGCGGCACGCTGGATGACGGACTGCAGGAGAGGCTGCTCTTCGGCGCGGAAGGCGCCGAGCACGTGACCGACCATGCGGTCACCGGCGGGACGCCCGTCCTCCGGGGCGATGCCGACTTTCAGACGCGGAAACTCCTCGGTGCCGAAGGAGGAAATCAGGGAACGGATGCCGTTGTGTCCGGCGGCGGAGCCGCTCTTGCGTATGCGCATGCGCCCGAGCGGAATGTCGACATCGTCGTAAACCACGAGGGTTTCGCCGGGGGCGGTCTTGTAGAAATGGGCGACGGTCTGGGCGGCGCGACCGCTCTCGTTCATGAAGGTGACCGGCTTGAGCAGGACTCCTCCCGCGAATTTGGCGACGAGGGCCTTCCAGCGCTTTTCCTCCCGGAAGACCACTCCCTGGCGTCGTGCGATTTCGTCCAGGACCATAAAACCGATGTTGTGGCGTGTATCGCGGTAGTTGTCGCCAGGATTTCCGAGACCGATGATGAGACGCGGCGCACCTACGCCGCTGCTCTTTGAATCCGTCCCGGAAGCCACATCCTACAAAAGAGCGCGGGGTTACTTCTTCGCCGCGTCGGCGGCGGGGGCGGCAGCGGCGGCATCAGCAGCGGCGGGAGCGGCTTCGGCGGCAGCGGATTCCACCTTGGGCTCGACGCACATGATGATGACGACATCAGCGGCGAGACGAGGGGTCACACGCTCAGGGAACTTCATGTCGCCGATGTGAACGGCCTGGCCGAGCTGCAGCTCGCTGATGTCCACTTCGATGTTTTCCGGAAGGTCCTTCGGCAGACAGTGAACTTCGACTTCGTGGTGAAGGAATTCGATGAGGCCGCCGAGCTTCTGGCCGGGGGATTCGCCGACGGTGATGACGGGGACGTTAGCGTGAATTTCTTCATCGGAGACCACAGCGTGGAAGTCGATGTGGAGAATGCCGCCGCGGAGGTAGTCGTGCTGCACTTCCTGGACGAGGGCGAGCTGCTCGGCAGCGCCTTCGATTTTCAGAGAGACCAGGATGTTGTCCGAAGCACTGCCTTCAAGAAGCTTGGAAAAAGTCTTGGCATTGACCTGAAGATTGGTCGGCTGCGCCTTGCGGCCATAAAGGGCGGCTGGAACGATGCCGGACTTGCGCAGGCGCTTGACTGCGCTGGTGCCGGAGACGGTGCGTTGTTCTGCCTGGAGATCGAGGATTTTGGCCATGGTCGGGTCCCGAGTGGGAAGTGTAGGTTTTGGAAAAAGGGCGCGGAGAATACACGCCTACCCCCGTGTGTCAAACAGGGATGTGACGGACTCATTGGCATGAATGCGGGCGATGGCGTCCGCCAGCAGCGCCGAGATGTCCAGAGCGGTCACTTTTTCACCGACGGCCTGCGGGGTGGAGTTGGTGGCCAGCAGTTCGACGATGGGGGATTTCGCGATGCGCTCGCGGCCCTTGTCACCGAGAACGGCGTGGGAAACACCCGCATAAATCTTCTTGGCGCCGTGTTTCAGCAGCAGATCGGCGGCGGCGGTGAGGGTGCCGGCCGTTTCGGTCAGGTCATCAACCAAAAGGACGTTTTTGCCGTCGACGTCACCGATGACGTGCTGTGAGCCTCGACTTCCTCGGCGCTGACACGGTTTTTCGCGACGATCGCCATTGGCGCACCAAGGGCCTTCGGCGAATGCGTGGGTCATTTTGATGCCGCCGACATCCGGCGAAACCACGACGAGATCCTCCAGCCCCCGCTCGCGGATGGTCTTCATGAGCACGGGAGCGGCGTAGAGGTGATCGACCGGAATGTCGAAGAAGCCCTGAATCTGTCCGGCATGAAGATCGACGGTGAGCACGCGATGCACGCCGGCAGCGACGAGGAGGTTCGCGACGAGCTTGGCCGTGATCGGGACGCGCGGACGGTCCTTGCGGTCCTGGCGCGCGTAGCCAAAAAACGGCAACACGGCGGTGATGCGGGCCGCGCTGGCACGACGGACGGCGTCCACCATGATGAGCAGTTCCATCAGGTTCTGGTTCGTCGGCGGGCAGGTGGGCTGGACAATGAAGATGTCGCTGCCGCGGATGTTCTCGTGAATCTGGACGAAAGTCTCGCCGTCCGGGAAGGTCGTGAGTTCGGCGGCGCAAAGCTCCGTGTTGAGGTTTTTG
This sequence comes from Prosthecobacter sp., assembly GCA_041395065.1. Taxonomy (GTDB): domain Bacteria; phylum Verrucomicrobiota; class Verrucomicrobiia; order Verrucomicrobiales; family Verrucomicrobiaceae; genus Prosthecobacter. The sequence goes on along the minus strand of JAWLBG010000021.1, from coordinate 35,917 downwards.
GCGATGGCTTGTGCGAGCGTGGGGTGAGCGGAGCCGCTCAGAATCTTCAGACTTTCATTCATGCGCCGCGGAGTTAGTCGAGTCTGTAACCGAAATCAACCCGCGGCGCATTTCCTTGATGAGACGCTTGTGCTTTCGCGTGAATTCTCATAACACTGGCGGGGTTTCCGCTATCTGCGGAACTCATTTCACCTACCGACTGATCATATGAGTGACCCATCCGATACCGTTCCCCCGCCCAGGACGACTGGCGGCGGATGGCGCTGGGAGCCACCCAGCCCGGCAGAGTTGCAGCGGATGCTGCCGCAGTTCGAGGTGGAGTGCCTGATCGGCAGGGGCGGCATGGGAGCCGTCTATCGGGGCATCCAGACCAGTTTGGAGCGGCCAGTGGCCATCAAGCTTCTGCCGCCCGCCATCGAAGAGCAGGATGCCGCGTTCGCTGAACGCTTCAAGAACGAGGCCCGGCTCATGGGGCGCATGAACCATCCCGCAATCGTCAGCGTCTACGATTTCGGCCAGACCACGGACGGGCAATTGTATTTCGTGATGGAGTATGTGGACGGCACGGACGTGCAGCGAATGATCGCGCGAGAGGGACGCCTGCCCGTCGAGCACGCCCTGGCCGTGACGGCGCACCTCTGCGACGCCCTGGCCTACGCCCACAAAAATGGGATCGTCCACCGTGACATCAAACCGTCCAACGTCCTGATCGATGCCGACGGCAGAGTGAAGGTGGCCGACTTCGGCCTCGCCAAACTGACGACGAACAATGCGAACTCCGGCCTCACCCAGACGGGGATGGCGATGGGCACGCCGGATTATCTGGCACCCGAAACACTGACGCTTGGCTCGGATGTGGACGGTAGGGCTGACCTCTACGCCGTGGGCGTGATGCTCTACCAGATGCTCACGGGCGACATTCCCCGTGGCGTGTTCCGAATGCCCTCGCAGAAGTTCCAAAACATCGATCCGAGGTTCGACTCCATCGTACAGCGGGCGCTGGAGCATGACCGTGAGGAACGCTACCAGTCCAGCATGGAAATACGTCGGGATCTCGACGTGATCCTGACCACGCCCTACGCCGCACCGGGGAAGCAATCCACCGCCGCCGTTCCAAAACAGACAACGGCCCGCACGGTGATTCCGTCCGGTCGCCAAACCGGGTCCGCCTCCCAGCGACAGGCAGCGTCGCGGCCCCCGCCACCACCTCCGCGACCCGCCACATCTTCTTCCAATGCCTCGTCGCTGATTTACGTCGTCGCCGCATTCGTGTTTCTCGGTGTCGGCATCTGGTCCGTGATGCCCAAAGCCACCCAACAAGACCCCTCTTCCTCGTCGCCGACTTCCCCGACAACGACAGTGGCGGCCAGCTCGGCGACCGTTCCCAATCCCTTCGACAATGCGAGCCCGGGGTCGTCCACACCCTCGAAGGCGCCCAACTTCACCCTGCCCTCGTCCTCGACATCCTCAACACCAACGACGACGAGCGCCCCAGCCTCCACGCCTCCGAAGGTGAGCCCTCCCGCCTCGCAGCCTGCGCCCCCCACTTCAACCACCTCGAACGAATCCATCAACGACCGGCTCGCCACGCTCGAATCCCAGTTTCAAAGCGCCTTTGAACGCGACGTGAACACCGCCTACGCCGACCAGATGGCCACTCTGGGCACCGCCTACCTTACCGCGCTCGACCGCGCCATCTCCGCGGCCACCAGCGGCGGTAGGCTCGATGAAGCCATCTCGCTCCGGGATGAAAAAACGCGCTTTGCCACGCACAAGTTCATGCCATCCATCGACCCCGCCGGCCTGCACCGCAGCGTGGTGCAGCTCCGTAACACCTACCGGACGACCGAGAAGACCTACTCGCAGCAAAAGGATGCCAACTCCCTTCCCCTCTACGACCGCTACATCGTGGTGCTCACGGCTCTCGAGAAGGATCTGATCACCCAGGGCCGTGTGAATGACGCGACGCGTGTGCGGATCAAACGCGACGACGTTGTCGCCCGGCGCAAGCAGCGCGCGGCCAAGGCTGCGACGTGAACGCTCTCGCCCCAGAAGCAGATTTGTGCCGGGCGATCCGTCAGCGGCGTAGACTTTATCACCAAGTCATTGCGAATTCCGCCTTCGTGCGGGCCGTCGCATTGACAACCCCTCCCGCAACCTCTTCATTCCGACCTCATGACCCCCAGCCAGAACTCTGATTTCCCCTCCGTCATCGCTCCGCACTCCAGCTACATGGTTCCGACCGTGATCGAATCCGAAGGCCGCGGCGAGCGCGCTTACGACATCTACTCCCGCCTGCTGAAGGATCGCATCATCTTCCTCGGTGGAGAGGTGAATGACACGATGGCTTCCATCATCATCGCCCAGCTTTTGTTCCTGCAGATGCAGGACCCGAAGAAGGACATCAACATCTACGTCAACAGCCCCGGCGGCAGCGTCACGGCCGGTCTCGCCATCTATGACACGATGCAGTTCCTCACCTGCGACGTCTGCACGTACAGCATCGGCCTCGTCGCCTCCATGGGCGCCGTGCTTCTCGCCGCGGGCACCAAGGGCAAGCGCTACGCCCTGCCAAACTCTGACATCATGATTCATCAGGTCTCCGGCGGCGCACGCGGCACCGCGTCTGACGTTGAGCGCACAGTCGAATACATGTTCAACCTGAAGAAGCGCCTCAACCGCATCCTCGCTCATCACACCGGCAAGTCTGTCGAACAGATCGAGCGCGACGCCGACCGCGACAATTACATGTCCGCCGCGCAAGCCGCTGAATACGGCCTCGTGGACAAAGTCCTCGAAGGGAAAAAGGATCTACCCGGCGACGACAAGTAAGTCCCAAGGCAGCTTACGACTTGCATTAAGGAGGATCAGGCCCGCCTACCGTTTGCCGAAACGACGGCCGAGGATCGAAAGAAACTCGCCTGACTCCTCCACCTTCAGAGCCTTGGTAACGGCAAAGTAGGCGGCGGCGGCGGCGCTGATGGTGACGCCGAGCGCTGCGCAACGGGCGATCAGACTGAACTGCGCCCAGTCGGCCATGAGAGTGTATTTGGCAGACAGACAGACCACGGACATGACGGCAATGCCCGCGGCAAGCCGAAGAAGAGAGCGGAGTAGAAACCGCGTCTCCAAACCGGAAGCGAACCGGCGCATGCAGAGATAGAGCGTGAGGAAGTTCAGTGCGAGTCCGGTGGCCGTGGCCCAGGCCAGCGCGGTGTGATCCCACTTCAGCACGAAGACGGTGATGGAATTCACGCCGGCCGTGAAGACGATGACGCCGAGGCTGACCATCATCGGGATGAAGCGGCGATTGATGGTGTAAAATGCTGGCTGCAGCACCTTGATGGCGGCGTAGAAAATGAGGCCGAACGCATAAGCCTGTAGTGGCGCGGCGGTGTTGGCCACGTCGTAGGCAGTGAATTTGCCGTGCTCGAAGATGACGGAGATGATTTCGCGGGCCAGCAGCGAAAGTCCGACGGCACAGGGCAGCGTGAGGAAGAGCACAAGGCGCAACCCCTTCGCCAGCGCTCCGCGAAACGCGGGTGTTATGCCCTCCGTGGCGAGGCGCGAGAGCATGGGCAGCGTGACCGTCGCGACAGCGACGCCGAACAGGCCGAGGGGGAGCTGCTGCAGACGCTGGGCGTTCGCCAGCCAGGCAAGCGAGGATTCTCGGCCTTCGGTGAAGGAAGCGAAGATGGAATTCAGCAGCACGGCGACCTGCGTGCCGCTGGCGGCCAGCATGGACGGCCACATGAGGTGCAGCACCTCCTTCACGGCGGGATCCTTGCAGCCGAAGTCGAAGCGGAAACGGAAGCCCACGCGATGCAACGAAGGCAGCTGCACGGCGAGCTGCAGCACACCGCCGATCAGGGTGCCAATGGCAAATCCGGTGAGACCCTTTTCACTCACCTGACCGTGCCGGAACCCGGGATCAATGAGCCAGGCGAGGATCACACCTCCGAGGATGCAGCCCAGATTGAAGAAGGCGGAGGCGACGGCGGGAATGAAAAAAACCTTCTTCGAATTCAGCATGCCCATCACCAGCGCGGTGACGGACACGAGCGCGATGAAGGGATACATGATCTGCGCCAGCCAGGTGCCGAGCACCTTGGCCTCCTCGCTCAGGCCGGGCGTGAGGATGCGAAAGAGAATGGGCGCCAGCGCCACGCCGGCGATGGCGACGAGCGTCATGAACCACATCGAAAGCGAGATCATCTTCCGCCCGAGCACCCAGGCCGCGTCATCGCCCTCGGTCTTCATCTTTTTCGAAAAGGTCGTGACGAAGGCTGTGGAGAGGGCGCCTTCGGCGAAAAGATCGCGCAGCATGTTCGGCGTGCGGAAGGCGGCAGTGAAGATGCCGGTGAAAGCAGCTCCGAAGAAGCCGTTCAGCATCTGGTCGCGCACGAGACCGAGCACGCGGCTGCAGAGAATGGCGATGGAAACGACCCCGGTGGATCGTGCTTGGGAGGCGGTGTCTTTCTTTTCGTCGCTCATGGTGCAAAGCGGACGCTAGCGCGCCGCAGTTTGTCCATCATGGCGATTCCCATGCCGTGTTCATGCAACGGTTCCGCAATGATTTCGTCCACGCCGAGTTCATCGAGTCGGCGCAGGACATGGAAGAAGCGCACGGCGGCCTCTGGCAGCTTGCCCTTGCCGGGGCTGAGCATCATGATCTCCTCCCAATCCGCGAGATGCAGGTAGCCGTCCTTTTCCTCTCCGCGGTAGCTCATGAGGGCGTAGCGCTTGCCGGGTTCGGGCACAAAATCGGAGGGACGCTCAAGCAGGCGCAGCGGAGTCCGCGGCGCGTAGTGGGAGGCGAGCTGACCGGGCGACTCTGCCGGACCGTCAATAACGCTGCGAATGGCGACCTTGACCTTGCCGTAGGCCTTCAAATCTTCCGGCGTAACCGGCCCCGGACGCACGATGGTGATGAGCGGCTTCGGCGGCCCCGGTTCGATCTTGATGATGGTGGACTCGAGACCGTAGAGGCTGGCCCCGGAATCCACGATCAGATGAATGCGGCCGTCCAACTCCGAAAGGACCGCGCTGGCGGAGGTGGGACTGATCGAGCCAAAGCGGTTCGCGCTGGGCGCGGCCAGAGGCTGGTCGAAGGCGCTGACGACTTTTCTAAAGATCGGATTCGAACTCACACGCACGGCCACGGTGGGGAGACCGGCGGTGACGATGTCGGGCACGATGGGTTTCTTCGGCAGCAACAGCGTCAGCGGCCCTGGCCAGAAGCGTTCGGTGAGCTGCTTGACCGTTTGCGCGATTCCCTCCGGCACGTCGGCAACGAGGTCGAGTCGGTTTTTGTGCGGCAGATGAACGATGAGCGGATCAAAGGTCGGACGCTCCTTTGCCTCGAAGATTTTCATCACAGCGTCCGGATCGAGCGCGTTCGCGGCGAGGCCGTAGACCGTCTCTGTCGGCAGCGCCACGACTTCGCCTTCCTTCAGGAGGCGCACGGCCTCTTCGACCGCCTGGTGCATGAGCGGCGGCTCGTCGGTGCGAAGAACAGCGGTGACGTGACTCATGAAGAGGATGGGCTTTCAATCACCGCCCACGCGTTGTGATTGTGGATGGATTCGTAATTCTCCGCCTCAACCCGGAACCAGGTGATGGAGGGATGCGCCTTGACCTTCATGGCGACATTGCGCACGAGGTCTTCCACAAAAACGGGATTGTCGTAGGCGGCCTCGGTGACGTGCTTTTCGTCCGGGCGTTTCAAAATGCTGTACAACTCGCTGCTGGCGCTGGCTTCGACGAGTTCGATGAGATCCTCGATCCACACTGGCTCGGAGAAACGCACGGCGAGTGTGACGGTCCCGCGCTGGTTGTGGGCGCCGCGGGCGCTGATGGCCTTTGAGCAGGGGCAGAGTGTGGTGACGGGCACCTCCACGGTGAGCACAAAGTCGGTCTCGGCGGCGTCAGCGTTCACCTCGAAAACAACGCCGTAGTCCAGCAGGCCCTCCGCGCCGGATACTGGTGCCTTCTTGGCGCGAAAATAGGGGAAGCGCATCTCGACATGCGCCTTGTCGGCATGGAGCTTCTTCATCAGCTCGCGCGGCATGGCGACGATGTTGGAGACGGTCAACTCGGTGCCGTGGGCGTGCAGAATCTCGACAAAGCGGCTCATGTGAGTGCCCTTGAACTGATGAGGCAGGTCAACGGCGAGCGAGACGGTGGCAACGGTGTGCTGGAGAGCCGCGTCGCGGTCGCGAATGCGCATGGGGAAGCGCAGACTGCGGACGCCGACGCGGTCGATGGGCAGTCGGCGGGTGTCGAGTTCGCTTTGCGTGTCTTTGAGATCGGACATGGGCCGGAAATGAAACTTCCCACTGCCGCGGGATGCAACAGTGGGAAGCGGATCAAAAAACACCCTTCACGGGCGGTCTTCGCCTTAGGACATGAGGTTCACGGCCCGGGCGCGCTTGACTTCGCGAACGACCTTGCGGTGAATCCAGGCGGGGAGACCGGTGACCCGGCGGGGGATGAGCTTGCCGGATTCGCTGGTGAAACGGGCAAGGAGTTCAGGATTGGTGTAGATGATTTTTTCCACCGGGATGTCCACGCGGCGGCGCGGCATCTTGCGATTCGCGCGGCGGAAGTTGGACATGCGTTCTTTGGTCTTCGGTTGCATGGCGGTCTTGGGTGAGATTTAGCGGATTTCGCGATGGAGGGTGCGCTTCTTCATGAAGGGGTTGAACTTCACTTTTTCGAGACGGCCCGGGGTGCGGACGCTCTTTTTGTTGCGCGTTGTCACGTAGCGGGAGGTCGGCATTCCTGCGGCCTTCGCTTCAGTGCATTCAAGGGTGATGATTTCTCGCGGCATAATTTTGGGGCGCGGAGGCTAGGTCACTACTTGGAGAAGTCAAGCGATTCGCCAGACTTGCTGCTCGGAGTGTCGTCTTCGTCCTTGTCGTCGTCGGCGGCGGCGTCATCCGCATTGTCCAGACCGAACAGGGAATGCACCGGGCGGCTCCAGCGTCCGGAGATCTGGCTGCGCTCGATTTTTTCCTGATAGGCCACGGAGTAGCGGGCAAAGGGCATGGCCTCGAGGCGCTCTTCCGGAATCTTGGTGCCGGTGCCTTCGCAGAGCCCGTAGGTGCCGGTTTCGATGCGCTTCAAAGCTTCGTTGATCTCATAGAGGGCGTCCTGCTCCTTGCCGAGGAGGCTGAGGGCAAAGTCGCGGTCGTAAGCGTCGCTGCCGGCATCGGCCTGATGCATGCCGAAGGCGGAAGCGTCGCCGTTTTCATTGCGGATGGTTTCGCTGGCCACACCTTCGATGGAGTTGAGGTAGGCGTCGCGCAGGTCCACAAGACGCTGGCGCTGCTTCTTGAGGAAGGTGGTCATCTTCACCGGCCCCTTCTTGATCTCAATCGTGATGCCCTCTTCTTCCCGACCGACGGTGGAACGCGGGGTGCCTTTGGTGGAGATGGAGCCCCTGCCCTGAGTGCTGAGGGGAGCGGGGGCGGCCGATTTGGCCTTCTTGGGCGCTTTTTCAGGCTTGGCGGCAACAGGGGCCGCAGGAGCCTTCGCAGGTTTGGCAGGCTTGACCGCCTTCGCGGGAGCTGCGGCCTTGGGGGCCTTCGCAACCTTGGCGGCTTTTGCCGGCTTGGTTGGTGCCTTAGTTTTAGTGGCAGCGGCTTTCACCGCTTTCGCGGCAGGTTTTTTAGCCGGGGTCGGCTTGGCAGGGGCTTTTTTCGAAATGGTTTTCTTCACGGGTTTTGGGGAAGTCTTTTTGGACACCGGCTTTTTGGGAGCGGGTTTCTTCGGTGCCGCTTTTTTGGGAGCAGGCTTTTTGGCAGCGACCTTTTTTGGCGCGACTTTCTTTGCAGCAGGCTTCTTGGCGACCGGCTTACTCTTCGACTTTACCACCGGTTTGGCCGCCTTGGATGCGGGCTTCTTGGAGGATTTGGCGGCAGGCTTTTTTACTGCGGCTTTTTTGGTTTTCGCAGGCATGGCTTTACGGTGTTGGGTTGTCGATGACCTCTTGCTTGACCGCACCCGAAGGCAGGGCGGAAAATGAGGCGCGGATTCTGGCGGTGGTTGTGAAATGACGCAACCACTATTCCAAAGGCTGTTTCACTCGCTCGCCCGGCCTTCTTTTGCCCGGTTGCGGCGAAATGGGGAAGAGCTACTCTCCGTTCATGAACGCCGAAAGCCCCTCCCCCTCCGCACTGTCCGGCTTGTGGCAGCAAGTCCGCGCGGTGCTGGACCTCGTGCTGGACCTCTCCTTCAAGCGCTTCGTCACCCCGCGACTGGTGCGCATGCTCTACGTGCTGAGCATGCTGGCGGCGCTGATCTATGCGTTGCAGCTAATGTTCAGCGGCTTCTGGGGTTTCATCATGGCTCCCGTGGGCTTCCTGCTCTACTTGATCGTGGCCAGGGTCACGGTGGAGCTGATCCTCGCCATCTTCCGAATCGCAGAAAAGATCGCTCCGATGTCCGAAGCTGAGGCGGCAAAAATGGTGCGGAATCCCGGTGACAATCCCCCGTCATGAGCCGGGCTCCGGGACTTTGTGAAATTTTTCACAAAATCGCCTTGCCGCCCTTCGGCAGGGCCGGATAATCGACGCGCCGATGTTCTCCCCCATGCTCGCCTCTCTCGATCTCCTCGCGCTCGCCGCCTCGGTGGGAAAGATCGTGTTTCTGACCTTTCTGGTGATCCTGCCCCTGGTCTCGATTTCGGTCTACTTCGAGCGCCGCATCTCGGCCGTGATTCAGGACCGCGTGGGGCCCAACCGCGTGGGCGTGCCGCTGACACTCTTCGGATTCAAGAAGGACTGGCAGCCTCTGGGAATCGGCGGTCTGGCGCAGGCAGCGGCGGATGGCCTGAAGTTCATTTTGAAGGAAGATTTCGTGCCGGCGCACGTCCGCACCTTCTACTATTGGCTGGCGCCCTGCCTGACGATGGTGCCCGCGCTGCTCACCTGCTGCGTGATTCCCTTCGGCAGCGAACTCGACCTTTCGTTTCTGGGTTTCTCCGAACCGGTGAAGCTGGTGATCGCTGATCTGAGCGTGGGTCCCCTTTTCACGTTCGCCATCGCCTCGCTCGGCGTTTACGGCATCGTGCTGGCAGGCTGGGCGTCGAACTCCAAGTATCCCTTCCTCGGCGGAGTGCGGGCGAGCGCCCAGATGATCTCGTACGAGATCTCGCTCGGGCTTTCGATCATCCCGGTGCTGATGATTTTTGGCGAACTGAACCTGACGAAGATGTCCGCCTTCCAGGACGCCAACGGCTGGCTGCTGCTGCCGTTCTGGGGCGAAGGACTGAGCCTCTCGCGCTGGGTGCTGCTCATTCCGATTTTCATCTCCTTCTGCATCTTCACCGTTTCGATGTTCGCGTAAACAAATCGTCTGCCCTTCGACCTCGCGGAGTGCGAGACGGAACTCGTGGCCGGCTATCACACGGAGTACAGCTCGATGAAGTTTGCGCTGTTCTTCCTCGGCGAATACGCCGCGATGATCATCGGCTCCGGTCTGGCGGTGACTCTTTTCCTGGGCGGCTGGAGCATCCCCTTCGCTCCCTATCTGGGACTCGACTATGAGCCCGGTGCAACACCCTGGTGGCTGAGCCTGCTGCACGTCGGCACCTTCTTTGCGAAAGTCTTCGCCTTCATCGTCTTCTTCATCGTCATCCGCTGGACGCTTCCGCGTTTCCGCTTCGATCAGCTCATGGCGCTCGGATGGAAGGTGTTTTTCGAGCTCGCGCTCGCAAACGTGTTCCTCACCGCCCTTCTGATGTGGTGGTTCCCGTTGAAGTAAGCCACTTCTCGACCGAAAGGGCGATCAGAGCTCCGAGAAATCCACCGAGCGTGTCGGCGGTCCAGTCCCACACGTCACCTCCACTGCGACCCGGCGTGTAGGTCTGATGCCATTCGTCGAGCGCACCGACCACCGAGCAGAAAAGCACAGTCGCAAAGACGGCGGGGCTGAACGAACGCAAAAGACCGGCGAGGCGCATTCCCAGCAGGAAGCACGTGCCGCCAGCGGCGAAATAGACGGCGTGTTGAACCTTGTCGATTCCGTCAAACGTCGCGGGCGAGGGCAGGTGACTTTGTTCAGAGAGCCAGATCAGAAGCCCCGCCCAAACGAGCAGCAGCACACGCCAGAGCAAGGGTTGGCGGAAGAATCGCGGAGGAGTCATGGACGGTGCCGGGTATCACCGGGTGGCGAATCCGCAAGCGCGAAGGCGACGCCGACGGCAAAGCAATGGACATTTCGGCGCGTTCGCGTTAAACCTCGCCGAACCAACCACCAACGTCCTTCATGAAACTGCCGATCTCGTTCCTCGCCCTGCTCCTCTCCGCCTCCTTCGTCAGTGCCGACGAAAAGGAAGTCTTCAACGGCAAGGACCTCACTGGATGGGAAGGCAACATGGAGCTGTGGAGCGTGAAGGACGGCGCGATCACCGGCATTACGCCTCCCGACCCCGCCGATCCGCAGAAGGGCATCATCAAGCACAACACCTTCCTCGTCTGGAAAGGCGGCACGGTGGGGGATTTCGAACTGACCTTTCAGTACCGCATCGAGAAGGGCAATTCCGGCGTGCAATACCGGAGCAAGGAACTCGACCCGGGCGAGTTCGGCCCGATCATCAGCGGTTACCAGGCAGACTTCGAGGCCGGTGACACCTACAGCGGCATCCTCTACGAGGAAAAGGGCCGCGGCATCCTGGCCAAGCGTGGTGAAAAGACCACCATCAAGCCTGCTGCTGAGGAAGGCAAAAAGCCGGTCGTTGAAGTGACAGGCTCAGTCGGCGTGAGCGCCGACATTCAGGCTTCGATCAAGAAGGAGGACTGGAACGAGTATCGCATCGTGGCGAAGGGCAATCACGTGCAGCACTTCATCAACGGCCTGCAGACCATCGATGTCACCGACGATGACGCCGCCAATGCTCCGACGGAAGGCCTGCTGGCGCTGCAGATTCATCAGGGCCCGCCGATGGTCGTTCAGTTCAAGAACTTCAAACTCGTCGAGTTGAAGTGAGTTGAAGCGCCGCGTCCCCGCCGCTACCGGTTTTTGTCCCCATGAAGCACCTGCTTTTTTTCTCGATCTGTCTTCTCACCTGCGGCTTCGCCACGATGGCCACCGCGGACACCGAGTATCTCATCGTCAGCGGCGGTCCCGCCGTGCGAAAATTTGAGGACCTGCGCAAGCCGGGTGAGCAGCATGACCGCTGGTGGGGAAACTTCATCCGCACCGCCCGTGTGCGCATGCAGGAGATTCACAAAACGGCTCCGGCCGGCACACACATCACTTGGCTGGTCTACCGGGACGGCTATGTGCGGCGCGCAGCGGAGGAGCACCAGCCACTGACGCAGAACGTGGAGTCGGTGCCCGCGGCCTACCCCTTCATCAACCTCGTCTGGTTCCGCAGCACGGACGAACTCATCCGCTACATCAACCACGGCGCGTCCGGCCGCAGCCGGATGAAGATTTCTGGTTTCGAGTACTTCGGTCACTCGAACAAGTTCAGCTTCATGTTCGACTACAGTTCGGACGTTTACGCCACCTCCACCGCATGGCTGCATGAGAATCAACTGGGCAAAATCAGCGGCGGCGCTTTCGCCCGAAACGCTTACTGCCAGAGCTGGGGCTGCCACACGGCGGAAAGCTTCAGCAAGGCTTGGAAACGCAAAACAGGTTCCTGGATGGTCGGCGCAGTGGGCAAGACGGACTACTCCTACATGCACGAGCGGAACTGGCAGGTGGGCCTGTCCCCTGGCTCCCGCTGGGTGAGGCGCTGACCGGTTCATCCCTTCGCAGGATTCTCCACCATGTCCGACTACTCCCAGCTCAATCCCGAATTGCTGGTGGCCACGGTGGAGAAGCTGTCCATCCGCATCGGCGAGCGCTTTCCGCAGGCGGGCCTGTTCCGCGTATCAAGGCACTTGTGTGCTGTGGCGACTGAGTCACGCAGGCGTGTCAGCGAATCGGCCCGTCAATCGCTGTGGATTCGCTCGTTGATCGTGCTTCTCCTGGTCGTTCTCGTGGTCGGGATCGTGATGAGCATCTCCGCCTTTCGCATTCAGCCAAGGAGTGAGCCGGTGACCTGGCTCGAGCTCGTGCAGGCGATGGAGTCGGGCGTGAACGACATCGTTTTCATCGGAGTCGGTGTCTTTTTTCTGGCCAGCCTCGAAAACCGCATCCGGCGCAGGCGAATTCTGAAGGCGCTGCATGAGCTGCGCTCCCTGGCGCATGTGATCGACATGCACCAGCTCACGAAGGATCCGCAGCGCGCTGCAGGCGTCCTGGTGACAACGCCTTCGTCTCCGACGGAAACGCTGACGCCCGAGCAACTTCTGCGATACCTCGACTACTGCAGCGAAATGCTGTCGCTCGTGGGAAAACTGGCGGCGACCTACCTGCAGCACTCGGACGACGAGGTGGTGCTCAACACCGTGGATGAAATCGAAGGACTGACCACCGGACTGTCTCGCAAGATTTGGCAGAAGCTCATGATCATTCACGCCAGCCTCGAATCGAAGGCATGAAAAAGGCAGGTCCGCAGACCTGCCTTTGACGATGAATGATGGGTGGAAACGCCGCCTTACTTCACGATGCCGAGAAGCTCGACGTCAAAAATCAGCGCTTCGTTCGGACCGATGTCGCCACCGGCTCCCTGCTCGCCGTAGGCGAGATTGGAAGGAATGTAGATGCGCCACTTCGAGCCGACCGGCATGAGCTGAAGCGCCTCGGTCCAGCCCTTGATGACTTCCTGCACGCCGAAGGTGATGGGCTCGCCGCGCTCGACGGAACTGTCGAAGACCTTGCCGTCGATCAGCGTGCCGTGGTAGTGGACGCTGACCTTGTCGGTGGCCACGGGCTTCGGTCCGTCGCCGGCTTTGATCACTTCATACTGCAGGCCGCTGGCGGTGGTGGTCACGCCTTCCTTTTTGCCATTGTCAGCGAGGAACTTTTCTCCCGTCGCCTTGGACTCCATGCCGCGCTGCATTTCCTTCTCGCGCATGCTGTTTTCGAAGGACTGCATGGCGGCCATCAGTTCCTCCTGGGTGTACTTGGACTTTTCGCCCGCCATTCCTGCTTTGATGCCTTCGGTGAGAGCGGCGAGGTCGATGGCGATGCCTTGACCGCGGAATTGTTCGCCGAAATTGCGGCCGATGAAGTAGCTGACTTTGTCCATGGGTACGGTGCTGGAGGCGGCAGGCGCCGCGGCCGCTTCAGCGGGCTTGACTTCCTGGGCTTGGGTGATGGTGGCGACCGCAAAGGCGGCGCAGAGCAGGGCGGTGGTGGGTTTCATATAAGAGGGGCCGAGACTACGCGTCCCGGATGCCCGGTCAATCAAAGCCTTGAGCCGCTGGGAAAAAGCCGTTTGACCCTGGGTAGGGCATGAACCACTATCGCCGCCCTTCTAACCAGAAATCAACATGCCCGCCAAAATCTACACTGAAAAAGACGCGAGTCTCGCCCCGCTGAAAGGCAAGACCTGCGCCGTCATCGGCTTCGGCTCCCAAGGCCACGCCCACGCCCTGAATCTCAAAGAGAGCGGCGTCAAAGTCATCATCGGCCTCTACCCGGGCTCCAAGAGCCGCACCGTGGCCGAAGAAAAAGGCCTCAAGGTCTATGACACCGCCGAAGCAGTGAAGAAGGCCGACGTCATCTTCGTCGCCGTTCCCGACACCAAAATCCCCGACGTCTTCAACAAGGACATCAAGCCGAACCTGACCAAGGGCAAGACCCTGCTGTTCAGCCACGGTTTCGCCGTTCATTTCAAGACGATCACCGTCCCCGCCGACGTAAACGTCATTATGGTGGCCCCGAAAGGCCCCGGCCACATCGTCCGCCGCCAGTACACCGAAGGCAAAGGCGTCCCCGCCCTCATCGCCATCTATCAGAACGCCGACAAGCAGGCCAAGAAGATCGCTCTCGCCTGGGCGCACGGCATCGGCGGCACCCGCGGCGGTGTGCTTGAGACCACCTTCAAGGAAGAAACCGAAACCGACCTCTTCGGCGAGCAGACCGTTCTTTGCGGCGGCGCCAGCGCCCTCGTTCAGGCCGGATTCGAAGTGCTGGTGGAAGCCGGCTACTCTCCTGAAATGGCCTACTTCGAGTGCCTCCATGAGCTGAAGCTTATCGTTGACCTCATGAACGAGTCCGGCATCGCCGGCATGCGTTTCTCCATCTCCGAAACCGCCAAGTGGGGCGACGTCAAAGTCGGTCCGAAGATCATCGACAAGTCGGTGAAGAAGCGCATGAAGGAAGCCCTCAAGGACATCCAGACCGGCAAGTTCGCCAAGGAATGGGTCCGCGAGACGAAGACCGGCTACAAGAAGTTCAACAAGCTGCTCAAGGACGGCGAGAAGCACCCGATCGAGAAGACCGGCGCCCGCCTCCGCAACCTGATGCCGTGGATCAAGAAGCGCGACATCAAGGGCCAGCAGGCCAGCTACTCGTAAGAGCGGCTCCAAGAATCAAGCGAGGCGCGGACCGGAAACGGTCCGCGCTTTTTTGTGCCCGTCAGTCTTTGACGTGTGTTTCGTCGATCGCCCGGGCGGAGGCCTGGCGCTCATCCGGCGTCCGGAAAAGCATCGCGACACCGATCGTGACGAAGGTGCCCAGCGTGATGCGCCAGGGGAAGGAAAGCACGAACGGCTCCGCGATCCCGACCTTCGTCTGAACGCCCAGCACATTGCTCAGGAAGACCACGGCCGCCATGCCACTGAGCATCGCGATGATGTTCCCTGTGTCGCAGCCGCGAGTCTTGGTGAGCACGGCGAGCAGGAAGATTCCCAGCAGCGAGCCAAAGGTGAATCCCAGAATGCCGAGCACGAGCGGAAGGATCTCGACGCTCGGATTGTGCGCCATGAACCACGCCGTCCACACGCCCACGCCGATGATCATCACAGCAAAAAACACCGTGCTCCAGCGAAGCACCGAGATGCGCTTCGAGTCCGGCGCGTCCGCCGAAAGCCGCGGCAAAATGAAATCACGGGAGAGGCTGGTGGCCAGCGCGTTGAGCGCCGTGCTCAGCGAGCCCATCGCCGTGGCGAGAATGCCGGCTGTCACGAGACCGCGCATGCCGGCCGGCATTTCGTTCATGATGAAGAAGGGGAAAACCTCGCGGCTTTCCTCCGGCAGATTCGCGGCGGGATGCGCCATGTAGTAGGCTTTCAACAGCACGCCGATGAGGATGAAGGCCGACACGATGGGCAGGTCGATGAGACCGGAGAGGATCGTGGCGAAAGCGCTCTGGCGGCGGTTCTTCGCCGTGAGCATGCGCTGCACGGTATCCTGGTCGATGCCGTGCGTGCTCATTGTCACGAAGGTGCTGCCGATGATCGCCGCCCAGATCGTGTACTCGCTGGTGAAGACGTTTTTGATCCACGCCCACGCGCCGGATTCGGCGGGCTTGGCGAAATCGAAGAACACCGGATCCTTGATCACATTCGAGACCGTGTCCCAACCGCCGGGAATCTTCATCAGCAGATAGGGAATGGTGAAGCCGAGCGAGGCCACCAGCACACCAACCTGAATGAAGTCCGTCCAAATCACCGCCCGGATGCCACCCACGGAAGTGTAAAGCGCCGTGAGCAGCGTGACGACCACCACCGCGCCCGCGTAGAGCCAGAACTTCGTGTTCGCATCCACCGCGCCACCCTGCCACATGGCCACCGCAATGACGAGGATGATCGCTGAAACGTACAACCGCGTGCCCATCGCCAGCACGCGCGTGAACATGAAGGTGATCGACGCGAACTTGCGCGTCACAGGTCCGAAGCGCGTCTCCAGAAACTCATAGAGCGAGATGACGCCATGGCGGTAAAAGATCGGGATGAACAGAAAGCTGACGATGATTCGCGCCAGCACCGTGCCGATCGCAAACTGCGCATAGCTCCAGTTCTGCCGACTATAACCCGCCTCAGGTGCGCCGAGAAATGTCGCCGCGCTGATTTCCGCGGCCAGGATCGACGCGAGCACCGCCCACCATGCGATTTGCCGGTCTCCCAGTGTGAAGCCTTCCACACTGCCGCTTTTGCTGCGCTGCGAGAGGCCGATCCCGATGATCAGGGCGAAGTAACCGAGAATGACTAGCGCGTCGATAAGATGGGGCATGGTGCAAAGTGTCGCTGCAAAGCACCATGCCCGTCAAGCACCCAGAGCCCGTTTACTGCTTCGTGGTATTCTCGGTTTCAAGTCTCGGAGACACGCTCACGATCACGCGTTCCTGCACAGAGGTGCCGCTGGGGGACACCACGGTGATTTCTTCCAGCACCTTGCCGATGTCCTTGTTCGTCAGCGGATGGTTGATGAGGCGGCGTGTCATCACGGTCGCATCACCGAGGCGCTGCGTGGTGACGCTGCCCTTGGGTGTGGCGGCAACCAGCGGACGTGAATGCGTGGTGGTGTTGGCAACCGAGGACGAAGCGCACTGCGAAAGCAGGAGTGCGGCTCCAAGACTCATGGAGAGTACGACACAAGTTTGATGGAGAGTTTTCATAATGGGTTTTGAGGTTGGTTGATCCATCCCGAGGAATGGGACGTGTATGACTCAGTGATCATGCGGACCGTTCAAAACATCCTTGTGCCCATTCACGCATTTCGTTGAACTTCATGCGAAGACGAGATCGTGAAATGCAGAAATGATGCACACGAATCGTCGAGATAGGCGTCCGATACCCGACATCAATTTAGGCTTGCCACCATGGCAGACACCCGTCAAAAATCCGTCCTCATGACAAAGACGGCCCTATCTTGTGTGCTGCTTCTTTCGAGTCTGCTCTCCTTGGCATCCTCGCAAGTGTCCGCGCAGGACGGCGACGAAACAGGTGCCGTCCTGGTCGCCATGCAGCGCAAGTATGAGCACGCCGTCGCCATGTCCGCCCAGGGGCGAACCGCCGAGGCGGAAGCCGAGTTGCGGGAAATCGTCGGCACCTGCAACCGCGTCTTTGGCAAAGATCACCCCGACACCTTGGTCAACCGCAGCAACCTCGCCGCGACCCTCGCCGAGCAGGGAAAATACGTGGAAGCAGAGCAGGAGAACCGCGACGTGCTGGCCATCCGCCGCCGCGTGCAGGGAGACAGGCATCCCGACACGCTTATGAGCCGGAACAATCTGGCTGCCGCGCTGCAGGAACAGGGAAAACACGCCGAAGCGGTCAGGGAGTACCGGGAGGTGCTGCGGGTACGTCTGAAAGTGTTGGGCGCCGAGCACCTCGACACCCTCGACAGCCGGAACAACCTGGCCACCGCCTTTCAAGACCAAGGTCGCTATGCCGAAGCGGAAAAGGAACACCGCGCCGTCCTCGCCCTGCGCGAAAAACTCCTCGGTCCGCGGCATCCGAAGACCCTCTCCAGCCGCAACAATCTGGCGACAGTCCTGCAGGAGCTCGGTCGTCACGCCGAGGCCGAGCAGGAGCACCGTGCCGTTCTCGATTTTCGGCAGCGCGTCCTCGGTGCGGATCATCCGGATGTCTTTCTGAGCTGTTTCAACCTCGCCCTTTGTCTCGAAGCCCAGGAGAAGACCGAAGAGGCGCTGCGCATCATGCGGCGCGCCCATGCGGGATTTCGGCGGACTTTGGGAGAAGGGCATCCGCACACCCGCATCGCGGGGGAGTCCGCCGCATTGATCGAGGTGCAATTGAAACCCTGAGCCGATGGACGACGAAAGCCCTCGCACTGTCGTGACGGGCTTGCTAGCTTGAGGGCTGGATGTCTGCCGCCACCTTCCTCAAAGAATTCTGTCGTAACTGGCAGTCTGTCGGAGCCATTGCGCCCTCAAGTCCCGCCCTCGCCGAGCGCATGATGGAAGCCGCCGGCGTCTGGCAGGCCAAACGCGTGCTGGAACTCGGCCCCGGCACCGGAGCGCTGACAGCGGCCATCGCCGACGCGATGCCGCATGACGCGACCTGCCTCGGCATCGAACTCAACGAGACCTTCGTCCGTGACCTCCGCCCGCGTTTTCCCAACATGCGCTTCGAGTGCGCCTGCGCGCAGGAGTTTGATTTTTCCACCATCCTCCCGCCGGGCGAAAAATTCGACGCCGTCATCAGCGGCCTGCCGTGGACGGCCTTTCCACCGACGCTGCAGAAGGCCATTCTCGACAACGTGCTGCCGCATGTCGCCACCGGCGGCTGCTTCGCCACTTTCGCCTACTGGGGCTTTCACCAGCTCCCCAGCGGCCGCCGCTTCCGCAGCCTGCTGCACGATCTGACCCACGGCGTGGAGACCAGCCGCGTGGTCTGGAACAATTTGCCGCCCGCTTTCGTTTACACCGCCCGCAAGGGCTGAAGCCGTATCTCTTACACGCAAAAAAGGCACGACCTCGCAGTCGTGCCTTTTGATTTTTGAACTCGGTGCACCAGCCTCTTACGGCTTCGGCTTCGTGAGCATCTCGAAATCGTCGCTGCGGAACGGGGTGACGGGGAGGCCGTCGGTGGAGAAGAGATTGCAGACGGGATTGTCGGACCAGGCGTAGCGGACGGCGACGGGTTTGGCGACGCCCTTGGCGCTGACTTCGAGCTTGTCCTTGCCGACGATTTTCGCTTCGGCCCAGGTCCACTTCTTGTCCTCGCCGCAAACGACAAAACCCTTCACCTCGCTGATATCGACGGTGCGCAGCGTGCTGCCGAAGGTGTCGAGCGTGACGATGGCCTTGCCGTCCTTGAACTCGGCGGATTTGAACTCGGGGCTGCGATACGGCAGCTTCATGCCGTAGTCTTTGACCAGCGCCCAGCGGGCGAGACGCTCGGCGACGTCGCGCTTGTTCTTCGGATGAATGTCGTTGGCTTCGCCGAGGTCGATGATGACGGCCTGACCGCCGTTCGCGATGGCGTTTTGCGTTTTGGTCTGGCTTTCGCGCAGTTCGGCCCACTGGCTGGCGGTAGCTTGTTCAGCGTCCGTTTTTTCGGCCATGAAGTCGGCGAGCTGCACCCAGTAGAAGGAGAAATCGCCCTGCTTCCATTCGGTGCGCCAGTCCTGAATCATGAAGGGGAAGAGGCTGGCGTATTCATAGGCGCGGCCGGCATTGCTTTCGCCCTGATACCAGATCGCGCCTTTGATGCCGTAGCCGATGGTCGGCAGGAGAACGCCATTGTAAATGTTGCCGGGGCGGGCGTTGCCGGTCAGCCAGGAATCAGGTGAGCGCGGGGCGCGCTCGTTGAAGGGCTTGCCGACCTTCTTGGCTTCCTCCTGGCGCTTCTGCCAGGCGGCGGTGTCATCCGCGAACTTCTTCTTCGCGGCGTCGGAGCTGAGGAAGGTCTCGTTGTTCTTGGTATTCGTCATCAGCAGCTTGAAGCGCGGATCTTTTTCCAGCAGATCGCGGCGCACCCAGGCTTCGCAGGCGCTGCCGCCCCAGGCGTTGTTGATGAGGCCGACGGGCACGTCGAGCATGCGGTGCAGCACGCGGCCGTAGAAGAAGCCGACGGCGCTGAAGCCGCCGACCGTTTCAGGCGAACATTCCTTCCATGCGCCATTGAAGTCCTTCTGCGGCTCCTGCGTGCCGACCTGCGGCACGGAGATGAGGCGGATGTTCGGATACTTGGCCGTGGCGATTTCCAAATCGGCGTCCCAGCAAGAACCGACGTTCCACTGCATGTTCGACTGGCCGGAGCAGATCCACACCTCGCCGACGAGCACGTTTTTGAGCTCCTTCGCGCTGCTGCCCTTGATGGAAATCGTCGCGGGCTTCGCGTTCGCGGGCACGGGATCGAGTTTCACCGTCCACTTGCCGTCGTCACCGGCCTTCGCGGTCTTGGTTTGATCACCAAACTTCACCGTCACTTCGGTGCCCGGCGTGTCCCAGCCCCAGATCGGATTCGTCTGCTTCTGCTGCAGCACCATGTTGTCGCCGATGATGGCGGGGAGTTTCAATTCAGCGCGGGCGGTGAACGCCAGCGCGGCGAGGAGGGTGGTCAGAGTGGCTAGTTTCATGGTCGGAAAGACAGAGCGTGAACAAACGCAGGCCGGGACCTCTTTTCCATCAAAGTTTCGTCTTCGTGCGGTGCATGTGGGTCTACAATGTGGAAGCCTGAGGGACTTCGAAGTAACGAGAGATGCCGTCTTGCGCGGACACGCTTTGACTTTACCATTTGTTGCATGTCACCCGCCGCCCATTCCCTGCTGAACATGAACCGCGTGGATCGCACGGCGGTATCGGTGGGCACGTTTGAGGATCAGCGACGGGAGGATTACGAATACTGGATGTCGCGCCCGGCGCGGGAGCGCTTTCTGGGCATCGAAAAACTACGACTCGCCTACTATGGAGAGGATGCTCTCAGACGATTTGAAAGAGTTCTTGAGGTTTCTCAACGAGGAGAAAGTTGAGTATCTCTTGATCGGCGGCTGGGCGGTGGGCTACCACGGCTACCCGCGCCTCACCCAGGACATGGATGTCTGGGTGGAAATGAGCGTCGAGAACGTCCGGCGCATCCTGAAAAGCCTGCTCCGTTTTGGATTCAAGCCGGGCGTGGTGGATGAAGCGCTCTTTCTCGAGCCCGGCAACATCGTCCGCTTCGGCTTTCCGCCGAACCGCATCGAAATCCTCAACCAGATCGACGGCATCAACTTCGCCGACTGCGTGAAGCGCCGGGAAATGGCCGACTTCGACGGCCTGACGGTGCCGGTCATTGCACTGGACGATTTGATCCGAAACAAACGCGCCAGTGGACGCCACAAGGACCTGGCGGACATCGAGGGACTGAACAGGGACTTGTATGATTGATTTCCCCCAAGGCCCACAAAGCAGAAGCCTGAAGGGCTTCTGGAATATAGCCCAGGGATGAACCGAAGTGCAGCGAAGATAGCCAGCCGCAGGCTGCCCGAAGGGCGAGCGAAGCGAGGCAACGAGGCACGAGCGATTCCCTGGGTTTTGGTGCGCAGCACCAACCGTGCAAACCCACACCCCGCGCAGGCACACACAGCCAAGCTAGCAGCACTGCTTCCAGACGCTGCTGGCGGCTTCTGGGCTCCGTTGACACGCTCGCTTTGCTTTCCCTTGCGGCTTGTCAACTGACCCAGGGAATCGCTCGCCAAGCCTCGCTCATCCCTGGGCTATAATACGGCAGCCCTTCAGGCTGCGGCGGATCTGAATGGCTGCGACGAGTCGTTCCTTGCCAGCGCCGGAAAAAGATGATCTCTGATTCATCCTTCCGTTCCTGATGCCTGAAACCCCGCCCACAGAGCCAGACACCTTCATCCCGAAGATCGTCAGCAAGCCGCTTCGACCCGGCCACGGCATCAAGATCGGCATCTTCGCCGGCATTCATGGCGATGAGGAGGCGGGCACGCTCGCCACGCAGGAACTCATCCGCTGGGCGGCGGAGAAACCGGAGGCGCTGCACGACTACGAGCTGCATTTCTACCCGGTCTGCAATCCCACCGGCCTCGCGCTCGGCACGCGGCACAGTCACAGCGGGCTCGATCTGAACCGCGAGTTCTGGCACGGCTCCACCGAGCCCGAAGTCGTCTATCTCGAAGGCGAACTGCGCCGCGAACACTACGACGGCATCGTCTCCCTGCACTCCGACGACACCTCCGACGGCTGCTACGGGTTCGTCAGCGGCGCCCTGCTCAGCGAGCATCTGCTGGAGCCCGCGCTGCAAGCATCCAGCGAGTTCCTGCCGCGCAACGAAGCGCCCGTCATCGACGGTTTCCCCGCCTCACGCGGCATCATCAAGGAAGGCTACCTCGGCATTCTCAGCGCCCCGCCGGAACAGCGTCCGCATGCGCTGGAGATCGTCTTCGAAACACCCGCGCTCGCGCCGATGGATGCGCAGGTCAAGGCGACCGTCGCCGCCGTGAAACGCATCCTGGCGGAATACCGCGAGTTGCAGGCGTATGCGGCGAACTTGTAGAAGCCAGTGTCTCTCCGCGTTAAAAGTGGCACCTGTGGAGCCGTAAGCTCGGTGGTACTCGACAAAAGTGTCATTTATCGCGCTATTGACGCACTCGACAGAATTGTGTCTCTTCAACAAGTTCGCCTAATTCCACGCTCATGCTGCCAGCCTTCAAAGCCGACTTCTGGTCACTCGCCCGCGAAAACAAGGGTTACTACGGCTGGGCGCGTCAAGAGAGATGGCGGCTTTACCGAGCACTACACCGTCGCCGCTGGCGTAAGTGCCCAATGTGCGATGATGAAGCGGACCCGATCGACATGGTTCAGAGCTTATTCGATGAGGGTCTCGGACTCCACCCATTACTCGACATAGCGTTTGAGGCATTTGCCAGAGCAGAGGCGAGGCTTGGTCTTCGCTTTATCCCGCAGAGGAGCCACGAGGAGCGATTGACGGGACATTTGATTTCTGAGTTAGAGGCTGCGATCCAGATGGCATCTGAGACGTTCGCGGCGGAAGCAGTGAAGCGGTATTCGGAACCACTGCATATTGATTTCGTCTATTCGGACCTATCTCAGGGAGGACACTTTGAGAAGACCACAGGCGGGGACTTTGGTCTTATTCTTGTCATTGATCTTCCAGATCGCCCGAAACTGCATTAGATATGCAGCCATTCAGGCTAAACGCCTTGATGGAAGCACTTCATTGGAGAAGTTCCAGTTTGACACGCTATCCCGTAACTTTTGGGATGCTGCGGCTTATTTGTTTTACGACTGCACTTTCGCCACGTTGGCACCTCCTATGATGGTGTCTGCTACGGACATGGAGTCCCGTCGCAAAGCCAAGGATGACACGAAGTCATTTGCCGCTGATCAGAGCTTTGTATTTCAGCATGGCTTGCCTTTGTCGTTGTGGTTGTTGACCGAGTTGGGGGCAGCCAAGACTGGGAGTTCAGCATACAGTTTTGAGAGCGCCATGCAGACCTTCACCCACTTTGAGCGCCAGAAGAATCAGCTCACATTTTCACGGTTAGCAATGGTTTCGATTGGCCGTAGATTCACTGTCCGTCCCGATATTGAGTCGGGACTCAACATCACACTATGACGACTCTCACACGAACGAAGACGAATCGTTCATTCAAGAGTGCGCCGTTTAAGGACGCAGCGGATTGAAACCACAATTCACCGCTTCTTGCTCAACCTCTCTAGCTTTACCCCGCCGCTTCCAGCGTCTCCTCTTTCTTCGCGAAGTGGAAGCGGAAGAAGCTGGAGCCGGACTCCAGGCTCGACGAAAAGCGCCCACGGGATAGAATGCCGGCATGAGCGCCACCCTTGATGTCATTTCCGAACAGGTTTTCGTCCTGCCTGCGGAGGAGAGGATGCGTTTGGCCCTCGCCTTGATGGAGAGTGTGGATACTGACAACCCAGTCACAGCGGGAGAAGATTGGACCGCCCAGATTTCGCGGCGGATTGCCGACTACGACTCAGGAAGCGTGAAGGGCGTTCCCGCCGCCGAGGTGTTTCGCAAGCTCCGCGAGATCGCCCCTGACCGATGAATCTCGTTCTCGAGTTTCATCCCGAGGCCGAAGCCGCGACGCTCACACGTGCCCCGGCGGCGGATGTCTGCCGAGCAGGCTTTCAAAGGAGCGGATGATCTGATGCTCCGGGCTGTTAAGCGCCAGCGCTTCCAGCGTGGCCCTGCCGGTGGCGGTGATGCCCACCAGTTCGTTGCCAGCCCATCGAAAATGATGATTCCACTGCTGCTCGCGTGGATGGAACAAGCGCACGGTCCGGCTCGTCTTGGGATCGAGCGCCACTTGTCGCGCTCCCTTTCTCAGCGAGCAGTGGATGCAGGCCAGCGCGAGGTTGTCCAGCACCGTCGCACCTCCGGCAACGACGGGCACCACATGATCCAGATGAAAGGTGGCCGCCTGTCCGAGCTGTGAGAGGCCGCAGTATTCGCAACGGTGCTTCGCACGCGCCGTCACTCGGCGGCGGAGACTGGCTGGCACGGCCATGGCGCTACGCCTTGCGGGCCTTCACTTGCGCTCCCTGTTTTAGGATGGACAGCATGCTCGCCATCTGCGCCAGACCCTCGGCCTCCTTCCGTTCAGCGGTCGTCAGCCGGCCTTTACGCCCCTGCTCATCCAGCAGGTGATGCAGACGGTCATCCAGCGCCTTCGGAAAACGCAGCTTCGCCAGCTTGGCGGGCATCGGCACGGTGAGTTGAACAGTCTTGCTCATGGTGAAAACAGGCTAGCCCATCGCCAACACGGCGGCAAGAAGTTCATGGCAAGCCGCTCACGGATGATTCTGTCAGGCACGGTGCAGACGTCGTGCCCGGCGGCGGCGAGCACTACGACGGCATCGTCTCCCTGCACTCCGACGACACCTCCGACGGCTGCTACGGGTTCGTCAGCGGCGCCCTGCTCAGCGAGCATCTGCTGGAGCCTGCGCTGTAGGCCTCCAGCGAGTTCCTGCCGCGCAACGAAGCGCCGGTCATCGACGGCTTCCCCGCCTCACGCGGCATCATCAAGGAAGGCTACCTCGGCATTCTCAGCGCCCCGCCGGAACAGCGTCCGCATGCGCTGGAGATCGTCTTCGAAACACCCGCGCTCGCGCCGATGGATGCGCAGGTCAAAGCGACCGTCGCCGCCGTGAAACGCATCCTGGCGGAATACCGCGAGTTGCAGGCGTATGCGGCGAACTTGTAGCCGATGTCACAAATCGCTGAGCATGAAGAATGTGACTGAGCAAGGATTTCCAGCACTGGCAGTTGTCTTGCTTTTGACACATTGGCGCCTCAATATCAACGTGAGTGAGGCCAAGAAGTCATTGGTGCTCGAACGTTTCCCCTTCACTCATTATCACTGGCCAGTCGTCCGCTAATCCAAACCTGTTCCATGACTGCATCACCTCCACCCAACCCGAAAATTTCACTCGGTAATCATCAAGTTGTTATCGACGGTGGGATATACTCCGATCCGATTCCAATCTCTGAACTCAGGCGACATTTCGGAAACGAGACGGAGATTTTGGTGAGTGATTTTCAACACGATAATGGTCATGTCCTGTGCGCATTCTGGAGGGAGCTAGGAATAGAATGCACGCTAGAGTGGACCTCTGTGGAAAATCATGGGGAATGGAGGGCAATTGCGCTTTCCGTTTGGTTCTCTCATTATCCTGCCAAGCTTTTCCAAGAGCCATTCCGACGATGCCATGTCAAACTCGGTCGCATTGAGCTCACCTCATCAACCGATGATACCGAAATTCGTCGCGTGCTTGCCCAATATGACTTCACTTCCACGGATAGCACTGGACTTACTTACCAGGGTCCTAATGATCAGAACGTCACTCATTCTGCCGCGCACACAGCCAAACTCAGTTATTCTGTGGAGGTAGATCGCGAAAATGGAAAGCTTATAGAAATCCGCGTGCGATTGAAATCATCGCCGCATAGCGGGGAAACCCACCAATCTCCATCGCACTATAACGTTCGCCTCGTTGAAGCGATTTCTTATTTTGGGAGGGGTTTCAGAGAAGAATTGGGGCGCCAAGCCGCGCGCCTATTGTCGATAATACTGATCGTGTGCCTTGGCACTTTGACGGCATTGTTCACTGCTTGGATCTCTTGGCAGTGGTTTTTCAAGGCCGCGCTCGGAGTAAAATAGCCCTGCTTTGCTGCATGCTGTCGCAAAGGTCTGATCCGTAGTTGACAGATCTATTGCGAAAAGAAGACGAGCCAACGCTCACCGCCCCTGCTTCAACCTCTCCAACTTCACCCCCGCCGCATCCAGCGTCTCCTCCTTCTTCGCGAAGTGGAAACGGATGAAGCGGTGTTCGGGTTCGCGGAAGAAGCTGGAGCCGGGGACGCCGGCGACGCCGATCTCGCGCACGAACCATTCGGCGGCCTCGGTGTCGGTGGCGAAGCCGAGTGAGGAGATGTCCATGAGCACGTAATACGCGCCGTGCGGTTCGGTGAAGGGCAGGCCGGTGGCGCGGAGGTGGGCGAGGAAGACGTCGCGCTTGCGCGTGTAGAGGTCGCGCAGGCCGTGGTAGTAGCTGTCGGGCAGTTCCAGTCCGGCGATTGCGGCCTCCTGCAACGGCGCGGCGGCGCCGACGGTGAGAAAGTCATGCACCTTGCGCGCCTGAGCGATAATGTGCGGCGCGGCCTGCACGTAGCCGAGCCGCCAGCCGGTGATGGAGTAGGTCTTGGAGAGCGAATTGCACACGATCACGCGCTCCGCGGCTCCGGGCAGTGAGTGCATGTAAACGTGCTCATGCGGCGCATAGACGATGTGCTCGTAAGGTTCGTCGGTGATGACGAAGGCGTCGTGTTTCTCCGCGAGATCAAGGATCAACTGCAGTTCCTCGCGTGTGAAGACCTTGCCGGTCGGGTTCGACGGATTGCAGACGATGATGGCCTTCGCACCCTGGGCGAAGGCGCGGGCGAGTTCATCGGGATCGAAGCCGAACTGCGGCGGATGCAGCGGCACGTAGATCGGCTGCGCGCCGGAGAGGATGGCATCCGCGCCGTAGTTCTCGTAGAAGGGCGAGAAGACGATGACTTTGTCCCCCGGCTCGCAGCAGGTCATCATGGCGCACATCATCGCCTCCGTGCTGCCGCAGGTGACGACGAGGTTCTGATCCGGATCGACCGGCGTGCCGGAGAAATGCGTGATCTTCTGCGCCAGCGCCTGCCGGAAACGCGGCGCGCCCCACGTCACCGCATACTGATGAAACGGACCGCGTGTCGCACGCTCCAGTGCGGCGAGCAGTTCCTCCGGCGGATCGAAATCAGGGAAACCCTGGGAGAGATTGATCGCGCCATGCTGGTTCGAGAGCCGGGTCATCGCGCGGATGACGGATTCGGTGAACGCATGAAGTCGGCGGGAGGTGGCGGGCATGCTTGCGCATTTGGCGAGAAGCCGCGAGGCTGCAACACGCGGCCCGTGATTTTGATGTCGCCATCGGACGGCAGGCGGGTCAGCCGCGACCCGCTGACTGAAGTGACACAAGGCGCCGCTTGCGCGCCGACGGCGACGCCATTTGAATCAACGTTTCAGCGTCCGCGCTGTCTCCATCAGCCGTTTCATGCTCCGTCACCCCTTGATCCTCAAGCCTTCCCGTCCGTGCCGCCTGTGGGTCGCGGCATGGCTGGGATTCGCGGCGGCGGCGCAGGGCACGTGGCAGGACGACATCGGCTACACGCAGCTGGCCGCCGAGCTGGGGGCGGCCATGCCCACCGGCGCCGGGATCGCGCTGCTGCAGGCGGAGGCCAGCTCCGCCACGCCGATCCCGGACTATCTGCCGCAGGCGGGCGGCCCGGACGCCTTTGCCGGCACCAGCATCCATACCGGGAAAACGTTTCATCCTGAATCGGGAGAGGGAGCCTTCGCGAACCACCCCTTCTCCGTCTCCGCCTACTTTTACGGCAACGACATCGGCGTGGCCCGGGGAGCGACCGAGATCCACTGCTATGAGGTGGTCGATTTCCTGAACAAGCTCTATGCCGGCACCTCGCCGCCGACTTTCCCGGGACTGGTGCAGAATCACAGCTGGGTCGGCGCCACCGGCGACAACGCCGTGGACACGCAGGTGCTGCGGCGCTTTGACTACATGATCGAACGCGACGGATGCAGCGCCGCCGTGCCGCTGGGCAACGGGCCGGCGGCCATGCAGGCCTTCATGGGCAACAGCTATCATGCCATTTCCGCCGGCCTGCTTTCCGGCTCCCACAGCCTGGGCGGCACGAACGTCGACGGCAGCGGGCGCATGAAGCCGGACCTGGTCGTGAACGAGGGCCAGACGAGCTACGCGAGCCCGGTCATCGCCGGCTGTGTGGCGGCGCTGCTGGAAAGTGCCGGCACCGCCAACGCCAGCGCGCGGAAGCCGCAGGTCATCAAGGCGCTCCTGCTCGCCGGCGCATCGAAGCGGAACCTGCCGCAGTGGCAGCGGGACTCGGACGCCCAGCCCTACGACGACGTCTTCGGCGCCGGCGAGGTGAACCTGCGAAACGCCTATTACATCCAGCAGGGCGGTCAGCAGACCTATTCGACGAGTGTGGAGCGCTCGCGCCGCGGCTGGGACTATGCGACCACCACCACGTCCGCGACCGGACGGCGCTACTTTTTCAGCGTCCCGGCCGGGCAGTATGCCCGCACCTTTTCCGCCGCCCTCATCTGGCACCGCAGTCTAGTCCGCATCGCGGGAAGCTACACCAGCAGCCTAGCCAATCTGAATCTGCGGCTCTACGCGACGGATAACTTTGCGGTGGTGGGCGGTGCCATCGGCTCGTCCATCAGCGCTGTGGACAATGTAGAGCACCTCCACTTCTACAATCTGCCACCGGGCCAGTACGCCATTGAGGTCACCGCCGGCACCCTAAATCAACCCTATGCGCTGGCATGGGATGCAACCCTCAGCGCGGGCCCCCAACTCGCCAGCCACGTCAGCGAGGGACAGCTCTGGCTGGATGCCAGCAACCTCGACCCGCTACTGACCTACACCATCGAGGCGGCTCCGAGCCCCACAGGCGAGTGGATGACGGAACACACGTTCCGCACGGCGGACACCACCGCCTCCTTCAGCTACAGCTGGCAGGCACCGGCACCTGCCGGGACGCGCCGCTTTTACCGGTTGCAGTGGACGCCGGTTCGCTGAACGCTTTGACTTAAAGAGCACCTGCGCGATTCCCGCATCCTTTCTGCCATGCCTCTCTGGAAACGAGCCCTGCGTCTGGTCGTCATCATCACCCTCACGCCAGTGATCTTTCTGCTCGGCTGCCAGTCCAGCCTCATCTACCACCCGAGTCCCTACCGGGCCGAGTACGAGAGGATGCTGGTCGCCGCCAAAGGCGCGCGCCTTTCGTTCACCACCTCGCAGGGCCGCCAGACGGCCTTTTACATCCCGACGAGAAAAGGTGGCGCTGGCCTGCCGCGGACAATCTGGCTGTGCTTCGCGGGCAACGCCTCGCTCGCGCTGGATTGGCTCCGCGTGACCGACGAGTGGGACGCGGGCTTCGCCTACCTGCTCGTCGACTACCCGGGCTACGGCGACTGCGCCGGCAAACCGAACCCCGGGAACATTCGCGAGAGTGGAAAGGCGGCGTTCACCGCGCTGGCGGGACATTTGCAGACGCCCGAAAAGGAACTGACCGGTCGCATGGCCGTGCTGGGCCACTCGCTCGGTTGCGCAGCGGCCTTGATGACGGCGACAGATCTCGACGTGCGGCGTGGCGTGTTGGTCTCCCCCTTCACCAGCATGACGGACATGGGCCGCGTCGTCCTCGGCTGGCCTTTGTGCCACCTGAACATGCACCGCTTCGACAACCGCAAAACCCTGCGCGCCGTGGCCGGGCGCGAGGGAGCGCGGCTGATCGTCTTCCATGGCGCCGAGGATGAGGTGATACCCGTCGCCATGGGCCGGGAACTGGCCGGGATGGCTCCCGAAGTGGTCACCTTTCACGAGCTGGCGGGAGCGCATCACAACGACGTCCTGTATCTCGCTTACTACCAAATCGGCCAAGCGATGAAGGCCCTGGCCCGGTGAGGCACACAGCGGTTGCTTTCAGGCCCGCCTGTGCTCTGATGCGCGCTCAAACTCCCCCATTCTTCCTCCCATGTCCGCGCCCTCCTCTTCGGAAAATTCGTCCTCCCCCTGGTCTGTCATCAACGCCGTGATCGGTGGCGGCATCGCCTTGGTCGTCCTCCTTTGGGTGCTCGCCTTTGTCTTCGAAGGACTCGGGTCCCTGCGTCCGAAGCCTGCCGCCGAAGAAGCGACGCCTGCCGTTGCTGCTGCCAGCACCCCCGCTCCAGCCGCCGCCCCGGCTGCGGATGCGCCTGCCGCAGCTGCTCCGGCCGCCGCTCCCGCACCCGCCGGTGACGTCCCTGTCCTCGAAGTGACCATCAAGCCGGACAACGCCAATCCGCTGGCCTATGACACAAAAGCCTTCTCCGCAAAAGTCGGCCAGAAGGTGAAGCTGACTTTCGAAAACAACCACCCCACCCTGCCCCAGCCGCACAACTTCGTGCTCGGCAAGCTCGGCGTGGACAAGGGCAAGATGCTCGGCATCGCCATGGCCGCCATGACCCTCGTGGACAAGGGTTACATCCCTGAATCCGCTGACATCCTCGCCAACACCAAGCTGCTCCAGCCCGGCCAGTCCGAGACGATTGAGTTCGTCCTCCCCGCCGCCGGCGAGTACAACTACATCTGCACCTTCCCCGGCCACGGAGCCATCATGAACGGCACCATCACCGTTCAGTAAACCTTCGCGCTCCCACAGGCATGGCCGTCTCCATCAGTGTCGATTATGAGGGCGGCCTGCGCTGCAAGGCCTCCCACGGCCCTTCGAAAAACGAGTTCGTCACCGACGCGCCCGTGGACAACCACGGGAAGGGCGAGTCCTTCAGCCCCACTGACCTCGTCGCCACCGCCCTGGCCACCTGCATGGCCACCGTCATCGGCATCAAGGCGCAGCAGAAAGGCTACGACCTGCCCGGCATGAAGGTCAGCGTGGAAAAGCACATGAGCGAGGACAGCCCGCGCCGCATCGTGCGCCTGCCCGTCACCATCGAGATTCCCCTGCCCGCCGATCATCCTGACCGGAAAGTGCTCGAAGCCACCGCCCTCGGCTGCCCCGTCCACCACAGCGTGCACGCAGACATCGACAAGCCGGTGACGTTTGTGTGGTCGGGGATGTGACGCTGGGGACTCGGGTTTTGTAGTCCCGGCTTTAGCCGGCTCTGGGGGGGACTGTAGGATTGACGCTGGTCTTCATGCCCGAACTACAAACGCGCGTCATCCCATCCCGCGCCGTAGTCGAGCACCGGAAAGGCCTTCCAAATCCTTGCCGCCTCGTCCGGCCCTGTTTCAGCCAGGTATTCTCGCGCACTCGACCAGGGCCAGTCCTGCCACTTGGAGACGTAGCCGTGCCGCACGGGGTTGTGATGGATGTAGTTTACGGTGGCCCAAAAGTGCTCCTCGCTTCGCATCGCGCGGTCCGTGGCGCGATGCCAGCACTGGCGGCCGCGTGCGTTGTCCTCGCCATTCCAAGTGAAAGAGGTGCTGCCATGCAGTTTTCCCAATCGCGCGACAAGAGCCGGAAGATCGGGAATCGTCGCGAGCACATGGTAATGATTGGGGAGCAGGCACCAGGCGTGAATGATGGCGGTCGCATCTTCAAACGCCTGCCACAAGAGTGACGCAAACTCATCCATCCGCTGATGCGTGGCACCAAGGATCGGAGCATGTTCGTAACACGTGCCGGTAATGAGATATTGGCTCGTCTGCTGTCCGGTGAAGTGCGGCGGACCGTGCCAGGGGCGCTGCAGTAGCTTGCGATGGGCCAGAACCTCGTCACGCATTTCTGACGTCCACTTTCTCCACGCATACATGCGTGGATTTCAGCCCAAGTTCTCGAATCACACAAGGCTGTAATGTAGTCCCGCCTTTAGGCGGCTCTGGATGAGACCGGCTAAAGCCGGGACTACAGAACACGTCTGGGGCATGCGAAGCGATGTGGAAAACTACGCTCCCACCAGCTTCCGCGCTTCCGCCAGCGCTGCATCGACCTTCGACACGTCCTTGCCGCCGCCTTGTCATGCTTGGCTTTTGCACTGGGGCTGTGCCATCCTGTCTACGACGACCATGATTGGACGCAGCTTTTACCGCCTCATCCTGACTTGTCTTGTCATGGCAGTGGTGAGTTGCGCCAGCAATCACAACGATCCGCGCCGGGACATCGTGGAGGTCACGGGTTTCTGGCGGCCTTACCTGCTCTATCTCACACCGTCTCCCTGCGACCGGCTCTACGTCGAAGTCGATGCCGTGAAGGGCAGCGAACCAGACGCGTCACGACTGCAGAAACTCCGCGAGTTTCTAGCCCGCCACTGCCACAAGCCCGGCGGAATCGAGATCGTTCTCGATGACGTGATCCCGGTTGAGGAAGCGCAGGGGGTGAGCCACGCCACCCTTGCCCGCCGGCATGTCGACGGCCCGTCCTCATCCTCCCGCGGATCGCGAACGGCATTCATGTACGTGCTCTATTTCGACGGAGCGCTCTGCGACAAGACCCCCGAGCCGCCACCGAAAGCCGAGCGGGAGAGCCGTCACAATCCGCACGTCAACTTCCTGCCTTATCCGGCGGCCATGTTCATCAACACGCGCTACGCCGGAATGGTGATGCACCACGTTGCCGACGACCTGCTCCTGCACGAGACCGGTCACTTGCTGGGACTGTCCAGGCGCGCGGATGGCGCCTCGGCTCATCATTGCTTGAATCCCGAGTGTTTGATGAACGCGCGTATCGCCGTCCACATGTGGCGTCTGCTGATGAGGAAGGATCCCGTCAAGCAGCACCAGCTTTGCGAAAGCTGTGTCGCCGAACTGGCGGCGGCTGGAAAGCAAACGACCTCGCCGAAAATGCGCTTCGTCGGTCCCGTGCTGGTTCGCTCGGAGGCGGGTTACCATGTGCTGAGCCTGCCTTCACACATGAAACTCCTTGTAGGCCCCCTGACGGAGCAAGCCTGCCGTGACTACGCGGCTGAAGTGCGTGAGCGGACACGGAAACCGGATGACCAGCGTCTTTCGACCGGCTACATCGCCGAAACCATCGGCTCCTCCAAGGCGGTCCGACTGGCCCTCGATCGTGCGAAAAACGATCCCTACGTGCTGGTGCGTGAAGCCGCGACGCACTTGGAGAAAGCCATCGAAAGCGATTAACCGACCAGCTTCCGCGCCTCGGCGAGCGCTGCATCGACCTTCGACACATCCTTGCCGCCACCGCGGGCGAAGTCGGGCTTGCCGCCGCCTTTGCCGCCGACGATGGGGGCGATGGCCTGGATGATCTTGCCGGCCTGCACCTTGGACTGGTGCTCTTTGCCGACGTTGGCCATCAAGGTCACGCTGCCGCCGCCGGTGGCAGCGAGAACGACGATGCCGCCGAACTGACCTTTGAGCGCGTCGTTGAGCGCCATCGCGTAATCGGCATCCACCTCGCCGAGGTTGGCGATGATGGTGTTGTTTTCGGCGGTGGCGAGGAGGTCTTTGGCTTTGCCGCTCGCTTCGCGCTGCTGCGCGGCTTTGAGGGCTTTTTCGAGTTCCTTCTGCTGCGTGAGGATTTGATCGAGCTTCTTCTCGAGGTCGGCGGCGCCTTGGGCGCTGACTTTGCCGGCGAGGAGTTTGAGCAAATCGGCATCCGCCTTGGCGGCGTTGTAGGCTTCGAGGCCGGCGATGGCTTCGATGCGGCGCACGCCGGCGGCGACGGCGCCTTCGCCGACGAGGCGGAACAATCCGATCTCACCGGTGTGGCGCGTGTGCGTGCCGCCGCAGAGTTCCATGCTCCAACCATCGAGCTTGTGCGGCTGGCCGCCGATCTGCACGACGCGCACGAGGTCGCCGTATTTTTCGCCGAAGAGGGCCATGATGCCATTGTTGGCCTTGGCCTCGACGTAGGGCACTTCGCTCCACGAAACGGGATCGTTGGCGACGATGCGCTCGTTCACGAGGCGTTCGATGTCGGCGAGCTGCTGCGCGGTGAGTGCGGCGCTGTTGAAGTCGAAGGTGAGTTTATCCGGCGTGACGCTGGAGCCTTTCTGCGTGGCGTCCTTGCTGACGACTTCGTGCAACGCCCAGTGCAAGATGTGCGTGACGGTGTGATGACGTTCGATGGCGTGACGACGCGGCGCATCGACGACGAGCTTCACGGTGGCATCGACGGCAGGCGCTTCGTCGCCGCCGAGGAAGTGGAGCCAGGTGTTGCCGACTTTCGTCGTCGCGGTGATTGGGAAGGTGTTGGCGCCAAGAATGAGCTGACCTGCGTCGCCGATCTGGCCGCCCATTTCGGCGTAGCAGGTGGAGACATCGAGCACGACGGCGGTCTTGTCCTTCATCTCGACGACTTCGAGCACCTTCACATCGGCTTCGAGGTTGTCGTAACCGATGAACTTCGTCGGAGCCTTGGTTTCGATCTCGGAGACGGAGACGACGTTTTTCTTCATCGCGGCACGGGCACGAGCGCGCTGCTCTTCCATGAGCTTTTCAAAGCCGGCGGTGTCAACCGTGAGGCCGCGCTCACGGGCCAAGAGTTCGGTCAGATCGAGCGGGAAACCGTAGGTGTCGTATAGCTGAAACGCAGTGCGTCCAGAGATGCACAGGGGCTCAATGATGACTTCATTCAAGAACGCACCAAACTCCTTTAATGCAGTTCCAAACTCTTTGAAGACACTGGACCCTGAGGAACTGAGATTTGCGACTTCGCCCTTATGAATTACATCCTCCAGAGCATTGTAAGCTAGGTTATTTGTTCCCCACTTTGCGTTTACCGCTGCGATTGGTTCCGTCTGGCGCAGGAGTTGTTTGATATTCCCAAGAAAGGTCGCAAATGCGTCGTGATCATTTGGGACCTTGATCATCCAAGAGTTTGCGTAATCGATACAGACTTTGAGCAGCTTCTTTCCTTCCTCGGCCACATATCGGCGAGATTCGATTGAGTTTATCGCTTCATCAAACAGCATCGTGCCTGTATCCAGCGTCCGGTTAAACGCCTCCTCTTCGATCTTCAGCACCGATTTGATCTGATCCTTCTTCACGCGCAGCTCGGGGAACACATCGCCCATCTGCGCGGCGAGGACATCGACGAGCTTGTAGAAGAAGGGCTCTTTGAAGTCGAGCGTGCGGCCGTATTTCACGGCGCGGCGGAGGATGCGGCGCAGCGTGTAGTTGCGGTCGCTGTTGCCGGGCTGGATGCCGTCGGCGATGGCGAAGCTGAGCGTGCGCAGATGGTCGGCGATGACGCGGAAGGAGACGTCGATCTTTTCCTGCTCGGTGACGGGCACGACGTGGCCCTGCTCGTTGGCCTTCGGCAGCGTGCTGGCGTAGGTTTTGCCGGACATCTTCGTCAGCTCGTCGAAGATCGGTTTGAAGACGTCGGTGTCGTAGTTGCTGATCTTCGCGTTCTCGAAGTCGGTGAAGTTCTTCGTGCCCTGGATGATGGAGCACACGCGCTCGAAACCCATGCCGGTGTCGACGTGCTTCGCGGGCAGCGGGAGGAACTCGACGCTGTGGCTGGGGCCATTGGCCCCGGAACTGCCGGGGTCACTGCCCCCGGCTACAGGCGTGGCGTTGTATTGAATGAAAACGTTGTTCCAGATCTCGATGCAGCTCGCGTCGCTGCCGTTCACGAGCTTCGCGCCGGCCTTCTGCCGCTCGAGGTCGAGGTCGCGCGGGCCGGGCGTGAGGTCGATGTGGATCTCGGTGCACGGGCCGCAGGGGCCGGTGTCGCCCATCATCCAGAAGTTGTCCTTCTTGTTGCCGTTGACGATGTGGATGTCGGGATCGAGACCGATGCTGCGGAATTTTTCGGCCCAGATCTCCCAGGCCTCCTCGTCGCGGTCGGCGGGATCGCCCTTCGATTTGTCGGGCTGATAAATCGTCGCGAACACACGCGTCGGCGGGAACTTCCAGCGCTCGATCACGAGTTCCCAAGCCCAAGAGATCGCTTCCTTTTTGAAGTAGTCGCCGAAGGACCAGTTGCCGAGCATCTCAAAGAGCGTGTGGTGGTAGGTGTCGAGGCCGACGTCTTCGAGGTCGTTGTGCTTGCCGCCGGCGCGGATGCACTTCTGCGTGTCCGCCGCGCGTGTGGGCAGGCCTTTGTGCAGGACGCCGGGCCAGGTGTCCACGTCCGCGCTGCGCTCGCCGAGGAAGATGGGCACGAACTGGTTCATGCCCGCGTTCGTGAAGATGCGCGCGCCGTCGCGGCTGGTGTAGCCGACGTTGTCGCTGGGCACGATGGTGTGCTGCTTCTCCTTGAAGAAGTCGAGGAAGGAGGCGCGGATTTCGGCGGCGGTGGGGATCTTGGCGGACATGAGGCGGGCGGGAAAGGGGCGCGCACTATGCCGGGATGCGCCCGGGAGGCAAGAGCCGTCCGGCCCCGGTCATCCCTGATTTCCCGGCCATGGGCCCCGGGACATTCAAATCTGCCCTTGTAATAAATTGGTAAATATTGTAATTTCCATAACTTAATGCAGGCTAACCCACCCATCATTTCCAAATCACGCCGAACCCGGCAAGGGTTCAGTCTGATGGAATTGCTCGTGACGATTGCCATTCTGGGAGTCT
>JAWLBG010000020.1:0-99449 GCA_041395065.1 Prosthecobacter sp. | reverse complement strand
GCACTTTTTCATAATCACGCCTTCCCACAGCCATTCCGCGATGTGTTTCATGGACTGCTTTCAAACTTTCCTCAAACGACAAAGTTTCTCTAGGCCGGATGCGGTTGCAGTGAGGGTGGTCATGCCACATGAAACTCTGTGCAGCCTCCAGTGCTAGC
Source organism: Prosthecobacter sp. (assembly GCA_041395065.1). Taxonomy (GTDB): domain Bacteria; phylum Verrucomicrobiota; class Verrucomicrobiia; order Verrucomicrobiales; family Verrucomicrobiaceae; genus Prosthecobacter. The sequence continues at coordinate 99,291 of JAWLBG010000020.1, read as the reverse complement.
GACTGCGCCAACGGCAATTGATCATCTGCATGTTTGATCCACAAGAGCGCATCACAACGCGAGACATCCGCCCAAACGACGAGATCAGCACCATGCTCCTTCCAAAGTGCCGCCACTAACACCTCGTGTGTCGCAACCTCCACCATCATTGCCTTTTTACTCTTGGAAACTAGAGTGATGCCGCATGCCGCCGCCAAGGCTCGCAATTCATCACGATTCACCATCGTTGGCGGGAATGGAACAGATGGCGGCGGCAGAGTATAGCAGCCAAGCCAGTCCACAAACGAGACGTTCCATTTCGCGTTGTTTCCATAGCAGCGATCTCCATATCCCAAAGTCCACGGCATACGTCTCAATCCGTCTCCCACACCTCTCGTGGCAGAATCTACCACCACTAGCCGCGTGGTCGGCGGCACTACAGCTATGCGCGAGTCAAACTCCGTCTCCTGTCTTTGCGCCGCCAGCACTACGCGCCACAGGCGTGGCCAGTCAAAGACCAGATGCCGGAAGTCATGCACCCAAGCATAACGATAGCACAACAACATCACTGCTCGTAACTCCGCTTCGACAACACCTTCATAGCCAGGCACACGCCAAGTGAAGAACCCTTCCAATTGCCGGGTCCATAAAGACAATTCTGTCCCGATGTAACACATCAGCAGTCGCACCGATTGATCATCCCCATCTAACAACCGATCTCGCACCCAAAGTGTAAAGTCACATGCGGGCATCAGAGAACTTGGCGAGTAGAGAGGATCGAGGAATGGATGCTCAGGGTGTGACCAATCCCGCACTTGTTCCCAAAGCGATTCGAGAGCTGGCGTCATAACGCGATCATATTTGCCGACCACCCGCTTCACATTCACCGGCTTCCCCGCCAGAACGCCTTCAAGTTTGCGGCGGTCATGTCGATGAGGCGTGAACGCGATTCACGGCTGGCCCAGGCGATGCGGCGTGATGAGACAGCTCGCGCCGATGAGCGGATTGCCGCCCTTCGGCGGTTCGACGGAAAGCAAGACATCGAGTCCGGCTCCTGCAATGCGGCCTTCGTTCAAGGCCTGCTAGCGCGGCTTCATCAACCAGCGGTCCGCGACCGGTGTTGATCAAACGCCTCGCGCTTCATCAAGCCAAGCGTGCGTTCGCCGATGAGATGCTTCGTGGCATCGGTCAGCGGGCAATGCAGGCTGATCACATCGGACTGACGGAAAATATCATCGATCTCGGCGGCCTCGACACCCGCAGGTGGCGGCTCCTTCCAGGTGCGCTTCGAGGCGAGCACCTTCATGCCAAACGCCGCACCAATGCGCGCCACGGCACTGCCGATTTCGCCATAACCGATGATGCCCAGCGTGCGTCCGGCCAGTTCGACGATCGGATAGTCCCAGTAGCAGAAGTCCGGGCACTTCGTCCATCCGCCCTCCTCCACGCTCTTCGCCGCATGGCCGACGTGATTGGCCAGTTCCAGCATGAGCGCGATCACATGCTGCGCGACGGCAGGCGTGCCGTATCCCGGCACATTCGTCACCACGACCCCGCGTTCCTTCGCCGCGACGACATCCACCACATTGTAGCCCGTGGCGATGACGCCGATGTATTTCAAATCCGGCAGCGCCTCGATGATTTCACGCGTCAGCGGAGACTTGTTCGTGATCACAATCTCCGCACCGGCACAGCGCGCGACGGTTTGATCCAGCGGCGTGCGCGCATGCACCTCACAGGGAGCGATGGCTTCAAGCGGCTGCCAGTTGAGGTCGCCAGGATTTGCGGTGTGGGCGTCGAGAAGAACGATTTTCATGTGGGCGTGACCCTATGGCGACGAATCGCCGGCACTCCACCTGTTTTCAGCCGACGTACTGCGTCATGAAAACCTCATTCCCCTCCGCGTCGCGGTAGATGCCCAGCAGGATCGGCTCCCCTTCCCTCTGCTGCGGTGGCTGCAGGATGGTGGCACCCGCCGTGCTAATCTTCTCCGCCATGGCCAGGACGTCCTCGAATTGAAAGCTCAGCCCGGTGGGATTGCGCGTGCCGTCGTGACCGCCGTGCAGCGCGATGACGGCATCGCCGTGCCGCAGTTCCGTCCAGAAGTCGCTCACAAAGATTTCCTCCAGGCCGATGACGTCGCGGTAAAAGGCCACGGCGCGTTTCATGTCGGCGGCCATGAGCATGAACTTCACTTTTTCCAGTTTCACGGCGGCCACCGTGGCGGTGCTTGGCAAATAGGCAAGCTGCGGCCAAAATGACCGCCATGAAGCGTCTTCCACCCGCTGTTCTGCTCGTCTTGCTCGCCGCCTGCCGCCCGGAGGAGCCGCCACGTCCGGAGCCGGTCGCCGTCGAACCCGTGACGGAAATGCCCGCGCCTCCCGTGGCCGTTCCCGAACCGCTCCCGGAACCCGAGCCGCCGCCGCCATCGCGCTTCGCGGAAGTCGAGGCGCTGCTCGCAGGGGCCGCTGAGAATCCGGCACTGGCGGGCGCGGCGATCGGTCTCAGTCTGCTCGACGGCAAGGGCGAGTCCGTCGTGAATCACCACGCTGGGACCGCCTTCATCCCCGCCTCCAGTTTGAAGACCGTCACCACGGCGACGGCTCTCGAAATCCTGGGGCCGGACTTCCGCTTCACCACCGAGCTGCGCGCCGGGGCGAAGATGGAGAACGGCGTCATCGCCGGAGACCTCGTCATCATCGGCGGCGGCGACCCGATGCTCGCGCCGGAGGATCTGGCCGCGATGGCGGCGAAGCTGAAATCGCAGGGCCTCATCCGCATCACCGGCACGGTGCGCGGAGATGGCAGAGTGTTTCCCGGCAGCATCTACAACGACTTCTGGAACTGGGGAGACATCGGCAACGGTTTCGGCAGCGCCGTCTCCGGCCTGAACCTGAATCACAACCGCTTCAGCGGCTGGTTCCGCGCCGGCGAGACCGTGGGCTCCGCCACCGCCTTCCTCGGCACGCGGCCGGATGTGCCGGGCGTGCTGTGGAAAAACGAGGTCGTCACCGGAGCGGCGGATTCTGGAGACGGCGTCATGATTCACGGCGGAGAAAAAACACCCGTGGTGCACCTGCGCGGCACCGTGCCGCTGGGGGCGCATGAGTTTCACGTCAAAGGCGCGGTGCCGGATCCCGTGCGCTTCACGGAGCACCATCTGCGCCGCAGCCTGCTGGACGCCGGCATCGAGGTGGGGACCAGCAGCACTGGCAGCCTGGAGGCCTCAAACCTCCTGCTGAAGCATGAATCCCCGCCGCTGATGGAAATCGTGAAGAGCATTCACGCCACCTCCGACAACCACGAGACGGAGTGCGTTTTCCTCACGCTCGGCCTGAAGGCCGGCAAGCCGCCCGTCGAGGTCATCCGCAGCCACTGGGCCGGGCGCGGCCTCATCTTCAGCGGCCTGCGCATGGAGGACGGCTGCGGCCTCGCGCGTGCCGACTTCATCCGCCCCGCCGACCTCGCGCGACTGCAATTCCTCGCCTCCAAAGGACCTCACGGAGAAGCCTACAAAGCCTCGCTGCCATCCCGCGGCAGGCTGCGCTGGAAAGGCGGTGCCATGTCCGGCATCCGCACCTTCACCGGCTACGCCACCACGGAGGCAGGCGAGGAGTTCGCCTACGCCCTCATGGTCAATCACTACGCCGATGGCAAAGCCGTCAGCCTCTTCTGCCAGACCGTGCTGGATGCGTTGATGGCGGTCCCGCCGCAGCACTAGCAGACCTCCATTTGCATTCATTTCACCGCGCGGTGTCACCAGCACGCGGTGCTTTCGGTATGAAGAGGCGACCGCTCTTCATCATGCCCTCCCTCCGCCTTGTTCTTTTCCTCACACTCGCCTTTCACTCCCTCGTCCTTTCCGCCGAGCTTCGCACCTTCACCGATGCCAAAGGCCGCAGCCTCCGCGCCTCGCTGGTCACCGTGCAGGGGAAAGAAGTCACCCTGAGGCTGGAGAACGGCCAGGTGTACACCATCGGCATCGCCACCCTCAGCACGGGGGACCAGCAGTGGCTGAAGGCCCAGGGCACCGGCGCCAGCGTCTCCCCGGCATCACAACCGCTGCCCGGCGGCATGGTCTTCTCCCCGGACTGGCTGCCCAAGACCCTCACCGCCAAGCGCGAGCTGCTGGAGTCCCTGGACTTCTACTGCAAGGCCGCCGTCGGCAACGCGCCGAGAGGCAAAGAGTCCGTCCCCGCCACCATCGTCGGCGCCGTCCGCTGGCGCATGCCCATCGATGAATTCGTCCTCACCCTGCCCCGCGGCCACAACAAGATCATGGAGCGCCCCATGGTGCATTCCTGCCTGCCCCTGGACTCGCTCACCCTCTGCGGTTTTCAATTCAAGAGCTTCCTCGACCGCGAGCAGCCCTTCAATCAGATGTTCCTGCTCATCGACAAGGAGCGGAAGGTCGTCTCCGTGCAGTTTGTCGATCAAAGCGGCAAAAACATCCGCTGGTTCCCCGTCCCGGACGGCATCCGCGAGCCCTACTACAACCTCGTCAGCCTCACCCACAACGGCAGCAGCGGCAAGGAGGTGCCCTACCAGATCCTCGGCGGTGGGGTCGTCTGCATCAAGACCGCCTTTCAGGACAAGGGCATGACGCTGCCCGCCATGCCTAGCCTTCCCCCCGGCGCCGTGATGCCCGGCCTGCCTCGCGGCCGCACCTACGAGAACGTGCACTGGTACATCCCCGCCCCCTTCGCCCGCACCATCCTCGACATCGTCGATGTTTACCGCAAAGCCGGTGTCATCCAGTGAGCGTCCCGGACACGCATCCCAACGATTCCCCGACACTTCCGTCCCATGCGTTTTGCGCCAAGACTCGTCCACCACCCGCTGCTCCGGCTTTTGACCGCGGCCTTTCTCCTGGCGGCACCGGCGGACGCAGCGTTCCTGTTTCCCTGGATCGACATTCAGAAGACCGGGGAAGCCTATCAAATCACTGTGGGGGAACTGCCGCTGCACTACTTCCACATCCAGCACAGCACCGACCTGCGGCAGTTCTCCACCATCGGCGCAGGCTTGGGCGAACCCGCACCGACCTTCGGCTATGTGCCGGGCGTGGGGGAGACCCGCGGCTTCTTCCGCGCTCAGGCCATCTCCTCGTTTTCCCCCTCGGACTTGGATAACGACGGCATCGACGACCTGTGGGAGCTCCTCAACGGTCTCGATCCATTGAACCCGGCGGATGCCGGCCTGCCGAGCGCGGCCATCCCCGGCATGACTCATCTCGAAGCCTATCGTTTCACCTTCGGCCTCACCCGCGTCACCGAATTCTACAGCGTCGAGACCAGCGTGTTCAACAGCACCTTCGCCATCTCGGCCGAGACGAGCGTGTACAACTTTCCCGTCTTCACCGGACCCAGCCTGGAAGCCATCTCCGCCGAAGTCAGCCTCTTCAATACGCCACCGGACTCTGGCCCCATTGGAGAGGCGCTCTCATCCGAAGTCAGCGTCTTCAATTCCTTTGTCGCCACCCCGGCCCTGCAGGCCGTCTCGCTCGAAGTCTCCGTGCTCAAGTCCCTTCCCTGAAACCTCCACCCCATCGCTCCTCTCATGAAACTCCACGCTGTTTCCCTCCTGTCCGGCATGCTGCTCGCCAGCGCCGCGAGCCTCACCGCGCAGATCACCATCCCCAGCGACGGTTCCGATGGAGCGCTCAATGTCAGCACCAACACCGTCATCGACCTCTCCCAGGCCGTCACCGGCATCTGGGACGCTGACAACAGCGCGAATGCCGGGAAGGGCGTCTTCGACCCCGCGAAACGCGCCATCGTTTTCAAATACAGCTCCGTGACCATCAACGCCAGCCGCACGGTGACCTTCATCAATCATCCCAGCCGCGCGCCCGTCGTCTGGCTCGTGCAGGGCGATGTGACGATTGCAGGCACAGTAAGCGTGAATGGGCAGAGCACCCCGAACAACAATCTCCTGGCTGAGCCGGGGCCAGGCGGATTCCGTGGCGGCGCAAAAGGCAGCCTGGGCAATGGCTCAGGACTTGGGCCCGGAGGAGGTCTCACCACCAGCAACTCGGGCTCCTATGCTTCGGTGTATGGCAATCCACCGATCCAGCCGCTCATCGGTGGCTCCGGAGGGTTCGCGGGAGGCGGCGGGGCGGGTGCCATTTTGATCGCCGCGGGAGGCACCCTCCAGGTCAACGGCTCCATCACCGCCTTGGGCGGCAGCTTCGGCTACACAGGTTCAGGCTATGGCAGCAGTGGCGCGATCCGGCTGGTGGCGAACATCCTCTCCGGCAGCGGCACCTTGGATGCTCGTGACACTGGCCGCATCCGCCTGGAGGCCAACTCGGTGGCCGGGGCTCTCGTCACGCTGCCGCAGACCGTCGCCGTTCCGCCTGCCACGCCACCCGTCATCTGGCCGGGCAATGACGCTCCCACGGTGAAAGTCGTCGCCGTCGATGCCGTGTCTGCCCCAGCCGTACCCACTGCCCCACTGGATCTCGCCGCGGACATCGGCATCTCCACCAGCGGTGCCAGCACGGTTACGCTGCAAACCACCCATTTCCCCACGACGGGCCTCGTCGAGGTGCGCTCCGCGGCGAAGTTCGGTGCCGCCGCCACCTGGACCACCGCCACCTTCCAGAGTGGCGACGAGAACGCCGCCACCTGGACCGCCACCCTGACCTTCCCCACCGGCTTCACCACCCTTCAGGCGCGGGCGACTATTCCCTGACCAGGACCGCCACCCCTTTGCGGAGGGCGCGGCTCCCGCCGTGCCGTCTTCGGCAGCGCGGGAGCGTGGCCCTCCGGGGATCGCCCGCCTTACGGCGCGCGTTTGACCGCCTCGTCGCTCCACGGGCCGGGACCGGCGGCGCCGAGGGCGCGGACGCGGAAGGCGTAGAGTGCGCCCGGCGTCAGGTCCGTCACGGTGATGCGGCTGTTGGTGCTCATCTTCACCGCCTGCCACTCGGTGCCGTCCTGATGCTGGCGGCACTGCCACTCGTAGCTGCTGGCGCCGGCCACGGGGTCGCAGGTCAGTTCCACCTCCCCCTCGTTGTCCCCGGCGGAGGCGGCCAGATCTCCGGGCGCGGCCACGGCTCCCACCGGCGCGGCCGGTGTGCGCACCTGCATCCCGGCGGAAAGAATCTTCGCCTCCTCCCCGCTGGAGGCGATCTCCACATAGTTCGCCAGATGGGTCACGAGCGTCTCCACGGCGTCCCGCGCCGCGTCCTTCGCCGCCGTCGCCTGGGTCAGGGCGATCTTCGCCGCCTTCTGCGCGGCCAGGGCGTCCTTGAACGCCGTGTGCTGGGTGGTGATGTCCGCCAGGGCGGGCATCGGCGTGGGGAAGTTTGCGTTCCCGGTCATCGCCGCCAGCACGGCATCCACAAAGTTCTGGAAGGTGTCATCCGTCTTCTTCTGCAGTTCGAGTTTGGGCTTGGCCATACGTTTGCGTGGTTGAGTTGGCACCGGCGCCGGCCCCTCATCGAAGGACACCCCGCTGTCGAACGTGAGGGCGGAATCAAAGGAGGCCATGGTTGGGAAAGCGCCGATTTATCTCCATCCTAGCCATTTACTTACTCTTATTAAAGCAAAAAGTTCATCACTTAAACTAAAGGATTGATTTTCAATATGAAATATTTTGCCCATTAAGTCAGAAAAAGACTTTATGATCTCAGGAAACGATTTCCTAACCCCAAAAACTCATTTCATGAGTCCAGAAACCCGTCCCCTACCCCCAGAAAACACGCGCCTGAGTTCAGAGACCGAGTTTCTGAGGAGAGAAAGGCCCGATCTGAGGCCATGAGGGCACTCCATGAGCCCATGCTTTCGTCTTCTAAGGTTCGAAAATCAGCGGCTGGGCACAGGAACGCCGTTTGTGATGGCAGAAACCTGCGGTCCGGCAGAGGAAACCCCATTCCTGCGCTTGGAAACCCTTTTTGTGAGGTCATCCACCGGCCCCCGGATGGAAAACCCTCTGTTTGGCAGGTAACAGACTCCCGATACAGTTCGCTTGAACAGTTTACAAATCATGGGAATATCAGGGCATGAGACTCAGCCCGTCCGACATTTCCCAGATGGCCCGCGCCATTGATGGCCACGAAGCCGCCGCCCGTCAGTGGCTGGAGGCCGGATTCTCCCCCGGCGATGCCGCCGCCTACGTCCGCGCCGGCTGCTTCGATGTCGAACGCACCGCCAAACTCCGCACCGCCGGCGTGACTCCCACCCACATCGCCCGCTCCGGCCTCGCCTGGGACTACTGTGCTGGTCGGGTGGAGTTGACGGAGGTACTCCCTGAGAAGTTGCCGAACAGCGATGAGAGCGCACAGTCATTTCTCCAGCCATGACACCTGCCATGCGAACACATTGAACTCTTGAATCTTCGGTTTATCGCTAACTTATGGCCAAGAATTCCAGCATTGAGTGGACCCATCACACTTTTAACCCGTGGTGGGGTTGTGTGAAAGTGTCAGCAGCTTGCGACAATTGCTATGCAGAAACTTGGGCCAAGCGGGTAGGGGCTGACGTGTGGGGATCACAAGCCAAACGGAGATTTTTTGGTGATAAACACTGGAGTGAGCCCCACGTTTGGAACACAAATGCAGCCCTGAAGAAGGTTCGTTATCGCGTCTTTTGTGCCTCAATGGCGGATGTGTTTGAGAACCGTCCAGAACTCAATGAATGGCGCACTCGACTGTGGAAACTCATCGAAGACACTCCAAATCTCGATTGGCTATTGCTCACGAAGCGTCCACAGAATGTCGCAAAGATGGTCTCCTGGGGAGAGGATTGGCCGTCGAATATTTGGCTAGGCACTACGGTTGAGAATCAGAATATGGCCGAAAAGCGGATTCCACATCTTCTGCGAATGCCTGCGAAAGTGCGGTTTTTGTCCTGCGAACCTCTCCTCGGCCCTATAGATCTAGGTCATTGGAAAAAAACATCCGAACGCAGGATTGATTGGGTGATTGCGGGAGGTGAGAGCGGACCTCACTCCAGGCCTATGCATCCACTTTGGGCCAAGAAGCTTCGAGACCATTGTGCGAAGAACGGTATTGCCTTCCATTTCAAACAGTGGGGCCACTGGATTCCGGCGGCAATGTTGAAGACACTAAACAAAACCTTAAAGACACAGCGGATTGGAAATGGAAGACAAGCGGTAGATATGATTGCTGTCGGAAAAAAAGAGGCTGGGAGGATTCTGGATGGCCGAACCTATGACCAGTTTCCGTTGGACACAAAGGCTGCTTAAGTAGAAGAGGGATAATGAGCGATGCACAGAGGCACCTATTCGATCTGTCCCAATATCCAATAGAGGAAAAGCAGCTTCAGTTCAGCCCAATTAACGGACCTGTATGGACCGGCAATAAGGCACGCTTAATCCAGCGCTATTTGCGCTATTTCACGTTTATCACAAAACACGGAACCTACATCGATGTGTGTGCGGGACCGCAAGAGCCCGACCACACTCATACCTGGGCTGCTAAACTGGTCCTAGAAGCAAAACCGCATTGGCTTAGACATTTCGTCTTCTTCGAAGAAAACGACACGAGTTTCGGGCACTTATCCGACATGGTGAGTGCGCAGCCTAAAATCAAAGGGCGCGACATTGTTCAGAAGCATGGGGATATGAATCGCTTGCTCCCCGAATATCTAGCTGAGAATCCCATCCGAGACACCGAGGCAACTTTTTGCTTATTGGACCAGCGAACTTTCGAATGTGACTGGGCAACCGTTAAGTATCTCGCGACCCACAAAAAAGGCGGCAATAAGATCGAGCAGTTCTATTTCCTCGCTCAAAAATGGCTCGACCGCTCCGTCGCAGCCATCACAATCGATAAGAAGGCGAGAATGGAAAGGTGGTGGGGCACAGGAGGTTGGGAAACGCTGATTAAAAAGCCAAGTGTCGAACGTGGGGCTTTCCTAGCGGAAAGGTTCAAAAATGAACTCGGCTACAAATATGCGTATGCATTTCCAATCTTCGAGAAGCCAGCTGAACAAGGAAATGGAGCGACCATGTTTTACATGATTCATGCCTCTGACCATGAAGAGGCGCCAAAACTAATGTTCCGTGCATACAGGACCGTCGTTGCACCACTAGAGCCGATTGAACAACTAGAGATGGAGTTAGGGCACCTCGAACAAACTGCGGACGACGCAAAGGCAGTTTAACGTGCACCACCGTCCTGAATACCGATCCGAATCTTAAAGTCCGATTAGGGTCACTGTTTCATAGCTCGGCTTCGTGCCTCCCAGCATGGAATGTGAAAAACGTGTTTTCCCTCCATGTCCTCGACAAACGCGCAATCTTGCCATTACCCGCCCATCCTTGACCGGTGCTCGCTGGGTCGCCAGCCGATCCATTTTTTGAAGGTGTTGCTGAAGACGAAGAGGGTCAAAAACCGCCGGCCATCTGTATTCTCAACAACTCGGCCACGAAATATTTGAACTGAGCCATCTCGCTGGCTGGCACCTCTTCAAATGCATGATCCCTTGGCGCGAGGACTCCGCCTGAGGCGGTTTCCCAAGGATACTCTGAATTGACGCTGTCGCTCATCGCCGGGGCAAGTTTTTCGATGTATTCCGCCACCCGCGTAAGTTTGCGCAACATGGAACTGAATGGCTGATTTTCCATTTTGAAACGATCGCGGAGCTTTCGATTCGAAGCACATGACCGGATGAAACCAGTCACCACGGCATGGCTTTCTCGCGGCGGCCCGCCAGATCCATGACAAAGAAAACTTTTGACGAGCTTCTCAACGGCCATCTGAAGATAATGGAGGCCATGGCAGCGCGGAAGGTGAACCTGCCTGGAAAGGAATTCGTGAACTTCAAAGTCACTGGCAGCCTGACGAAGGAATGCCTCGCTCCAAGTCATGCAGCCTGCTCCGAATAAAGCTGGACCCCGTCCTCCCAGTCCCCCCACCCTTCCGGCAGGGCAACCTTTCCCAAGTCGTCCGGGCGGATGACTCCGATCCCGCTGAGGGCCGGCATTCCGGAGTCGGGTGCTGGATTGAAGTAAAAGACGTTCACTCTTTCCCCCGAGACGGCCGGCACGTCTGACACCACCTCGATTAAGCGCACCTCCTGGTTTGTCGGGAAGAACAAAACCCCCGTGATTCCTGGATCGTTTAGACGGGCCTCCTCGGCCATCATCCGGGCTTGTTTCTCAATGGTTGCGGGATCAAGGAGCGCGCTCATAAGACATATGATGATCTGTTTGCCATGTAAATCAACATGGCAGCGAGCACGACATCCTGCTACCCGCCCATCCGCGAGCGATGCTCGCTGGGTCGCCAGCCGATCCATTTTTTGAAGGTGTTGCTGAAGACGAAGGGGTTCTGGTAGCCGACTTCGTGGGAGATGGTCTCGACCTTGAGGTTGGTGGTGGAGAGGAGCTCGGCGGCCTTGCGCATGCGCAGCCAGGTGACGTGGTGCATGGGCGTGCGGCCCAACGCCTTGCGGCAGAGGCGGCGCAGGTGCTCGGTGCTGACGTGGGCGCGGCGGGCCAGCTCGTCCAGCGTCCAGTCCGCGCCGACGTTGGCGGAGACTTTTTCCCAGATGCGGTGCAGGCGGTCGTCCACCTGCCAGGGCTGGGCGAAGCGCTCGACGTAGTGCTGGATCAGTTCGGTCCAGTGAAACATGGCCGCGGGCTTGGCCGCGTGGGTGGCTTCATCGACGAGGCCCTCGATGGCATGCCAGAGGGCGCTGCCGTCAAACGGGGCCATGACGGGCGAGCTGCTGCTGAGGATGGGCCGCTGCTGCGGCTGCGGCTCGTAGCGCACCCAGCAGCAACGCCAGATCTTTCCCGGAACGGCCTGAAAGGCGTTCGCCATGAAGGGCGGCAACGCCACGGCCATGCCGGCGCCGCATTTTTTCCAGGCGCCGTCCACCAGCACGCGCCCCTCCCCCTCCAGGCAGGCGAGGAAGTAGAGACCGCTCTGGTGCATGCGCACGATGCGATAGGGCGCGCGCGCCGTCATGACACCGGCATGGGCGATGCGGTGCGTGCCGAGCATGCCGCAGACCGGGGAGCCGCGCAGCCAGGAGCGCCGGTCCACCTCCGTGGCCCGCACCACGCGGAATTCGGTGTCCGGCCCGTGCGTGTGGGTTTCGGATAGCTCTTGGATGGCAGCTTTGGCGTGCATATGAGACCGTTTACGGTTGTTTGCAGTTGTTGACGATGGTTGACCGTTGTTTCAAAACCACTGTCAACCATCGTCAACCATCGTAAACAACCGTCAACTCTACCAACACTATGCCCAATCCCTGGACCGGAATCGGAAATCCCTACACAAAGCAGGAAGTCGTCGACCGTCTCAAAGCCACGCTGGCGAAGGGCGAGCCCATCATCGCCGCGGGCGCGGGCACGGGCATCAGCGCGAAGTTCATCGAGAAGGGCGGTGCGGACCTGATCATCATCTACAACAGCGGCCGCTTCCGCATGATGGGCCATGGCAGCACCTGCGGCCTCATGGCGTATGGAGACGCAAACGCGATCGCCATGGAGATCGGCGAGTATGAGGTCCTCCCCGTGGTGAAGGAGATCCCCGTCGTCTGCGGCGTGCACGCCACCGACCCGCGCCGCCGCATGTGGCACTGGCTGCAGCAGGTGAAAAACATGGGCTTCTCCGGGGTGAACAACTTCCCCACCCACTGCATCGTGGACGGCCACTTCCGCGGCGTGCTGGAGGAGACGGGCATGAGCGTGCAGAAGGAGTTCGAAATGGTCGGTCTGGCCACGAAGATGGACATGTTCAGCATCGTCTATGTCGCCACGCCCGAGGAGGCGGTGGAGATGGTCAAAAACGGCGCGGACGCCGTGATCGCCCACGTCGGCACGACCGTCGGCGGCAGCATCGGCGTGGTGAACGCGGTGGTGGACTGGGATTTCACCATCAAGCGCACGCAGGAAATCATCGACGCGGCGCGGAGCGTGAAGAAGGACGTCTTCACCCTCACCCACGGCGGCCCGGTGAACACGCCGAAGGACGTCGAGTTCGTCCTCGGCAAGACCACCGCGGACGGCTTCGTCGGCGCGAGCAGTCTGGAGCGCATGGGCGTCGAGGATTCGTTGACAAGCCTGACGCGCGAGTTCAAGGCGGTGCGGCGGTGATCCCCTGCGGCCAGAATCGCGTTTTGCAAAAAAATTACCGGCATGTATGCTTGCGGCTGCGTTACTACTAGGTAACCGACCTCCGACATGTCCGACGACCCCTTCAACAACCGCCCCGACGGCCCCAGCCGCCGCAATCCGGATCCGCAGTTCAACTGGCGCGGTTTCATGCTCTTTGCCCTCGCGATCACGCTGCTGATCTCCGGCTTCATGATGAACAAGGGGCTGGTCTCCAGCCGCCAGGTCTTTGATTACGCCAAGTTCAAGGAAACCGTCGAGGCGGGCCGCATCGACACGACGCCGCCGAAGAAGCTGGTGCTCGTAAACTCGGACACCACGACCGAGCAGATGATCAAGGGCTGGTACTTCCCGGAAGCCGCGCCCGCCAAGGAAGGGGAACCGCGCTCCGCCGTGCCGAATCTGGGCCAGCCGCTCCCGGATGAGCGGGTGCCGACCGACGGAGCGCCCAAGCCGACGATGGCCGGCAAATCCGACTCCAAGGAATTCACCGTGGCGGTGAACATCGAGTATCAGAAGGAGGAGCTGCACGATCTCCTGAAGCCGCACAACCTCGTGCTCATTCCGGTTTACGAAAACGACATGTGGGGCTCCCTGATCGGCTTCCTGCTGCCACTGCTCATCATCCTCGCGTTCTTCTACTTCCTAGTGCGCCAGCAGCTGCGCAGTGCGGGCCGCGGCGCGATGAGCTTTGGCAAGAGCAAGGCCAAGATGCTCTCCCAGGACCGCAACAAGGTCACCTTCAAGGACGTGGCCGGTGTGGAGGAGGCCAAGGATGAGGTGCAGGAGCTCGTGGAGTTCCTCAAGGACCCGAAAAAGTTCCAGCGCCTCGGCGGCAAGATCCCCAAGGGCGTGCTCATGGTCGGTCCTCCCGGCACCGGCAAGACGCTGCTGGCGAAAGCGATCGCCGGCGAGGCGGATGTGCCGTTCTTCAGCATCAGCGGTTCGGATTTCGTCGAGATGTTCGTCGGTGTCGGCGCGAGCCGCGTGCGCGACATGTTCGAGCAGGGCCGCAAGAACGCGCCGTGCCTGATCTTCATCGATGAAATCGACGCCGTGGGCCGTCATCGCGGTCACGGCATGGGCGGCGGTCACGACGAACGCGAGCAGACGCTCAATGCGCTGCTCGTGGAGATGGACGGCTTCGACACGCAGGAAGGCATCATCATCATCGCCGCGACGAACCGCGCCGATGTGCTCGACCCCGCGCTGCTGCGTCCGGGCCGCTTTGACCGCCAGGTCACGGTGAATCTTCCCGATGTGAAGGGCCGCGAGGAAATCCTGCGCGTCCACGCGAAGAAGGTGAAGCTGGCCGAGAGCGCCGACCTTTCCAAGATCGCCCGCGGCACGCCCGGATTCTCCGGTGCGGAACTCGCGAACCTTTTGAACGAGGCCGCGCTGCTCGCCGCCCGCAAAAACATGAAGGCCATCACGCAGCCGGAACTCGAGGAGGCCCGCGACAAGGTGCGCTGGGGCCGCGAGCGCCGCAGCATGGCGCTGACGGAGAAGGAAAAGGAAAACACCGCCTACCACGAGGCCGGCCACGCCATTCTCATCGAGTTGCTGGAGCACACCGACCCGCTGCACAAGGTGACCATCATCCCGCGCGGTCCTTCGCTCGGCTCCACCATGTGGCTGCCGGAGGAGGACAAGCACAACGACCGCAAGAGCGAGCTGCTCGACGATCTGATCGTCGCGATGGGCGGGCGTGTGGCCGAGGAAATCCAGTTCGGTGACGTGACCAATGGCGCCAGCGGCGACATCCGCATGGCCTCGCGCATTGCGCGCAACATGGTCTGCTCCTGGGGCATGAGCACCGAGCTCGGCATGATCGAGTACGGCGAAAATGAAAGCACCACCTTCATGGGCCGCGGCACCAACAACTACAGCCAGGAGACCGCCAAGAAGATCGACCAGGAAGTCAAACGCCTCATCGATGAAGCCTATGCCCAGGCGAAGGACATCCTCCTCAAAAACCGGGACAAGCTCGACGCCATCGCCCTCGCGCTGCTGGAATACGAGACGCTCGACGGTTCCCACATCAAGGAGATCATGGAGCACGGTCGCTTGATCAACCCACCGGAAAACCGCAGCAAGCCGCCGCCTCCGCCGCCGCTGCCAAAAGCCGCCGATCCCCGCCCCGCCCAGCCGGAAGACGAGGACGAAGGTGGACTGGCACCCGGCCTGACCGGCGTACCGGCTTGATTCAGTTCGCCTCGAACTTCTTGATCTCCGACTTGCTGCCGTCCGTGAAGGTCAACTGCACCGACACGGACTTCAGCCCCTCCGGAGCCTTCAGGTAAGGCAGTCCCTCGCCGACTTCATACGGCCCCTCGCCGGGCTTCGGCGGGGAGAACGGAAACTCCTGGTCGAGAGCATCGCCATTGAAGGAGTAGCGGATCGTCTTGAGGATGCCCCGGTGCGTCAGCAGGCCAGTGAAATAAACGTTGCCGTTCTGGATGCTGATCCACGAGGTGGCCGTCAAGTCGAGCATCGACTTGCCCGACTTCAACGCGGCCGCGCCCGTGTCGAGCTTCAGCGTGAAGGGACCGTTCACCTTGTCGGCCATGTCAGTGTAGCGTACTTCGAGCGTGTGCTCGCCGGGAGCAAGACTGGCGACCATCACCGTCTGACTGGGCATGGGCAGGCCGGTCTGCGGATTGGTCATGTTCGCAAATCCGGTGGACTTGAAGTCGCCCGCGCCGTCCAGCTTGTACTCGACGCTTTTGATTTTGTAGTCGGCGAAACCGAGGCTGAGCATCCAGCCCTGGTTGGTCTGCGTGGCGGACAGTGTCACCGGATTTTCCAGCACCGCGGCGGGCATCGCGGCCAATCTCGCAAGGCGCTCATCGGCGTCGTCCAGCCAGGCCTTCGCCTGCTTCTTGTCCATCACATGGCGCTGAAACTTCCCGGCGGAGTCGAGCGCGCGAAACTTCTCCAGCAGCGTCTTTTCCTCGCGCTTGTCTGAGAGCGTCTGCTCGCCCAGCTTTTCGGCGGAGTATTCACGGCTGAGAAAATAGGCCGTGGGGGCGAAGTCGGGCGCCTTGTCGAGCAACTGCTTCAATGCGGCGATACGCGGCTCCTTCGGAAGCAGAAGTGCGGCGGCCACCTCAAGGCTTGTGCTCGCATTGTTCTTCCGCATCGCCGCAACCACTTCGCGTGCGCCTTCCATGCCGTCCTGCACTTTCAGCATGTCCGTGTAGGAGAGGTAGGGGTCGATGAAGTCCACGCCGCTGGCGAGAAAGGCGTTGTAGCTCTTGCGGGCGCCGCCGAAGTCCGACTTCAGCTCAAACATGCGCGCGTTGTGATAGTGCTCCGCGGGCGTGGAAGGATCCGCGATGATCGCGCCGCCCTTCGAAGCCTGCTCAAAGACCGCGCTCATATCCTCGAGCTTGGCGAGCACCTTGTCCGTCTTCGTCTCGACGCGTTCGGTGGTCTCCTTGACCTCGGCCACGCCTTTCTCGATCTTGAGAAGCGACTTTTGCACTTCCTCCAGCGCGGGGATTTGCGTGGCCAGCATGCCCTTGTCCTCGTCCGCGGCGAAATGCTGGGCGACCATCAGCAGCCCGAGCACCACGGTGGAAACGAGGCCAAAGGCAAAGCTCACGCTCCACACGTTGTGCTCGGTGGCGTGCTCCAGTTCCTGCTGCGTCACCGTTCCGTCGGCCAGCGCCCGCCGCAGTTTGCGCTGATACCCGCCGAACCAGAGAAAGCCCGCGAGCAACGTGAGGAAGGCCGCGCCGATCGTGAGCCAGAGGATGAAATTCGCCACCGGCGTGCCGAGATCCGCCGCCAGCCCGACCATCCCCGAGAGCGGGCCGCCCGCCTTCGCGGCGCGGAACATCAGTGACTGGTAATTTCTGCCGCAGGTGCCTATGAACGAAGAGAAGAAAGAAGCCATGACCCGGGGATCATGGCTCATTTCGGAGCATTCTTGAAGCTCAAACTGACGCGAATGACTAGGGCAGCGGGAAGCGCTTGTTCGCCTCGCTCACTTCCTTGCGAATCTGGGCCAAAGCGGCTTCGTCATCACGGTTTGTGAGCGCACGATCGATCCATGCGGCGATCTGCGTCATTTCGGCCTCCTTCATTCCGCGCGTGGTAACCGCAGGCGTGCCGATGCGGATGCCACCACCGAGGGTGATCTTCTCGGTGTCGAAGGGGATGCCGTTTTTGTTCACGGTGATCGCGGCCTTGTCGAGCGTCTCACTGGCGATCTTGCCGTTGAGTCCCTTCGGGCGCAGATCGACGAGCATGAGGTGATTGTCCGTGCCGCCGCTGGTGATGCGGTAGCCGAGTTTGATGAGCTCGGCGGCGAGCGCCTGGGCGTTTTTGACGATCTGGGCCGTGTAGTCCTTGAAGTCGGGCTTGAGGCATTCGCCGAAGCAGACGGCCTTGGCGGCGATGACGTGCATCAGCGGTCCGCCCTGCACGCCGGGGAAGACTTGGCTCTGGATCTTTTTGAAGAGGTCTTCGCGGTTGGTGAGGATCATGCCGCCGCGGGGGCCGCGCAGGCTCTTGTGCGTGGTGGTGGTGACGAAGTCCGCGTACTCCATCGGCGAGGGATGCGCACCACCTGCGACGAGACCGGCGATGTGAGCCATGTCGACGAAGAGGTAGGCTCCGACGCTCTTGGCGATCTCGCTCATCTTTTTGAAGTCGATGATGCGCGGATAGGCGCTGGCACCGGCGGTGATCATCTTCGGCTTCTCACGCAGGGCGACTTCGGCGAGTTCGTCGTAGTCGATGCGTTCGTCGTTCTGGCTGACGCCGTATTGGCAGAACTCGTAGAAACGGCCGCTGAAGTTCGCGGGATTGCCGTGGGTTAGATGGCCGCCATGGGCGAGGTTCATGCCGAGCACCTTGTCGCCGTGATGAAGGACACTGAAATAGACGGCGGCATTGGCCTGGGAGCCGGAATGCGGCTGCACGTTGGCGAACTTGGCTCCGAAGAGCTCGCAGGCGCGGTCGATGGCGAGCTGCTCGACTTTGTCGACCTCTTCGCAGCCACCGTACCAGCGTTTGCCCGGATAACCTTCGGCATACTTGTTCGTCAGGCAGCTGCCCTGCGCGGCCATGACGGCGCGCGAGGTGAAGTTTTCACTGGCGATGAGCTCGATGTGGTCCTGCTGGCGGTGCTGCTCACCGCGAATGATTTCGGCGACGGCGGGATCGGAGGAGGCAAGGATGCTGAGGGGGTGGGCTTGGGTGTTCATTTTATCAACCCGGCGACCGTGACGGCCTCCGGCAAAGGGGGTGCTAAGCCATACGTCCACGATCTCCTTCGCGGCGGCTTCAGGCGTCGTTTTTCCAGCGAGGCAGAGGACGTTCGAGGCGTTGTGCTCGCGAGTGATCGCCGCCGTGTCCGCATCGTGGACGAGAGACGCCTGGATGCCCGCGTGCCGGTTGGCGGAGATGCACATGCCGATGCCGGTGGTGCAAACGAGGATGCCCGCATCCGCACGACCGTCCAAAACCTGCTCGCAGACGAGCTCCGCGTAATCCGGATAGTCGACGGAATCCATCGAATGCGTGCCCAGATCCTCCACCGCGATGCCGGAGGCCTGCAGGTGCGCCACGACGGCGTTTTTGAGCGCCAACCCGCCGTGATCGGAGCCGATGGCAATGTGATGGTTGAGGGAGTCTGGCATGGGAGGATTCGTGGGAACAGGCGGGCGCCAA
This sequence comes from Prosthecobacter sp., assembly GCA_041395065.1. Taxonomy (GTDB): domain Bacteria; phylum Verrucomicrobiota; class Verrucomicrobiia; order Verrucomicrobiales; family Verrucomicrobiaceae; genus Prosthecobacter. The sequence continues at coordinate 80,535 of JAWLBG010000020.1, read as the reverse complement.
GTTCAGGGTTTGTGCGTCTTCTCGATGTAGGAGAGCAGGCTGGGGAGCATCGCCTCGAGATCAGCGAGAGTTTCCAGGTAGGCGGACCGGCCCTGTCCAAAGGGATCGCTGACGTCACGACCGCGAAGGTCGTCATCGGCGGCGAATTCGGACACGAGATAAACCTTGCCGGCGTGCTCGGGAAACTCCGACTCGATGGCGGCGATGTGATGCGCGGACATCGCGAAAACATGCGTCGCCGCCTCCAGCATCCGCTGGTCGAGCATGCGGCTTTGGAAGTCGGAAAGGTCGAGCCCTCGCTCCTTCAGCAGGTCGTCCGTGTGCCTGCTGGCCGGCATGCCCGGCGCTGCGGCCACACCGGCGCTGGCGACGGCGTAATCGGGACGGCCCTTCACGAGCTCACGAAAAAGCGCCTCCGCCATCGGGCTTCGACAGGTGTTGCCAGTGCAAACAAAGAGGACGCTTTTCAAAATTCTTTTCTCGGGAGTTTCGACCCCGCCACGCGGCGGGAGTGCAGTGTGTCGCGACGCTCCGTTTTGTCAAAGGGCGAGCCGGGGGCGGAACGAAAGCGTTTTCGTGGAATATCTGACTTGCCAAGGGGGGCGCTCATGGGTTTTGCTCCCGGCGGTTGATTCTCACGCAAGTACATCCGGATGGCGGAACGATACAAAATTTACGAAAAACTTGGCTCAGGCGGAGTCGGTGCCGTGTTCCGCGCATACGACAGCCAGTTGAAACGCTGGGTTGCGGTGAAGCGAATCATGACCGCCAAGGAGGCGGCCCAGCACGAGGACACCGCCTCCGAACTTCGCCGCGAGGCCGATGCGCTCGCCTCCCTGCGCAATCCGAACATCGTGACCATCTTCGACGTGGCCAGCGACGACGACGGACTCTTCATGGTCATGGAACTGCTGCAGGGCGAGGACCTGGCCGATGTCGTCGCACGCGGACCTCTGCCCTACGATGACTTCAAGGAGCTGGCCTCCCAAAGCCTCGAAGGCATGCTCGCGGCACACCAGCACCACATCCTGCACCGGGACATCAAGCCGGAGAACATCAAAGTGGAGCGCCTTCCAGGCGGTCGCCTGCAAGCAAAGATCATCGACTTCGGTCTCGCCCGCGCGGGCCTGCTCGCCCGCAAGCAGACGGAAGACCAGTCTGGCACGGTGATGGGGTCAATTTATTACATGGCCCCGGAGCAGTTGACCCGCGAACCGGTGGACGAGCGCACCGACCTCTACTCGCTGGGCTGCGTTTTTTACGAAGCGCTTTCCGGGAAGAAGGCCTTCGACGGCGAGTCTGTGTCCAATGTGATCGACAAGCACATCAACCACGATGTGACACCGCTGCACGTCATCGCCCCGCACGTGCCGCAATGGCTCGACGCCTGGTGCGCAAGGCTGATGGCGCAGAAACCGGGCGACCGTCCCGCCAACGCGCAGCTGGCGATCGAGGAATTCAGGGCGTGGGAAAAAATGCCGCCGATGATGCCCTACGGAATGTACGGCGTCCCGCCGATGTACACTCCGCCCGGAATGGGAACCGCCCCCCTCGGTGCGCATTATCCGCCGCCGCACCCGACGACTTCCGGCGTGCCCACCGTTCAGCCGGAGGAAGATGTGCCCGTCGCGGCAGTCGCTGTCGAAGTGGTCCCCGAAGTAATGTCGCCGGTCATCGAAACGGCGGCCATCACCACCCCGCTGGCTCCGGCCCCGCGCCGGACCGGGGGCACGGGACGCTCAACGACGCAGCCCCGCCAGCCGAGTACGGTTTTAAAGCAGCCCGCTCCCTCAAATCCTCCGTCGTCCGGCTTCCCCATGAAATGGGCCGTCATCGGCGGAGCCGTCGCTCTCGTCGCCGCTGCCGGATGGTTCTTCATGAAGGGCTCGAAAGGCAGCCCGTCGGGAAGCTCCTCCGTCCTGGCCGCGGTGGGCATCTCCAGCGGACCGCCCAAAGTGAGCGTCCAGCTGCCGATGGATCGTGCGTTCCCGCCGGTGGACCGCGGAATCTCGCTCTTCCACGTCGCCGATGCCGGCAGCCTCACCAACCGGAAAGGCAGCAACGGCAAGCCCGCCTCGGCTGGAACCAACGATCCGGTGATGGAGTGGCACGACATCTCCGAGCGTGGCGGCGACAACATCCTCCGCCCATTTGACGATAAGGTCGATTACGCGCCCAAACGCGCCATTTGGCCGGTGGGATCTGGGGAAACGAAAGTCAAGGCCAACCGCGTGATCCTGGACTTCCGGCCCAAGGGAGGAAAGCCCTGCGCCCTCGTCCTCGACAGCCCGGGCAAAGAGAATCAGAACCTGCCTTTCGGTGACAACACCCTCGCGGGCAACGAGAAGGGGCTGACCTTGATCGCCACCTTTCAAGCTGACGCCGCCAGTCTCCCCACACGCCTCCTGACTCTCGACAACGACAGTGGCGGCAGCATCTCCCTCGTCGTCGATGAAAAAAAGAACCTGGTGGCCACTGCTGGCACAACCAAACTGGTCACCAGTGGCGTCAACGCCTCCCTGCCCTGCGTTGCCTTGATTCGTTGGAATGCGGAAACCGGGGTGGTGGAACTCCGCGCCAGGGACGTGACCGGCAAGACCAGCTCCGCCAAACCGGGCAAGGCACCCGCGCCAAAAGGCCCGCTGACGCGACTCCAGATTGGCCAAGTCAAAGACGCCAAAGGAGCGACGGCGGCAAAGAAAGACCAATTTTCCGGCTATCTCGGAGAAGTCGTCATTTACTCCATCTGCATCAAGCCCGACCAGTTTCAGCTCAATGAAAGCCGCTCCCGCGGCTACTACTTCGAGACTCCGCCCGTCCCGCCCAAAGCACCGGCAGCCAAAGCACCGGCCCCCAAGTCGAAGAGCAAGGGCAAGTAAGTCAAAAACAGTCAGCTCGAGCGCGAAACATCCCGCATCACCGCCGCCAGCCCGGCGCGCAGCCGTTCCGCCACCTCGTCCGACAATGCGACCGGGGCCGTGACCGCCACATGCAATCCCCCTGCGTCCATGGGCGTGGGGATTACCGTCAACACATTGCCTGAAGCCAGAACTCGGCGGATAACCGTGCCCACCCCGCAGGCGGGACCCGCACTTGCGCGAATCGCCGCGCCACAAGCCATCATCGTCGACAGAACCATTGCCGGATTTCCCTCCCCGCCCCAAAGGAGCTCGCCAGCGTCATCCATGACCACGATGTGTCCGCCATGCTCCTGCAACTGACCTCGCGCCCAGACGGCGAAGGAGGCCAGACGTTCACGCTGTGTGCCTGTGGCCTTCAGTCCGGGCGGGAGTGTGTTTTGTTCAACGTCCGCCACGGGCTCCGCTTGAGCAGAATCCTCAGCAGGGGGCGGGGAAACCGGCTCCGACACGCGCGACAGGATTCCGGACTCCACCGCACTCTGGCGGATCGCCCGTAAACGATCCCGAATACGACTCAGCGGCAGCGCTGCACCGGGATTGTGAATCGAAGAATCATCCTCGACTGGTTCATCGGACTCATCCGGCTCCGCTGCCACCCGTGCGGCAACGACGTCCGATGGGCTAACCGATGGAGGTTCTTCATGCTCCGGCACGTCGGTATGCAGAGGCGCGTCAAGAAAGCCGAGGCCATCCACCGGAGGGATTGCCACCTCTGCTGACATCTCGTCTTCCAGCGTGGGCTCCTGCGGCTTTTCCGGCGGGGTGATTCGCTCCAGGAGCGAGTTCAAATGCTCCGGGTCAATCCATGAGACTTGCATGACCGGACTCCTTTTCGGCGGGTTTGGACAATTCAGCACGCTGCTCCAATTCGGCGGCGATCTGGTCAAAAATCAGTGCTTCCGGCGGTGGATGGCGCTTCGTCAGCGCCACCGGCACTCCGAGCGCGCTCGCATCCAGAAAGGAAGGCAGGCGCGGAATGCTCTGCTGAAACATCAGGTTGGCCGGCAGCATCTCGCGCAGTTCCCTCGCCACTTTCATGCTCATGGCATGGTCGTTCATCACCATCGTCAGCAGGATGCCCGCCACCCGAACCCCGGCACCTTCCGCACGGAACCGCGCCAGCGTCTCCAGCAGATGCGGCACGCTGCGGATCGCCAGAGGTTCGGCTTGCTGCGGCAGAATCACAAAGTCAGAAGCTTTCACCACCGCCTCGCTCGTGCCGTTCACCCCGGCCGCCGTGTCCAGCAGCACCACGTCCACCCCGCGCAATTCCGCCGCCCTCAGCAGATCCGCCAGACGTGCCGACACCTCGTGCACCGCCCAGCCCTCACGCGAACACGTCTCCTGCCTGCCCGCCGTGATGATTTCCAGCTCCGGCAGACGCGTGGGCACCACGATCCGTCCCAAGTCTCCGCCGCGCATGAGAAATTCATAAAACCCGTCCCGCGACTTCGCACTCTTGGCCAGCGAAAGGCCCACCGCCCCCTGCGGATCGGTATCCACCAGCAGAACCCGCCACCCGCGCTTTGCCAGCGAGTAGGCGAGATTGATGCACAGCGTCGTTTTACCCACGCCTCCCTTTTGACTGGCCGTTGCAATCGCGATCACGCCGCGATGCTAGGAGAGGTTGGGCGATTGGCAAGGAGCTTGCTATCATAGATCAAAATTGCATTTGACCAAAAGACACAATCTCGATTATGTCATTTATATATGATCACTTTGAAGGCGAGGACGCTAATCTCCACATTCTCACTTTTTATCTTAGTCATCATTCCCGCCTGCGATAAGCCAGAAAGATTAGCAGCGGAAGCAGCTTCGCTAGAAGCCCAAAGAAAACTCATTTTAGCCGAATCTGAGGCCTATGATCAGCGCCTTAGGACGGCCAATCCTGTGGGCTCAATCGGAGATACCCAAACGCTGGAATTTCAAAAAAGAGCCTCTCAAACGAAAGCCACCGAAGCTGAACTAAAACTGCAAAAGTGGACAGCATGGGAAAATCAACTTAAGCCGCTCAAAGAAAAAGCTGCGGATTACAAGTCAAAATACCCTTAATCAATCTACACAATCACTTATGGACGATGGCAAATTTTGGCCGGCATTGATCGTGCTGGCACTGGCAGTCGGAGGCATATTCGCCTTCAGGTATTTTGAAATGTATGACAAGGCTAATGCCGCAGCGATCAACGCTAGGAGTGCCATCAACCTCGCCACTGAGGCCTTGAACTTCCGCAGGGATATGTGGGGCCGGGTAGGCACTCTAATTCAAGAAATCGCAGAGGCGAATGATCGCGCTCAGAAAGCTCAAGCCGAAGCAGACACAAAGGAGAGAATGGTCAGTAGCGACCTGACCTACCTGAGCAAAGCCATGAAGGAGAAAGTCGAGGCTGTCCGATTGGAGGCCACTAAGAGTGAGATTGCAGCAGTCGCACTCCGAAACGGCAAAACTCTCAGAAATGCCAAAATCAAAAAAATTGATGATGAATCGGCGACATTCCTGCATTCCGAAGGAGTAATTACCGTAGCCGTCAGTGATCTCCCTTCAGAGCTTGTGGAGAAGTTTGATCTGGGAGCGGAATCAATTGTCAGGCAGCTAGAGAGGCTAGAGCGCGACCTTGGATCCAAGATCGACGCTCCCGTAGTCGACACCTCAGACCTCCTGCGAGTGAGGAAACGCATCGCGCAAATCACCGTTCAGCTTGAACACGCTACAAAACACAAGGATAAGCTAGAAAAGGAGGTAACTGACTACGGTGAAGAAATGAAAAAAGCGGAAGCCAAAGGAATTCCAACCACCAACATCAGTAGCATGAGAGACATCGCGGAAGGCAATGCCGGGATGGCACGAATCCAACTACGTCAATTACAGACGGAACTTGAAAAGCTGAAAGTGGAAGAGGCCGCACTAAGTAAAAAAAAGTGAGCGGCCAAACATTATGATAACTCACTCCCTACCTGCAACCTCGCCGTTCAGCGGTGTGTAGTGTTCGAGGTAACCGATCATCATTTCGTCAAACGTCTGCTGGCCCCAGCGGACGTTTTTCGTTGGGTCGGGATTCGCGGGATTGGCAGCGCTGTTGTCGAATACGGCGGTGATTTTAATGGTGGTGCCTCGCGGAAGGAAATGAGGCATGGCGTAGTCGTAGCGGAGTTGCCAGTTGAAATCGTATTGGGGAATGTCCAGCAGCGTTTCGGTCTTTCCATCGGGTGAGATCGCCTCGAATTTGAAAGCCTTGCCGCGCACGTGCATGTGGGCCATCCACGCCATCGCGTTGATATCCACGGGCAGCTTGCGCTGGGCGGTTTCGACATGATTCGCGGCGCCTGCGGGAATGCTGATGCGGGCGTTGGGTAGGGCGGTCGTGTGAATGACGTACTTCGGCGGCTCCTTGGCGAACAGCAGTCCCATGCGCATGGTGTCCTCCACCTTCTTCCCGTTCGGCGTGTAGTGAATCTGAAAACTGACCGTCGCGCCAGCAGGCAGCTTGCGAGCGAAGCCTTCGGGGTAGACCTGTTTCGTATTCCCGGGGACGTAGGCGGCCCAGTAGCCCTCGGAGCCCTCCTCTCCGCCACGACGCACTTTGCGGCCTTTCTCAAACACACTGACGATTACGTGGTGCACCACCTGGCGTTCACTGGGCAGGATTTCGTAGCCGCGCACCCAGCGGTCTTCGGGAAAGTCGGTGACCACGGTGACATGCTGGTAAGGCATGGTCCCCTCGGCCTTCACGGAAATCGGCTTCGCGGCGGCAATGATGGCATCTGGCTTGCCGATGCTCCATTCGCCGGAAAAGCGGCGCGGTTTAGGCGCGTCCGCCACATCGCCCACAGGACGTTCTGACGCCAGCCATGCGAGCAGGTCCGTGCGATCCCGCTCGGAAAGGGATCGATCGTTGGCCCAGGGCGAATGCGTCGCGCCTTCGAGCGGCGCGGCGAACCAGGGCGGCATCGCGCCGCGCTCCACCTGTTTGCGGATCATGCCCGCGTGCTCGATCACCGCATCATGGGAATCCAGCGCAAAAGGCCCCACGCCGCCGTCATGGTGGCACTCCACACAGTTCGCCTGCATGATGCGGGCGATGTCGCGATGGTAGGTCACTTTTGAGGTGACCACTGCACTTTGAATCGGCAAATCGAGGGCGCAGCCCGGCGCGCTTGTTGCCGCCATCTCCGCCGGTTCTCCGCGCAGCATCGCGGCGACTGCATCGCGCAGATAATGGTGTTGAGGCTGGTCCTTGGTGTAGCCGAGACCGTATTGGTCATTCAGAGCGCCGCGATAGACGAGCGTGCGGGCTGCATCCAGCAGAAAGACCTCCGTGGTAGTGGTCGCAGCCAGCGCCTGCGCCAGTTGCCCGTCCGCATCCAGCGCGACGGGCGACTTCAACCCGCGCTCCGTGACAAATTTCTCGATCTCACCCTTTTTCTCGCCGGGCGGAGCGTTTACCAGCAGCACGTTCAATCCCTGGTTCTTCAGGTCGTTTTCCAAACGAACCGTTTCAGGTGCCAGCTTGCCGCTGATCGGGCAGGTGGAACTGAAGAAGGCGATAACGAGACCGTTTTCTCCGGCAGCAGAGCTCAACCTCATTGGAGCTCCACCCAGCGTCATCAGGTCGAAATCTTCCACCATGCGACCCACGCCGTGATCGGCGGCTTTGAGAAGACTGGGGGCTTCCTTGAAGGAAGGGTCCTCGCTCGCGGGCCTGATCGGGCCTGTTTGCGGCGCCCCCCCTCCCGGCGCGACCTTTTCGCGCAGACTGGCGAGCGTCTTGACCGCCTCGTCCAGCGTTACGCTGCCGTCCTTGTCCGCATCGAGACCATTGAACCAGCGTTGGTTTGGCAGCTCGTCGCGAGTGAGCTTGCCATCGCCGTTTTTGTCGAAGCGTTTAAAGAGAACATCCGTGCCTGAGCCGCCGCTCACGATATTTCCCGCCTTGCGCACACTCTGCAACGCCTCCACTCGCGTGAGGATCCCGTCCTTGTCAGCGTCGAGCAGTTTCAAATACTCGGCGCTGTTCATCTCGTCGCCGCTGATGACGCCGTCGTTGTTTTTGTCGAAGGCTTTGAAGCGGGAGTCAAATTCAGCGAGTTGCGACTGGGCGCGCAGCCCGATGACGGAAACGGTCAGCAGGGCGCCGCCAAGGAGGATGTATCCGAGCTTTTTCATGTATGCGGTAGGTTAACTCGATCGGTGACCTGAAGTTTCCCGCCGTATGACGGGATCATCCAGTCAAAAAATCGTCTGCACGATTGACGCCGCCTGCCCGGTCCGTTTGAATCGGCCTGATGAGCAACCGCATCCTTTCCCTCATGTCCGTCATGGCCCTCGCCGGCAGCGCCGCCGCCGAAGTCGCCTATGAACTCGTTCCAAACTTCATCACTCCGCCTCCCGGCAGGGAAACCATCGGCGACGGTCACGGCGAGATCGGCGTGGACTCCTCCGGGAAGATTTATGTGAGCGTCCAGGACAAGGATGCCGGCATCCAGGTGTATGGCACCGACGGGAAGTATATCAAAGCCCTGCCGCTGCCTCCCTCGCTGCATGGTTTTGTCATTCGAAAAGATGACGGTGGTGAATTCATTTTCGCCACAGTTTTGGGCGAACAGAAGGTGATCAAATGCGATCTCGACGGCAAGGTGCTGATGACCATTCCAACCAGCGAATTCCCCGCTGACAAGATTGGCAAAGGGCTCCGACTTACCAACTGCGACGTCGCCCCGAACGGCGACATCTATGTCGTGGACGGCTACGGCCAGAGCCACATCTTCGTCTTCAGCCGCGAGGGCAAGTTCAAGGCCGTGTTTGGCGGCCCGGGTGAACCGCTGAAACTCGCCAACGCGCACAAGATCTTCATCGACAGGCGATTTGAGCCCGCCCGCGTGATGATCTGCGACCGCGGCCACAAGCGCATGCTGCACACCGACCTCGCTGGCAACTTCATAGGCGAAATCGCCACTGAGATGCGCAATCCCAGCTCCGCCAGCTTCCATGGCGATCTGATGTGCGTCGCCGAGATCGCCGGGAACGTCAGCGTCTGGGACAAGGACAACAAGCGAGTCGCCGACCTCGGCACCAGTCCACAGCCGACCAACACGCCGAAGATCGAACCCAAGGACTGGAAGCAGGGAGTCGTAACTAGCCCGCACGGCATCACCTTTGACAACGACGGCAACATTCTGGAGACCGAATGGAACAAGTGGGGCCGTGTGCTGCGCTGGAACGTGAAGAAATGATGCACCTGGTGCAATCCATCCTCATTCTCGCCGCAGGGGGAGCCGTTCTGGCCCCCCTGTGTGCTTTGGGGCATGGCGCAGAGTTTTTAAGCGCGAAACTCACACTTCTGTCGGATGCCGAGGTGCGGCTGGATGTGACGGCGGACTTCGGCAGCAACCCGCTCATTGCCGATGAAGCCACGGCGAGAGACGCCTTGAGCGATCCGGTGCGGCTGCAAGACGACGGGAAACTCGTCCAGCTTTCGCAGTTCACGACGGCAACGTATTCCTCTCATCAAAACTGGGCCGAGTTTGCGCCCGCCTCCTACCTACCGTCCGACACCGAAGGCCAGCCGCATCAGTTAATCACAGCCTCATGGCAATGGCGCAGCAAGACGCCCGAGATTGTGTTTGAGATGCCCAAGGAACAAATCCACGACGTGCTCCTCTGGACTCGCGATGAAACCGATCCCGCCGCACCACCGAAATGGATGCTCCTGCTCGCCGGTGACAGATCAAAGGCCATCTCCGTCCACTGGACGCCATGGTGGCGTCACTGGCAGACAGTGATGGCCTCGTCGGTTTTCCTCTTCGCGATCGGTTACTTCGTTTCGCGGAACTTCACGTTGCGCCAGCGCACGCTGTAAGGGCCGGTGCCCTTCTTGATGCCGTGCACCTGGAAGCCGATGTAGCCTTCGGGATCGCTGGGCTGGGTGAAGTCAGCGGCCTTCACGCCATTGACGAAGCTCTGGTAGTGATCGCCCTTCACAACGATGCGGTAGTGGTTCCATTCGCCTTTTTTGAAAGCGGCCTTCGCGTCGTCAGTCCGCACGGCTTCGGTCTTCGTCAAAATACTCCACCATGTGCCGCGGCGAGCTTCATCATAGAAATCACCGGCGGTGCCATTGATCGCGATCTCGCATTGCGGACCAAAGAGACGGCCGGGAGGATTCGGTTTGCCGCTTTTGCTGCCTTCAGGCGCCGGATCGCCCTCTTTGGCAATGTGACTGCGCACCTGCACGCCGGAGTTGAGTTCGTTGTCCACGTTCACCTCGAACTCGAGTTCGAAATCCTTGAAGGGGCCGATCGCGAGGAACGAGTTCGGGCTTCCGTCGGTCGTGGTGCCGATGAGCACCCCGTTTTCGACCTTGTAGATGGCCTGTCCGCTGATGATCTGACCGCCTTGGAGCGAGCCGTCGGCAAACCAGTATTGCCAGTCCAGACCGGAATCCTGGGCCTTCAGGGTGAAAAACGCGGTGGTGAAAATGGCGGCAGCCGAGAGGGAGGCAATGAGTCGGGTTTTCATAAAAGAGGGCGGATTTGAACGACCAGCGGCGGAGATTTCCATCGAAAAGTCAGAGTTATTTAAGAATACTTAACTAAATCAGGGATTTTAACCGGGTAAAAACCTCAAATAAATGGATCCCAATCTTGACCATTGGGCCAAGTTGGAGTTAAAACCCGATTATTACCCGATTATTATTGGATGGCCCGCCCTTCAAACACCTTCGACTCACTCTCGCTGACGATCGCGGTCACTCCGCAGATCAAGCAGTATCTCGAAGACATGACCTTGAAGGGCACGTTTGGCAGCAGCCCCGCCGAGGCGGCGCGGATGCTTCTGAGCAATGGGATCGATGCCATGTTGAACTCGGGTGCTTTGGATAGACGCAAATGGGTGCTCAAGGACGGGGAACTCGTCCTGGTCGCATCCGACCAACCTGCCCTCACATCATGACCCTGCAACTCGATCCTCACGCCGACACGACTGTCTTCTCCACCCTCGTCGAAGTCGAAATGACCGACACCGACCGCAGCCTCAAGGGCAACTGGAAATCCGAAACCCGCCTCTCCATGCTTTCGCACGAAATCACCCGCTACATGCCGGAACTCGCCGCCATGCTCGCAAGCAGCGGCCGTGAGAAGTTGCTGGCGGCTTGAAATGCCCCCTGCCCTGCGCCAACAAGGGCGCATGACCCTCATTTTTGGAACCGCCGTCGCTGAAAAAGTCCTCGAAGAATGCCGCCGCGACATCGCGGAACTCGCTGCCCAAGGACACAAGCCCGGCCTCGCCGTAGTTCTCGTGGGCGATGATCCGGCCTCCCGCGCCTACGTGCGTTCCAAGGACAAGAAATGCCGCGATCTGGGCCTGCACTCGGTCAAACTCGAGCTTCCGGCCACTACGACGCAGGACGAGTTGCTCGCGCATGTCCATGCTTTGAACAACGACCCGGCGATCCACGGCATCCTCGTGCAGAGTCCGCCGCCAAAGCACATCGACGAGGCGGCCATCGTGCGTGCGATTGATCCGGCGAAGGATGTGGATGGCTTTCATCCCGTGAACGTCGCCAAGCTCGCGCTCGAAGACCCCACCGGCTTCGTCCCATGCACTCCTCTCGGCTGTCAGCGCCTGCTCATCGATGCGGGCATCGAAACAAGCGGTGCGCACGCCGTCGTCGTCGGCCGCAGCATGATCGTTGGCAAACCGATGGCACTGCTGCTGATGGCCAAGGGTAAAGGCGGTGATGCCACCGTGACCGTCACGCACTCTCGCACGCGCGATCTGGCTGCGATCACACGCACGGCAGACATCATCATCGCCGCGATTGGCCGTCCGCACTTCATCAAGGCCGAGCACGTCAAAGAAGGCGCCGTCGTCATCGATGTCGGCATCAATCGCGTGGACGATCCATCGAGCGAAAAGGGCTACAAGCTCGTCGGTGACGTCGCGTTCGACGAAGTCGCACCGAAATGCCGCGCCATCACGCCCGTCCCAGGCGGCGTCGGCCCGATGACCATCGCCATGCTCATGGCGAACACGATCAAGGCCTGCAAGCAGGCGTCGTAATCAGGCCGCGCCCTTGAAAAAGGTTTCGATTTCCAGCAGTCCATTTCCCTGCTGGCAGACTTCTTGTAGATTCGCCAGGGCGGAGGGCACATGCTCCAAGTACTGTTTCTTGCCAAGGTTTCGGCTGAGGTTCGCGTAGGCACCCAACGCCTGCATCAGCCGCTGGGCCGCACAGAGGTAAAAGACCTGACGCATTTCCTCGAGATCAAGTCCTCGATGGTCGACATAGAACTGCAAAAGTTCGTTTCGCTGCTCCGCCGTGAGACCTACGTAGGGATCGTAGACAAGGGAGGCCAGATCATATTCGAAACGTCCGAGGCGCAGGCCCTGATAGTCCACCAGCCATGCCTCTCCATCGCGAATCAGAACGTTCTGGCTCTGAAAGTCGCGGTGCACAAGGCACCTCGGCAATTTGGCGAGGCGACGCTTCAATTTTTTCAGTGCCTCATGCGCTTGCGCAAAATCTGGACTACCCAGATTGCGTCCGAGGTGTCCGCCGACGAAATGGTCGAGGAAGTAGTTCTGCTCCCAGTTGTACAGCTCTTCGTCAAATTCTGGTTCCAACTCTTCGAGGTCGGAGCGTGAAAGCGACTTCTCCCCCACTCCCGTGAAACTTAGCCGCCTCCCGCAGGGTCGCCTCGTAAAGCGGCCGACGCAGGTCCCACGGCTTTTCATTGAGCGATTGCAGGTCCACTCGTCCGAGATCCTCCAGCCAGACACAAAGTCTCTTGTCGTCGGACGCGAAGATTCGAGGCACGTGCACGCCGATCTTGTTCAAGCGCCGGGTCGCGGGAACGAACTTCGGATTGTCCCGTCGCGCGAGAGTGTAAACCATGAGAATCATCGGCTCACGATCATCCTGCCACTTGAGACGGTAAAAGTGACGGTCGGAGGCTCCTTTCAGGATCACCTCAACCTCGCAGGGCACAGCGGCCAGTTCGGGGAACTGTTCGCGGGTCAGAATGAGAAGAGCCTCGTGTTCGGGGAGCATGATGAAAAGGGTAAATGACGAATGCGGAACAACGAATGTCCAACGCTAAGCGGCGTCAGAAATCGGCATCTTCCACGATCCCAGCCGCGGTAATGCCGCTGCGCACGATGCAGCGCTTCAGTTCCGCTCCACGCACCACGCGCCCGCCGGGCCAGACAATGGTGTCTTCGAGTTGGGCGCCGGATTCGATCACGGCGTCCGCGCCAACAACATTCGTGCCGCGAAGGATGGACCCGCCTTCAATTCTTGCTCCCGGATCGAGTGCCGGTCCGTACATACCGTTCAAAGCGCCATGGGCCGCCAGATAGGCTGTGCGGCTGCCGAGATCCCACCAACTACCCTCGTCAATGACCACGGCTCCCAGTTTTGCACCTTTACGCAACATCTCGAGAAAGACCGGTATGACCGATTCCACCTTGCCGGGTGTGATCCAGTCATGAATGGCCGGCGAGCAGGCATAAATCCCCGTGAACAGATACTTTCCCTCGTCACCCGTCCCCAGCTTGTTGCGGATGTCGGTCACACGTCCACCGGTCGGATCGAAGGCGATGTGCAGGGACGGGCCGTGGCTGCGCAGGACCAGGGTCACGAGATTGTCTTTCTCGCAATGCTCCGTGAGCAGCGGCTGCAGTGGCAGGTCGGTCAGAATGTCGCCGTTGTAGACGAGGAACGGCTCACTGCCCAGCAAGTCACGCACGTTGGCAATGCCGCCTGCGGTTTCGAGCCGCACGGGACTCTCGTTTCGAAATTGAATCGGCACGTCACGATAACTCCCTTTTGGGAATGCCCGCTCGTAGGCCTCCGGAATGTGATGGGTGTTCACCACGAGGCGTGAAACTCCCGCCGCAATGAGATGATCGAAGGCGTAAGTGATCAAGGGCCGGTGAAACACGGGCACGAGCGGTTTCGGAAGCTGTTCCGTCAGCGGCCGAAGCCTTTCACCCATGCCTGCGCCCAATACAAATGCCTGATTCACGCGCCGGACTTACGCGGACGCGTCGGCGGCGCAAACGGAAGTTGCCATGGCGGGTTTCAGGCCGCCCGCCTCTTCCTCAGCCAAGTGACCAGCAGCACGATGAAGGCCACCGCGACGACTGCCGGCAGAGTGTAGCCGCCGCCCGAAGCGAATTCGCACATGGGGCAGTCCATCGCCAGAGCATCGGCGTCACCGGCGGCAGGTGCTGAAACGGTCTCCGCCGTGATCGGCGGCGGCGCCTGGGTGCGCGGTTTGAAGGTCTTCAGGTCCAGAACGTAGCTCGTTTCCCCGGGGAACAGGATCTGGTAGCGCTCCACCTTTTTGCCCAGCGCCGTGTTGTGATAAAGCACGCTTAGAGTACCCTCTGGCAGGGCTTCGATCGAGTAGCCGGTCGTGCCGTCGGGCACCTTGCCGCGCCAGGTCCCCGTGAGCATCACAGGATCCTCCGGCTCTTTCAGGGGGGCGTTTTCCATGGTGGTAAAGTCCCACCCAAAGTCCGGTTTCACCTCCACTGCCGGATCGAGCACGACCTTGACCACGCGGTGAATGTAGTCGTCTGCAGTGGTTTTGAGTTTTTCCTTCTGCTCCTGCGGGGTGTATCCCAGATCGGCATTTGTCAGATACGGAGCCACATTGGGGTCCGGCTCGAAGCTGCGCGGATCGATCTCCACCTGGAGGGTCCAGTCCCCGTTTTCCTCGAAATGAGCCCTGAAAGCCACATCCGGCAGCGGATGGGCCGATAGGGGCACCGCCAGGGGAAACAGGCAGAAAGCGAGAAACAAAACGAAAGGCCTCATGAGCGAAGCGTGGCACAAGGCCGGGCCGTGTGACGAGTCTTTTCACTGAACCCCGCAAAATTTTTGATTGCAAGACGGTGGCCGGGTCGTTTTGAATGCGTGCAAATCCGTTTGGGACGATTCCCTCCCGGAATAGCCTGTTACCTGAAGCCATCATGAAATACATCCTCACCACCCTCGCCGTCATCGGCCTCTCCGCTTCCGCCTTCGCCGGTTGCGGCAAAACTGAAACCACCAGCGGTAAGCTCAAGTCCGTTGACGCTGACTCCAAGTCCATCGTGATCGAGTCCGGCGGTAAAGACGTCAAGCTCACCCTCACCGCTGCCGTCAAGGGCGCTGACAAACTCGTCGGCAAAAACGTGGTGGCCGTGAGCTCCCACAAGAAGGTGGAATCCCTCAAGAAGGGCTGATCCATTTCAGGTGATTGATTTCACCTGCGAAGCCCGGAGGCAAAACCTCCGGGCTTTTTTCATGTCCTACAGCACCGCGCCAGATAGTTTTTGTTGAGAATTCCGGGAATATCACGTTTTCCTTTCGTCCAACTGTCTGTACGACAGGTCTTCACTGACCGACGTCAGTCACCGACACTCAAACACCACACATCATGAAAGCACTTATCACGCTCGCCTTCGTCGCCCTCACCCTCAGCAGCTGCACCTCCGACGGACGCTGCATCTTCGCTGGTAAAAAGAAGGATTGCTGCTCCTCCGGCAGCGCCGCCTGCTGCTCCAAGAAGGCGGACGACTGCAAGACCTGCAAGCATTGAAGAAGGGCCATCGGTCCAACTAGCCTCACCACGAAGCCCGGAGCACGCGCCTCCGGGCTTTTTTGTGTGCTCGCTGCGCCGATTCTGCCGCTCATTGCGCCTCCTTTGGCGCGACCTGCTTAAACATGCACCACGGGTGCAAGTTTAACCACTTAGCCTCGTAAACCGGGGCATGAAACTCAGCCTCTTCACCGACTACTCCCTGCGCGTGCTCATGTTTGCCGCGCTCAAAGGAGAGACCTTTTCGCTCAGTGAGGTCGCGGAGGCCTACAACATCTCGCGCCATCATCTCGTGAAGGTGGTGAACTACCTCGCCAAGCTGGGCTACCTCGAAACCCGGCGTGGTCGCGGCGGCGGCATCGCTCTGGGCATGAAGCCGGAGAAGATTCGCATCGGCATGGTGGTGCGGCGCACGGAGGACACGCCATTCATCGTCGAGTGCTTCGACAAGCAGCACAACACCTGCCCCATCAACGGCTCCTGCCGCCTCAAAGGCGCCCTCGCCCAAGCCGTGAACGCCTTTTACGAAACACTCGACCGCCACACGCTGAGCGACTTGGTGGCCGGCGCGGACGGCACCCGCCTGAACCGTATTTTGCTTCCCAAGTCATGAACCGCCTTCTTCAAACGAGCCTGCTCGTCGTTTCGCTGTCCGGTCTCACCGTGCTGGCGGAAGACGAATACGAAAACGCCCCCATCCGCTACTCGGAAACGGAGCCGAACGACGCCGCACAGCGTCTCGAACGGCTGATGGCCACCGGAAAGGTCAAAGTCGATAGAACGGACGCATGGACCGTGCTGCGTGATGTGATGAAGCAGTTCGACATCCCTGCTGAGTCGCAGGTCATGGTGTTCTCGAAAACGAGCAAGCAGAACGACCGCATCAGTCCGCAGACGCCGCGCGTGGTTTATTTCGGCGACAACGCCTACGTCGGCTACTGCCTCGGCGGCTCGATCGAAGTGTCCACCATCGATCCGAAACTCGGTCCCATCTTCTACCTGCTCGATCCGAACGAGGCTCCCTCCAAGCCGCTGCACTTCCAGCGCGACCAAAGCTGCCTCAGCTGCCACGGCGGCCCCTTCACGCCCGAAGTGCCCGGCGTGCTCGTGCGCTCCGTGTTTCCCGGCCCTGAAGGTCATCCCATCATGAGCCAGGGCAGCACCGTGGTCGATACGACGACACCGTTCAGCGATCGCTGGGGCGGCTGGTATGTGACCGGCAAACACGGCAGCGTCCTGCATCGCGGTAACGTTACCGCCACGGAGCAGAACGACCAGACCATTGACATCGATTTCGAGAAAGGCGCGAACATCACCAGCCTCGGGAAGTTCTTCGACACCACGCCCTACAAGCGCAAATCCAGCGACATCGTCGCGCTCATGGTGCTGGAACATCAGACCAGCGTGCAGAACATCCTCACCAAGGCGAATCACACCTCCCTGCGTGCCATGCACATGCAGACCAGTCTCCAGCGCGAACTCGGTGAAAAGGTCGAGCGCGAACCCGTCGGCACCGCACGCCGCATCATCGACCACTGTGCCGAGGACGTCGTCGAGGCGCTGCTCTTCAAAGACGAAGCCGAACTCCCCGCAGGCGGCATCGAGGGCGATCCCGCGTTCCAGACCGCCTTCACCAAACGCGCTCCGCAAAACAGCGACGGCCGCAGCCTGAAGGACTTCCAGCTCCTCAACCGCCTCTTCAAGCACCGCTGCAGCTACATGGTTTATTCCCTCACCTTCCAGCACCTCACCGCGCCCCTCAAACAAACCGTCCTCAGCCGCCTCTGGACTGTTCTCGAAGGCAGGGACACTTCTGGCGAATATGACTACCTGACCGATTCGGAACGCGCCCATATTCGCCGCATCCTTGCTGAAACTCTTCCAGGAGCCCCCGCGGAGTGGCTGGCGGTGAATGGTGGGTGAGCACGCTCCGAGCGAATCTCATCTCGGTCGTTTCAACTCAAACATGTCCCGTGTCTTGGCATACCAGTGGGGACTCTGCATGCGGCCGACAGGGTGATACGCGCCCGGCTTCACCATCCAAGTTTCAGGATCGAAAATGTCGTCGCGCACATGAACTCTGAGCACCTCGCCGATGATGAGCCGGTTGTCGCCGATCTCCAGAATGCTGTGGCTGCGGCATTCAAGACTGGCGGGTGATTCGGCAATGCGTGGCGGTTTGACGATGCTGCAGGCCGCAGCGGTGAGTCCGGCATGCTCCAACTCGTTTTCACCGGGCGGCAGGGATGCGGCGCAGAGATTCATCTTCTCCGCGATCGCTTCATCCACGAGGTTTACAACAAACTCATGCGTGAGGCGGATGTTCCGCGCAGTGTCCTTCGGCACGCCGGGTTCGCGATCTCCGGGACAAATGCCGACAATCGGCGGCGAATCCCCCAGCACGTTGAAGAAGCTGAAGGGTGCTGCATTGACCCGTCCCTCGGGATCGACAGTCGTCGTCAACGCGATGGGGCGTGGTGTGACGAGACCCGCCAGGATCATGTAGGCATCGTCGCGATGGGGGCCTGTGAGGTCGAGTTCCATGAAAATCAGCTACGTTCCGCACGGTAGGCACGTGCCAGCAAAGTCACCGGCTGGGTCACTTCATGGCAGGGATGGTCGCCGCAGGAACGGATGCCCTTGGCGATCTGCAAGTGGCAGCCAGGATTGCTGGTGGCGACCACGGGAGTACCTGCTTGGCGCAGATTGTCGACTTTGCGGTCCAGCAGTTTCCGGCTCTGTTCAGGCTGGGTGATGTTGTAGATGCCGGCGCTGCCGCAGCACCAGTTCGACTCCGGCAGCTCTTTGAACACAAGTTCGGGAATGCTGGCGAGGATTTGACGCGGCTGCGAGACCACCTTCTGGCCGTGGCAAAGATGGCAGCTTTCGTGATAGGTCACTTCACTGACATCCGCACCCGCAGTTGGTTTGCGGAAGCGTATCTGCACCAGCCACTCGTGGATGTCCTTCGCCTTTGCATCCCAGACCTTCGCCTTGGCGGCGTAGAACGGATCGTCATGCAGCAGATGGCCGTAGGTCTTCAAATGCGAGCCGCAACCGCCAGCGTTGGTGATGATCGCGTCGAGCGAATCGAGATCAAAGCTGTCGATCTGTCTGCGGGCCAGTTCCCGGGCGAGTTCGAGCTCGCCGTTGTGCGCATGCAACGAGCCGCAGCAATGCTGCGAAGACGGTGTGACCACCTCACAGCCGTTCGCCAGCAGCACGTCGGCCGTATCACGATTGATGTTCGAGAAAGCGATGTCCTGAATGCACCCGGTCAGAAGACCGACACGATATCCCCTTTTCCCTTCTGGTGACTCCTTCGGCAGAATCAACTCATTCGAAAAGCGTGCCGAGACCTGCGGCGTCTGCGGCTCCAGCTTTGCCAGGGAACGCGGCATCAGACCGAAAAAGCGCAGCCTGCGCATCAGCCGGTCGAGGCCGGTGCTCTGATACATCCGCAAAACACGACCTATCAATCGCAGCATCCACGGATGCATAAAGATGACATTCAGCGTGATCCAGCGCCAGAAGCCGCGCTGCATGCCGTCGTTCACGCCAGCCTGCTCCACCTCGGCGCGCGCGGTTTCAAACAACTCCGCGTAGTTCACGCCCGCCGGACAGGCCGTCTGACAAGCGAGACAGCCGAGGCAGTAATACATTTCGTCCGACACCGCCCTGGACACCTCAAGTTCGCCATCAGCAATCGCCCTCATCAGGGAGATGCGACCGCGCGGACTGTTACGTTCCAACTTGGTCTCCACATAGGTCGGGCAGGTCGGCAGGCACATGCCACAGTGCATGCACTGCTGGAGCACTGAGTAGTCGAGGTCTTTGAGAAGTGAGGGCTGGGTCATGATCCGCTCCTCATGTCGAAGATCTTCCCCGGATTGAGCAGGCCCTTCGGATCAAGCGCCTGCTTGATGCTGCGCATGAGTTCGTAGCTGCCTTCGCCCAACTGACGTTTCAGAAAGCCCTTTTTCGCGAGGCCCACACCGTGCTCTCCGGTTACTGTGCCACCGAGGCGGATGGTTTCCTCCACAATCTCCTCCAGCGCGGCTTCGATTCGGTGCATCTCCTCGTGATCGCGCTCGTTTGTGAGAAAAGTGGGATGCAGGTTGCCGTCGCCCAGGTGACCAAAGGTGCCGATTTGCAGGCGGTGCCGCTTCGCCACGTCGTCGATAAACGAAACCATGCGCGCCAGTTCGCTGCGCGGCACCGTAACGTCCTCGAGAATGGTTGTTGGGCGAATCCGCGCGAGCGCGGAGAAGGCATTGCGACGCGCGGCCGCCAGTTTTGCACCCTCCGCTTCGTCAGCAGCGGCACGCACATCACGTGCGCCATTCGCCTTGGCGAGTTGCATCATCTGCGCCGCTTCTTCTTCGACCACGGACGAATGACCGTCGGTCTCCATCAGTACAAGCGCCTCCACATCGGTCGGCAGGCCGATTTTGGCGTAATCCTCGACGCATTGGACGGTCATGCGGTCAAGAAACTCCAGCGTGCATGGGATGATCTTGGCGGCAATAATCGCGGAGATCGTTTCAGCGGCTTTTTCCATCGAATCGTAGAGCGCGAGCATCGTTTTGCGCGCCTTCGGTCGCGGCAACACTTTGAGAATGACCTCGGTGATGATGCCGAGCGTGCCCTCGCTCCCAATGAACAGGTCCTTCATTGAGTAACCAGCCACGTCCTTCACACACTTGTTGCCAAGGAAAGTCTGGGTGCCATCAGGCAGCACCACTTCAATGCCCATGACGTAATCGCGCGTCACCCCATACTTCAGGCCGCGCAATCCCCCGGAGTTTTCCGCCACGTTGCCGCCGATGGTGGAAATCTTCATCGAGCCGGGATCCGGCGGATAAAACAGGCCGACCTTCGCGCAGGCATCGTCGATTTCCTTGGTAATGACACCGCTCTGCGCGCGCAACGTGAGGTTCTTTTCGTCGACCTCGACGAGTTTGTCCATTTTCACCAGGCAGATGACAAGACAGCCGTTCAACGGAACGCTGCCGCCGCTCAACCCCGTACCGGAACCGCGGGTGACAACGGGAATTTCAGAGTCTCGCGCCAGCTTCACACAGGCGGCGACTTCGAGAGTCGTCAGGGGAAACACCACGGCCCCGGGCCGCTGCTTCAGTGCGGCGGTGCCGTCGAAGCTGTAGGGCACCAGATCCTCTGGGGAAGTCAGCACGCGCTCCGGACTGAGCACTTCTTGAAGCGATCGGATAAAACTGGCGTCAACGGTGTTCACGCCGCGCATTCTGGCGAGTTCGTGGTGGAGCGTCAATGAAGGCTGTGTTTCAATGCCGCATTGAGCATTTCCCAACCGATTCGCTTCACACCCATCTACCAGGCACGCGTCTGGGGCGGGCGGCGCATGGAGACGCTCCTCGGCGCCACGCTGCCTGACAAGACCACACCCTACGGCGAAGCCTGGATGATCTCGGATCGCCCCGAAGCGCAGAGCACGACATCAGACGGAACGACGCTGCACGAACTGTGGACGCTTCACCGCGAAGAGGTCTTCGGGAAATCGCTTCTGCGCTTTCCCAGCCCAACCTTCCCGCTGCTGATGAAGATCCTCGACGCCTGCGATGATCTGTCCATCCAGGTGCATCCTCCGGCGGAGATGGCAGAGGTCCTGCAGGGAGAGGCCAAAACGGAGATGTGGTTTGTCGCCCACGCAGAGCCCGGGTCAAAAATCTACGCCGGCCTCAAGGCCGGGACGAGCCGTTCGGATTTCGAGAAAGCCCTAAAAAACGGATCAGTAGCCGACATGGTTCATGTGATCGAGCCTTGCAGCGGCGACTGCCTTTTCATTCCCAGCGGACGCGTACATGCCATCGGCGCCGGCTTGTTGATCTACGAGATCCAACAGAACAGCGACACCACCTACCGTGTGTTCGACTGGAACCGCGTGGGCCTGGATGGCAAGCCTCGCACGCTGCATCTGAGGGAATCGCTGGAGAGCATCGACTTTGCGGACTTCGCGCCTGCTGTTCAGGATAAGGGATGTGACGGCCATCTTGTGAAGTGCGAACACTTCGACGTGAGACTATGCGACCGGCCAAATCAGGCCGGCGAAACGGGTGAGTGTGTCACTCTTGCCGTGGTAAGTGGAGCAATCCGTGTCGGCGACATGACGCTGAAGGCGGGCGATTTCGCGCTGATTCCGGCGTGTCTGAATGCGACCTCACGCGAGGTGAAGCCGGTGGGTGATGCAAGCCGGTGGCTGGAAATTCGAATCCCGGCGTGACCTCGGCTTTCGAGTCCCTCACTTCTTGGAGTCTTTCGCCGACGCATCAGCTTTCCTGACTTCGGCATCCTTTGGAGTGTTTGGCGCGGCGATGAATTTGGCTTTCTCAGGATCCATCTGAGGCAGCTTTCCCTGCGGCACGGGCGGCGGCGCTTCTTTCTTCTTCTCGATGTTGGTCACCTTCTTCGGCGCTTCCGCCGCTTTGGGCTGCTCTTTGACCTCCTCTTTGCCACATGAGGCGAGCATCAGGATGAGGAGTAGGGCGAGGCGATTCATGAGCAACGGATGGAGACGGAACGACCGTGCGCATCAAGCCCTTCGACCTGACTGAACGCACTGACGACGGATTCGGACTTCGCACAGCTTTCGCGACTCAGGCGGATGATGCTGGTGCGCCGCTGAAACATGTCCGCCGTGATGCCGGGGAACGATTTGCCGGAACCTCCGGTAGGCAGCGTGTGGCTGGGGCCGGCGAGAAAATCACCCACAGCAACGGGTGAATGATTGCCGAGGAAAATGGCGCCAGCGGTGCGGATGAGCGGAAGGATGGCATCTTCGCGCGTGGTGATGAGGGAAAGATGCTCCGGCGCAAAGTCATTCACCAGACGCGCCCCCTCCTCCAAACTGGAAACAAGCAGGCAAAAGACCCCCTTTTCGAGCACCGGCGTGAGCTGGGCCTGACGACTGAGCGATTTCGACTGCGTTTCGACCGCCGCCACGACGGCGTCGAGCAACGCGGCGTCATCGGTGAGAAATCCAGCCATGCTGTCCTTGCCGTGCTCGGCTTGCGCGAGGATGTCGGCAGCGATGAAGGCGGGATCACCCGACTTGTCGGCAAGGATGAGCACCTCGCTGGGGCCTGGAAGCAGGTCGATGGACACAACGCCAAAAGCCTGTCTCTTGGCCTCGACGACGTAGCTGTTGCCCGGACCGAAAATCTTCACGACGGGGCGAATGGTCTCCGTGCCAAAAGCGAGCGCGGCAATGGCCTGCGATCCTCCGATTTTATAAACCTCGGTGGCGCCGGCGAGCTTCAAGGCGGCGAGCAGACCCGGGTTGACACTACCGTCGCGCCCACAGGGCGTACAGACGACTATTTCCGGCACGCCCGCCGCAGCAGCGATGGCGACGGTCATCATCGCGGTGGAAACGAGCGGCGCGGTACCGCCCGGGACGTAGCAGCCGACGCGTTCAAAAGGGTGAAATACCTCCCCCACTTCGCCCCCCTGCTCGTTGGTGCCGTTCCAGTTCTGCCTGAGGCTGCCTTTGGCGAAAGCGGTCACGTTACGGTGGGAGGCTTCGAGCGCGGAACGCAACGTCGCATCGATCCCGTTCCATGCGGCATCGAGCTCTTCCTTCGTGACGCGCATCTGAGCGGCAGTGAGCCGGGCACCGTCGAACTTTTCAACGAGTTCGAGCACGGCGGCATCGCCACGCTCGCGCACAGCCTTGATGACGCCGGAGACGACTTCGCGCACGGCGTCGCTGGCCTCGGCGCGGCGGTTGAGGGCGGTGATGGCGTCGGGATAACCGAGGTCGGTGGGACGGAGAACTTTCATGTGGCAGGAAGCAGTCAATGAGGCGGGAGTTTGGGCCGTCAAGGGTGGAGAACCCGGAAGATACGAAAGCGGGCACCGTTTGGCGCCCGCTTCGGGAGATTCGATTCAAAAAACACCCGGCGGCAACAGCCTTACGGGACGACTTCGCCCGAACCGGTGTAGACCCATTTTTCGACCCGACCGTTCTTGATGCGGGCCTGGGCTTCAGTCTCGAACTTGCCAAACATGGTCTGCGTTTCGTATTTCACGTTCACAGTCCAGTAATCGGTTCCGTCGATCTTCTCCTGTTCGACTTCCCCCCAGGACTTGATGTTGTCGGGCTTGATTTCAGTGACCTCTCCGGATTTCATGCTGGCGAGCAGCAGGGGGTAGGTGCCGTCAGCGTCTTTTTCGGGTTTTTCATTTCCGACGCTTCCGGAGGAACCGCCGCCGGAGGACGCAGGGGCATTTTTGGCGCGTTCCGCCGCAGCCAGACGGTACTCGTGAGCTTTTCGAGCCTGATCGATGCGAAGGACTTTAATGTCCTCGTAGGCCTTGTTGAAGACCTCTTTGAAATCAGTGTCGTCCATCGCGACCTGTCCCTTCATGGGTGAACCGGCTGCGGCGCCGACGATCAGGTTCGTCCCTTCCTGGCCCATTACGAAAATCTTGGCACCTGCCTTGAAAGTGGAGGCGGCAACGGCTTTGCCCATCTGCATCTTGATTTCGAGATCCTTATTGATCGTTATCTGTTTAGGCGTGGCAAAGAAACCCGCAGGGACGGCTGTCCAGTTTTTCGTGAGTTCTTCGACGGGAGGGAAAACGGGCGCGACGAAGGCGTTCGGATCCGGCGGAGGCGGCTCGGGGATCTTTGGCATTTCCGGCTTGGGCTCAGGCATCGGCTCCGGCTTCATCTCCGGCTCGGGCTTGGGTTCAGGCTTGGGCTCTACCTTAACAACCGGCTTGGGCTTCGGCGCCTCGGCCACCACCTTCTTCTTCGGGGCGGGAGGCACATGCTTCGTGAACTTCATCGCGTCAGCGAAGGGCGGATACACGTACTCGTAGGCGACGTAACCGACGGCGGCGGCCAGGATGATGACAATGAGAGGTTTCATAACAGGCTGAGTCTAGGATTGGAGGCGGTGAAATGCAACCTGAGCCGCGCCCCCACCCGTGCAACGGCTGGGGCGAGGTTTTTCTTGGGCTTGCAGTCCCCTGCCCCACGCGGCAACTACCCCGCATGGCCGAAGACGTGATCCGCGTGCGTGGCGCACGGCAGCACAACCTCCAGAACATAGACGTGGACATCCCGCGGCACCAGTTCGTGGTGCTCACGGGCGTGAGCGGCAGCGGGAAGTCGTCGCTGGCCTTCGACACTCTCTTCGCAGAGGGCCAGCGGCGCTATGTGCAGAGCCTGTCGGCTTACGCACGGCAGTTTCTGGATCAAATGCAGAAGCCGGAGGTGGATTTCATCGAGGGCCTGTCACCAGCGGTCGCCATCGAGCAGGTGCACTCGAATCCGAACCCGCGCTCCACCATCGCGACAGTAACGGAGATCTACGACTACCTCCGCGTGCTCTACGCCGTGGCCGGACAGCCGCACGATCCGAAGACCGGCGAAAAACTCATCCGCAGCACGCCGCCGGAGATCGCGGACAAGGTGCTCGCACTTGGCGAAGGAACGCGAGTGGTCGTGCTATCGCCACAGGCACCCGCAAATGGCACCGCGGTTCGGGCTCTTTTTGAAAAACTGAAGCGCCAGGGTTTCGTGCGCGTACGCTTGAACGGCGAGATCGTCGAAATCGAAGACTCGCTCAAACCTGCCGCCAGCAGCCAGCATCGCGTGGAGATCGTCATCGACCGGTTGGTCGTGCGCACCGATTCGCGCCAGCGGCTCATGGAGGCCATCGAAAGTTCGCTGCACTGGAACGAGCGCGAGGTGCAGTTCCTCGTGAACCTCGATGGCAGCGAGGAAATTCTCAGCTACACGACCGAGTTTGCGAATCCACGCACGGGCTACGTCATCGAGCGCCTCACGCCGCAGCACTTCTCCTTCAACACACATCTCGGCGCCTGCCCAGCCTGCGAAGGCACCGGCACAACGCTGACACCGGATGCGACGCTGCTGGTTCCCGACGAATCCAAGTCGCTCGCCAAAGGCGCGATCAAGGCTTGGTGGGCGAAGCACCCAAAGCTCCGTGTCGTCTTCAACCGCGGCATCGAGGCACTGGCACAACATTTCGAGGTGTCGATGGATGCGCCGTTCAAAGCACTGCCTCAAGCATTCAAGGACGCGCTGTTCCACGGCACCGGCGAAGTGCTGATCAACACGGGTTGGAAGAAGTCCGACACCAAACGCAGCGTCGCGAAGCCTTTTGAAGGCCTGCTCAACGAAGTCAGTCGTCTCTACGACAACGCCGAGAGCGAGATGCTCCGCGCCAACCTCACGCGCCTCATGAATCCGCAGCCCTGCGTTAAGTGCGCGGGCAAAAGGCTCAAACCGCAGTCGCTGGCGGTTCGGCTCGCATCTGGAGACAAGGAACTAAACATTCACGAGTTTACCGCGCTGCAAATCCGCGACGCGCTCGATTGGATGCGCGGACTGAAGGTCGACGAGCAACAGAAGGCCTATGTTGGCGAGTTGCAGAGGGAAATCGTGAAGCGGATCGAGTTCCTAGAGCAAGTCGGACTTGGTTATCTCGCGCTCAATCGCGAAAGCGGCACCCTTTCCGGCGGTGAGATGCAGCGCATCCGGCTCGCATCGCAGATCGGCGCCGGTTTGGCTGGTGTGCTCTATGTTTTGGACGAACCGAGCATCGGACTGCATCCCGCCGACAACGAACGCCTCATCAAGACTCTCCTGCGCCTCCGCGACCTCGGCAACACGGTGCTCGTCGTCGAACACGACGAGGCCACGATGCGCGCCGCCGACCATATCATCGAGCTCGGCCCCGCCGCCGGTCCGCATGGCGGAAAGCTCATCGCCCAAGGCTCGCCGGCTCAAATCGCTGCCAACGCCAATTCGATTACTGGCGGCTTTTTGAGCGGCAAAGTCCGCATCCAAGCCACTTCGCACTCGCAAACGCTGTTAACCGAGAACCGAGAACCCAGAACCGAGAACAGCCTCACCATCCACGGCGCGACAGCGCACAATCTGCGCAACGTGACCGCTGCCTTTCCACTTGGTAGCTTTACGTGCGTCACCGGCCCTTCAGGCAGTGGCAAATCGACCCTCGTCGACGACATCCTCATGCGCGCCCTGCGGCGGCATTTCTACGACGCCAAGGATATTCCCGCCGCGCACGAGAGTATCAGCGGAATCGAACATCTCGACAAAGTCGTCGTCATCGACCAATCGCCCATCGGCCGCAGCCCGCGTTCGAATCCGGCCACTTACACCGGCGCATTCGGGCCAATTCGAGAACTCTTCGCGCAGCTTCCACTCGCACGCGTGCGCGGCTACAACGCCGGGCGTTTCAGCTTCAACACGCCTGGTGGTCGCTGCGAAAAGTGCGAGGGAGACGGCTCGATCAAGATCGACATGCACTTCCTCGCCGATGTCTATGTGACCTGCGAAGCCTGCAAAGGCCGCCGTTACGGCACGGAGACACTTGAAGTGACCTTCAAAGGCAAAAACATCGCCGACGTGCTCGACATGACCGTCAGCGAGGCCGCGCGATTCTTCGACAAGAATCCCTCCATCTCGCCCAAACTGCGCACGCTGGAGGACACAGGTCTCGGCTACGTCAAACTCGGCCAAAGCGGTGCCTCGCTCTCCGGCGGCGAAGCCCAGCGCATCAAGCTCTCCACCGAACTCGCCAAGCGCAGCACCGGCCGCACACTTTACGTCCTCGACGAACCCACCACTGGCCTGCACAGCGCTGACATCCAGACCTTGCTCCAGGTTCTTCTGCGTCTGCGTGACGCTGGAAACACGCTCATCGTCATCGAGCATCATCTCGATGTCATCCGCTGTGCCGATTGGATCATCGACCTCGGCCCTGGCGGTGGCAGCGAAGGCGGCCACATCGTCGCCACCGGCACTCTTGAGCAAATCGCAGCCAATGAGAACAGCGCCACAGGGAGGTTTCTCGGCAACCTCTCCCTTAAGGACTGAATGCGATTCAAATCTCCGCAAAACTTCCCGTTTTCAAAAAGCGGTTCACTGCGCGGAAGACCGCAGGCTGCAGGATGATGGTGGCGTGATTGGTGGGCAGGAGGGTGTAGTCGGTCTCGCCTTCCGCCCGCGAACTCGCAATGGTCACCACACCGTCGGAATCGTCACCGAGAATGTGGCGGAAGAAGGGCAGGGTGTCCTTGTTGCCCATGATGATGCCGGTGTTGGGCGGCAGCGGGCCGAGGGTGTTAGGCGTGCTGTTCGCATCCGTGCCGAGCTCGGCCGAAACAGGTCCCAGCAGCCAGCGCACCCAGCGCCACTGACGCAGTTCGTCGATGATCTGGCTTCCCTGGTTCGGCGGAGCGAGCAACACCGCGCGGCCGAACGGAAACGCCGGATCACGCCGCGCCGCCCACGCACGAAATACGATGCCGCCGAGCGAATGCGTCACGAAATGCACGCGTGAACCTTCTTCAATCTCCAGCTCCGCGAGGGCCGGCATCAAATGCCTTTCCACCGCATCGGCGATCGACACGCGGTGTGAAGGATAGCCGATGCTCGTCACCCGATACCCGCAAAACTTCAGCCACAACCCCACCATCCACATGCTGCGGCGCGTGCGCCCGAGTCCGTGGATGAGGACGACGGTGTCTGGGCCATGCGTTTCACTCATCAGATCCTAGGAGTGAAGTCTGTTTTTTGGTCCTCTGGTATTCGATCCAATCAAGCAATGCTCGCTCCCGCTTCATGGCGGCGCATTCCATGCCAGCCAGAATGAGAAAGACAGGGAGAAACCAGTAACGAACGCCAAGAGGAGGAGATGATGAGAACAATAAGCATAACGCAACCCCAGCCCAGAACATCCATTCCTTAATCATCGAATGTCCCATCCGCTTCGTCAGCCCTGCCTCAATCCGCAGCCTCTCCTTACGGTGGCTGAGGATTTCGGCACCTTCAGCCAATGCGTTTTCTTCGGAGACTTCGGATGGCATACCTTGGCATGATCTAGACGGTGGCGTGCTTTCGAGCCACCCATTTCGCCAATCAATGATTAAACAAGAACGCCGGTGAGTTGATGAGGGCCCAGGCGAGGTCCTGCGCGGCGGTGAGGCGGGTGTTGCTGAGCTGTTTCTGGCTCAGGGCGGCGTCGCGGCGGAGTTGCAGAAGTTTGGAATCGATCAGGATTGGTTTCTGCGAGTCGGTGTGCTTGGTTTCGAGGGCAACGAGTTGTGGATCAACCGGCAGCGGCTTCTTCGCGTTGGCGAGCACCTTTCGCTGGGCCTGATAGTCGCGGAACTGGTTGAGGAAGTGCTCGGCGAGGAGCTTGGTCTGCTCAGGCGTGCGTTTGGCGGCCTTCACGGCATCGGCGACGGCCTTGGGAACGCCGAAGCGCACGGTGGGGCTGGTCGTGACCCAGAGACGGAAGCGTCCAGGGTTGTACATGCCGTTTTTGAAGGCCGACGTCATCTGAATGGTGAAGTTGGTACCTCCTTCATCAGTGATGGGCTTTTCAAACTGGAAGGTGGCCTCGTGGCGGTAGCCTCCATCGGGGCTGACGGCCCAGCCTTTGTCGCGATTGCCCTTTTTGAGGGCTTCGGTGATCGGAAAGCTTTTTTGCTCGAAGTCAGCTTTTGGGCTTTTGAGTGTCTGGGCCACGCCACCGCGTTTGCCGCGCTTCGTGTCGGCCGCGCTGGTGGTAACTACGAACTCGCTGAGCACGAAGTTCCCGTCCGGAGCGAGTCCCGGACCGTTGTTGGGCAGGCGATCGTCTGGCAGCATCTCCAATTTGATCGCGGTAATGCCCGCAAATTCGCTCTTTCCTACGAGAAGGTAGTTGCCAGCGCTTTGCAGTCCTTCGGGCTTCGCGGTGGCAAACAGCGAACCGTCAGGCTGTGCTTCGAGCTTCTCGACGCCGTTGGCGCGTTGCACCTTCACTTCGAGCGGATGCCACTCGGTGGTGAGGTCGAGGTAGTTTTCCCAGCGCGGCTGGTTCGCGGGAGCGGTGTCCTGCGCGGACTTCACTTTCGTTTCGGCAGCTTTGATGGCAGCAACGCGCGCGGCTTCCTTCTTCTTCACGTCAGGGGCCATCTTCACCTTGTAGGCTTCGAGTTCTTTTTTCGCGGCAGCGATGGCGGCGAGACGATCCGCCTCGGCTTTGTCGATCACCGGCTTCTGCTCGGCTTCCTTGGCTTGAAGCGCGGCGGCGAGCTGTTTGTTTTCGGAATCGAGGCCCTTCATCGAATCGAGCGCTGCGGCGATCTCCTTTTCGTTGGCGTGGCTGTTGAGCACCCGCACAAAGATCGCATCGACGAGCTGGCGGTCGTCTTTGATCTCATTGGTGAGCTTCGCGATGGCGTTGTTCGGATCGCTGATCGCATCGCCGACGGTCGGACCGCTCATGAGCGCCATGACAGGGCCGAGATTGACGTCGTTGCTGCGTTCGCACTCGCACACGGATTCACGTGCGGGTTTGCCGAAGTTGGCGAGGAATCCGTCCTGCAACTTGACCTGCCCGTCGGCAAGAGCGGCGGCGCGGGTTCCCTTCGGAACGCCTGGGATGTTCGGCATGGAACCGGTGACGGCGAAGACGCTGTCAAACAGCACCTCGGCGGGCAGACGGCGAGCCTTGGCATGGCTGTAGTTGATGTGATCGTCCTCGTTCCATTTGTTGGTGGCGAGGCTGAGATTGTAGGTGCGGCTGGTGGCGATGAGCTTCATCAGGTGGCGCACGTTGAAGCCGCTCTGGATGAACTCGTTCGTCAGGTATTGCAGGAGTTCGGGATTGCTCGGCGGATTGCCGGCGCGGATGTCGTCCAGCGGTTCGATGACGCCGGTGCCGGTGAGGTAGCCCCAGATGCGGTTGGCGTAGCTCATGGCGAAGTAGTCGTTCTTCGGGCTGGTCATCCATGTGGCAAAGGCTTCGCGGCGGGTGCTGGCGGTCTTGCTGACGAGCTCGGTTTCAAACGGCACCTTCGGCGTGACGGGCTGGTTGGTGCGCAGGTGCATCACGTCGCCGTCCTTCTTGTCGCTGACGATTTCGAACAGCGGCTTCGCGCCTTCGACAGCGGTGCCGCCGATCGTCTTGCCCGCGGCGGCCGGATCGCCTTTAAGATCGACCTGCGCGAAGTAGGACGCGGTTTCATAATACTGGTCCATCGTCCAGCGCTCGAAGGGATGGTCGTGGCACTTGTTGCAGTTGAAGCGCGTGGCGAGGAAGAGGTGCGTGGTGTTTTCGACGAGTTCCTCCGGCGTGCGCACCGTTTTGAAGTAGGCGGCGGCTGGATTGTCCTTGTTCGAGCCGGTGGCGGTGATGATCCGGTAGGCCATGCGGTCGTAAGGCGTGTTGTCGGCGACCTGCTGCTTGATCCACGCACGCAGCCCGGCGGCGCCTTCGGTGCCGAGGAACTTGGAGTTCACCTGCAGCATGTCGGCCCATTTGTTGGCCCAGTGTTCGACGAAATCAGGATTGCCGATGAGCTGGTCGATGATCTCGCTGCGCTTCGTGCGCGTGTCGCGCTTGTCTGCGAGGAAGGCGGTGACCTGCTCGGGCTTAGGCGGCAGACCGGTGAGGTCGAGATGAATGCGACGGAGGAAGTCCTCGTCGCTGCACAGGCCGCTGGGCTCGATCTTCATGCGCTGCCACTTCTGCGCGACGAGTTCGTCGATCTTGTTCCACTTCTCCGGCTCCTTCCACGCGAAGCCGCTGCGGTCGCCCATCACCGTGATCGTGGTCGCGGCGTAGCTGCCTTCGAAGCGGGCGAGGACCGGCGCCTCACCGCGACGCAGGCTGGTCATGAGGCCTTTCTTGTCGGCTTCGATCACGTCGCCGTTGCCGCTCTCGACGAAGGCCTCGGCGGTGACGTCTTTGACGTAGCCGTCCGCATAACGCGCGATAACGCGGAGCTGCTGGCGGCCGCCGATGCGCTCGATCACGGGATTCTTCGGCGAGAGTTCGATGCTCGTGACGCGTGGCGTCTTCATGTCGAGCTTCGCGCCCTGGCCGATCCATGCTTTGAGCGACTCGTAGTAAAGCTCGCCCGGCACGGTGAGCTGGCCGCCTTCATGCGGCACGGCTCCGCTGGCTTTCAGCAGCATGAGCGAATGCTCTGGCGACGCGACGTTCGCACGGCGACTGGCGTGGTCGTCGGCAAAGGCGAGCACGTCGTAAATCGGATCGTAACCGCGCAGGCTGAGCTTGAAGCCCGCTTTGCCATCCTTCGCGCCGTGGCAGGTGCCCTGGTTGCAGCCGAGCTTCGACATGATGGGCATGATGTCGCGCACGTAGTCGGGGTGCAGCGCCACATTCATGCCGCCCACGGTCACCGGCACGTTGGCGGTTTTACCGAGGAAGGAAATCTTCACGCTGGTGCTGCCGTCCTTGTCCGGACGCACCATGCCGCGTGCGGAGATGTCCACGACGCCGTCGTTCGCGGCGGTGATCTTGGCCATGCGCGTCACATCAGCGCGCGTGCCGTCGCTCATCTTCGCGGTGACGAGAAGCTGAGCGTATTCGGTGGGCTTGCCGATCTTGATGGTTGTCGGCTCGACTTCAATCGAAGCGACCGTCGGTCCGGTGTGCAGCGTTTCGATCTTCTTGTCCTTCGCCACTTCGACGCGCACGCTGTCGTCCACGATGACATCGCTCGCGGCGAGGATCTTCTCCTTCACGAGCGGCACGGAGGTGAACTCCTTTGCGATCTTGCCGCTCGCGGCATCGATGAGCCGGATCTGGCCGTCCTGACCGGCGGCGGCGACCGTTTTGCCATCGGGACTGAAGCTCACGCTGAAAATGCCGCACGGAATCGCCGTGCTGCTGAGCTGCTTCACATCCTTCGTGATGTAATCGTCGAGCTCCTTGCCCTTGCCGTTCACGGTTTCGACAATCTTCTTCACCGCCTCGGGCATCGCGCTGTCGTAGTCGCTGCTGTAGATGTTCACCGTGCCGAGGCCCTCGTGCGAGGAACCGGCCGCGATGCGCTTGCCGTCCGGCGCGAAATCGACACCAAAGATGCGGCCCTGCATCGCGGGGAATTTGCGGATGAGGTTCGCGTTGTCGCCAATCTTACGGACCGTGATGCGATGCATGCGGTAGATCTGCGGGACACCGTCCGTGCCGCCGATGAGCACTTCATCGCGCTGCGGATGCCGCGCCAGCACCTGCACGCCGCCTTTGAGCGCACCGGGCGTGATGGAGGTGACATTGTCCACGAAACGCTGCGTGGCGACCTCGGTGAGCTTCACGCTCATGTCGCGTCCGCAGGAGACGACGTGCTTGCCGTCGATGCCCCAAACCGTGTCGAGCACCCAGTCGCTGTGGCCGCCCATGAAGAGTGTTTCCTTGCCGGTGGCGACCTCGATCGCACGCACCGCGTTGTCGCCGCAGCCGAACGCAAGGTATTTGCCATCGGGCGACCAGCTCGCGCCATACAGCGTGTCAAAGGTCAGCGACTTGGAGAGTTCCAGTTTCTTCGCCGCCACGTCCCAAATTTGGATTTCGCCCATGCGCGCCGGGCTGCCGCCGGTGAGCGCGATCTTCTTCCCGTCCGGCGACCACGCGAGCTTCTGAATGCGCTCCGCGAGTCCGACGAGACGAGCGACGACGCCGCTGCCGTCCGCCTTGTGCACCAGCACCTCATGGTAACCGGCGACCGCGATCATGCTGCCGTCCGGCGAATAATCGATCGAGGTGACCGCCGGAGCCTTCACGTAAACCGGCGGATGCGCCATGTCATACTGCGCCTTGGCCGAAGCCGGCGTGTCGTCCTTCGCGCCCTCATTGATCCAGCGCTCGATCAGCGCCACCTGCGTCTCATGCAGCGGATCCGCCTTCTGCGGCATCTCCACCTTGCCCTTTTCGTCCGGCTTGATGAGCTTCAGCAGATTCGATTCCGCCGCCTTCCCCGGGATGACCGCGACCTTCCTCGCCCCCTTTGAGCAGCGCCACGAAGTCGGTCATGATGTAGTCGCCCTTGTTCCGAGCCGGCTGGTGGCAGCCGTTGCACTGCGCCTGGAAGATCGGGCGGATGTGCTTGTAGAACGACACCGGCTTGTTCGGGTCGATGCCCTCCTCCTTCTTCGGCGGTGCGGCATGCACGGCGGCGGCAAGGAACAAGGCGGGGAGAATGAAGCGCGTCTTCATGGATGGCATAAGCAGAGTTGGGGGGAGGCGTGAAAAAACGGCTCGAAGACCGCAATCCTTGCGCTGGGCAGCCCGAGGGCGGGATCTTCCATGCCAGACGCAAGAGCTGTCTTTCAAAGCGACGAGATTTTATCTATAGAGCCCGATGTTTTTCGCCCTTTAGTCACTTTGTTCTTCTCATCATCAACGAAGTATTTGTATAAGCGGACACTAAAATTTTTTCATAGATATGCCCTTGTCGAGTCGATTCCACCGCCACTTTCCCCTCAATCGATCGATCATGTCGTGGGTACTGATCAGCTCATTTTACACGCTGAGCGGCCTATGGGTTCACGCAGGGGGCTCGCAGACTATCGCCTTCTCAGAGATACCTAGCAAACAGACAAGTGACGGTCCGTTCGCCCTGTCTGCCACCGCTTCCAGCGGGTTGGCCGTCACATTTAGCATCGAAAGTGCCGTCGGGGTGGCCACACTGTCCGATGGAACGATTACGCTCACGGGCGCTGTAGGTTCAGTAACGGTCAAGGCGAGCCAGGCTGGCGATGGCACTTATGATCCGGCACCCGATGTGTTCCGAAGTTTCTCCGTTCAACAGGGAGTGTTTGTCATTCTGGCGCAAGGGCCGAGTGCGATTCACAGGCTTGGAATCAAATCGGATGGAACCCTGTGGGCATGGGGAAGTAATTCGGCGGGGCAGATTGGCAATGGAGGAAGCGCTGACGTGTTTGCTCCCGAGCAAATCACCGCGATGACCGGATGGACGGCCGTGGCCGTGGGAGGTGAGTTCAGCGCAGGCGTTCAGAATGGGACGCTCTGGACTTGGGGCAGGAACAGCAGCGGGCAGCTTGGCTTGGGAAACTTTACCAACCAGAATGTTCCCACTCAGGTAGGCGTCATTACCACATGGACTCATGTGGCTGCAGGAAACACCTTCATGATCGCGCGAAGGTCAGATGGCACTCTCTGGGCGTGGGGAAGCAATACCAATGGACAGTTGGGGCAGGGAGACTTCACCACGCGTAGTTCACCGACGCAGATTGGTACAGGGACTTCCTGGGCGAGCGTTGCCACGGGCAGCGATCATGTGATTGCTGTGCAAAACAATGGCACGCTTTGGGCCTGGGGGCTCAACTCCAGCAGCCAGTTGGGAGACAGCAGCACAATATCAAGAAATTCTCCGGTCCAGATTGGAACTATCACCACATGGAGCAGGGTGGCCTGCGGAGGAACTTCATCGTATTCGATCCGGTCCGATGGCACCTTGTGGTCTTGGGGTTCCAACACCATCGGACAGCTCGGTTTGGGAAACAGCAGCCCGACAAGCAGCCCGACACAGGTTGGAGCACTGGCAACATGGAGCGGAATTGGCGGCGGCAACATTCATGCCATTGCACTTCAGACGGATGGAAGTCTTTGGGCATGGGGAGCGACGGGCAATGCCGGGGCCACTGCGACAGGGAGTTCCCTCAACTTCAACACCCCCCAAAGAATTGGGACGGAAAACGACTGGACCACTGCGGCCGCAGGCACCACCTGCTGCTTTGCCGTCAAGTCCAACGGCACGGTGTGGTCTGCAGGTTTGCACGCAAACGGCCGTCTGGGTTATCCCCTGAACAACCTCAGACCGATTGCCACCGGGGGCATTCGTGCTCTGGCACAGGGTTTGAACACCACTCACTTCATCAAAAACGACGGGACATTATGGGTGATGGGTCGTCCCTCTGGTGGATTATTTGGCAACGGTAGCACCAGCACGGCAACATTGCCTGTGCAGGTTGGCACGGCGACCAACTGGCAGGATATTGCCGTCGGCAACAGTCATTCCCTTGCCTTGCGTACGGACGGCACTTTGTGGGCTGCTGGAGCCGGCTCCAGCGGACAGATCGGAGACGGGGCGGCAACGACCCGTCTGAGTTTTGTTCAAGTAGGCAGTTCTCAATGGAAAAGCATCGGAGCCGGTGGCTCGCACAGCCTGGCTGTGCGCAATGACGGGACGTTGTGGGCGTGGGGGCTCAATTTATCAGGACAGATTGGTGACGGCACCATCACGCAGCGCAACAGCCCCGTGCAGATCGGCACGGACAGCGATTGGGCATTCGCTGCTTGTGGTTCCAGCAGCAGCTTTGCCATCAAGACCACCGGAACGCTGTGGGCATGGGGCTCCAACACCTCCGGACAGCTTGGAGACGGTAGCGCCACACAGCGCAACAGTCCCGTGCAGGTGGGAACAGCCTCAAATTGGAAAAAGGTGACGTCAGGTCTGTCACACACTCACGCCGTCCAGACGGACGGCACACTGTGGGCCTGGGGAGCCAATTCGTTTGGCAACTTGGGTGACGGCACGTTCACTCAGCGGACATCGCCTATACAAATCGGAACCAGCACAGACTGGACCCTAGTTCAATCTCTCAGCCAGCATACCATAGCACTGCGCTCAGATGGCACGGCATGGGTGTGCGGATTGAACAGTTCTTCTCAACTGGGAACCGGAGACAGTTCCAACCGCAATTCGTTCGTGCAATTGGGCAATCACAACACGTGGAGTTTAATCGACAATGGCCGGGGCTTGTTCACCATTGCGGTAACCGCAGACGGCACGCTCTGGGGAACAGGCAACAACTGTGACTACCAGATCTCTTCCATGCAACGAGTCTGGTCGCTCTTGGAACCTGTGCATCCCGCCATTTCACCTCAATCTGTCGTTTTCCCTCCCGTCATCATCAATACGTATGGCGCTCCGATCGCTCTCGCCGCATCTTCCGACAGCGGGCTTCCTGTCAGCTATCATGTCAGTGGCCCCGCGAGCGTCAGTGACAGTCTACTGACTGTCACGGGTCCGGGTGAAGTCAAGGTCATGGCCTATCAGGCAGGGGAACGCCCTGTTTGGCATGACACTGCTGTCGTCCAGGCTGTTGTCAGCGCTGTGCCCTACATCGAGTCAAATTCGATCACCAACGTCACCATGTCGGATGCTGCATTAGATGCTTCGGTCAGCGGTGCTGGACAAATGACAAACTGCGTCTTGGAATATGACACGAACATTGCCGACGGAAGTTATGCGTTCAGCGTTTCTGGCAGCCCGGGCACGTTTGCAGGTTACGCGTCCACGCCAGTCACCGCGTCTATTACAGCCCTCCAAGGAGGCACCACCTATTACTTCAAGCTGACCGCCTCAAATGCAACGGGCAGCAGTTCAGTGACGGGTTCATTCATGACGTTACCAACGGCTTTCCAGCAGTGGACGACCTCACACGGCCTCTCGGGAAACAATGCCGCGCCCGATGCTGACGGCGATGGTGATGGTCTGAGCAACCTGCTCGAATGGGCCTGCAATCTAAGTCCCTCGGCACCCAGCATCTTATCATCGTCAGTTGATCTGCTGAGTGGCAGCATCGAATATACTTATTCGCGAAGCGTGGCTGCGGTCAATTCAGGCGCAGGCTTTGCTGTTGAGTGGAGCGACACATTGGATGCCGGGAGTTGGAGCACGACGGGAGTCAGCCAAAACGTTTTGACGGATGATGGCAATATGCAGCAGGTCAAGGCAGTTATTCCATATGGCGGTGGAACCCGACGGTTCGTTCATCTAAAAGTGACTAGCCCCTGAAGTGGGAATGTCACGGAACGTATCTAGCGTGTTGACCCGCAAGACACGCTGGCGGACTTTGCTGCATGGCCACACACACGGACCGCGCTCACACAATTGCTGTTTTCTGCGACTTTGAAAACCTGGCCATCGGGGTGAAGGACGCAAAGTATGACAAGTTCGACATGAACAAGGTGCTGGACCGCCTGCTGCTGAAGGGCAGCATCGTGGTGAAGAAGGCCTACTGCGACTGGGACCGCTACAAGAGCTTCAAGGCGGCGGTGCATGAAGCGTCGTTCGAGCTGATCGAGATCCCGCATGTGCGGCAGTCGGGCAAGAACTCGGCGGACATCCGCATGGTCGTGGATGCGCTCGACCTCTGCTACACCAAGCCGCACGTGGACACCTTCGCCATCGTGAGCGGGGACTCGGACTTTTCGCCGCTGGTGAGCAAGCTGCGCGAGAACAACAAAACCGTCATCGGTGTCGGCGTGAAGCAGTCCACCAGCGGGCTGTTCATCGATAACTGCGACGAATTCATCTTCTACGACGACCTCGTGCGTGAAGAGGAGAAAACGCGTTCACGACTGGCTCGTGCGAAACCGGCGCCGAAGGCGAACTCGCCCGAGAAGAAGAGCGGCGGCGATCCCGAGAAGGCGATCCAAATGGTGGTCGAGACGGTGGAGGCGATGCTGGGCCGCAGCGGCAGCGACACGGTCTGGGCCGGGCCGGTCAAACAGGCCATCCGCCGCCGCCAGCCGCAGTTCGACGAGCGCTTTTACGGCTTCAGCACTTTCAGCGCACTGCTGGAAGCAGCCGCAGAGCGCGGACTGATGAAGCTGGAGAAGAACGAGAACGGCTACCGCATCAAGGTGGTGGCTTCGGAGGAGTAAAAATGAAGAGCTTCATCCTTCCTGTCATCTGCGTGGTTGGACTGGTGAGTTGCTCGACGAAAATAGCTGCGGTTCCAGATTTTGACCGCCTGCCACACAGCAAGGGTCTCTACGCTAGCAGCCTCACAGTCACACCGTGGCAATACGGAGCATCAGATGCGCAATGGCATCACTTCTACTATTATTGGTTCAAGCAAAACTGGGTGCACACGCGCCGGGTCAAAATCCGGCGTGATTTGGTTTTGCTTCCTTTTGAGCGGCCTGTAGGTGGCAGTTACAAGACCGTATCGATGGAACCTGTGTTCGAGAACGGTAAACTCGCGGGATTCAAAACCATCAAAGGCCACTACCTTCCACAAACTTCTGATCACTGAGCGCTGCGCTCGAAGGCGCTGGCTTTATTCTCCATCAACGCCAGCGTTTCACCTGCGAGGTATAGCGATCCCAAGATCAAGACCCGGTCCTTGGCGTTGGTCGCCTCAAGAGCATCGGCGATGCGTGGATGCGTGGTCACAGGACGAGCTTCGAGGCCGAGGCTATTCCAGATTTCGCACAGTGTCTCAGGTGGCAGGGCGCGCGGTGATTCGAAGCCCGTGAAATGCCAAGCTGCGGCAATGGGGGCGAGCTCGCGCAGCACGGCAGCGGTGTCTTTGCCAGCAACGGCACCGAAAATGATTTCGGCTTTTTCGTTGGAGAACTGTTCGCGCCAGGTTTGAGCCAGAACCTGGGCGGCTTCGAGGTTGTGGGCACCGTCGATGACGAGATTCCGAATCTTTTGAAAACGTCCCGGCCACTGCACGTCGCGCAGACCACGGGCGATCACGTTCTCGTCCAAATTCAAACCCGTCGCTTGAAGTGCGGAGACGGCCATGGCGGCATTCCAGCGTTGATGAACACCTGCGAGGCCGGTCTCGCCGTCCCATGGGCCTTCGACCATGGTGAGGGGTGCGTCGCGTTCGGCGGCGGTGCGTTGGATGACATCGAGGGCCTCCGGATGCTGCGGCATGGTGATCACCGGCACGCCGGGTTTGATGATGCCGGCTTTTTCGGCGGCGATCTTCGCCAGCGTGTCACCGAGCATGTCCATGTGATCCCAGCCGATCGGCGTGATGACGGTGACGGCGGGCATGATCGCGTTGGTGGCGTCCAATCGTCCGCCGAGACCCGTTTCAAGCACGACCCACGGATTGCCACGCTGCGCGAACCATTTGAGCGCGAGGGCGAGCGCGAGTTCGAAGAAGGTCGGATGCGGGTTCCAGTCAGCGACACGTTCACGCAAGTGGGTGATGCCTGCGGCGATCTCGTCCGACGTGATCATGCGCTCCGCATCGCGGATGCGCTCGCCGAAGTGAATGAGGTGCGGCGACGTGAAGAGTCCGGCATTGATGCCCCCGGCTTTCAGAATGGAATGGATGAAGGCGCAGGTGGAGCCTTTGCCGTTCGTTCCGGCCACATGAACGATCTTTTGACCGGCGGCAGGCAGGCTCATCTCGGTCAGGAGCCGCCGGATGTTATCGAGGCCCAGCTTGATACCGAAGAACTGCGTGCCGTAGAGCCAGTCGATTTCGCGTTGCGCCTTGTCGTTGATCATTCCCGTGATGCATGTTGGCGGCGGCGGACTCAGGACGCAACTCTTGCCTTTCCCGACGCAAGGGGACCGCTATGATCGCCCCACATGCCCCTGACTCCCGCCCCCGAATCCCCGACCTGGCTCAAGCGCTTTTGGTGGCTGATGGCTGCCGTTTTCATCGCGCGCATCGGCGTGATGCTGCTGTTTGTGAACGGGGCCGACTTAGCGGGAGACGAGGCCTACTACTGGGACTGGGGCCGGAGGCCGGACTGGTGCTACTACAGCAAGCCGCCGATGATCGGCTGGATGATGGGCGTGATCGGCTGGCTCACGGGAAATGCCGAGTGGGGCATCCGTTTTGCGGCCCTGCTGCTGGGAACGGTAACCCTGGCCATCATCCATCGCATCGCGCTCGTACTGTTCGATGCCCGCACGGCCTTCTGGACCGCGGTTCTGGTGCTGCTGACTCTCGCGAACACTGGCTTGAACCTGCTTTTCACCATCGACGCACCGCTGCTCCTATTCTGGACTCTGGCGCTGTTGCTCTTCTGGTTCGCGGCGCAGAAACCAACCTGCACCACGCGCTGGCTCCTGCTGGCCCTGGCGATCGGATTCGGCACGCTCAGCAAGCAGATGATGCTGGCATTCCCGGCCCTGATGCTGCTCTTCGCAGCCGCTTCACACGAAGATCGTGCGCTGCTGCGCAATCCGTGCATGTGGATCGCCATGCTGGCGGGCATGGCCTTCATCATCCCGGTGCTGCGTTGGAACCAGGAGCACGCCTGGATCACGCTGGAGCACACTAAGCATCACTTTGACACAAAGGATCTGGATCTCCTCAAGTGGGTTGGGCGCACGCTGGAAAACGTGGGCCTGCAGGCGCTGATCTACACGCCGATAACGTTCGTCGCGCTGGTGGCGGCGATGTGGGTGGGCATCAAGCAACGGGCGAAGCTGCCGCGCCCGGCGCTTTTTCTGCTGCTCACTTCCGCGCCCGTTCTGATCGTTTTTGCCGTGCTGGCGCTGCGGCAGCGGATCAATCCCAACTGGCCTGCGGCGTTTTTCGTTCCCGCGTTCATACTCGCTGCAGCATGGATGTGCGGGAAGCTGCCGACGAGGGCGCATCCGGGCTGGCAACGCTGGTCGCTGCGGGTTGGCGGCGTGCTGGTGGCGCTCGCCCACATCCTGCTGGTCGTCGTTTTCACCACGGATCTGAAAAGCATCGGCAAGCTTTCCAGCATCCGCGGCTGGCGCGAGGCTGGCATCGAAGCGCAGAAATTCCTCGATCAGGTGCCGCGGCCGGACAAGACCTTCGTGATGGCTCTCGGGCACCGCTACCACGCCGCGGAAATGGCTTTTTACATGCCGTCGCATCCCCGGGTCTATCGCTATGAAGCCAGTGACACGGTGCAGTCACAGTATGAAATCTGGCCGGGACCGGAGGAGCGCATCGGCTGCGACGCCTTAATCCTGGATCCCAGTCCGGGCAAGAGCCTGCTGCAAAACCCGCTGTTTCTTGAGCGATTTGAGAAGCTG
The DNA here is from genome assembly GCA_041395065.1 of Prosthecobacter sp. GTDB lineage: Bacteria > Verrucomicrobiota > Verrucomicrobiia > Verrucomicrobiales > Verrucomicrobiaceae > Prosthecobacter. The sequence continues at coordinate 39,391 of JAWLBG010000020.1, read as the reverse complement.
GAACACCGCGGCGACATCACCATCCCGCTTGGGCAGGAGAAGCGGGAGTTCAGCGTGTATCTGGGGCGAAATCTGAAATCGTGGAAGGCCGTGAATCCGCAATGAGCCACTGGGACACCAGCCTGCTGCGGCAGATCAACTCCGAGTGGTCTTACCCGGCGCTCGACTGGCTCATGCCCGCGCTGTCGGCCATCGAAGTCTGGCTGCCGTTCATCGTCGCGGCCGTGCTGCTCACGGCCTGGCGGGGCGGGAAGAAAGCGAGGGTCATGCTGCTGTGCCTCGGCATCGCGATCGGCCTGGGCGACGGCGTGATTTCGAACACGCTCAAAAAAACCATCGGCCGCGTGCGGCCGCGCGATGCGATGGAAGGCGTGGTCGTGCGCGATCTCGGCAACGCCTCACCAGCCTTCATGCGCCTATTTGAGAAGCCTGTGGTGAAGCCCTGCGAGCCAAACTGGGAACCACGCGGCAAGTCCTTCCCTTCGAGTCACACGGTGAATCTTTTTGCGGCCGCCACAGTCATCGCGTTGTTTTACCGCCGGATCGGAGTCGTGATGTATCTGCTGGCCGGCGCCGTCGCCTACTCTCGCATCTACTGTGGTGCCCACTGGCCCAGCGATATCCCGCCTTCCATGGCGCTGGGTGTCCTGATCGGACTGGGCGTGGTGCGGGGGGTGGCGCGCATCAAGCCACGCCTCTTCGCCTGCTGAAGAGGCCGTATTTGGGGCTGAAGATGTATGCCAGCAGAAAAAAGACGCCCAGCACGACGATGATGGTGGCGCTGACGCTCCAGCCGAGAGGATAGGAAAGGAAAAAGGCGATGACGGAACCTGCCGCCCCCAGGAGTCCTCCGCCCCAGAAAAGCGTGCGTGCGTTGTTGGTGAGCAGGTAGATCGTCGCTGCCGGGGCCACCAGCAAGCCGACGCTGAGGATGCATCCGACGGCCTGCAGGGAGGAAACGAGCACGAGAATCGTGACGGCGAAGACGGCGTAGTTCAGCAATCGCACGGGCACGCCGAGACTGGCGGCGATGTTCGGTTCGAAGAGATAGATGAGGAGCGGTCGCTGCAGGGTCGTAAGGGTAACGACCGCAACAGCGCTGATGCCAAAAGCGATCCACAGGTCGGAATCCGCCATGCCGATGATGCTGCCGAAGAGCCATTCGTCGAGTTTTTGACGCAGGTCGAGATTCTTGAGGATGAGCAGGCCGGCGGCGAAAGCGGTGGTGTAAAGCACCCCCATGGCCGTATCCTGATCCAACCGCGAGGTGCGTGAGAGGAAGATCGAACCGAGGCCGACGATGAGCGCGGCAAAGATGGCGCCTACAAGGGCGCTCCATTGCGACAGTCCCGCGATCAGGACGGCGACGGCGAGTCCCGGCAATAGAGAGTGCGAGATGGTTCCGATCTTCAACGCCGACTTCCGCAGCACGACGAAGGCGCTGACGAAGCCGTTGGCGAAACCGATCATCAGGCAGGCGAGGAGGGCACGCTTGGCGATGGGTTCGGCGAGGAAATCGGTGATCGTGGGCATCTCGATGACTTTCTCAGTTTTCGGTTCGCTGTTCGTTGTGCTCGTAGGCGATGGCGATGTTGGCGGGGATGAAAGCCTCCGCGACCGGTCCGAAGGCAATCTGGTGGCGACGAATGAGGAGGGCGTCGTCGAAGTTTCCGGTCACGGTTTGCAGATCGTGATGGCTTGCGATGAGCAGACGTCCTTCAGCGGTGAGTTCCCTGAAAAGGCGGCTGAGGTTTTCCTGCGCGGGCTTGTCCAGACCGGTGAAGGGCTCGTCGAGCAGCAGGACATGGGCCTCCTGCGCGAGGGCTCGGGCGATGAAGGCTCGCTGCTGCTGGCCGCCTGACAGGGCGCTGATCTGCCGATCCTGCAAATCACGCAGTTCCATGCTCGTCAGAGCGCGCTCGACGATGTCAGCATCATGCCGCGAGTATTGGCGCCACCAACCGAGATTCGGATAGCGCCCCATCTCGACAAGCCCACGCACGGTGATGGGAAAATCCCAGTCGATGTCGCCACGCTGTGGCAGGTAGGCGATCTCGTGACTGCTGCGGGTGAGCGGTTGTCCGCGCCAGAGGATGCGGCCTGTGTCACCGCGGATCAGTCCGGCTAGGGATTTGAGCAGCGTGCTCTTCCCCGCCCCGTTCGGACCGATGAGGGCCATGCTGCGGCCGCATTCGGTGGCAAAGTTGATTTTCTCGAGAGCTTTGACTTCCTGATACTGCACGGTGAGGTCGACGACTTCGAGGCGATGGTGCTGCGTGTGCTCGCAGCCGCCGCCCCAGCAGACGTGCTCCTTGGTATGATCATGGGCGGCGACGCTGCTCATTTCCAAATAAAGGTGATGACTTCGTCGAGGCTGCCGGCAGACGACCAGCGCGTTTCACTGCGTGATTCCAATCCGTCCGGTTCGATTTCGAGCGTTATAGCGGTGTCGGGCGTGTCATCCGGCCAGGTTGCTGCAAGGAAAACATCCACGCCGTGGTCAGGCGCCGACAGGGACACTTCGACCTCCATCGGCGAATCACCGACTTCGGCGATCACATTCTCTTCGCCGATTTTCAGGCTCAACGTGGCCGGACGATGCGCGAAACGCACCCGAAGCAGGGCCTCCACGCGCGGGGTGGTCGCCGGCGCGGATTCGACCGCTTTGGCCTTGCTCGTTTCACCCGTGAGATGACTCAGCGGCACGGCGAGCACGCCGAACACAAGGCAAAGCAAAAAGATCTGAATGGGCGGAAAACCACGCATGATCAGTTTTCTGGAGCAGGCGCCAAAGCGGCCACGAGCGCGCGGACATTGTGCGCGAGCATGGTTTCAAACGTGTGGGCATTCGTCGCCGTGCCGTCCGCGATGAGTGGTTGCCCGATCTTCACACCGGTGCTGCGGGCGATTTCACCGAGCACTTTGGGGTTGGCCTGATCTTCGGGAAAAATGGCGCGAATGCCGTGCTCGCGGATTTCCTGAATGGTTTCGGCGATGTGTTTAGAAGAGGCGTCGTCATTGCGCCCGATGCCCAGGATGGAAAGGGACTCAAAACCGTACTCCTTGCAAAAGTAGCCGAACGCCGCATGGGCAGTCACCAGCTTGCGGTCCCTGCGGCTGATTTTCGAGATCTCCTTCTGCGCCCAGCGCTTGAGTTCGTCGAAGCGCTTTCCGGCGGCTTTTGCACCTGCATCGTAGGCGTCTTCGTTGGCGGGATCGGCTTCGCCGAGCACGTCCGACATGATGCGAGCGGCACGCTTCATGTTTTCAGCGCTGTGCCACCAGTGGGGATCATACTGGCCGTGATGATGGTCGTGATCACCATCGCCATGATCATGTTCACAGACATAAGGGATGGAGGGCACCTTTTCCCCCACTTCGACGAGCTTTACACCCGCACCCAGACTGTCACGCAGCTTGTCGAGGTAGGTTTCGAGTCCCTTGCCGGAGGCAAGCAGAAGCTTGGCACCGCGCATGGCCGCAATGTCTTTCGGTGAAGGCTCAAAATGATGGATGTCGCTCCCGGGTTTGAGAATCTCAACGACCTCGACATTCGCACCTCCCACCTGCCGCGCCAGATCCGCCACGACGGGATGCAGCGATGCGACTTTAAGCGGAGCAGCAGTCAGAACAGAAGCTGTCAGCAACAGACAGGCTGAAATTAGATTTCTCATGGAGTTGGAGGGTTGGTTGAATGGGTAACGCTCACGGGTCTTTTTTGCAACTTGTTTGCGAATTCCCACCAATGAAGGACAAACACAGCTATCAAGCGCAAGAGGCTCAACGTAGTCGGCAAGAGCAGTGATGGCAGGATTCAAGGAAGTTCTCCCGCTCGTTGGAGGGTCACATGAACCAGCGCAGGGGAAACACGGAAGTGTCCTTCGACCAGCAGCTTACGCAAAAGCGGCGCGATCAGCGGAATGTGGCCGTCTTGCTTGGCACGAACAAGCAAACCCAAGGTGCCGAGCACCTGGATACCGAGAGACGCTGCGCAATCTCTGGCAGCGACTTCATCCAGAAGCACGGCATCCGCCTTGATCGAAAGCGCGTGTGCCAGTGCTTCCGATTCGCCAGCATCTAATCGTGGATCGGACGCGATTTGGTCGGGAATGCCGTTCACTGGAGTGATCTGGCAGAACGCAGGAAGCGACAAGCCTGCAAATCTGCCCGAAGTGGCTGCCAGCCGCGCGAATTCACGGGCCACCGCTTCAGGAACATGCACCGCACCAAAAAGACCGGCCAACAGTCCTTCCTGACCGAGAAAAGCCAGGTTCAGGAGCACGGAGGTGTCCGCGACGACGATCACGCCTTGAGCAGTTGATCGAGAACCGCGAGATCGGCATCCAGATCGGACGGCTTGAGGCCGTTGGAGATGCTGCGGTCATGCAATTCCGCCTCAAAAGCGTCCAGTTCCATCCCGGCCAGCCTGGCAGCCAAACCACGCGAAATACCGCGGGATGAGTAAAGCGCACACGCCAGTTCCATCCGCAACTGATCCTCGCGGAAGGCGGCAAGGGCAGGTTCATCTGGAAGGGTCAAGGTCATGGCAAGAGGCTAACACATCAGGCTTTGAGGCAAAATGGAAAAATGCTAACGACCCAGCTAGCTTACCATTCACCAATAACCGAGAACCGGGACAACTTTACTTCACGAACTTCACCCTTCTCGTTTCCAATCCCGATTGAATCCATCATGGCCCTTGGCGGTTTCTGATACCAATTCAGACAAATGTTGATGAGGTCATGATGCCCCTGCTTCGAAGCAAACTTTTTCAATGCGTGCTTCGTGAACTCGATATCTGCGTGGATGAAGTAGTCACCAGCAGAAACCAGTTCTTGAGGCGACTGTTTAGCGCTCAAATACTTTCGCTGCATCATTTTTGATCCTGGATCAGGAATGGCGCTACCTTCGACCAATTTTTGAAACAGCGGAGTCGTAAAATCCACAACCCAGTCTTCTGTCTCTATCCAACAGTGAAAACCTCCGTCATCGGCCTTTAAGACTCCGTTATCTTTTGTCGCAAATAGGATGACTGACTCTGGTTTGACACAGTAACCTGCTATCCCGGCAAAGGGGCGTGCATCAAAGCCGTAAAACTTATTCAAGATCGAAGCGCCTATAGTGTTGATGGCAACACAAGCTTTTGTCAGTTCGATTGTCTCGTTGGCTAAAACAGAATAAATGGTCCGGAAGATTCTCTGATAGTCTGCGCGCGGAATCAAAAATCTACTCATGCATCATTTTCAGGCCAAGCATCGGAGTTGTCCAGCCATCCGCTAAAGTGGCTGGTGGAGATGTAGCTGACAAAAAACGCCTTCAGCTATGAAGGCGTTTTTTTGTATCTTTTCAGCACATCACGGCAGGCTCGTCGCGCCCATGAGGAAGCGGTCGCATTCGCGGGCGGCACCGCGGCCCTCGTTGAAGGCCCAGACGACGAGAGACTGACCACGGCGGCAGTCACCGCAGGCGAAGACGCCGGGGAGGCTGGTGGTGTATTTCTCGTGCTCGGCTTTCACATTGCTGCGCGGGTCACGCTCGACGCCGAGGGCGTCGAGGAGAGGCTGTTCAGGTCCGAGGAAGCCCATGGCGAGCAGGACGAGCTGAGCGGGGAGGACTTTTTCGGTTCCGGCGATCTTCTGTGGGCCGAAGTTGCCCTTCTCGTCCTTCTTCCACTCGACGTTGACGACATGCACGGTCTTCACGTTGCCGTTTTCATCGCCCTCGAAGTGGGTGGCGGTGGTGAGATAGACGCGAGGATCGTCGCCGAACTTGGCGGCGGCTTCTTCCTGGCCGTAGTCCATCTTGTAGGTCTTGGGCCATTCGGGCCACGGATTGTTCGCGGCACGCGTGAGCGGCGGCTTGGCCATGATTTCAAGCTGCGTGACGGTGGTGCAGCCGTGACGCACGCTGGTGCCGACGCAGTCGGTGCCGGTGTCGCCGCCACCGATGATGACGACGTCCTTCTTGTCGGCGGTGATGTAGTCCTTGCCTGGATCGAGCACGGCCTTGGTGTTCGCCGTGAGGAAGTCCATGGCGAAGTGGATGCCCTTCAGGTCACGGCCGGGGATCGGAAGATCGCGCGGCTTGGTGGCGCCGGTGGCGAGGATCACAGCGTCGAAGTCCTTGCGGAGCTGCTCGGCGGTGATGTCGGAACCGACGTTGACACCGCACTTGAAGGTGACGCCCTCGTCTTCGAGCAGCTTCACGCGGCGGAGGACAACTTCGTTCTTGTCGAGCTTCATGTTGGGGATGCCATACATGAGCAGGCCACCGGGACGATCGGCGCGTTCGAAAACGGTGACGGTGTGGCCGGCTTTGTTGAGCTGTGCGGCGGCACTGAGGCCGGCGGGGCCGGAACCGATAACAGCAACCGTTTTGCCGGTGCGCTTTTCAGGCGGCTGCGGGGTGACCCAGCCTTCCTCCCAGCCCTTATCGATGATGCTGACCTCGATGTTCTTGATCGTGACCGGCGGCTCATGGATGCCGAGCACGCAGGAGCCTTCGCACGGAGCGGGGCAGACACGGCCGGTGAACTCGGGGAAGTTGTTCGTCTTGTGCAGACGGTCGAGCGCCTCCTTCCACAGGCCGCGGAAGACGAGGTCGTTCCACTCCGGGATGATGTTGTTGATCGGGCAGCCGCTGGCCATGCCGCTGATGAGCGTGCCGCTGTGGCAGAACGGGATGCCGCAGTCCATGCAGCGCGCGCCCTGGTTCTTGAGGCGGTCTTCGGGCAGGTGGAGATGAAATTCCTTCCAGTCCTTGATGCGCTCAAGCGGATCGCGGTCGGCGGGGATTTCGCGTTCGAATTCGATGAAGCCGGTTGGTTTTCCCATGGTCTCTGATCTGTGAAAAGGTGATTGTCTGTTTGGTTCGTTGCGGGCGCGGGCGGATTCTAGCTTCCTCCGATGCGGGAGACGTCCCGCGCATTGGCTTCAAAAGCGGCGATGAGGGCGTCGTCCCCGGTGAGTCCGTCGGCCTCGGCCTTTTTGAGGGCCTTGAGCACACGGGCGTAGTCGCGAGGCAGCACTTTGACGAACTGCTTCACGCTCTCCTCCCAGAGGGCGAGGACCTTGAAGGCCTTCTGGCTCTTCGTGAGATCGGCATGCTTCTTGATCAGTTCGTAGAGGCTGTCGATCTCCTCCTTGTCTTCCAGAGCGACGAGATCCGCCATGCTGGTGTTGCAGTGAGTGGCAAAGTCGCCCGCTTCATCGAGCACGTAGGCCACGCCACCGCTCATGCCTGCGGCGAAGTTGCGGCCCGTGGCACCGAGCACCACGACGCGTCCGCCGGTCATGTATTCGCAGCCGTGGTCGCCCACGCCTTCGACGACGGTGTCGACACCGCTGTTGCGCACGGCGAAACGCTCGCCGGCCATGCCGCGAAGGAAGAGCTCACCGCTCGTCGCGCCATACAGCGCCGTGTTGCCGGCGATGATGTTTTCTTCGGCGGCAAAATCGGAACCTTCCGGCGGATAGATGATGATCCTTCCCCCGCTGAGTCCCTTGCCGATGTAGTCGTTGCCGTCGCCTTCGATTTCGAGCGTGACGCCTTTCGGCACAAACGCACCGAAACTCTGACCGGCGGTACCCTTGAACTTCAGGGTCACCGTGTCGTCAGGAAGACCGTACCAGTGACGCTTGGTGATTTCATTGCCCAGGATCGTGCCGACGGTGCGGTTGACGTTGCGGATGGGAACTTCGGCGGTGACTTTTTCACCCTTCTCGATGGCTGGCTTGCAGAGGTCGAGCAGAGTGGTGATGTCGAGACTGCGGTCGATGCCGTGGTCCTGCACCTCCGTGCAGTAGCGACCGACTTCGTCTCCGACATCGGGCCGGTAAAGAAGATTGCTGAGGTCGATGCCGCGTGCCTTCCAATGGTCGACAGCGGCACGCGCTTCGAGCACGTCCGTGCGTCCGACCATTTCTTCCAGTGTGCGGAAGCCGAGTTCGGCCATGAGTTCGCGCACTTCCTGGGCGATGAACTTCATGAAGTTCACGGTGTAGTCGGGATCGCCGCTGAACTTCGCGCGCAAATCCGGGTTCTGCGTGGCCACGCCCACCGGGCAAGTGTTCAAATGGCAAACGCGCATCATGATGCAGCCCAGCGTGACGAGCGGAGCGGTGGCGAAACCGAATTCTTCGGCGCCAAGCAGCGCCGCGATGACCACATCGCGTCCGGTCTTCATCTGGCCGTCTGCTTCGACGACGATGCGGCTGCGCAGGTTGTTCAAGACGAGCGTCTGGTGCGTTTCGGCAAGCCCGAGCTCCCAAGGCAGGCCCGCGTGCTTCACGGAGGTCTGCGGAGAAGCGCCGGTGCCGCCGTCGAAACCGGAGATCAGCACGACGTCGGAGTGCGCTTTCGCCACACCGGCGGCGATGGTGCCAACGCCGACTTCGGAGACGAGCTTCACGCTAACGCGGGCCTCGCGGTTCGCGTTCTTCAAGTCGTGGATCAGCTGGGCCAAGTCCTCGATCGAGTAGATGTCATGGTGCGGAGGCGGCGAGATGAGACCGACACCCGGCGTCGAGTGACGCACCTTGGCGATCCAAGGATAGACCTTGCCGCCAGGAAGCTGGCCGCCTTCACCGGGCTTCGCGCCCTGGGCCATCTTGATCTGGATTTCACGAGCCTGCGAGAGATAGAGGCTGGTGACGCCAAAGCGGCCGGAGGCCACCTGTTTGATGGCGGAGTTCTTCGAGTCACCGCGTTCGTTGGTCCAGGTGAAGCGTTCAGGATCCTCACCGCCTTCACCGGTGTTCGACTTGCCGCCGATGCGGTTCATGGCAATGGCGAGCGATTCGTGGGCTTCCTTGGAGATGGAGCCATAGCTCATCGCGCCCGTCTTGAAGCGCTTCATGATGGCCTCGATGCTTTCGACTTCTTCGATCGGCACCGGGGTGCGGGATTTGAATTCGAGTAGGCCGCGCAGCGTGTAGAACTGCTTCACCTGGGTGTTCACCAGAGTGCTGTACTGCTTGAAGGTGTCGTAGTTGCCAGTGCGAACGGCTTTTTGAAGGGTGTGGATCGTCAGCGGGTTGAAAAGGTGGGCTTCGCCCTCCTTGCGCCACTGATAGTCACCGCCCACGTCGAGCGCATGCACCTGCGAATCGCGGTCCGGGAAGCCGCGCATGTGACGCTGGATGGCTTCTTCGGCAATGACGCGGATGTCGCTGCCTTCCACGCGCGTGGCGGTCCAGGTGAAATACTTGTCCACCACACTCTGGCTGAGACCGACGGCTTCAAAGATCTGCGCACCGCGATAGCTCTGCATCGTGGAGATGCCGATCTTCGAGGCGACTTTGATGACGCCCTTGGTGGCAGCCTTGATGTAATTATAAACCGCCGTTTTGTGATCGACATTCGGCAGGAGCCCCTGACGGATCATGTCGTCGAGCGTCTCGAAGGCGAGGTAGGGATTGATCGCCCCGCAGCCGTAACCAATGAGCGTGCAGAAGTGATGCACTTCACGCGGCTCACCGGACTCCAGCACGAGATCGCACTGCGTGCGCGTGCCCTTGCGGATAAGATGGTGATGAAGACCACCGACGGCCAGAAGTGCGGGGATCGCCGCCTTGTCCTGGCTGACGCCGCGGTCCGAGAGGATAAGGATGTTCCAGCCCTGGGTGACGAGTTCGTCGGCCTTGGCACAGATTTTGGCCATCGCCTTTTCCAATCCGGCAGTGCCCTGCTTCGGATCGAAGAGAATGTCGATGGTGGCGGACTTGAACTCACCCTCCGCCACACTTTTGAGCTTCGCGATGTCTTCGTTGCTGAGGATGGGGGTCTTCAGTTCGATCAGATGGCAGCTTTCAGGCTTCGGATCGAGGAGGTTGCCCTCCGCACCGATCGTCGTCACCGGCGATGTGACGATCTCTTCACGAATGCAGTCGATCGGCGGGTTCGTGACCTGCGCAAAGAGCTGCTTGAAGTAGTCATAGAGCAGCTTGGACTTGTTCGAGAGCACGGCGAGAGGGATGTCCGTGCCCATGGAGCCGATGGCCTCAACGCCATCCTTCCCCATGGGGACCATGAGCTTGCGCAGGTCCTCAAAACTGTAGCCGAAGGCTTGCTGTCTCTGCAGCATGGTTTCGTGGTCCGGGGGCGCCACAGGTTCGCCATCTTTGATATCCGCCAGTTTCACGAGGTGCTGGTCCAGCCACTCGCGGTAGGGCTTCTCAGCGGCGATCTTCGCCTTGATCTCGTCATCGGGCACGATGCGGCCTTCCTCCATGTTCACGATGAACATTTTGCCCGGTTGAAGGCGGCCTTTCAGCTTGACGTTTTCCGGAGCGACCGGCAGCACGCCGGCTTCCGAGGCCATGATGACGAGGTCGTCCTTGGTGACGTAGTAACGCGACGGACGCAGACCGTTGCGGTCGAGCGTGGCTCCCATCATGGTGCCGTCAGTGAACGCCACGGAGGCCGGGCCGTCCCAGGGTTCCATCAGGCAGGAGTGATACTGGTAGAAGGCCTTGCGCTTCTCGTCCATCGACTCGTGTCCGCTCCATGGCTCGGGGATCATCATCATCATCGCGTGCGGCAGCGAGCGACCGCCCATGACGAGGAGTTCGAGCACGTTGTCGAACATCGCCGAGTCGGAACCGCTTTCGTTCACGATCGGGAAGAGCTTGTTCACGTCTTCGAACAGCGGGCTTTCCAGCAGTGACTGGCGGGCCTTCATCCAGTTGATGTTGCCGCGCAGCGTGTTGATTTCGCCGTTGTGGGCGATGTAGCGGTAGGGGTGCGAGCGCTCCCAGCTTGGGAACGTGTTCGTCGAGAAGCGGGAGTGAACCAGCGCCAGCGCGGATTCCATGTCCGTATCCTGAAGATCAAGGAAATACGCGCCAACCTGCTCTGGCATGAGCATTCCCTTGAATACCAGCGTGCGGGAGGACATGCTGGAGCAGTACCAATGCTCGTCGATCTCCGCCGTGCGGATCGCGGTAACGGAACGCTTGCGGATCACATACAGCTTGCGCTCAAAGGTCTGCTGGTCCGGGCAGTCGTCTCCGCGTTCGACGAAAGCCATGCGCATGAACGGCTCGCTGGCCTTGGCGGTCTCTCCGATCATGGAATTGTCCACTGGCACGTCGCGCCAGCCGAGCACCTTCTGCCCCTCTTCCGCGACCACTTTCTCGAAAGCCTTCGCGCCTGCGGCACGCCGCTCGGCATCGGGGGAGCAGTAGGCCATGGCCACGCCGTAGTGGCCGACCTTCGGCAGCTCGATGCCTTCGGCGGCGGCGACTTTCCGGGCAAACTTGTCCGGCAGCTGCATCAGGATGCCCGCGCCGTCTCCAGTGTTCTTTTCGCTGCCGACAGCACCCCGGTGATCGAGGTTGATCAGGATCGTCAGTCCCTGCTGGACGATCTCGTGGGATTTCTTCCCCTTCATCTGACAAATGAAACCGACACCGCAGGCGTCGTGTTCGAATTGAGGGTCGTAGAGGCCTTGCTTGGGTGGGAGTCCGTGGTTTCTCATTTTTGCTACAAAGGGGGGCGGGATTTAGGCCAGCCCAAGGGGTAAATCAACCAGCATTCTGCCTGCCAAGTCGCCGCCCTATTTTTGGCAACCATCCGGCCCCAATGGTTCGTTGCATCCTTGCGCTCCCACCGCTAGACCTGACGCATGGTGCGCCTCACAATCCTCGGCAGCGGCAGCTCGGGAAATTGCGCCGTCATCTCGACGGATCGCACCACCCTGCTGCTGGACGCCGGGCTCAGCGCCAAGCAGATCTGCCTGCGCCTCGACGCCTGCGGCTTCTCGCTGGACATGCTCGACGGCATCCTGCTGACGCATGAACATCAGGACCACACGGGCGGCATCGAGGTCCTGAGCAGGAAGCGGCAGATCCCCCTGTTCTCAACCGCCCTGACACAGGAGACCCTGGTCGGCAGCCTCGGCTTCAAAAAAATGCCGCCGTGGCGCATCATGACCACCGGCTCGACCTTTGAGTTTCAAGATCTAAGCATCGAATCCTTTCCTGTACCGCACGACGCGGTCGATCCCGTCGGCTATGTCATCCGAGACGAAGATTCCCGCCTCGGCATCCTCAGCGATGTCGGTTTTGTCACGAATCTGATCAAGGACCGGCTCAAAAACTCCGACAGCCTCTTTATCGAGGCCAATTACGACACCCAGCTCCTCGAGAACGACACCAAACGCCCGTGGAGCACCAAGCAGCGGATCAGCTCCCGCCACGGACATCTCTCCAACGAACAGGCGGCGGAACTCGTTCGCGAGGTCGCGCATCCCGAACTGAGCCACGTCGTTCTCGGGCATTTGAGCGATGACTGCAACGATCCCGCGGTCGCCTCTCGCCACATCCGGCAGGCGCTCGACGCCGTCGGAGCCACGGAGGCGCGTGTCACCTGCGCGGAACGCCGCCAGCCGACGCCGACGATCGAGGTCGTCCGCAAGCGCCCCTCCACGAATGTCAGCTTTTGCTTCACCCCGTCGGACGATAGCGGTCAGCTCGCACTTTTTTGACCGCCATGAGTTCCCGCCCTATTCTTCGCGGCACGCTGACGGTCCTCATCGCCGCCTTGCTTTGGCTGGCCTGGTGGGTTTTCGGTCGTTCTCCGGAGGCGCAGATTCGCGCAGCGCAGGCGAATCTGACCGCCGCCATCGAAGATCGTGACTGGGACGAGGTGGCGGCATTCCTCGCCGAATCCTACACGGATGCCTACGGCAACAACCGCGAATCGGCGATCACGCACGGGAAGAAGCTGCTGGGCGGCTTCTACACCCTGTCCATTCTGACGGATCAGACCACCGTGCGGGCGGCAAAGGGTCAGGGAATGGTGCAAACGATGATCCGCCTGGAGGGCAACGGCATCGGTTACAGCCATGCCGTGCTCGGCCGGGTGAATCAACTTTCCGAGCCATGGATCTTCCACTGGAGCAATCCCGGCACCCTGCCCTGGAACTGGCAGGTGACGATGATCCACAACGACCAGATCCGCTGAGCCCCGAGCGTCCGCCTGGATGCGACCGGAGGCCTTTACGGCTGCCCGCCGATCTTCAGCACTTCGAGCTTTTTGCTCACGTTGTGCCGCATCAACTCGCGGCCGCCGAGCGTGGCGCGAATGACGAGCGTCTGGCCGACCCGCACCTTGACCATTGCCTCGTCCCCGCGCTCCATTCGGCGCACCAGTTGCTCATTGTCGCCACCCGGAGCGATGCCAAAGATGCGCACTCCACCGTCGTGGTTGTTCGTGACGACGAGATCTGCAGGATCGCCCACTTTGGGCGCGGGACGCGGTGTGGTTGCAGGGGCAGGCGGCGCCGGTCTCGGAACAACCGGCGGATTGTTTGCGGCTGGTGTCGGCACGGGCTGGGAAGCTGGCAACGACGTCATCGGACGATTCACCGCAGCGAGCCCTTTTTTGAAGGCGGGCTCCGTGATGACAACCGGTTTGACCGCGACTGCTGGACGCTTCGGCTGCTTCCCGACTCCGCAATTGAAGAGATCCAGCATTTCTTCGCGATCAGACTCCAGATCCAGATCACAGTAGGAGGTGAGCCTGCGCATGTGATCTTCGGCCCTTTCGAGGTCGGGCGTGGTGAACTTCGACGGATCGAACGGCGTCATGCGCTCCCGTTCGAGCTGGTCAAACTCGCGCGCCATGACCTCCCGCCGGGCCAGCAGGGTGTTGCGGCTGGCCATCGCGGCACCCGCCCCGCGATTGAACTGGGCCTCGAGATTCGCCGCCTGCGCGGCCATCTGCGCATCCTGGTTTTTCAGCAGGACCATCTGCTGGTTGATTTGCTGGATCTCCACCTGGTGCTGCCGCATTTCCGCCAGGATCTCCGCCGCCTCCGCCGGACTCTGCGTGGCCATCGCCGCGTACTCCTGCTGATCCTGCGCCATGCAGACGTTGATCTGCTGAAGACGCGCATTCAGAGGCTGGAACTGAGCGGCGATGCCCAGGCGCTGCTGCGCGAAGCCGGCGGCCTGCACGCGCAACTGCTCATACTGCGCGATGGTCGCGTCGAGCTTCTGAATTTCCCCGTCCAAGTCAGCCACGTCTCTGCTGAGCGCGGTCTGCCGCTCCTCCATGCGACCGACCTCGGCATTTCTCGCCTCGATGGCCTCCGTGAGCAACCGGTTGCGCTCCTGCTCTAACTCCGCCTTCCACTGGTTGTACGTCTGTGCAACGTGATCCCGCCCTTCCGAGCAGGCGGACCGCATCTCACCCTGAAGGCCGGACAGCAGCTCGCTCTCCAGCAGCACGGCATCGCTCGCACCGACCATGTCCTGCCACGGACCTTTCACCATTCCCAGCGCCACGCCGCAGTAGTAGGCAGTGTCTTCCGCTGCCACGTTCGTCGCCCGGTCGACATAATGATTCCGCACCAGCGAGCGAATCTCGCGAATCGCCTGCTCGGGCCGGTGCAGGCAGAGATTCATCCACAGGCGCGTGCCGCAGGCGCGATCCCAGACGGGGCTGTCACTCTTCTTGCCAATGGCGGCGGCGAGGCTCTGCTGCGCCGCCTCATAGGCACCGGCGCTGAGTTCGCTGAGTGCGCGGACGTAGTTCACACCGCACTCCCCGGAGGTGTCCGCTTTCAAGGCGCGTTGATAGGCGCGCTCGGCCGCGGTTTTGGCTTTCGACGAGTTTCCCCAGCCGTCGGTTAGCATGTCGCGCAGATAACCATGCAACAGTTCGTTGCAGGGCTGGAGTTCCAGAATGACCTGGCCTTCGTCGTCACACACGACCTTAAGCGGACCTGAGTATGGATCGCACTCCGGCGCATCGACCATCACCGTGTAGTCGCCATTTCCCAGCATCTTCACGATGAACTCTCCCTTGGCATCCGTCACAAACGGCTGGTTCGGTGGCGTGGGCAGACCACCAATGGGCTGCAGCATGATCTCCGCCTTCGCCACGGGCAGGCGCACGTCGTTGGCCTTGTTCTTGCCGCTGCTGATGCGCTTTACCACGAGAATGGCGAGATCACATTTTTCCTTTTTGGGAGGCGGCGGGCTCAGGAGAAAGTCATGCACGTATTCGAGTTCCTCAGCAGGAATGGTGAATCCACGGCCCTTGTCCTCCGGCTCAAAACCCGCTGCTGTGACGCGATACTGGTAGTCTCCCGGCGCCAGGTCGCGAATGACGTAGTGCCCGGAGGCTTCGGCCGTGGTCATGGCGGTCACTTTGCCACCGCTGAGGAGTTCAACCTTGGCACCCGCCAGCATGCCCGTCAGCATGCCCTTCTCATCCTGGCTGAAGACATGCCCATGCACCGTCGGTTTTTGGGGAACGGCCGCCACGGGCGGTGCGGGGGCAGGCTCCGGCATCTTGGGGCTTTCCTTCCAGAGCAGGAAATCGTGCGCGTAATCGCGCCCGGCGTCCGTGACGCTGAAACCGCGCTTCTCATCCTCCGTCCTGTATCCAGCCGCGGTGACACGATAGCGGTAATCACCCGCGTCGAGACCCGTCAGTTCATAGAGCCCGTCGCTGTTGCTCGTGGCACTCGAAATCGTGGCTCCACTTTCGTTTTGCAGTTCGATCTTCGCACCGGACACGATGGCGGCCAGGGAGCCGTTTTGATCCAGTCCGTAGATGCGGCCATGAATGATGCCTTCCCCTGCACGGAGCGCCGTGCCTGCCGCCAGGGTGAGAATGAGGAGAAGCGTTTTCATGACGGTCATTCAGGGATGATGCGAACACCGAACACGCCCACCGCCGTTCTTGGATCCGTGCTCTGCAGGTCGAGATAAACATTCACCGTGACGTAAACGACGTTTGTGAGCATCTGGGCGGCCAGTGCTGCGGCATTGATTGCATCGAGGGCGGGAGTGGCATTCACAAGGGAGGTCGCACCCGCAGGATTGGTGGTCAGCAGCGTGTAAGCACCGGCGTGGGCCGGGTTGGGATCGAACTGATACGGTGCCGCAGGCGCAGTGCTGAGCTGCTGCAGCCGCAGCGGCATGTCCACCAGCAGCATCGGGCTGGTCTTGGTGATTTGCGGCAAACCCGCAATCGTCTCAACGGTGAAGAACGGCTGCACCAGCCCCTCGTTCTGAAGGTTACCGTTAGTCAGAAAGAGTCCGGGCGTGAGCGGTCCCGCGCTGATCTCCGCCCTTGCCGCGACCACATCACACAACGCGGCCGGGTCCGTGCCGCCGGTAAAGCCCACATGCGCCACCACACGCAGGGTCCGGGTGGCAGTGGCCGGTACAGCCACGAATCCTTCAAATCGCAGCCGGACCAGCTCTGAAAAAGTAGGGAACGGAGGCGGCGGAAGTGCGGGCGGGAGCACGGCGGGCAGCACCACTCCCGGGGCTCCGCTGCGTGGACGCGCCGCCGTGTTGAACGCTGCGAGCTGAACGGCCACAGGAGCCGGGAAGCCTGCCTCATGGCTGTCGAAATTGAAGGGCAGATGGGCTGGCGTCGGAATGTTCAAGCCCCAGGCGCTGCTGCTCGTGGCGGGATCAGTAAAGGTAAGTGCGTTCCAGACACTGTCCGGCAGCGGCAGGGGTGGCGGTGGCGGCGCAATCAGCGGCACACCGGGTGGAACAAATGTGAGATCCGAAACTTGAAAGCTGGGCGCGGGTGACTGCGGTCTGGCATCCAACGACAGCCCTGGAGGAAGCGCGGCACCACGCCTTAGCCCCACATTGGCCACGGAGACTCCCGCAGGAAACAGCGGCAAAAGGGAGCCGGTGGCCGGCGCCACAATGGTCCGCACGCCGCCACTCACATTCAAACCGGTGACCACGGGCATCACGTAGGCATACGGCAGGTCCGCGGGCAGGATCGGCGCCACGGAAATCGGCTGCACCATGGGCCATGCGAAGCTGCTGGCACCCGGAGGTGCCACCGCGATCTCCGAGGCCAGAGGCGTGAAGACCACCTGGGCAGCCCCCGGCTTGTGCGGCAGCACCGCGAACAATTGGACTAGCCAGGTGTTGATCTGGGTTGTGTTCCCATTGGCGGTCCAAGTAACTGTCACCCGATCACCGGCCCGCACGATTCCACCGGGAGGCGCGATGCGCACGGCGCTGACCGTGGGTGCCTTCGGAGCGATCAACGGCCGCAACAGGTTCGCCAGAGTATTCAAAAAAGGCAGGATGCCCCGCTGCCCCCGCACTGGCAGGCCACCGCCCAAAGTCCGACGCTGCGGCGGTAGCAACGGCGGCAGTTTTTTCTTCGGCCCCACCACCACCTTGGGCGGGGGTTCCGGCACGATGCCCGCCGCAGGAATGAGACCCTTCATGCCTGCGGTCCACAGCGGCACCTCACCCTGCGCAGGCGGCGCTTTGACCAGGCCGCCCGCCTCGTCGTAATGCGCCACGGGCGTCAGCCAGAACGAGGGCAGCGCCTTCTTGTCATCCGCTTGTTTGTCGCTGTCGTAAACCGCCTCGTCATCGGCCTCAACGAGCACGCGTTCGAGTTGTGCGCGATCCGGCACCTTGTCCGCCGGTTCGCCGCTGCCGATGACTCCGATCCCTGGATTGCTCAGAGCCTCCTTGCTCAGCGGATTGAGCGCCAGTTCGAATCCTGCCAGTTCAAAGATCTGCGGCTCCGTCTCATCTGCCAGCGGGTCCCCCTCGGACGAGAGCAGGTATTTGCGCGGCCCTGCCTGAAGATAGAGCGGATTGCGCGTGCCGGGCCGGTCACCATTGCCACTGGTCAGCGTAACGCGCAGTTTCTCCACCTTTCCACCGTTGACGGCCGCCGGCTTGAACTTCTCGTCCTCCTCCTCATACCACGGCACCGCACCCGATACACGACCGCTCAGGGCGCGCACCAGCGCGTGTTCGGTCTTCAGCGCGTTTTCCTCCTCCGCGGTCAACTTATCTTTGTTCACCTTCGCCTCATAATCAGGCAGCATCTTCATGAGGCTTTCACGACTCGACGCCATTTTTTGCTGCACGCGTGCATCGACGAGGCCGTTTGCCGCGAAGAGCTTCCCGTTGACCTCGATGCGATAGCCTGCCAGCACCCAGTCAGAACGCCCCTGCGAGGCAAAGCCGATGCTCTGCAAGTCACTCACCTTCACGCCCTCCAGCAACTGCGGCGAGGTGCGCAGCTCATCGACGCCCACGTTCTCCTTCTTCGCAGAGAACTCGAACGACGCCATCTGGCCCGGTTGGACCGCAGTAGTGCTTTCTTCCAGTGATGATTGGAACGGGAAGGCCGCGAAGGAGGGCTCGCGCTCCTTGCCGCCCAGCGGATACAGCCGCAGCGGAAAGCCCAGTCCTAGATGCACATCTACAGCCTCCGTCAGTGGCGCGCCTTTGGTTCCAACTCCGAGCGTGATCTTGACCGACTCCACTGGCTCATCCGGCGGCAGGGTGCCCATTTCAAATGGCGTACGCGGCAGCGCCTCCTGCAACACCACTTCCTCCTTTTTGACTTCCTGAACCGGGGCGGCCTCCTTTGGCTCTTCCACTTTTTCTGCCGTCTTGGGCTTCAGCCTGTCCAACAACGACGGATCCACCACGGTCACATACAAGGCGCCCGCGCCCATGGCTCCGCCAAACAGCAGGCCGAGGAAAAGTTTGCCCCATCCTGCGGATGGCCTGGCTGGAACGGATGAATCGTCAGGGGAACCGTCTCTCATGTCGCGTTTGAGGGTGGGTGTTCACCAGCATCCACGCAGACCGGTCCACGTCGAATCTGCGCCATGTTACGACCCCACCAATCCACAGTGCAATCCCAAACTCACCCCAATATCCCTCTCGCAATCTCACCACCCACATTCGTAAGGCGGAAATTCCTACCACCATAATTGTAAGTGAGCTTCGTGTGATCGAGTCCAAGCAGATGCAGGATCGTCGCGTGCCAGTCATGGATGTGCATCGGATTCAGTTCAGCCTTGTGGCCCACTTCATCTGTCGCGCCATAGGTGATCCCTCCTTTCACGCCGCCACCGGCCATCCAGATCGAGTAGCCGCGATGATTGTGATCGCGCCCGTCACCGCTCTGCGCGTACGGCGTGCGCCCAAACTCACCCGCCCACACAACGAGCGTGTCTTTCAGCATGCCTCGCGATTTCAAATCGGTGAGCAGTGCCGCGATCGGCTGATCCGTGGACGCGCAGTTGGTCGCCAGAAGTTCACGCAGGCGGTTGTGATGATCCCAGTTGCCAGGCGAGGCGATTTCAATGAAGCGCACGCCTGCTTCCGCCATGCGACGCGCGAGCAGACACTGCCGCGCAAACTGATCCTTCCCTTTCCCAATGCCATAGAGCTTCAAGATGTGCTCCGGTTCGCTGCGCAGGTCGAGCACGCCGGGAACCTCGCTCTGCATTCGAAACGCGAGTTCAAACGACTCGATCGCGCCCTCGATCTCCGGATCCACGCCATCGCGCTCCATCTTGCGTTCGTTCAAGCCGCGAATGAGATCGATCTGCTCGCGCTGCAGGTCTCGTGACACCGCGGGCACGATGTTCTTCATCGGCGGCCCCGGAGCCACGTCCTTCTTCAACAACGCCGCATACAACTCCGGCAACTGCGATCCGCCGATGCGCGTCCCCTGGCAGATCGCCGGCAGAAACGCGCTGCCGTAGTTCTGCGCGCCGCCGTTGTCCGCCGGCGGATTCAAAGTAATAAAGCCGGGCAGGTTTTCGTTCTCCGTGCCGAGACCGTAAAGCGTCCACGCGCCGATGGATGGCCGCACAAACTGGAAGCTGCCGGTGTGCATCTGCCCAAAAGCCTGCGCATGATTCGGCAGGTCGGTGTGCATCGAGTTGATGATGCACAGGTCGTCCGCGTGCTCAGCGAGCTTTGGATACAACGTCGTCATCCACTGCCCCGACTTCCCGAACTGTTTCATCGGATGCACCGGTCCGAACAGTTTCGCGCCCGCTGAATCACGGCCCAAACTCGCCGTCTGGCCATCGCGCTTGATCAGCTCCGGCTTGTAGTCAAACAGGTCCACATGCGACGGGCCACCACGCATCGTGAGAAAGATCACGCGCTTCGCCCGTGCCGGAAAATGCGGCTGCTTCGCCGCCAGCCCGCTCTTCGCCTGGGCAAGAGCCGAGAATGCGAGCCAACCGATGCCGGACGACATCGTCGTGAGCATCTGACGACGGGAAGGAGAAACCACTAATGGCCACTGATGCTCACTAATGGATGGGATGTTTTTCTGATTCATATCAGTGATTATTAGTGAAGATGAGTGGTTCAATCCGTGAATCGAAACTCCGCACTGCACAGCAACGAATGACAGAAGGCGGTGAGCAATTGGAACTCATCGGCAGAACCGGATTGAAGAAACCTCTCCGCCAGCGCGACCTCCTTCGCATCCGGCGGACGATTGAAGCACAACTCAAACGCTCGTCGCACACGATCCGGCGCGGATTGGATTCGCTTGGCTAGCGCAGCAGCCTGCTCCTGAACAAACGGTCCGTTGAGCAGATAGAGCGCCTGCAAAGGCACATTGGTCACATCGCGATCTCCTGTGACGAGATTCGGATTCGCCACGTCGAACTGCTCCAGCACATCCGGCAGATGATCGCGGATCACCGGCAGATAAACCGAACGACGATGCGAACCATCAAGGTCCGGCGGAAGCTTCGTGTTGAAGCCCATGAGCGACACCGACTGTCCGTCCAATTCCGCCACCAGCGATCCCGGACGACGCGACGTGTCAAGCAAGCCCGACACCGCGAGCATCGAATCACGAATCACCTCCGCATCGAGCCGACGTTTGTTCGCATGGGAGAGCAAGCGGTTGTCAGGATCGGAATCGGTGTGTCCCTGACTGCTCTGCCGATACGTTTTCGACATCACGATCTCCTTGATCAGCTTCTTCACCGACCAGCCGCCGTCCATGAATCGAATCGCGAGATAGTCGAGCAGTTCCGGATGACTCGGCCGCTCGCCACTGAAGCCGAAGTTGTCCACCGTGCGCACGATTCCTGAACCGATCAGATGATGCCACACGCGGTTGGCCATCACACGCGCGGTGAGCGGGTGTTCGCGACTCGTGAGCCACTTCGCCAGTTCCATACGACCGCTCTGCTCCTTTGGAACCGCCTGCTTCATCTCAAACACTTGCGGAAAACCACGCGGCACCGCCTTCACCGGATGCGCGAGTTCGCCGCGATCATAAAGCTGCGAATCCAGGATGCGTTTCGCGTCCTGAACGCCCATGCACAGCGGCAATGCGCGGCCCTTGTCATCCACGCGTTCAAGTTCCCCCTTAATGCCACCGCGCCTCCAGTAATTGCCAATGGCCGTCTGCAGCATCTTGTAATACTCGCCGCTGATGTCGCGGCCTTCCTTCTTCGCCTTCTCCGCATATTCTTTCTGTTCCTTCTCCGATTGGTCGATCTTCACCAGATCAGCCTTGAGCTGCTTCACACGCGCTTCGGGAATCGACTTGTTCGGGATCACCTGCCCCGGCAGATCTGGCAATCGAATGAGATGGCCATGGTTGTTGTTCTCAGAGTCCACCCAGTTGCCGTAAAAGGTCTGCGTACTTTTGAAGATGCCCGCGAGACCATAGTAATCCTCCATGCTGAACGGATCGGTCTTGTGATCGTGACAGCGGGCGCAGGCGATAGAGCTTCCCATCACCGCACGCGTCACCGCATCAAGTTGCTCATCCGCCAAATCGGCCGCGAACTGCGCCTTGTTCTGCTCATTGAGTCCTTTCGGCCCAAACGCGAGAAACCCGGTCGCAATGAGCAACCGCGCACGCTCCACGTCATCTTTCGCCGGCAGCAGGTCGCCCGCGATCTGCTCGGTGATGAAGCGATCAAACGGCACATCGGCATTCACCGCATCGATCACATAGTCGCGGTAACGCCACGCATGCGGGAAGGCCAGGTTCGACTCGCGGCCGTTAGACTCCGCAAACCGCGCCACATCCAGCCAGTGCCGCCCCCAGCGTTCACCGAAGCGCGGACTCTCCAGCAACTTGTCCACAAGCTTCTCGTAGTCCGACTCGTCGGACAGGTCCGGCACGTCCGACGGCGGAAGGCCGGTAAGATCGAAAGATAGCCGTCTCAACAGCACCACGCGATCCGCGGGAGGCCCTGGTTTCAAACCGGCCTCGACCAGTTTCTCGCGAATGAATCCGTCAATGCCGCCCGCAGCATTTTTTGGCATCACAGGCTTCTTGTAGCTCCAAAACTCCCTTCCCGACTTCACATCGACCGGCGGGCGATCCGCCACCTTCGCCGCCGATTCACGCGGATCAGCCGCGCCGATTTTGATCCACCTTTCAAAGTCCGCGATGACTGAATCCGGCAACTTAGGCTTCTTCGGCGGCATTTCGAGATCGGGATCACTGTGCTTGATCGCGGTGAGCAACAGGCTTTTCACTGTGTCACCCGGCACCACGGCTGGTCCTGTATCACCGCCTGTCAGCGTCCCGTGTTTTGTATCCAGCATGAGTCCACCCTTTGATTTACCCGACTCGACTGAATGACACTCGTAGCAGTGCTTCGCGAGCACGGGACGAATCTTTGCCTCGAAAAACGCGACGCCGTCATCCCCGCTCGCTGGAACGGAGATGCACAGCACCAGGAAAAGGCGCGTCGGCTTCATGGGTGAAGTTTAGAACGACCCGCCCGCCCATGTCATTACAGAACTCAACCGGGCAGGTTCTTTCCCACCACCTTCATGCTGGCGGCAAAATTCGCCATCACGACCTCGCGCGCCTTTTCCGCCTTCGCCTTCGATCCGGCGGGGTCTTTGGCCATCGCGAGCACGGTATCGGCCACGCGGGCGAGTTCATCGTCCTTGTCGAGGTCGAAGAGCCAGTCGTTCAGGCCGATGTCGCGCCACATGAACCCCTTGCTCGTCTGCTCCGCCCAGCGGCAGACGATGGCGGGGATACCGCTGCCGATGCACAAGATCGGACTGTGCATCTCGTGGCCGAACAGACCCGCGCTGCGGCGATAGGTGCTGACCGCCTCGTCGGTTAGCCAGTAATTCTCGCGCCACACGACACGCCCCCTGACGTCTTCCGGCAGTTTGTCGTAGAGCATCTCCTTGTTCACGGCCATCTGCGTCTTGTCCTCAGGACACAGCAGGATTTTCAAATCGGTCTGCTGGATCACCCTCATGATCGCATCGCGCAAAGGCTTGCAGTCGTGCTCCTTCATCGCCTCGTTGCGCGCGTGCTTCTTCTCGTCCATGGCGGCCTTCTTCTCAGGAATGGTCCAGTAGGGCGTGTAGCGCAGTCGCGGAATGCAGCAGAGGAATTTTCCCTCTTCGAGGCCGTTGGCCTTCAGAAACGCGTCCGCCTTCGCGTCGTCACTCAAATCGACCGCAAAAGTGCCGTCCGGGCCGAATTCCATCAACGGACTCGTACAGCCCTTCGCCTTCGCGAGTTCCAGGGATACGGAATCGCGAAAATAGACAAACTTCGCGCCGCTCAGGACGCGGATCGTCTCCGCCACCGCCTTCTCCGACGACGGCGTCGTGGAGGCGGAACTCTGAACCGCGAAAGTGATGCCATACACTCCGTAGGGCTTGCCGGTCGCCTCGCTCCATTTCGCCACGTCCTTCTGCGCCACCAGCGAAGGTCCCGAGCCGTGCAGCAGAAAGTCGCACTCCTCAAAGGCCTTCTTCACTTCCTCGCCGCGAATGATTTTCACCTTCGGGAAGCGCGCGTTCAGCATCTCTTCGAC
The DNA here is from genome assembly GCA_041395065.1 of Prosthecobacter sp. Classification (GTDB taxonomy): domain Bacteria; phylum Verrucomicrobiota; class Verrucomicrobiia; order Verrucomicrobiales; family Verrucomicrobiaceae; genus Prosthecobacter. The sequence goes on along the minus strand of JAWLBG010000020.1, from coordinate 15,789 downwards.
GCCGTTGTCCACCTTGCTCGGCCACAGCCGCACTTCGACATCCGGCAAATGTTTTTCCAGCAGCGTCAGCACCCCGGGCGTGTGAGCGATGTCACCGATGTTCACCGTCTGCCAGGAGGAGCGAAGGACGAGACGCCTGGGCTTTTCCGCGGCAATCGCGGAGATGAAAGGCAGGGCGGTGGCGGAGTGGATGAAATGACGGCGATTCATGGAAAAGGGAGACTGCTACAAATTGGCAACACATCACAAGTATGAAGAAGCGATGTTTTGGACATGTATTTTTGCATGGAGAAGAAGACGCGCGAAGGTCAGACTCTCAACCATGCTAAAGATCACCAGCAATTACTCATGAAAACCCACCCACTTCTTTTGGCGGCACTGCTGATCGCTGGGATCGCGCCCCCCGCCAAGGGTGCTGATTTGGAGCCGGACCGTTCGATCACCTACAAGTCCGTGGACGGCATCGAGTTGAAGATGGACGTCTTCGAGCCCGCAGATCTCAAACCCTCGGACCATCGGCCTGCGATCGTCTTTTTCTTCGGCGGCGGCTGGAACGGCGGGAGCACCAAGCAGTTCTATCAACAGGCGAGGGCCATGGCCGGTCAAGGCGTGGTGGCTTTTTCGGCCGACTACCGCGTGAAGAGCCGGAACAAGACAACACCGTTCGAATGCGTGAAGGACGGCAAGTCCGCCATCCGATGGGTTCGTCAGCACGCCGCCGAGCTTGGCATCGATCCCGAACGAATCGTCGCTTCCGGCGGCTCGGCCGGCGGACATGTGGCGGCCTGCACGGGCGTCATTGAAGGCCATGAAGAAGCGGGAGAGGACACGAGCGTGAGTTCGGTGCCAAACGCGATGATTCTTTTCAATCCCGTCCTCGACACGACGGAGAAGGGCTACGGCGCCAGGAACTTCAAGCCCGAGCAGCAGACGGAGATTTCACCCTGCCATCACGTGCGCCAAGGCATCGTGCCGACGATTCTGTTCCATGGAACCGCGGACAAGACGGTGCCGTTCGAGAATGCCGAACGCTTCACGAAGCTCATGACGGAGGCAGGCAATCAATGCGTGCTCGTACCCTTCGCAGGCAAAGACCACGGCTTCTTCAACGGTTCGTTCTTTCGCAAATCCAACGGAGATGCCGATTATGAAGTCACGATGAAGAGCTCCGTCGAGTTTCTGAAAGCCCGGGGTATTCTGAAATAGCGCATCGTTCTGAAGAAGCGATTTTGTTTCGCTGTTCTCGGCTAGGTGCAGCAGAAAAAAGCTGCCAGCCGATGCGTCGAGTCCGCGTTCCCATGGGATGCGTTTTCTTGTTGTCCTGGGTTCTGTCTGCCTGCTGGCGTGGTCTGCTGATGCGGCTTCCTCACGTCCGAACATTCTGCTGATCGTCGCGGATGATCTGGGTTACGGCGAGTTGAGCTGCCAGGGCGGCGACATTCCGACGCCGAACATCGACTCGATCGCGAAGCACGGCGTGCGCTTCACGAACGGCTACGTCACCGCGCCGTTTTGCGCGGCGTCGCGGGCGGCGATGATGACGGGGCGGTATCAGACGCGCTTCGGTTTTGAATTCAATCCCATCGGCCCGAAGAACGCGGACCCGGCCATCGGACTGCCGGTGAAGGAGACGACGCTGGCGGAGCGGTTGCGTGCGAGCGGCTATGCGACGGGCATCGTGGGCAAATGGCACCTCGGTGGCACGGCGGCCTATCATCCGGCGCGGCGCGGATTCGACGAGTTCTTCGGTTTCCTGCACGAGGGGCACTACTACGTGCCGCCGCCGTGGAAGAGAGTGACGACCTGGCTGAGACGCAAGGCGCTGCCCGATGGCGGCGAAGGACGATGGACTTCGCCTGACGGTCACATCGTGTGGAGCACGCACATGGGCGGCAACGAGCCGGACTACGACGCGGACAATCCGCTGCTGCGCATGAGCCAGCCGGTCGAGGAGCGCAAAAATCTGACGGATGCGTTTGGCCGAGAGGCGGAGGATTTCATCCATCGTCATGCCAGCCAGCCGTTCTTCCTCTACCTCGCCTACAATGCTGTGCACAGCCCGCTGCAGGCCGAGGAGAAGTATTTGAAAAAGTTCGAGCACATCGGCGACATCCAGCGCCGCATCTTTGCCGCCATGCTGGCGCATCTCGATGACAGCGTGGGCGATGTGCTGGAGCAGATTCAGAAGGAAGGGATCGAGGAGAACACGCTCATCTTCTTTCTCAGTGACAACGGCGGGCCGACGAAGGAGCTGACGTCCAGCAACGCGCCGTTGCGCGGCGGCAAGGGCGAGTTGTGGGACGGCGGCATTCGTGTGCCATTCATGACGCAGTGGAAGGGACATCTGCCGGCGGGCAAGGTCATCGACCAGCCGGTCATCAGCACCGACATCGCCGCCACGGCGGAAGTGCTCGCCGGTCTCAAGCCCAAGCATCAAGACGGCATCGATCTGCTGCCGCATCTCATCGCGGAGACAGCGAGTCTGCCCGAGCGTCCGCTCTACTGGCGTGTGGGCAACAAGGGCGCGCTCCGTCGCGGCGATTGGAAAATCGTGCGCAATGCCGGCAAGGGCGCGTCTGCGGCTTGGCAGCTCTACAACCTCGCCAGCGACATCGGCGAAGAGAACGATCTAGCGAACAAGGAGCCGAAGAAGCTCGATGAACTCGTCGGCGAGTGGGAGCGTCTGAATCGTGAAATGGTGGAGGCGGCGTGGTGATCGCGATGCGGCTGCTTCTCGTGTTGTGCGCCTTGTCAGCGACCACGTTCGCAGAACCGCTGAACGTGCTGTTCATCGCCGTGGATGATTTGAACACGCGGCTCGGATGTTATGGCGATGCGCGGGTGAAAACGCCGAACATCGACCGGCTGGCGGCGCGGGGCGTGCGGTTTGATCGCGCCTACTGCCAGTATCCGTCCTGCGGGCCGAGCCGCGCGTCGGTGCTGACCGGATTGCGACCGCAAACGACGCGTGTGCTCAACAACAAGACGCGGCTGCGCGATGCGCTGCCGGATGCGATGACGCTGCCGCAGTGGTTTCGAAAGCAGGGTTATCATGCGGCGCGGGCCGGGAAGATTTTTCATCAGGACGTGCCGACGGACATCGGCACAAACGGCCTCGATGATGCGGAGTCATGGGACGAGGTGGTGAATCCGCGCGGGCGCGACAAGGACGAGGAACATCTGCTCACGGTTCACACGCCCGATCTGCCGCTGCCGGATCAGATGGCCTACCTCGCCGCCGATGGCGCGGACACGGAGCAAACGGACGGCAAGGTGGCGGATGCGACGATTCAACTGCTTCGAGCCCATGCGGCGAACCCCTTCTTCATTGCCGCAGGTTTTTATCGTCCGCACCTGCCGAGCATCGCGCCGAAGAAGTGGTTCAATTTGTATGCGCTCGATCAAACGATGCTGCCGGTGTTGCCAGCCGACTATCGTCAGCATGTTCCGGCGGCCGCGTTGTCCTCGACGCCGGTGTGGCCGAACTTTGGCACGACCGAACTTCAGGCGCGCGAGTGCATTCTCGCCTACGAGGCGACGGTGAGCTTCGTCGATGGGCAGATCGGCCGGCTTCTCGATGCGCTCGATGAGATGAAGCTCACCGACAAGACGGTCATCCTGCTGTGGGGTGATCACGGTTTTCATCTCGGCGAGCACGGCCTGTGGCGGAAGAACAGCCTGTTTGAGGAATCGACACGCGCACCGCTGATCATCGCCGCTCCGGGTTTCGAGGGCGGAAAAGTCTGCGCGAGTCCGGTGGAGTTCATCGACATCTTTCCCACCGTCGTGGCGACCGCCGGATTGCCTGCACCAAATGGCCTCGAAGGCGTGAGCCTGCTGCCGTTGCTCCGCAATCCTGCGACGCCGCATGACCGTCCGGCGCACAGCATGGTGCGGTTTCGCGAGGTGCCGGGTCGCAGTGTGCGCACAGCGCGATGGCGCTACACCGAATGGGGAGACGGCGGCAGCGCGGGCCGCGAACTTTACGATGAGGTCGCCGATCCGAGGGAGATGAACAACCTCGCCGCCGATCCGGCGCATGCGGAGACCTGCGAGCGACTCAGAGGCTTGTTGAAGTGAATTCCGGTCAAAGCGTCGCCAGCAGCAGCGCGATGGTGAGCATGCCGTCGCCAATCGTCAGCCAGCCGAGGCGGCGCGAGTCACGGATCTTCCACCAGAGGTAGAGACCGGTGAGGATCCAGATGAGCATGGTCACGCAGAAGGCATCGACGATCACAGGCCAGACATTGGCGAGCAGGCTGCTGCCGTTGTAGCCCGCACGAAAGTGGAGGCGCTGCAGCACTTCCACCCACGCGAACTTCTTCTTCTCGGCACGCAGCTTCTTGGTGGCGAGGTTGTAGTTCAGTTTCGTGGGCTGGAGGAAGTTTTGCAGCGTGATGTCGATTGAGTTGCCCTGCTGGCGCGCACCGAAAGCGCCCTGAAGTCCGTTGTCGGCGAGAAGTTGTGCCACGACCTCGCGCAGGTTGGTGTCGGTGATCGGGTGCGGCAGGGTGTAGTCCTTTTCCCAGAGCGACACGAACTGCGGATCGGCGGGACGCAGCGGGCGGAAGTATTCGCCGTGATTGAACATCAGCGTCGAGAGGCCGTAGATCATCAGCCACGGGATGAGCAGCATGCCGAGATAGAGATGCGTGCGACGAAGGATGAGGTTGGTGCTTTTCATGTGCGTCTCCTCAAATGGTGGCCAGCAGGATTCCGAAGATGCCGAGTCCGATCAGCGCAAAGACCCCGCCCCACAGGCGTGCGGGTTTGATCTCCCACCACATCCAGATGCCGGACAGCACCCAGAACAGCAGCGCCACGACGACGAGATCGACGATCACCGCCCAGATCTTCGCCGCGACAAAGGGCTGCTCGTAGCCGTGGCGAAAGTGCGTGCGGTTCAGGAAGACCGGCGTGTTGAGCGGCTGCTTTTCCACCAGCAGCCGTCCCTGCTCGCGAAAGTAGGTGATGCGATGAATGGCAAACGCGCCGTTGCGATTGATGACCAGCTTCGGCTGCTGCGGACTGCCCTGCGTGTTGAAGGTGCCCGACAGTCCCAGATCCTCGAGCACCTGCGCTCCGATCATGCGCGCATCGACGTCGGCGGAGAAGGCGGCTTTGTATTCACGCTCCTCCACTTTCTCGAAGGGCTGGGCGAGCTGTCCGTCCGGCCGCAGGAAGAGCCTGGCGTGATTCAGCACCAGTCCGCTCAGCGCATAGACGATGAGCCACGGTGTCAGGAAGAGCGCCAGATACATGTGCGTCCGGCGGATGAGCTTGGAGAGTTTCATGCGGGTTGGAAACCTCACTCAACGCTCGCCGCGGCCGGAAGTCGCGAACGTTGTGATCCTTTGATGGCCGGAGGGGATGCCGTGCGTTAGTTCCTGGCATGTCTGTTCTCAAAATGTCCCTTCGTTCCCTCATCCGCCCCGTTCTCGCGGCTTGTTTCACCGCGATGCTTGCCGCGCCGGTCTTTGCGCATGATGAGAGCCTTTATGGCAAGGCCCTGGCGTATGGCAAGGTGGACGGCATTCCCGCCTGCTCGGCGGTCGAGGTCGTGGGCGACCGCCTGTATGCGATCGGGCAGGGCGTGCTCTGGGTCCTGGACATCACGTTGCCGGAGAAACCGCGTGTGCTCGGCAAGCTCGGCGGCCTTGGCAACACGCGGCAGCTCGTGATTCGTGGCACAACGGCATTCATCACCGCGCGTCAGGACGGGTGGTGGATGGTGGACATCGCGGACGCGTCCAAGCCGGTGCTGATCAGCCATTACGACACCGTGGAAATGGCCACGGGCATCTGGGTCTCGGGCGATGTGGTATTTATCGCGACGCGCTGCTATGGCGTGGAGATCGTCGATGTCTCCGACCCGCGGCAGGTGCGCAATCTGAGCACGCTCAAAACGGGCGAGGCGCAGTCCTGCTGGGCGCGAGACGGACTGCTCTACATCGGCGACTGGGCGCCGAAGAAGCTGCTCGTGGCGGACGTGCATGATCCGCGCGCGCCGAAGATCATCGGCGAGGGCGCACTCGACGGCTATGGCGACGGCGGCTGTCTGCGCGGGAAGTATTGCTACGCGGTCACGGGTCATCATTCGCGTTCCGACAACAAGGTGGACACACAGGGGCACGGTCATGGTCTCGAGATCTTCGATGTGTCAAAGCCAACGGCGCCGGTGCGCGTTTCGGGCGTGAAGTTTCCCGCGGGCTATCATTTGCAAAACGACATGTGGACGGCGCGCGTCGCGGGCGATCACTGCGTGGTCGCGGACACCTACAACGGCCTCTTTGTGGTGAACGTGAGCGACGTGACCAAGCCGGTTATCGTCGCGCATGCACAACTGCCCATGGTCGAAAGCCGGAAGGACTTCGATCCCATCGGCGGCCTCGCGCTGGCGAAGGATGTGATCTACGCGGCGGGCATCTACTCGGGACTGTATGTCGTGCCGGCGAAAGGCCTCGCCGATCCCGTGGTGGAGGAAAAGGACACGCCGCCGGTTCTGACGGAGTCAAAATCGACCGCCGCGTCGGATTCCGACTTCGTCGTGTATCAACCCGCGGGCCAGGTGCATTCGGTGACTGTGCAGGGCGACATCGCATGGGCTGCATGTGGTGCGGCGGGCATTCAGGCGGTTCGTCTCGGTGACAAGCTCGAGCCCGTCATGACGCATCACGGCAAAGGCGATGCGTGGCACGTGAGCGTGGCAGGAAACCGGCTGTTCGCGGCGGAGAGCGCGGAAGGTCTGGCGATCTATGACATCGGCAAGGATATGCGACTGACCGAGGTGGGACGGTTGATGATTCCGGGACAGGCGGTGAAGCAAGTGGCCGCGCCCGCGCCTTCGAAGTTCGCCATTTTGCACTGCGGCAGTTCCGCCATCTACATCGCCGACCTCACCGATCCGAAGAACCCGAAGGTCGCGCTGAAGGACTCGCAGGTCGGTTTGTTTTACGGTGATCAATTGGTCGATGAACTTTTCGACGGACGCTATCTCTGCGCGCACTGGCATCGCAGCGGACCGGGCTGGTATGACGTCGGCGGCGCTGTGCCAAAGTGGACCGGCAACACGCCGGACACCTCGAACTACAGCTGGACCGACGGCGCCTGCGCGATGGACGGCCGGCTCCTCATCGTGAAGCACGGCAAGTATTCGATCCTGAATCCCAACGAGAAGCGCAGCGCCAGCGAACTGCCTGCCTACGGCATCGACGGCACCTATCTCAGCGGACGTCCGAGCGTGGGCGGCAGCACGCTCGTCGTCACCTCGCGGCATCAGCGCACCGTGCAGGTCGTGGACATTTCCGACGTGTCGCATCCGAAGCTGGTGCGGAAATTCGAGATCTCGGGCCATCCCGGCGCCTGCGCTTTCTGGCGGGGCCGCATGGTGATCCCCGCGGCGTATCAGGGGCTGCTGCTGGAGCGGAAGTAGCCGCTGCAGCGTGGCTTGACCTTGGACGGCCTTTTCGCGTCCATCAATGGACCACTTTGAATCTCTTTAGTTCGTAGCACCTCCAGTTTGGCCCTGTCCTAATGCCAAAAGAAACTGTAGGCGAATCTGACTCGCCCACTACTGTGTGTGGATCAACCACATTGGTTCAAGAAAACAATGAGACCACACATTCACAGCGAATTGGAACTGGCCGAGTTTGAGAGCCGATGGGGAGTTTCCCTCCCCGAACACTACCGAAACTATCTGAAGACTGTTGGCGGCGGATGCTTCACTTCAAGCAAGGTGGATTTGCTGGAAGATTGGAGCTATCACCCTGCTACTCTCCCGAGGGACTATTTGCAGAAACCGTTTCCTCACACCGAGGCTTGGAACGATCGAACTCTCCTCACCGACCAAGGATGGGCTTCCCCTTACTTTTCCGATGACTGGGTAGCGGGAAGCATCAGGATTCGACAGACTGGCTGCGAAGGGCGCGATATTCTCATTGTTTCAGGTTCTTTGCGCGGTGAGGTCTGGCATGATGACCGCGCTTGCAATGGCGAAGGAATCTTCCCGTTAATTGATGATGAAGGACATCACCTTCAATTTGACGAATACATCGAACGCAGCCCGCAAAATCAAGGGAACTGACAAGACGTGAGTAGAGTCGATACTGCGTCCGCTGCGCGCGGATCAAACACTTCCTAGCCCCACGCGCCCTGACGAGCTAGCGTCGACGTTCATGGATTTCGACGAACTTCCTTTCCTGCACGGCGGACCGCTGGGGCGTGTGCGCTTCAAGGCGCGGCCGGAGGATTTTGTCGTGGAGGAGTTGCTGGGGTTCGAGCCGTCGGGCATCGGGAGGGCCGGGCAACTTGGCCGCAATTCATGATGTGATTGTGATGCTGCGCGCGTTCAAGGGGCATGAAGTTTTGCTGAGTCTGCTGCTTGTGTCCTCGGTCATTGCCGCCGACGCGTATCCAAACTTCCTCGTCATTCTCGGCGAAGCGCAGGGCTCGGCATCGTCGTCGATGATGAGGAGGCGCACGGAGGACGTCATAAGGTGAAATTCGTCAACAAGGTGACTATCAGCCATCGTCTTTACCCAATCCCGAAAATTCTTCTATGATTCGTTGAAGCGGATCGGCGAAAGCGGGGTTTATAGGGCGCCATGAAAGCGATTCCCGTCCTTCTCCTGCTCGCCACCAGTCTGCATGCCCACACCTGGCAGGCATCGGATGATCCGATCGAGCGCGAAGCCTTGCGGGCGCACATCCTGGATGAATGGAAGCGCGAGCACGCACAGGTGGCCTCGGCTGGATCTTCGATTCAAATCGCCGCTGCGGCTGCCGCGAGTGCGGCCAATGCTCCTGAGACGGCGAAGGCCTTTCTGCCGTTCACGCGGCTCGATCTGCGGGCGGATGGCGAGTTTCTCTATGTGGGATCGAATGGTCTGCCGGATCACAACATGATGGTCGGCATCACTGCCTGGCAGCAGCAGGTGCCGCTGCCGCAGAAGTATTTCGACGACAATGCGTGGCGCATCCCGCTGCATCCGAAACCGGCGGCACAGCCGGCGATGATCAAAGGACGCTTCCTGCGCGGTGCGATCGCGCTGGCGGTGAATGGCATCCCGATTTTCAACCCGCAGAACAATCGCGGTGAGGTCTCGCAGGAAATCGGCGAACTCGATCAATGGGGCGGGCATTGCGGTCGTGCGGATGATTATCACTACCACATCACGCCGCTTCATTTGCAGGCACAGGCCGGGAAGGGGATGCCGGTGGCTTATGCGCTAGACGGTTATCCGATTTACGGCCTCATCGAGCCGGACGGTTCGCCGGTGGGCAAGCTCGACGAATGTCACGGTCACGAAGCGGTGGGTGGCTATCATTACCACGCGTCGATGAAGTATCCGTATGTCATCGGCGGGTTCCATGGCGAGGTCGTCGAGGCCGGAGGCCAGGTGGATCCGCAGCCGCGCGCGAATCCGGTGCGTCCGGACACACCGCCTCTGCGCGGTGCAGAGATCACCGGCTTTGAAAGCACGGGCAAGGACAGCTACAAGCTGAGCTACACGGTGAACGGCGACCAACGCAGTGTCTCATATTCGATCAAAGCGGACGGCACTTATCCCTTCGTCTATGACAATGGTCGCGACGGCGTGGTGGAAAAAGTTTATACGTCACGTGGCGGAGGTGGTCGTGGCGGTCCTGAGGGCGGGCGAGGTTCGAGACAGGGAGGCGGACCTCCACCACGGCCTGATGACAGAGGACGTCCGCAGGCGTTTGAAGGCGTTCTCGACTTGAATGGAGATGGCTTCGTGACGGCGCGGGAGTTTGCCGAACATGCGAAGACGCAGGCTGCGAAAAATGGTGTAGCGGTCGCCGATGCGCTGGCAAAGGCACGGGAGCAGTTCAACGCCTTCGATCACAATCGCGATGGAAGACTCGACACGCCTGAACTCGATGAGCTTGCCGGGAATGCCCCACCTGCAGGCATGGAGCAAACGGGTGGTGGTCGCGGTCGAAGGCAGGAAACCTTCGTACCATTGCCAGACCAGCCGCGCAGCAGCGATGGAAAGTTCATGCTCAGCAGCCCGGTTGTCGAAGACCTCAACAACCTGCCCGTCGAGTTCACTGGCGATGGTGCCGGCATCAGTCCGCCCTTGGAATGGAAAGGCGCGCCGGCATCGACCCAAAGCTTCGCCTTGATCATGGATCACGTCGCGCCGGGAGGTGACAAGAAGTGGTATTGGACCGTTTATGACATCCCGATAACGGCCAGCAGTCTTCCCAAAGACTCGCGGGCGATTGGCAAGATCGGAACGGGCTTCAAAGGCCAGATCGGTTACGAGCCGCCTCACTCCAAAGGCCCCGGTGCGAAGACGTATGTGATCACGCTCTATGCGCTGTCCAGTCCGCCTGAAGTGCGCGGCACGCCCAGTCGCGAAGAACTCCTTGCCGCGATGAAGGGCAAAGTGCTCGCCACTTCGTCGCTGCGTGTCGTTTACACCAGCAGTGGTGGTTCGCCAGCCAACCGACCGAACCCATAGCCACCGATCACAAAGCATGATGAAAACTGCTCTCTTCCTCCTGGCCTTTTGTTCTTCGCTCCTAGCCGGCGAAAAGCCGAACTTCGTCATCATCCTTGGCGAAGCGCAGGGCTGGGCGTCGATGTCGGTGCCGTTGGATGATCGTTATCCCGAAGGTTCGAAGAGCGATTTCATTCGCACGCCGAACCTCGACAGCATCGCGTTGAACGGCATCCGCTTCTCAGACTTCTATGCTGCATCGCCGCGTTGCACGCCGACGCGTGCGGCGCTGGTCACGGGGCGCAGTCCGGCGGCGTTGAACATGACGTTTGTGAACGAGGGGAAGAAGGACGGGCTGGTGAGTCCGGGTGACAAGGTGATCCAGCCGACCTGCACGACGGAGCTGGCTGCCGGGATCGAGACGATGGCCTCGCTGCTGAAGCGCAGCGGCTACGCGACGGCGCATTTCGGCAAATGGCACCTCGGACGTGCCAATCCGCGTGAGCACGGCTTCGATGAAAACGACGGCGCGAACAGCAACGGTGGACCGGACAACGTCGAGGACCCGAATCCGAAGCAATGCTATGCCATCGCCGAGCAGGGTATGGATTTCATGACCCGGCAGGTACAGGCGAAGAAGCCGTTCTTCCTCCAGCTCTCGCAGTATCCTGGACGTGGACCTGTCACGGCACATGAGGACACGCTGGAGGCCGTGAAGAAGCGTCTTGGCACGCGTATGGACTTCCAACGCATCGGCACGGCCGCAGGCAATGAGGAGATCGACAAAACCATCGGTCTCGTGCTCGCGAAGCTGAAAGAACTCGGTGCGATGGAGAACACCTACATCATCTACACCGCCGATCACGGCGCGCAGGGCCGCAATGCGAACGGCATGCTGACGAATGGCAAGGGCACGGTGTGGGAAGGCGGCCTGCGCGTGCCGCTCGTCGTTTCAGGGCCGGGCATCAAGGTGGGACAGTTCTCGCACGTGCGCGCCAGCACGGTCGATCTGCTGCCCACGGTGATGGAACTTGCGGGTGTCTCCACGGATGCGCTGCCGAAGAACCTCGAAGGCGTCAGTCTCGTGAATGTCTTGAAACGTGATCCGAATGCCGCGCTGCAACGCGCGCATGAGGAACTCGTCATCCACTTCCCGCACTACGACAAAGACGAACTCGGCCCCGCGTCGGCCATCCTTTACCAGAACTGGAAGATGATTCGTGTGTTCGAGACCGAGCAGCGCATGCTCTTTGATCTGCCGGAGGACATCAGTGAGCAGCGCGACCTCGCACAGGCGAAACCGAATGTCGTCCTCGCACTCGACGAAAGCATGGTGACCTACCTGCACTCCGTGAATGCCGGCATGCCGAAGCCGAACCCTGATTACGTCGAAGGCGGGGAGAAGTCCGGCGACCGCAAGGGTGGCAAGAAGCCAAAGCAAAAGGGAGCGGCGCGTTGAAGCGTGAAGCCTGAGCGCATTCACTCAAAGTCCCTTTCCAGAAATTTCGATCCCCAAGTCAGATGACGGTTGTGCAAGAATCGAATCGCCGGATATCTGGGGCATGAGATTACAGGGCAAGACCGCCATCGTCACGGGCGCCGGATCAGGCATCGGACTCGCGACCGTCCGGAAGTTTCTGGCCGAAGGGGCCAGGGTCTTTGCGACCGACGTCAACCCCGCCGCTCTCGAGTCCCTGGCGCGCGAATTTCCCTCCGTCGCCACTTTTCCCGGAGATGTGAGCCGGCCTGACCAAGCTGAGGCGATCGTCGCGGCGGCCGTGAAGCATTTGGGCAGACTGGACGTGCTGGTGAATTCAGCGGGGATCACGGCGCGCAATGTGGGAGCTGACGCAAGTCTGGAGGAGAAGTGGGACAAGGTGATGGCCGTCAATGTGAAGGGCTCCATGCTCATGGCGCACGCGGCGGTTCCGGTCATGCGGCGTTCGGGCGGCGGCGCGATCATCAACCTAAGCTCGGTGATGGGATTCACCGGATACCCCACGGCGCTTGAATTCTCCGACGGCTTCAATCCCTATCCGAGCAGCAAGGGCGCGATCAGCCAGCTGACCCGCGACATGGGCGTCCGACTGGCCGGAGGAGGCATTCGCGTGAACGCGGTGGCCCCCGGTTTTGTGCACACCTCGCTCACGGCCAACGTCACTCAAAACCCCGAGGTGCTGAAAACGCTCAACAGCCTGCACCCTGCCGGCAGAATGGGAACGGCGGACGAAGTGGCCAGCGTGATCGCCTTCCTCGCTTCGGACGAAGCCTCCTTCGTCAACGGAGCCGTGTGGATGGTCGATGGTGGCTACTCCGCCCAATAGAGCAGTCGCGACAAAGGCTTGCCGAAACACCCGCTGTTCATGGATTCAGACTCAAACGAACTCCCCCATCTGCACGGGGGCCCGCTGGGCAGGGCCCGGCTCAAGGTGCGGCCGGAGGATTTCGTGGTGGAGGAGGTTCTGGGCTTCGAGCCGTCCGGCGTGGGAGAGCACTGCCTGCTGTGGGTGGAGAAGCGCGATCTGGACAGCAACACGGCTGCGGCACGTCTGGCGGATGCGCTGGGACTGAGGCGGCGACTGGTCAGTCATTGCGGCTTGAAGGACCGCCACGCAGTCACTCGCCAATGGTTCAGCCTGCACATACCCGGGCAGGAATCGCCGGGCGCGGCGGCGCTGGAGTCCGAGGGGCTGCGCGTGCTGCGCATCACGCGAAACACGCGCAAGCTGCGGCGCGGCATCCACGCGGGGAACCGCTTCACGATTCGCCTTCGCGAACCGGATTTCGACGCGGCGCTCGCAGCCCGGCGCTGGCAGGCGATCACGGAAAAAGGAGTGCCGAACTTCTTCGGATCGCAGCGCTTCGGCAACGACGGGCGCAACGTCGAAAAGGCGGAGGCCATGTTTCGCGGCGAGTTCACGCCCGGAGACCGCCTGCTGCGCGGGTTGCTGCTTTCCGCAGCCCGCAGCCGTCTCTTCAATGCGGTGATCGCCGGGCGCATGTCGCGTGGAAACTGGGACCAGCCGCTGGCGGGCGAGGTCTTCGGCTTTGCCGACAACGGCACAATCCTGCTGCCGAAAAACCAGCGCGGCGACGAAGTGTCGCGTTTTGAGCAGGGCATCGTGGAACTCACCGCGCCGATGTGGGGATGCGGTGAACTGCAAAGCGCGGGCGAGGTGCAAAAACTCGAACTCAAATTGCTGTCTGGCTTTCCGCAACTCACTGCAGGACTCGAATCCTGCGGCCTCGTCCAGGAGCGCCGCGTCATGCGCCTGCGTCCGCTGCGCCCCGCCCTCGATACGCTTGAGAACGGCGATCTTCAGTTCCGGTTTGAGCTGCCCAAGGGGACGTATGCGACGACGCTGCTGCGCGAACTCGCGGAGCTGGTGGAGGACGCGCAGAATGCCGACAACTGACAGGGCACTGACAAATCTCCCCGATTCCCCTGATGCCGTTCTGACATGAGCAGGTAGGATGCAGGCATGAAAGGAACGCAGCTGGTCCTCCCCGCCCTTTTCACCGCCTTCGCCCTGCTTGCGGTGGCGTCTGAGGAGCGCGCCAATGACAGAGGCCGCCGCGGAGCTGGCGCGGGCGGCCAGGTCGAAACCGCCGTCGTTCCCGCGTATCGCTTCAATGTGTGGCTGTGTCGTCCCGGCGCGGACTCGATGACGGTGAGTGTCCTTGCGTGGCAGGACATGGAAGCCTTCATCGCCTACGGTGAAGATCCCGATTCGATGACGCATCGCAGTGCCACCTTGGAACTAACGGCAGGCGAACCAAGGAAGGTTCCGCTGGGAGATCTGAAGCCGGACACAGCCTACTCCTATCAACTCATTTATCGCATGGGTGGCGGAGAACCGGTTCGCGACGAAGTGCGCTCATTCCACACGCAACGCGCACCGGCATCGACATTCACTTTCACGATTCAGGCGGATTCGCATCTCGACGTGAGCACGGACGTGCGCGTGTACCAGCAGACGCTGGCAAACATGCTCGCCGACAAGCCGGACTTCATGGTCGATCTCGGCGACACAACGATGGTGGACAAGTTTGGCAGCTTCTACACACGCGCAGAGTCGCAATACAAAGCGCAGCGCTTCCACATCGGACGCATCGCGCACAGCGTGCCCATTTTGATGGTGCTCGGCAATCATGACGGCGAGCGCGGCGACCGGCTGGAGATGGCTGAATGGTCGCTGAACATGCGACAGAAATACTTCCCCAATCCGACCGATGGGAACGACAAGGACAGCTATTTCGCCTTCGAATGGGGTGGTGCGTTGTTCGTCTGCCTCGATCCGTTTTGGGCCACTAAGCAGCGTGGTGCGGACAACTGGGGCATGACACTTGGCGAGGCGCAGTATCGCTGGCTCGCGCAAACGCTGCGAGAGAGCGCAGCCGCCTTCAAGTTTGTCTTCATCCACCACCTCGTCGGCGGTCTGGGCAGAGACGTTCGCGGTGGAGCGGGCGCGGCTCCCTACATGGAGTGGGGCGGCAGAAACGCGGACGGCAGCGATGGCTTCCAACAGCATCGTCCCGGCTGGGAACTGCCGATTCACCGGCTTCTCGTCAAGAACGGCGTCAGCGCCGTTTTCCATGGTCACGACCATCTATATGCCAAAGAGGAACTCGACGGCGTCATCTACCAGGAAGTGCCGCAACCGGGCCACCCGAGTGGCGGCACACGCAGCGCGGAGGAATACGGTTACACGGGAACCATTCTCGGCAGCAGCGGTCATCTGCGCGTCACCGTGGGACCTGGAGAGGCCAGGGTGGACTATGTTCGCAGCATCGTCCCGGGAGTGACACGGGCAGGCATGCAGAACGGAGCTGTAGAGCACAGCTATGTGATCAAGACGAAGAAGCCATAGGCAAGGAATGGCTCGATGCAGGCATAAGGTCGTTAAAGACCGGATGTGGCGGGCGTTAAACTTGGACCATGAAGTCCCCCGCCCTGCTCGTCCTTGTCTTCGCCGCCCTCGCCTCTGCGGTCCTTGCGAAAGCGCCCGAACTGCGCGCCGGCGCCGCCGCCGTGGACATCACGCCAACGCAGTTTCCGATGAACATGCCCGGCGGATTCAGCGCGAACATGGCCGAGAAGGCGCATGATCCGTTTCACTCACGCGCGCTGGTGCTCGACGACGGGGGCACGGCACTGGCGATGGTCGTCGTCGACAATCTTGGAGCAGGTCCGGAAGTGCTGAACGAGGCGAAGGCACTCGCGGCGGAAAGGACCGGCATGAAACCGGAAAACATGCTGATCAGTTCCACGCACACGCACAGTGGCCCCTCTGTGAACCCGCGCAGCGAGAGCGCCACCACC
>JAWLBG010000019.1:0-101449 GCA_041395065.1 Prosthecobacter sp. | reverse complement strand
AACACCGCCAACTTGAGTTAAAGGGCAATTCGCCGCTGCACATCTCTGATGTCGCTGAAGAAGAGGGAGTCATCATACTTCAGTTAGACAATAGCAACCCGTTTACCCGTGTACACGTTGCCGCATCGCGATTCGATCCTGGCGGTGGCATTTTTGCGGGTCTTGGAGGCTTCACGCGATTCGGCGCGGCTTCCGGCACACCTGCCCGAAATCCCAACCTGTACTCCGCCGGTCGTGAGATTGGTGACGAGTATCGCTACATCCTCGAACGCCGCTACGCGAAGCTCTTCCCCGGCAACATGCTCACGCGACCGGGCCTGCTGCTCAATCCGTGGGATATCCGCAGCACCGACCTCACCGAACTGGCCCAGCAGGCGGGTGAGGGAGCGGTCATGACTCGCGGTGGTGCTGATGCCCGGGCGAATCGGGCGATGGCGGAAGTGGCAAAGAAAGCCAAGCAGCAGGCCGGTCCGCAGGGCGGCACCAATCTCGACTTCCTCGCTGAATCGGCGCCGATTATTTACAACCTCGTCCCCGACAAGGACGGCGTCGTGCGCATCGAACGCAAAGCTCTCGGCGACCGCCAGCATGTGCAGATCTACGCCGAGGACCTGCAAAACGCCTCCTGGCGCACGCTCACGCTGCCTGAGGTGCCAACGAAGTTTGCCGACCAGCGCCTCGCTCGAAATCTTGATCCAGTGAAGCCCTTCACTCAGAAGAAGGAGATCACCGTGCTGGAGGCCGGCAAGTCGCTCAACTTGGCCGACATCCTCACCAGCGAGCTCGAAACCTATGACACGCTCGGCGGCATCCACAGTCTCTTCACCACGCTGAGCGGCGACGCCCACCTCGCCGAATTCGCCTTCATCCTGAACTGGCCGAAGCTCTCCGATGACGAAAAGCTGGCCAAGTACGGCGAGTTTGCCAGCCACGAGCTGAGCTTTTTCCTCTCCCACAAGGACAGGCCGTTCTTCGACAAAGTCATCAAGCCCTACCTCGCCCACAAGAAGGACAAGACCTTCATGGACGAGTTTTTGCTCGATGCCGATCTGCGGAAGTATCTGGAGCCGTGGGCCTACTCGCGTTTGAACATCGTCGAACGCATCCTGCTGGCCCAGCGCATTGAAAATGAAGCGCCGAATGCCGCGCGGCATGTGCGCGAACTGTGGGAAATGATTCCACCGAATCCCGAGGAGGCCGACCGCTTGTTCGAAACCGCGCTTCGCGGCAGGGCGATGGAAGAGGGCGCGGGGAGTGCGGGAGCCATTCTTCAGGCTGCGAAAGGTGAGGCGAATGCCCGCGCTGCCGTGGCCCTGACTGCGAATGCGCTTCCTGCAGCACCGATGATGGTCGCGGACGCCTTTGCGGCTGAAGCTCCGGCTGCGGGTGCTGGAATGGTCGCGGGTAAACCGATGGCAGCCAACGGCATTGCCAATCGCGAACTGGGACTGCGCCGCTCGGCGACCGCGGATGAACTTCTGAAGATGCCGGGTTTGCAGGACGGTCAAGGATATGACAAAGCGGCTCGCAAGGAATTCGAATCACTCGGGCGGGAACGTCAGCGGGCCTACGCTGGCCGGATGCTGGCCGAAGAAAAGCTGGCCGAGCAGAAGGAGGACCGGGACGCTGCCGGCGAACGGCTGCCTTACTTTGGGTATGCCGCTGCCCCGGAGATGCGCGCCCAGGTGAGGGCCTTCTACCGCGCGCTCGGGCCGACAAAAGAGTGGGCGGAAAACAACTACTACAAACTGCGCATCACGGAGCAGAACGAAAACCTCGTCACGGTGAACGCCTTCTGGCGCGACTACGCCGCCTGGGTGGCGGCGGGCTCGAAGAATGGCTTCGTCTCATCGAACGTGGCTGAGGCCAGCAGAAACTTCCCTGAAATGATGCTCGCGCTCGCCGTGCTCGACCTGCCCTTTGAGGCACCGAAACACGAGACGAAGGCCGATGACGGACGGTTCACTTTTACGGCAGGCGGACCATGCATCGTGTATCACAAGGAAATCAAACCCGTGGCAGGGGAAAACAACGAGCAGGGCCGGCTTCTCGTCTCGCAGAGCTTCTTCCGTCAGGGCGACCGCTACCGGCAGGAAGGGAACGAGAAGTTTGAAAAATACGTCACCACCGAGTTTCTCACCGGCGCGACGTATGGCGCGAACGTCGTCGTCACCAATCCCACCAGCAGTCGGGTGAAAGCCGTCGTGCTGCTGCAGATCCCGCAGGGGGCGCTGCCCGTGCTCGGTGCGAAGGCAACCAACAGTCGTCAGGTGCGCCTGGAGCCCTACACGACGCAGACCTTTGAGTACTATTTCTACTTCCCGCTCGTGCCTGCCGGGCAGGGCCTCAAGTTTGCGCATTTCCCGGTGAATGTGGCCACCGCGACCGGCTCCGCCGCGGCAAAACCGTTCGAGTTCAATGTCGTGTCCAAGCTCACCGAGGTGGACAAGGCCTCGTGGGACTATGTCTCGCAATACGGCACGGACGCGGACGTGTTCGCCTTCCTTGATCAGAACAATCTCGAAAGCCTCAGTCTGGAGCGCATCGCCTGGCGCTGCCGTCAGAACGTGGACTTCTATCAGAAGCTCGTCGCCTTCATGAACCGCCAGCACATCGTCAGCGAGCCCGTCTTCCGCTACGCCCTGGTCTACAACGACCGTGTCACCGTGGCCGAATGGCTGAGGTTCACCGAACCAATGAACGGATTTCTCAATCAATGCGGTCGGTATTTTGCGAACAGCCTGATCACACTCGATCCCATCGAGCGCCGCAGCTACGAGCACCTCGAATACTCGCCGCTCGTCAATCAGCGCGCGCATCGCGTCGGCAGCGAGTGGCGGGTCGCGAATCCGGCGGTGCTGCAAGAGTACACGCAGTTGCTCCACATCCTCGCCTTCAAACCGCAGCTTGATGCCATGGACAGCATGAGCGTCACCTACTTCCTCTTTCTCCAGGACCGCGTCGAGGAGGCGCTGGCGCGTTTCAAAGCGATCGACGCCACGAAGCTGCCCACACGCCTGCAGCACGACTATTTCCAGTGCTACGCCGCCTTTTACGAGGGGGAACTCGCCTCCGCTCGTGGCATTGCCGCGAAATACGCGGATCATCCCGTGCCGCGCTGGAAGACGCTCTTTGCCGATGTGACGACGCAACTCGACGAGATCGAGGGCAAGGACGTGGAAGGCGGGGAAGCCGGCAAACCGGATCGCGAGAAGCAGCAGGCGGAACTCGCCGCCTCGGAACCCGCTTTTGACTTCAAGGTGGAGAACAAGACCATCGACTTGAACTGGAGGAACCTCGGCGAGGTCACGCTGAACTACTACCTGATGGACCCCGAGTTCAGTTTCAGCAGCAATCCATTTGTCAGCCAGGACTCCGGCCGCTTCAGCATCATCAAGCCGAACAAGACCGCCACGCAGGAGCTGCCGGAGGGCAGGGACACGCTCGAAGTCGCCCTGCCGGCGGAATACGCCAAGGCGAACGTGCTCGTCGAAGTCATCGGCGCCGGGCAGCGCAAAACGCAGGCCTATCATGCCAACACGCTGAAGCTCTCGCTCGCGGAAAACTACGGTCGCCTCGAAACACGCGACTCCACCAACGACAAGCCGCTGCCGAAAGCCTATGTGAAGGTCTACGCGAAGCTGAAAAACGGCACCCTCCGCTTTTTCAAAGACGGCTACACCGACCTGCGCGGCCGCTTTGACTACGCCAGCCTGAACGGCCCCGAAAACGTAGTCCCTCGGTCAGCACCGTATGAGGCCGCGCCCGCCAACGGTCTCGACTATCAGATGCTCAAGCCCGCCGAACTCAACGAGATCGAAAAACTCGCGCTGCTGGTCCTCAGCGACACCCATGGAGCCACAGTGAAAGAAGTGAATCCGCCGGGCAGGTGATCGATCGAGTGCCTGCGTCTGCTACGGGGAGTGCTTCCCCGTGGC
The DNA here is from genome assembly GCA_041395065.1 of Prosthecobacter sp. Lineage (GTDB taxonomy): Bacteria > Verrucomicrobiota > Verrucomicrobiia > Verrucomicrobiales > Verrucomicrobiaceae > Prosthecobacter. Next base: position 97,511 of record JAWLBG010000019.1, on the reverse strand, counting down.
GGGCGATGCAAGGCTGAAGGGACTCGGTGCAGCCTCCGCGTTCTTTAACGAGCGCAGTGTGAATCCATAGCGTTTCGGCCACAGGATGCATGCCGCAGTGACCATGGCGAGGCTGAAGTGGGGGACCTCGATGCGGCCCTGGCCCACCGGTGAATAGGCGAGCAGGGCAAAGAGGAGATAGCCCGCCTTTCCGCCGGTCAAGACGCTGCGCGTGACGAGCCACAGCCAGGTGCCGACGAAAAGCACCAGGCCAGGAATGCCCATCTCCAGCCAGAGGGAGACGTATTCATTGTGCGGTGCATAGAGTGTTCCCGAAATGCCCGTGCCGTGACCGAAGAGCGGCTTTTCCTGCACGGCTTCCCATGCATCGGTGAGATCCTTCACGCGCTCGGGGGATTTGAGTTTGTCGAAGTCGAGGTTGTAGATCGCTTCGAGGCGGTCGGAGGTGTTCTTGTCCTTCATCACGCCCTGTTCGGTACGGCTTTGCAGCACCGCCATGCCGACACCCAGCAGCGGCACGGTGACGGCGGCCACGATCATGAGGAAGCCGAAATTCTTTCGCATGTTCAACAGCACGTAGGCGCCGCAAAGCAATGCCAGCACGGCCATGCCGCTGCGACCGTAGGTCAGCGCCACGCCGGGCACCGCCACGGCGATCATGAGGCAGTTGAAGCGGAAGTTGTTCGACAGGGCGAAGATGATGCCCAGCATTTCACAGAGCAGCACCGGGGGGAAATTGGGATGGCTGTTGAAGCCTGCGTAGCGGCCCGGGATGCTGGTGAAAGTGGCAAAGCCGAGCATCTCGTAGATTTCGGAACCCGTCGTCAGCAGCATGGCGGAGACGGCGGCCCACAGGGCGGTCTTTTTCCATTGCTCCGTGGAGAGCACGGCGATGATCGCAATCAGCACCAGCAGCATGCGCGCGAGATCCATCGCGATCTGGTCCTGGAAGGACGAATCGAAACGCCGGAGCGCGGCGGCATCAAAAAGGCGCACGGCCGGCAGCAGGGCGATACCCAGTGTGGCCAGACACAGGCGCGGCTTGTTGAACAGCGCCACGGTGATGCACATGAGCACAGCGGCGAGCGTGAAGAGTGACGGTTTGATCGGCGAGATGCCCGCGTTGTAGCTGCCGATGACGGCATCCGCAGCCAGTGCGCCGAGCATGCCACCGCACACCCAGACCAGCACCCACTCGCGAAAGCGGGTCCAGCCGGAGGGGCGGTGATAGGTGTCGGGCGGGTTCATGCGCGGTTGTGTTGAAGCCAGGCCTGAAACATGAGCACGTCCCAGAGGTAGAAATGCCAGTTCCGGGTGCCGCCGAGATGCTCGGCCCATTTCTGTCGGATCGGCGCGGGGTGAAAGAAGCCTTCTCGCCGCAGGCGCGATTCGTCGAGCAGGTCCTCCGCCCAGTCGCGCAGCGGGCCGCGCAGCCAGACATCCAGCGGGATGCCAAAGCCGCGCTTCGGACGGTCGATGAGCGCTTTCGGCACGTGCTTGTAGAGCGTCTCCCGCATCAGCCATTTCCCGCGACCGTCGCGCACCTTCATGCGGAAGGGGATGCTCCATGCGAATTCGATGATGTCCGTGTCGAGCAGCGGAATGCGGCCCTCCAGGCTCACGCCCATGGCAGCGCGGTCCACCTTGGTCAGGATGTCACCCGGGAGGTAGGTCTCCATGTCGAGGTGCATCATGCGGTGCGTGAAATCGCTCACCCGCGGCCAGGATGCGGTGTCCGTGATCGCGGTGACGGGATCTTTGCCGTCGATGACGATGTCCTGCGGCTGCTTCCAGTGGGACATGAGATTGAGGTAAAGCGTCTCCATGCCGGGTGCGGCGACGACCTCTGCGAGTTTGTGCAGCTTGTCGCCGAGAGGGATGTGGCGCATGTGTTTCGGCAGCAGCCTGGAGCCGAGGTTGTTCAGCAGCTTGGGAGGCAGCGTCGTCAGCATGCCTGCGGTCAGCTTCTTCACCGGGGACGGCATCCAGGAGATCTTGTTCCACAGGCTGCGGCCCACAAAGTAGCGCTCGTAGCCGCCAAAGAGTTCATCGCCCGCGTCGCCGCTCAACGCGACGGTCACATGTTCGCGGGCCATTTTGCAGACGAGGTGCGTCGGGATTTGCGAGTAGTCGGAAAACGGCTCGTCGTAGAGTTCGGGCAACTGCGGGATGACGTTCAGGGCGTCTTCGCCGCTGAGGTACATTTCCGTGTGGTCGGTGCCGAGGTGACGGGCCACGTCTTTGGCGAACTCGGCTTCGTTGTGCTCCTTTTCGTGAAAGCCGACGGTGAAGGTGCGGACGGGGCGCGTGCTTTGCCGCTGCATCATCGCCACGATCAGCGAGGAATCGACTCCGCCGCTCAGAAACGCACCCAGCGGCACGTCGGAGATCATGCGCATGCCCACCGCTTTCTCCAGCAGCGCCTCAAAGACGGCGACGGCCTCCGCATCCGTGCCGCGGAAGGGATGATCAAGGCCGTGCTCGACGACCTGCTTCAGGCTCCAGTAGGAGTCGGGTTGGGGACGGTCGGCCGGGCTCCTGAGGGTGAGAAGTCCGGCAGGAGGCAGCTTTTTGAAACCCTCCTGAATGCACAAGGGATCGGGAATGTAGTTGTAGCGCAGCAGGGATGTCAGCGCCTCGCGATCCACGGACGATTGGAAACCGGGAAAGCGCCAGACGGCCTTCAGTTCGGAGGCAAACACGAACGTTTCACCCACCCAGCCGTAGTAGAGCGGTTTCTCGCCGAGGCGGTCCCGCCCGAGATGCAGCACGCGGTTCCGAAGGTCCCACACGGCAAAGGCGAACATGCCGTTGAAGCGTTTTGTCGCTTCGACGACGCCCCACTGGCAAAAGGCGGCCAGCATGATCTCGGTGTCCGAATGACCGCGCCAGGTGTGGCCGTGCGTTTCGAGTTCGGCGCGCAGTTCCTGGAAGTTGTAGATCTCACCGTTGAAGACGATTTGAAAGCGCTTGTCCGCGCTCGTCATCGGTTGATGGCCGAGTGGTGACAGGTCGAGAATCGAGAGGCGCCGGTGGCCGAGTGCGATGCCTGTTTCCGAATCCACCCATGCGCCGGCGTCGTCCGGGCCGCGCAACACGATGGCGTCCGTCATCGCAGTGACGATGGCGGTCATCTCGTGCGCCGGACGGGCGCGGGAGGGATTGAAGAAACCGGCTATTCCACACATGGCTGGTAAATCGGTAGGATGCTGGTCTCGTGGGAGGGTGAAACGGCGGGGGAGAGCAGGGTGGAGAAGGCTTCGAGGGTGGCGGCCAGCGAGAAATGCCGCGCAATGCGCTCGCGGGCTGCGTGGTCCTGTGTGATTCCGGCGTCTAGGATGCCGATGCAGGCCTTGGCGAGTGCCTGCGGATCGTGCGGTGGAACGATGTGTCCGGTGTCGCTCATGACCCATCGCGTGTCGCCAATGTCGGTGGCGACGACGGGCACGGCGCAGGCCATGGCTTCGCCGACGACGTTGGGAAATCCCTCGCCGAAGGCGGAGGATGAGACGGCGATGTTCAGCGAGGCAGTGAGCGCGGGAAGGTCGTCACGTTCGCCTAGGACTTCGATGAACGGCGGCGCGTCGAGTGATTCGGTGTCCGCACCGACGATGATGAATCGTGCTTCAGGATGCTTCTCGTGGATGAGCTTCGCGGCCGCGATGAAGTTGGGATAGTCCTTCATCGCGGCGTTGCGACCGAAGCGGCCGATGAGCGCGGGTGTGGGCGTGCCCGGCTGCCATTTCTTCAGATCAAAGCCGTTGGCGATGAGCTGGGTCTTGTCCGCGCGATAGCCGATGGCTTCGTGCTGTTTCGAGCTGAGCTGCGAGTTGTAGGTGATGCGGTCAGCCAACCATGAAAGCCACGCGAGTGTGCGAATGACGAATGCCGAGCCGCGCTTTTCGAGTTTCAGATCGTAGAGGCTCTGGCGGATGTTCCAGTTCATCGGCGTGCGTTTCAGCCGCATGAACTTCGCCAGGGTGGCGACGAGGCATCCGTGATACATCCAGCCCATCAGGACGTCCGGCTTTTCGCGGCGCACGATCCGCCAAAGCCGCCAGAGCGCTTTCGGTGTGGGTTTGCCCGCAGGCATTTCCAGACTGTGCACGCTCGGAAGAGCGGTAGCGTGTTTTCCGCCGCCGGTGAGGCTGACGACCGTGTGCTGAAATGCGGGGAGCCCGTTCACGAGCTGCGCCAGCATCATCTCCGCGCCGCCGCTGCCCAGCCCGGTGGTGATCCACATGACCTTTTTCCCGAGCAGTCGTGTCGTGCGCTCGACGAGGCGCTGCACGCTGAATTCATCGACGATGCGGGCGCGTGCCTCGCGCGGCTGAAATTCGCGCATGCATTTGGCGAGCGCCACGTGATCACCCGCGGGGAACATGTGTGAAGGATCGCCGATGATTGCGGCACTGTCGCCGACATCGCTGGCGATGCAGGGCACGCCGCAGGCCATGGCTTCACCGATCACATTGGAAAAGCCTTCGCCAAAGGCGCTGGAGTTCACGAGGCAGTCGAAAGTGGCGTAGACCGACGGCATGTCGTCCTGTGCCGGGAGCCAGGTGACGCGATCCGCGATGCCCAGCGAGGCGGCGAGGTCGCGCATTTGCCGCGCGTAAGTTTCGTCCCCACTACCGACAATGACGAATCGCGCGTCAGGCACCAGCGCGGCGGATTTGAGGAAGGTGGCATGGTCCTTCATCGGACTTAGGCGCCCGACGAGGCCGAAGGTGGGCGCAATGGAGGGCTGGCGCGGTCTGGGCTGAAAGCGTGCGGTGTCGATGCCGTTCGGCACAACATGCGTCTTGTGCGCGGGATAGCCGCGGGCCAGGTAGTAGTCGCGCCCGGCGTTTGAGTTGCAGATGATGCTGTTGGCAAAGCGGGCGAGCAGGCAGTTCAGGCGGAAGCTGAGCCTGCCGAGTACGCCCCAGAGATGAGCGTCGGTCTGTGAATCGCGCACGCCCCAGACGACGCGTGGGAAACCGCAGAAAGCCTTCAAAAGCAGCGCCATGAGGTTGGATTCGGCGAGGTAGCCGTGCAGGACTTCGGGATGCGAGCGGCGTGCGGCTTGAGCGAGGCGGAAGAAGAAGCCGAGGAGATCCCAGCGGCTTCTTTTGCCCACGCAGACGGTGTTCACTCCGGCTGCTTCGAGTTCGCTGCGGAAAGCACCCTCGTAGAAATGGATGACGCTGACTTCGTGGCCCTCGCACCGCAGTCCGGCGGCCAGCAGCACGAGCTGGCGCTGGGCGCCGCCGTGACCGAGATCGCGAATGATGAAGGAGATTCTCACGCGGCCTCCTTTCGGCGGATGACGACGAGGCAGACCATGCAGGTGGCTGCGGCCGAGATGGCATGCACAAAGACGGTGGAGAGCGCGATGCCCGCGACGCCGAGATAACGCATGAAGAGCCAGTTAAGCGCGGCGTTGAGCACCAGGGCGCCGAAGGCGATGGAGAGCATGAAGCGCGCCGCCTGCAGTGACACGGCCACCCGCGCGGCCACGGTGCCGATGATGTAAAAGGGGATCTGGAAGGCGGCGAAACGCAGCACCTCTGCGACGCGCAGCGTGTCATCGGCTCCGAAGGCGCCGCGCTCGAAGAGCATTCGCACGATCCATGGTGCCAGAAGGAAGAGACACAGCGTCATCGGCAGGGCGGCGGTCACAATGATGCCCGCGCTGGTGAAGAGGCGCTTGCGGAGCCCCTGCCAGTCACGCCGCGCGACGAGTTCGGCGAAGTGTGGAAAAAGCACGTCCGCAGCGGGAGCGGCGGTGATGGCCAGGACGACGGCGCAGAGTTTTTCCGAGTAGCCGAGCACGGCCACTGAGCCTGTGGCAAGCCACGCGGCCATCGTTTGATCCACCACGGCGGCGCTGCCAAAGGCGACCCCTCCGACGAGGAACGGCACCGAATTCATCAAAACGGTGCGCAGCCCCGGTTCCCAGTGCCGCAGACAGCAGCGCCACCAGCGGGCCGTGCGCGGCAGGCGGGCGGCCACGGCGACCAAAAGCACGCTCACATGCGCAACCGCACCCCAGACGGTGCCGGAAACGAGCGTCCACGCGCTGACCTGATCCCCCGCGAGCAACAGGGCGGTGATGATGCCGAGCGGTACGAGAAGCGGCGCCGAAGCCGCCAGCAGAAAGGATTTCCCGGCCCGAAGCCACGCGGAAAGGTGGTGGGCGAGGCCGAAGCAGAGCAGAAAGGGCAGCAGGCCGTGCAGGAGCTTCACCGCGAGCGCCTGCTTCTGCGGCGTGAAACCCTGGGTGGCGCGCTCGACGAGAGCGGGCGCGGCCACCGAAATCACCACTCCGGAGATGAGCAGCGTAGCGAGGTGCCACGCGGCACACTGCACACCGAGACGGTCGGCGCGCCGGAGACCGCGGCGTTCCCTCGCTTCCGCGTAGGCGGGCAGGAAGGATTCCGGCAGTCCCCCAGCGAGCACAGTGGCGGCAAAGGAGAAGAATCCGAACACCAGCATGAAGGCGTCGAGCTCATCTGCCGTGCCCAGTTTGGCCGCAATGACAGCGTCCTTGGCGAAGGCGACGATTTTTCCCACCATCGTGAGCATGGCCACCAGCAGGAAGCCCGAAACCATGGCCGAACCCGCTCCTCTGGAGAGCAGGGAGCGCAGCGGGGCTGGCAGAGCTATGTTGATTGCAGGCATTTACATAAACTATAAACACCATAAAACATTTGAGCAAACCTCTGCTTGGGGTTTTTCCGCGAGGGGGGCAGCGCTGTCAAAACACCGCCGCGTGTCGTCATTAGCCCGTTTTTGGTGGCCGAATCTTAGCAGTCCTTTGGTTCCAGATCCTCGCAGCGTCCTGCTTCGAGTCGTAGACAAGCGAAGGTGCGTCCGTGGAGGTCATAGGTGCCGGATCCCTTGAAAGTGTCGGCCCGGCCTTCCGGAAACGACGGGCTGAGCGCGGTGTCAAACACCCGGGCCCAGCGGGTTTTGGCGGGACCGGGGAGCACGAAGGCGTGCGGGTGCAGGCCGTTGTTGAAGAGAAACAGCAGCACCCGGAATTCCTCGGACTCGGCGTCCAGCAGGGCTCCAAAAAAGGTGCGCTCGGGGTCGTGCCACTCGTCGTGACAGAGCAGGGTGCCGTTCCCATCCAGCCAGACGACATCCCGCATGCCGGTGGCAGGATTGAGTTGGCCGTCAAAGTAGCTGCGTCGTCGCAGGGCTGGGACGCTCCGGCGGAAGGCGGTCATGCGGCGGGTGAACTCCAGCATCTCCTCGTCACACGCCGCCCAGTCGACCCAACTGATGTCGCTGTCCTGGCAGTAGGCATTGTTGTTGCCGCGCTGGGTGCGTCCGCGTTCATCTCCTGCGGTGAGAAAGGGCACGCCGAGGGAGCACATCATCGTGGCGATCATGCCTCGCCGCATGCGGCTGCGAAGTTCATTGATCTTGGCGGACTCGGTTGGGCCCTCCTCGCCGCAGTTGCTGCTGTGGTTGTTGTCTTCGCCGTCGCGGTTGTCCTCGTTGTTGGCCTCGTTGTGCTTGTGCTGGTAGCTCACGAGGTCGGCCAGGGTGAATCCGTCGTGCGAGGTGAGAAAATTGAGGCTGGCAGTCGGAGGCCGCTGATTCCAGCCGAATGTCAACGGACTGCCGGTGAGCCGTTTGGCGAATTCCGGCGTGGTTCCCGCATCGCCCCGCCACCATGAACGCACGGTGTCGCGATACTTGCCGTTCAACTCCCGCCACGGTTCGGGGAACTGGCCCACCTGGTAGCTGTCCATGCGCGAGATGTCCCAGGCCTCGGCGATCAGCTTCACCTGCGAGAGCACCGGGTCCTGTGCCACGGCGCTGAGGAACTGCGACTGGGGATGAAACTCGTGCCGCTCGTTGCGGGCGACAGTCACCGCGAGGTCGAAGCGAAAACCGTCCACGTGCATCTCCCGCACCCAGTAGCGCAGGCTGTCGAGGATCAGCCGCAGGCCCGCCGCGCTGGCGGAGTCGACTGAATTCCCGCAGCCGGTGACGTTCATGTAGCTGGCGCCGTGCCTGCCGAAATCATGACGGTAATAGCCGTAGTCGTCGAGGCCCCGGAACATGAGGGACGGGCCGTTTTCGTTGCCCTCGGCGGTGTGATTGTAAACGACATCCAGAATGACCTCGATCCCGGCGGCGTGGAGAGCCTTCACCATCGTCTTGAACTCGCGCACCTGCTCCTGCGGGTCGCTGGTGCTGGCGTAGGTGCTATGAGGTGCGAAGAAGCCGATCGTGTTGTAGCCCCAGTAGTTCGTGAGACCGCGATTCAGCAGGAAACCGTCGTCCAGATGCTGGTGCACCGGCAGCAGTTGCACGCTGGTGACGCCTAGATCGCGCAGGTAGGAGATCACCGCTGGATGGGCCAGCCCGGCGTAGGTTCCCTGCAGTGCAGCGGGGATCTGCGGGTGCGTTTTTGTGAAGCCCTTCACATGCAGCTCGGTGATCACCGTTTCGCTCCACGGGATGCGCGGCGGGGCGTCGCCGGCCCAGTCGAAGGACTCGTCGATCACCACGCTCTTCAGCGCCAGCGCACCGTTGTCGACGGATCCCGGCTCGTGCTGCGGGTCAGGGGCCGTGCGCATGTGCTCGGCCTCGTCCGGCGTGCCGACGATCGCGCGGGCGTAGGGGTCGAGCAGCAGCTTGTTGGCGTTGAAGCGCATCGCGTTCTGCGGTCGCCAGGGGCCTTGGGCGCGGTAGCCGTAGAGGGTGCCGACCCGCGCACCGGCCACTTTCGCGTACCAGAGGCCGCACTCCGCCTGCCGCATGCGCACGCGGGCGGTTTCCGTGGCGGGATCGGACGAATGATAGAGGCAGAGATCGACAGCCTCCGCATGACGGGCGCGCACGACAAACTGGGCGCCGTCGTCGAGCAGGGTGACACCGGGGCGCAGTGGGCTGTCGGTGGGGGAGAGATCCAGGGCGCCTCCGGCGCGGCGGGTGGCGGAAGGGGCGAATTTTCGTTTCCAACTTTTAAGCAATGACTGCATAAGGCCTATCACGCACAACGTTTGCCAGAGCGCCATGTATTATCGTCGAGTTTTTCCGCTGCTGCTGCTCGCACTGCCTCTCAGTCCCGTATTTGCGGCTCCGCAGGCCGATCCCGCCCGCTTCGAGAAGGCCGTCCAAGCCTTCGAAGCGGAAGACGCTGCCAAGACGCCGCCGGAGGGTCTGACGCTCTTCGTCGGCGCTTCCAACATCCGTCGCTGGGACTCGCTCTCCAGGCGCTTCAAAAAGTCGCCGGTTCTCAATCGCGGTTTCGGCGGCTCGCAGATGAGTGACATGGTGCACTTTGCCGACCGCATCGTCATCAAATACCGGCCGAAGCAGATCTATCTCAACACCGGCGGCAATGATTTGCATTCGGGGCGGACGCCGGAGGAGGTCTTGGCGGCGTTTCAAGACTTCGCGGCGAAGGTGCGGGAGGAACTGCCCAAGACGAAGCTCTCGTATCTCTCGATCCCGCCGTCGCCGAAACGCTGGGACGAAGTCGAACTCGTGAAGAAGGCGAACCGCCTCATCGCCGACTTCGCAGCCGCGCACGACGGTCTTGAATTCATCGACACCTTTTCGCTCCTGCTTGGCGCGGACGGCAAGCCGCGACCGGAGTGCTTTGTCGAGGACCGGCTGCATCTCAGTGAGACCGGTTACGACGTCGTCACCTCGGCGATCCGCTGGCAGAATGACATCCGCGCCTTTGAAAAGCTGGACGCCAAGAATCCGCCACCCGCCAGTCCCATCATCTTCACTGGCAGCTCGAGCATCCGCATGTGGAAGACGCTGGCGGAGGATTTTCCCGGCCTGCCGGTCATAAACCGCGGTTTCGGCGGGTCGGAGGTGTTCGACGCCGTGACCTATGCCGATCAACTCGTCATCAGGCACCGTCCGCGGCAGGTCGTCATGTATTCCGGCAGCAACGACATCAACGGAGGAAAGACGCCCGGGCGTGTGCTCGCCGACTTCCATGCCTTTACCGCCAAGGTTCTCGCCGCGCTTCCGGAGTGCCGCATCAGCTACATCGCCAATGCGCCCAATCCGAGTCGCTGGGCGCTGGTGGACAAGATGCGGGAGGCGAACGCACTCGTGGAAGAGTTCACGAAGACCGATCCGCGTCTCGAATTCATCAACACGCATGACGCCATGCTCGGCGCGGACGGCAAGCCGCTTCCAGACATCTTTCTCAAGGACAACCTGCACATGAACTCGAAAGGCTATGCGATCTGGACGAAGATCGTGGGCCCGCATTTGAAATGAACCGACTCTGCGGGTTGAAAAACGCCCGTCGGCGCCAACCATGAACCGATGAAGACCATCCTCACCCTGCTTCTCTGCTCCTTCTGCCTCGTCTCCTGCGAAAAACAGCCTGCGGAGGTCGATTTCGCCGACAAGGACATCGAACTGCTCAATGAAGGCAAGGAGGCGAACTACAAGGGCAAGCCCTACACGGGGACCGTCCGCAACACGCACGGCAACGGCAAGCCTGCCGGCGAGTATCCCTACGTCGGCGGCAAGATGCACGGCGTCATGAAGGAGTGGTGGGATAACGGCCAGCAGTCCGCCGAAACCAATTTCGACCACGGCCAGCGCCATGGACTCAACCGCTACTGGGACATGAAGGGCAAGCAGACCAAGGAGCAGGTTTACGACCACGACAAATCGGTCAGCGAGAAGCACCTCTGAGCGGGCGATTTGTCATTGCTCATTCCAGTTCCGTCATTTCCTCGCCATGGCCCCCGTCATCGCCCTCCTGGTCATCGCCCTCGTCTCGCTGCTGGCGGTGCGGGTGGGCGCTACGGCCCTGATGATGACCGGGGTGAGCTGGGACACGGCCAGCTTCCAGGCATACTCCGCTTTCTTCGGCGTGGGCTTCACCACCAAAGAGGCGGAAATGGTTGTGAACCATCCAGTGCGCCGCCGCATCATCCGCGATCTCATTCTGGCCGGCAATGTGGGCCTCACCTCCGCACTCGCGACTTTGGTGGTCACCCTGCTGCAGACAAAGTCTGACGGGCATTCCCTGCTGATGTTTGCCTGGCTGATCGGTGGCCTACTGCTGCTGCTTGTCGTGTCACGTCTGGGCTGGTTTCAGAAGCTGCTCGACCGCATCATTCATTACACTCTTGAACGCACCGGCATGGTGCGCGTGCTCGACTACGAGCTGCTGCTGCGCATCCAGCACGGCTACGTCGTGTCCGAGATCGAGGTGCTGCCGGGGACCTACTTGGCCGGACGCACGCTCCGTGATTCGCGCCCTTGGGATCGCGGGGTCATCATTCTTTCGATCATGCGGGAGGGGAAACTCATCCCCGGCCTGCCGGGTCCGTCGGACATAATTCAGGCGGGTGACATCCTCACGGCCTACGGCAAGGACAAGTCCCTGCAAGCCATGGTGGAGCGACTGGAAAAGCTCGATGAGCAGCCTCCCGCAGTCACTCCGTGACACGGTGTGGTGTCGTGGCGTTATTGCTTTGCAAACATCGCGTTCTCCTTGTTGCCGCCGCTGAGAACGTAGGCCACGAGATCGAGGATTTCTTCCTTCTTGAGCATGGCGAGCAGCATCGGTGGCATCGGTGAGACTTTGCTGAGCTCGATGCTCTTCACTTCCTTGCGGTCCACGTTCACGCGCTGGTTGGGGTCGGTGAGGTCGGTGTTGAGGGTGACGCCGTCGCCGCTGAGGTTCACAACGACACCGGTCATGACCGTGCCGTCGTTCTTCGTCACGACGATGGGGGCGAACTGCTCGTTGATTTCCTTGCTGGGGTTGATGATCTGATCAAGCAGGTCATGCGGGCTGTAGCGGCCACCGGCGCCGGTGAGGTCAGGGCCGGTCATGCCGCCGGCATTGCCGAAACGGTGGCAGGTGTAGCAGGCGGCGGCGCTGAACATCTTGCGGCCGTTTTCAAAGCTGCGATTCTTCATGCCGGTTTGCGCGGCGGCACTGAGCTCTTCGAGCGTCCACATCGTCGGCGTGCGGCCGACAAACATCGCTCCGACATTTTCGATGGCGGATTTCTTTTCGGCCTTCCTGACGATGAGTTCGGCGAGCTGGGTCTTCTCCGCGTCGGAGAAGGTGGCGAGGCTGTCATTGCGGACGAATTCAATGAACTTGTCGAAGCTCGCGCCGCCCTTGTAATTGGCCGCCGTGAGAAACCATTCGAGCTGCTGCCGGCGCAGTTCGGGCGTCCAGCCGGTCTTCAGGAAGCGCAGGCTGCGCGCGTATTCCATCTGCGGTTCCTGGCTTTCCGCCGCAGCGATGAGGGCCATTCCTTTGCTCGCGGTATTGGGGGCCTGAAGGTAGGCGAGCGTTTCGGTGAGTAGCCAGTTGAGCTCAAAGTTGTCCGCCGGATACGAAGGGTCGAGTTTCGCGATGATCGAGGCGACGGTGGCGTCGTCAGGATTGCCGAAGCGATGCAGCACGATCTCGATGAGGCGCACGTAAGCCATGCGCTGGTCGTTGCTGAGCTTGCCAAAGTCGTGCTTGAGCAGGGCGGCAAGGATGGCGTCGCGCTTTGCGGTGTTCACCTTGGCGTCTTCAGGGCGATGCGTGGGGCATTGGCCGGTCAGGCGCGTCATGGCAAGCAGGGCTTCGAGTTGCGCGGTGGGGTTAGTTTCGGCGAGCGCTTTGGCCTCCCACTCGGCGAGAGGCTGATGTTCCAGCACGACGCGTGCGGCGGAACGGATGAAGCGGTCGTCACTGCTCAGATGAGGCCATGCAAACGCAACGGCCTTCGGATCTTGTTTGCCGTGGAAGGCTTCAAGCTGGTTGCGAAGAGAACGCATGTTGTCCTCAGTGCTCAGTTTCAACTGAGTCGGCTTTTCGTCTGTCGGTGTGGTGTCCTCTTTCCCAACATAACTCACGCGATACAGCCCGCTCTGCACACGCCGACCGCCAATGGTGAAATACATCGCACCGTCTTTGCCGATGATGGCGTCGCTGACTGGCAGCGGTCCGCCGGTGACGAATTCTTCCTTCGTGGCGGTGTAGGTCGCGCCGTCCGGCTTGAGATGCACGGCGTAAATTTTGCCCCAGCTCCAGTCGAGCACATAGAATGCGTCCTGGTATTTCGCGGGGAACTTCGCACCGTAGCCAAAGGTGCAGCCGGTGGGCGAGCCGGGGCCGATGTTCAGCGTGGCGGGCAGGGTGTCGTAGTAGAATTCGGGATACTTGCCCGCGCCGTTGCGCCAGCCGAACTCCGCGCCGCTAACGACATGGTTCACGCGCGTCGGACGATACCACGGCGTGTTGAAGTCGTACTCCATGTCGGCGTCATAGACGAACAGTTCGCCGTCCCGGTTCACGCCGCCGTCGAAGATGTTGCGGAAGCCGCTGGCGAAGATTTTGAACTCTTTGCCGTCCGGAGTGAATCGGTAAACGATACCGCCGGGAGCCATGACGTGGCGGTTGTGACCGCGACCGTCCGGCATGCGTGGCAAAAGATGGTCGTCACCCCAAAGTTTCGCGACCGGTGAAGTCTCCGCCGTGCCTTCATAGGGGCCGCCTTTGATCACGGCATTGTTGCCGGTGATGAGGTAGAGCCCTTTGCCGTCCGGCGTCTTCAAAATGGCATGGACACCGTGATCGCTGCCGCTTTCGAACTCTTGCAGCACCTCGACCTTGTCCGGCATGTCGTCTCCATCACTGTCGGTGATGCGGTAAACGCCGCTGGGCGCCTTCTTCTCGTAGTCGTTCACGCCGACGTAGAGCGCGCCAAACGCGAAGAGCATGCCGTTTACGGCGCGGATCTCTGCAGGCACTTTCTCCACGGCACTCTCGCTCAGCGTCTGGCCCGGGGCGGGCGGGGTGAAGCGGTAGAGCACGCCGTATTGATCGCTGGCGTAGATGCGCCCCTTGTCGTCGGTGCAAAGATTCACCCACGAGCCCTGCTCGCCCCCCGGAACGCTGTAGAGCAGTTCGACCTTGAAGTCGGGAAGCGTGGTAATGTTTGAAACGGGGGTCGCGACGTTCGCGCCAACGGCCGGACCTACGGCAGCGGGCCGTTTGGCTTTTGCTTGTCCCTTTGCGGCCGCGGGAGGTGGTTTGTTGCCCTTGGCGGCGCCTTTGCCTTTTGCTGGGGCTTTTTTGGCCCCACCCGGCTTCTTCGGACTGATCTCCTGCGCGTCGCTGGGGATCGGCGAATCTTCGAAGGCGATCAAGCCTCCGTCCGGCAGTTCCTTGAGCATGACGTCCTTGATCTGCACGTTCATCGCCGGTCCGCGGTGAATCTGAAAGGCGAGCAGGCCCTCCAGCGAGCGCTTGTCCTGTTCGAAATCGAGCAGGTCGATCGTCACCTTGCCGTCGATCTTGTGAACGAGGTGATTGCCTTTGGCGATGATCGTGTACTCGTGCCATTCGGCGACGTCGACCGTCACGGGATCGTGTTCGGAGGCGAGCCACCGCTTGCCTTCGGGATCGATGACGACGCCCTGGCCGTTCTGGCAGATGATGCCGCGCCCCTTCTCCTCATACACCATCGCGTTGTTCGGCGCGGCGGGATGAACATCGCACTGGTAGCCGCCGACGGACCACTTGCCGATTTCCGGCAGTTCCTTGCTGCGATACTGGATGCCCGTGTTGTTGCCGCTTTGCTTGATCTTCGCCCGAAGCTCGAAGTTCTTCACCACGCCGCCGCGCCAGATGAGGAACTGATTGTAGGCGAGCTGCTCCGGTCCGGTGGTCTTGCCGGTGATGCAGCCGTCCTCGACGCTCCACAATTCCGGATTGCCGTCCCAGCCGGTGAGGTCCTTGCCGTTGAAGATGGATTTGAAGCCGTCCTGGGCGGAAGCCGGGGACAGCAGGAGCAGTGTGAAGAAGGCGAGGCGTTTCATGGTTGGTGGCGCGATTTAACGTCGAAACTGAAGCCGACATCGCAGCAAAAGCTGTGTCGGATTCCGCAAGCTCTAGGTTCGGGGGTATTTGCCTCCGTGGAAAACAGATCGTGCTGCACGTCCGGCATGGCGGCGGCAAAAACAATCTGATGTCACCCGGTTGTCATGGGAGATGCATCTTCAGGAAGGCGGCTGTTTTCGCCATGATCTCGTCGAGTGACGGGCGGAGCTCTCCGTCGACCGTGCGCCAGTTGTGGCCGGAGTTTTCGACGATGAAGATTTCCACGGGCGCTTTCACTGCATCGGCACGTTCCTTCATGTAGCGAGCGTGATGCACGGGGATGGTCGGATCTTTGTCGCCTTGCATCATCAGCAGCGGCGGGCTTTCGGCCCTCAAGTAGTTCACGGGACTGACCTCCCGATACGCGGCGAGCCGGGTCTTCTCATCGGCACCGGCCTTGATGATGCGTGAGGCGAACCGGTCTCCCACGCCCTTGCCATCCGGCGGTGTGAAAAGCTCGATCTTCTCGAAGTCGCACGGACCATACCAAGACACACCTGCGATGAGGCGATACTTCGCATTCGCCAGCGTCGAATCGCCCGGAAACGACTCTGGCGGCGACAGCAGCAGCATCTGCGCGAGATGCCCGCCTGCGGAATCTCCCCAAGTGAACACGCGATCCGCATCGAGCGAGAACTGCGCCGCGTTTTTGGCGAGAAACCGCAGCGCGTCCTTCGAGTCAGTCACGCAATCACGCATCGTGATGTCCCCATCCTTCGTGCAAAGCCGGTAGTCCACCGAGGCGACGCAAAAGCCCTGCGCATTCAGCGCCTTCACGCCGAGGAAACGCACGCCGCGATTGCCAATGGTCTTGTTCCCCGCCGCCCAGCCGCCGCCATGCGTGAAGAGCACCAGCGGATGCCTGGCTCCCTCTTTCGGTGCCGCCGGGTAATGCAGATCGAGTTTCAGCGGCCCCTGCCCGGTTGTTTTGTAAACCACATCGAACCTGGTCGTGGCTGCCGGTGATTCAGCGCGTGAGACCACAAGCTGCGTCAGCAGCAAGGTGGCGATGAGAGTGAGTGAAAGCTTGGTGTGCATCAGGGGCAATCCTTCGTCGTGATAGGTTTTCCAACGCGATAAACTCCTGCGTGGCCATGAACTTGCGTCATTCATGGCGCTTCGATGCATCAGCAACTCGACGAGTGCCGCATTGTCGTCTTTGATGTGGCATGCACCTCAACAGCTGTCGACTCGCCGCCATTTTTGTTCTTGGACTCTGTGCTTACACTCCGATCCACACTGATGCCGCCGAGTCTCATCGCGTGGATGTCTGCGTGTATGGCGCGACGCCGTCGGGGATCGTCGCTGCAGTCACGGCGAAGCAGGAGGGCTGCTCGGTGCTCATCGTGGAGCCGAGCCGTTGGGTGGGCGGCATTCTCGGCGCAGGCATCAAGCCGATGCAGGATTGCGCGGAACCGGTGGCGGTCGGCGGATTGACGACCTCGCGTGTGTTCAAGATGGGCCGGCAGCCGGACGTGCTGCGCAAGGATTTTGCCGACTGGCTCGCGGAGGAGCAAATTCCCGTGATCTACGAGCAGCGGGTGCAGCGCGTGGAGAAAACGGGCACGAGCATTGCGAAACTCATTTTGGAACTCGCGCCACCGGACAAGAACGGCGTTCCTGCGCCGACGGCGACTCAGAAGGATGTCTCGACGATCGAAGCGAAGGTCTTCATCGACGCGAGCTACGAAGGCGATGTCATGGCCGCGGCAGGCGTGAAGTATGCGGTGGGGCGCGAGTCGGCGGAAACCTATCACGAGGAACTCGCGGGCGTGGGACCCACAACAAACTGGACGCCGATCGATCCTTACGTCGTGCCCGGCGATCCGAAAAGTGGGCTGCTGCCGTGGGTGGAGGCGGATCACGGTTTGCCGAAGGGCGCGGCGGACGATTACACGCAGGCCTACAACTTCCGGTACTACGTCACGCGTGATCCGGAGAAGCGCGTGCCGTTTGAAAAGCCCGCGAACTACAGCGCGAAGGACTTCGAACTCGTCGGTCGCTATGTGGAGTATCTCGTCAGCACGATTCAAGGCGACGACGCGAAGCTGATGAAGCGTCTGCGCGACATTTTCCCCGGGTGGATGAACAGCGGCGAATACAACTACAAACGCGACTCGTTGATCACGATGGCTCCGCTGGGCGTGAGCCGGTTTTATCAGGACGGCACTTGGGAGGCGCGATCGAAGGTGTGGCGTCAGCACAAGGACTACCTCAGCGGTCTGCATGAGTTTCTCAGCAACGATCCGCGCGTGCCGGAGGCGTTTCGCAAGGAGACTGCGGAGCTCGGTCTCGACAAAACGATGCACGCCGACACCGCCGGCTGGCCAAACCAGCTCTACGTGCGCATCACGCGTCGCATGAAGGGCCCGTACATCCTCACGCTCGCGGATGTGTGGAATCAAACGAAGGCCGACGACGGCGTGGGCCTCGCCCTCTACGGCGTGGACATCTATCCGGTGCGTCGCTACGTCGTCGCGAACGAGAGCGGACAAGCTGGCGTCGCCACGGAAGGAAACATGTTCGTCGGCGGCTCGCAGGGCACCGGTCATCCGTATCCCGTGTCGTATCGCGCGCTCACACCGAAGGCGGATGAATGCACGAACCTCCTCGTGCCCGTGTGCTTCAGTGCCAGCTACATCGCCTACGCCTCCGCGCGCATGGAACCGGTCTTCTGCGTGCTCGGCGAGTCCGCAGGCGTCGCGGCATCACAGGCGATCCATGCCGGCACGTCCGTGCAAAACATCGACTTCAAGAAACTGCGCTCGCGTCTCCTCGAACGCGGCCAGATTCTCGAATGGACCGACGAACTCGCGGCGCAGGCAAAGCCACGTCACAAAGGCGGCATCACCACCGGTGAATTTGCTTCGCAGCAGGCGTGGAACGATTCAAAGCCCGGCTGGGAGTGGTTGTTTCCCTTCATCGACACCGACAAGGACGGGAAGATCTCTCTCAAGGAGCACGAGGCGTTTCAAGACTACAAGAAGCAGCATCCCGACTGGCAGAAGAGGCTCAAGGCGCAGGTGAAAGAGTGACGCTGCCTACTTCCCGCCAAACGTCTCGCTCAACACGACCTGCTCCACGAGCGTGCGCAGGCCCTGCTTGTCTTTTGCCACAGCAGCGAGAATGGCATCGACTTGCGGACGGTCGCCGCCTTCGATGCGACGACCGCAGGCGTAGCTGAGCAGTTTCTCGGTGAGCATTTTCGCAAACTGATCCTGACGGGCGAGGAGGATCTTCTTGAGGCCGGTGACGTCCTGGAATGATCTGCCGTCCGGCAGCTCGCCTGCCGCGTCGATTTTCGGACCGAGCTTTTTGCCCTGAATGTAGTTCGTGCGCCACTGGCCGATGGGATCGAAATTCTCAAGCGCGAAGCCGAGCGGATCAATCTTCTGATGGCACTCCAGGCAGCCGGCGTTCTCGCGATGCTTGGTGAGAATGTCGCGGATCGACTTGGCGCCGCGCACGTCGGGGTCGATCGGCGGCACATTGTCTGGTGGTGGTGGCGGCGGCGTGCCGAGGATGTTTTCGAGAAGCCAGATGCCGCGCACGACGGGCGAGGTCTCGATGCCGTTCGCGCTGACGGTCAAAACGCTGCCCTGGCCGAGCAATCCACCGCGATGCGAATCCGTGAGACTGACTTTGCGAAACTCATGCGCGCTTTCCGGCGGGCTGATGCGACCGAGTTTGTAGAGGTCGGCCAGCGCTTGATTCACGAAGGTGTAATCGGCATCGAGGAAGCGGGTGAGGCTTTCGTTTTCGGTGATCAGATGATGCATGAAGAGCTGCGACTCGCGTTTCATCGCCGGTTTCAGGCCGTCGGCGTAGAAACGCGCGAAGGCATCGCGATCCGGCGGCATGTCGCCGAGGCTGCGCAGATTGAGCCATGAATCTAGGAATCCTTCGATGAAGGCGTCCGAACGCGGGCTGGCGAGCAGTCGGCGTGTCTGCGCGAGTTTGACATCGCGTTTCAACAACTCACCGCTGTCGGCGAGTTTGCGCAATTCCTCGTCCGGCATCGTGGACCAGAGGAAGTACGAAAGTCGTGATGCGAAAGCATGCGCGCCGAGTTTTTCGTTCTTCGCATCCGATTTCGCGAGGTAGAGGAAGGCAGGCGAGCACAGCGCCGCTTTGAGTCCGTCTTTCATCGCATCAAACGGCGCGTGTCCGGCCTTGATGCGCGCATCGACGACACGCATGAGGCGGTTCACCTCGTCTTCTGTCGCCGGACGACGATAGGCGCGATCCGCGAAGCGTTTCAAAACGTCACGCGTGCGTTCAGGTGTGAACAGCTTTTCTCCAAGCACGGCATGCTGCGATGCAGGCGGCCAGTTTTGCACGATGGGGCCACGAATCTCGATCTCGTGGATGCGGATGTGCGGCATGTGGCCGTATTTGAGCACCACGCGACGCGCCTCGAAGATACCGAGGTCTTTGCGTTCTTCGGGAGGCCACTGGTCCTTGTATTGCCGTGCGATGATGCCGAAGGCGCGGCGGCTGTTCGCCATGCCGTTCGGAAAGATGAAGCGAGGTGTTTGTCCGGCGTTCAACGGCACGGTCATCGTGTGCCACTCGGGTTCGCCGTCCTTCAGCGTGACTTCGGCGAGCTCCGGCTCAAGCGGCTGTGGATGATGCAGCGGACCGGCGTTCACGTCGCCCGGCACGATGCCGAGTCGGAACGGCTGCTCGGCGTCGCGCTTGAAGATCTGCGGATCATACGGATTCTCGCGGTTCATCGCCTGCGCCTTCACGCGGATCTCATACACTCCGTCCACCGGTACGCCTTGTTTGAACTCGTGGATGTAACCGTAGCCGCCCTCGTGGTTCTCCGTGTCCGGCACCTCGTAAACACAGAGGTAGCGGTTGTTGTAAACGCGCCCGTGCGGGTAGGTGTGCTCCTGCTGCGGCCGGAAGTTGCCGTCGAAGTGCCACGTCTTTTCCTGCGGTCGCTCCGCGACACTAAAGGCCTTCTCCATCACCTGGTCCGCCGCGTCGAGATACTGCGCGAGGAGATAACCCGAAGTCTGCAGCACATCGCCGAGGTTGTCCATGTGCTCGGCCATCTGGTCGCGCGGAAACTTCGTCGTCGGATCAAACAACCGCATGTCGAGCGCGAACAAATCGCCCACGGTGTTGATGTACTCGCGCTTGTTCAGCCGGCGCAGGACCGTCTGTCCACCCGTGCTGCGCAACGTCGCCCGCGCCTCAGCCACGGCTCTTGTCAAAGCGCTCACAATGGCGCTGCGCTCGGCATTGGTGGGCTGCTTCGACTTCTTCGGCGGCATGTCGCCGAGATTGAGCTGATCGACGATGTCCTGCAGATCGATCACGTGCTCCGTGCTCTTCGCCGGAATGACGAGGTGGTCAAAGCGCCGGTCGCCCTTCTGCTTTTCGGGACCGTGGCAGGAGATGCAGTAGCTGCGCAGAAACTCCTGGGGCGATGGCGGCGCGGCTTCGGCGCAGAATGACGAAACCAGAATGGCGAATGACGAAATGGGAATCGCCCATGAGAACAGCTTCATGCGTCGGGAAATGCGTTCATCATTCCTCATTCTGGTTTCGTCATTTCAAGCAAAGTCTGTCAGCCGCGAATTCCCAATGCCGAAGCGGTCCACCTCGACACCGAAATTCTGCAGCATGGTCACATACAGATTGCAGAGCGGCTGCTTGTTGAGGCCGGTCATCGGATACGACTTGTACTCGCCATGTTTGAAGCCGCCGCCGGCGAGGAGGATGGGGAGGTTCAGGTTCGTGTGCGCGTTGGCGTTCGCCATGCCGCTGCCGAAGAGTACCATGCTGTGGTCGAGCAGGTTGCCGTCGCCGTCCTCAATGGATTTCAATTTGCCGAGGAAGCGGGCGAACTGCTCGGTTTGATACTGCTCAAGCGTCAGCAGTCCGTCGATGTTCTCCTGCACCTGGCCGTGATGCGAGAGTGCATGCCAGTCCTTGCGCAAATTGAAGGCGGAGCTGTTGAATCCACCGGCGATTTCCAACGTGGTGATTCGCGTGGAGTCGGTCTGCAGCGCGAGCGCAATCAGATCGTAAAGGACGGGGAGATCGGAGACGAAGTCGGTGTTTGGAGGCTCGGGCATGCCCGGATCCGGTTTGGGAACATCGGACCATTGCCGGTTGAGCTCGATCTGCTTCTCAACGTCGCGCACGGAGGTGAAGTACTCGTCGAGCTTCTCCTGATCGCGCTTGCCTAGAACTCGCTGAAGATCTTTCGCGTCGCCGTTCACGGCGTCGAGGATGCTGCCTTGGAGGGAGAGCTTGTCCTTGGCCAGTTCTACATCGTCTGCGCTGTCGGAGACAAAGAGTTTGCGGAAGAGTTCGCGAGGACCTGGAATCGGCGGCACACGCGTGCCGCTGCGCGTCCACGACATCAGGCAGCCGCCATGAATGCCGTCCTCCGACCCGATGGCGAGCGAGGGAAAACGCGTCGCTCCGCCGATGCTCTCCGCCGCACGCTGGTCGATCGTGATGTTGCCGTCCGGCATGCCCTTCGCATCCATCGTGCGCACGCCGCTCAGATAGGAGTGGATCGCGAAGTGCCCGCCTTTATGTCCATGATCGAGGCCTTGGAAAAGCGTGAAGTCCTTCCGATGCTCGGCGAGCGGCTTCAGCAGACGCGGGAGATCGTAATCACGCCCCGTTTTCGTCGGCCAGAAGGCGGGCTGGTAGTAGCCCAGCATGTTGCCGATGCAGACCATGCGCGTGGGCCGCGTGCTTGCCGACGCGGCAAAGGCCCGCCAGCCAAGCGACTCCATCATCGGCAGCGCGAGCGTGACGCCGGCGGATTTCAGGAAATGGCGGCGGTTGGGGGAATGAGTTCGCGGAGACATGGGTTTCGGCTACAAACGCGGAGGTAAAGCACGGCTTTCCGATAATGCGAATCTCGCAGGTGTGAGAATCTTGTTCTTTGGTGCGCCCCTTATGATGGTATTTGAAAGCCGGTGAGCTTCCGGTATGTATGCGATCCCTCAATTCCCACTGACCACTTTATGAACCTGACACGAACAGCCTATGGCACCTGGAGCGGCGGACGCTTCATGCATTATGGAGAACAGCTCACCGAGGAGCATTACATGCAGCTCATGCGCGATTCGTTTGAGAAAGGCGTGCGGACTTTTGTCACCGCTGACGTTTACGGCGTGGGTCGAGCGGACGCCCTGCTCGGGGAGGCACTGAAGGGCATTCCGCGCGAGGAATACTGCCTGGCGGGCATTGTGGGTCACGATATTTACGAAGGCATCCGCCAGGGTTCCCGTGGCTATCCGCGTTTCACCGATCCCACGCTTCGCGGGCCGGAGAAGTACTACGACTACTTGAAAATGGCGACGGAGAAGAGCCTCGAGCGCTGCCAGACCTCGAAGTTCGACCTGCTCATGCTGCACAATCCGGACAGCATCAGCTACACGAGCGAGAAGGTCTGGGACGCTTTCACTGCATTGAAAACCGAAGGCCTCACCGACCGTCTCGGCATCGCTCCCGGACCGGCGAACGGCTTTACGCTGGACATGATCGAGTGCTTCGAGCGCTTCGGCGACCGCATGGACTGGGCGATGATCATTTTGAACCCTTTCGAGCCCTGGCCCGGACAGCATGTGCTGGGAGCGGCGAAACAGAACGGCGTCGATATCATGGCCCGAGTGGTCGATTACGGCGGACTGTTTCATGACGACGTGAAACCGGGCCACAAGTTCCGCGACGGTGACCATCGCACGCACCGTCCCGGGGGCTGGATCGAGCACGGCGTCGAAAAGCTCGAAAAAGTGCGGCCGATCGCCGAAAAACACGGCCTGAGCATGCTGCAGCTGGCCTGTCTGTGGACTCTGGGCAACACTGCGGTGAAGAGTGTCGTTCCCACCCTGATTCAGGAGCACGGCGAAGATGCCCGGTCGATCGAAAGCAAGCTCGACGATTTGGCCTCCCTGCCGGAGCAATGCCTCAGCAGCGAGGAAATCGAAGCCATTCGCGAGATCGGTGACAACACCGGTTGCATGGCGCTCAAGGGCGCCAGCCAGCGCCACGAAGGTCAGGAACCGCGCGCCGACGAGTGGCCGATGAGGGAGGATCTCCTCGCGCTCGCCACCCGCTGGAGCCTGGGAACGTCCTGGTGAGGCGTTTGCATCCGCGCCATTCCACGCCGATAGGCAGCACCCATGATCGAGGCTGATTTTATCATTGTCGGAACGGGTGCGGGCGGGTTTGTGGCCGCGCTGCACGCCTCGGAGCATGGGAGCGTGGCCATGGTCACCAAGCGGGCGGCGCTGGACTCCAATTCAAACTGGGCGCAGGGCGGCATCGCCTGCGTGACCAGCGAGGAGGACTCCATCGAGCGCCATGTGAGTGACACGCTGATCGCCGGCGCCGGGCTCTGCAACGAAAAGGCGGTGCGGACGATCGTCGGAGAAGGTCCGGCTCGAATCAACGACCTGGTCAAATGGGGTGTGGACTTCGACCATCGGGAGGCTGTGGACGGTCATCTGGAGTTCGATCTCACTAAGGAGGGCGGCCACTCGAAGCGCCGCGTCCTGCATGCCGCGGACGCCACGGGACGCGAGATCACGGAGAAGCTGCTCGCCGCGGTGCGCGGGAAACCGAACATCACCATTTACGAAAATCACTACGCCATCGACCTCATCACGACGGCGAAACTCGGCCTGGTCTCCGAGGATCGCGTGCTGGGTCTGTATGTGCTCAATGAGACCAGCGGGGAGGTGGAGACCTTCCGCTCGGATCGCGTCATCCTGGCCACCGGCGGCTGCGGACGCGTCTATCTTTACACGACTAATCCTAAAGTCGCGACGGGGGACGGCGTGGCCATGGCGTGGAGGGCCGGCGCCACGATCTCGAACATGGAATTCATCCAGTTTCATCCGACCTGCCTCTATCATCCGCAGAAGCGCTCGTTTTTGATCTCCGAGGCGATGCGTGGGGAAGGGGCGCGGTTGATCGGGAAGGATGGCGAGGAGTTCATGCCCCGCTACGATCCTCGCGGCTCGCTCGCCCCGCGTGATATTGTCGCCCGTGCGATCGACCACGAGATCAAACGCACCGGCGGTCCATGTGTGTATCTCGACATCAGTCACAAGCCGGCAGAGTTCATCAGTCGCCACTTTCCGAACATCCAGAAGGCTTGCCTCGAGGTTGGCATCGACATCACCAAGGAGCCCATCCCCGTTGTTCCCGCGGCGCATTACCAGTGCGGCGGAATCCTGACGGACGTGAACGGCGCCACCAGCGTGCGAGGTCTTTGCGCCGTCGGCGAGGTCGGCTGCACCGGACTGCATGGCGCAAACCGCCTAGCCAGCAACTCGCTGCTGGAGTGCTGCGTCACCGCCCAGCGCGCTGTGACGCATCTGCTGAAAAAGCTGCCGCCCGGGAAAGTGGCCGAGCAGACCTATGAACTTAAACCGTGGCAGACCAGTGGTGCGGTCGAGAATGACGAACTGGTCGTCATTTACCACAACTGGGACGAAATCCGCCGCCTGATGTGGGATTACGTCTCCATCGTGCGCACCAACAAACGTCTCCAGCGGGCCGCCGCGCGTCTCCGCAATCTCAAGCGGGAGGTGCAGGAGTTTTACTGGAACAACCGCGTCACCAGCGAGATCCTCGAACTGCGAAACCTCGTCGAGACCGCTTCCCTGATTGTGGAGTGCGCCATTCGTCGGCATGAGAGCCGCGGTCTGCATTACACGCTTGATTTCCCCAAGACAGACGACTCCCGGCCGCCGCAGGACTGCACCCTGCGCCGCTACTGAGTTTCCCCAATTCATGAAAAAAACCGCCCTCGTCCTGCTCGCGGCGTCACTGGTCCAGCCGTGCCTCGCAGCCGACAAAAAAACCTCCCTCTCCGACAAGAAGCCCGCACTCGAATTCCACAAATGGTCGGGCGATCTCAATGTGCCCGATCCTGTCGCCGTCACTGTGGACGAGCAGGGGCGCGTTTATGTTTCCGCCACCACCCGGCGCAAGGCGGCGGACCTCGACATCCGCCAGCACACGGCGTGGATTCCAGACGATGTCTCACTGACAAGCGTCGAAGAGAAGGAAGCCTTCCTGAAACGCGAACTCGCGCCCGGAAACCTGCGGCTGCCGCGCGGCGATCTCAAAGACCACAACCAGGATGGTTCCATCGACTGGAAGGACCTCACCGTGCACAGTGAGCGCATCTACCAGCTCCGGGACACCGACGGCGATGGCACGGCGGACAAAATGACCGTCTTTGCCGAAGGCTTTGACAGCGTCGTCACGGGTATTGCGGCGGGCATTCTCTATCACGACGGCTGGGTCTATGTCACTGTCGCGCCGGATTTGGTGCGTCTTCGCGACACGAACGACGACGGCGTTGCCGACGAGCGCGAGATCGTCGCGCACGGCTTCGGCATGCACATCGCGTATGCTGGACATGACATGCACGGCCCGCGCGTCGGTCCCGACGGACGCATCTACTGGAGCATCGGCGACAAGGGCGTGAACGTGATGAGCAAGGAGGGCAAACGCTGGTTCTACCCGCATGAGGGTTGCGTTCTGCGCTGCGAGCCGGACGGCAGCGGCTTCGAGGTTTTCGCGCACGGCCTGCGCAATGTGCAGGAGATCGCCTTTGATGACTTCGGCAACATCTTCGGCGTGGATAACGACGCCGACATGCCCGGTGAGCGCGAGCGCTTCGTTTACATCACCGAGCGCAGCGACTCCGGCTGGCGCTGCGGCCACCAGTATCAAAAAATGGAAAGCCGCTGGATGCGCGACGGCATCTGGCAGCCCGAGCATCCGGGGCAACCGCTTTTCATCACGCCGCCGCTCGCGAATTACTCCAATGGCCCCGCGGGATTCGTGCATGAGCCCGGTTCCGCGCTCGGCGCCTCGCTGCGCGGTCATTTCATTCTCGACCAGTTTCCCTCCGGGCAGATGACCGCGTTTCAGATCGTGCCAGCCGGTTCCGCTTTCGAAATGACAAACGAGCGTCTCATCCACAGCGGCACGATGGGGATCGGTCTGGCCATTGCGCCGACGGGTGAACTCATCATAGCTGACTGGGACGGCGGTTATCCGCTTGATGAGAAAGGCGCGGTCTGGTTCGCCGACGACCCCACCAGCAAAAACAGCACCGAACGTCTGGAAACCGCGCGGCTCCTCAGTGCCGAACTCGACGCCAGCCATCTTTCCAATCGCGACCAACGCGTCCGTCTCCGTGCGCAGTTCGCCCTCGTCAAGAAGGGCGATTATGCCGCCCTCGAAGGTGTCGCATCTGACGTGAAAGCGGATCAGCTCGCCCGCATTCATGCGATCTGGGGACTCGGTCAGGGTCTGCGTGCCGGCAAAGTGGAGCCGACGGTGCTGACGGCGCTTCTTGAGGATTCTGATCCCGAAATCCTCACCCAGACGGCCAAGATGCTCGGTGACGCGAAGACGGACGGCAAAACGCTCGTCCCTCTGCTCGCGCATGGCTCCTCCCGCGTCCGCTTTCACGCCGCCCTCGCGCTCGGAAAGCTCGAGGAGCGTGCGGCTGGAAAAGACCTCCTCGCGATGGCCGCGATGGAATCCGGCGATCCGTTCATGCGTCACGCCATCGTCACCGGTCTCGCCGGCTGCGTCCAGGAATCGGAGCTTGCCTCGCATGTGGATGACGCGAGTTCGCTTGGCTGCCTTCTGGCGCTCGCACGACAGCATTCGCCCCGTGTCGCAGACTTCCTTGCTAACAAAGCGCTCGCAGATGAAGCCGAACGCGCCATTCACGATGACGCCGGCATTCCAGAAGCGTTGTCCGCCTTGACCCGGCGTCCATCTTCCCGCGGGCTGAATGCCTGCCTGCGTCTGGGCGTGGCTGAGCCGGTCATCCAGGCCGCGTTGAAGCCTTCCGAACTTCAAGCCGAAGCTCTCAATGTGCTGCTCACGTTCTCACATCCACCGCGCCTTGATCGCATCGATGGTCACGCCCACGAGACCGCCCCGCGTGATGAAAAAGCCTTTGCGGCACTTTTGCAGCCGCATCTCGACGCCCTGCTGGCCATTCAAGATGGCGACCTCAAGAGCAAAGCGGTCGAGTTGCTGATGCAACTCCAACTACGCGTCGAACCAGCCGTCTTGCAGCAGATTCTCGCTGACAAAAACGCTCCCGCTCATCTTCGCGCCGAGGCCCTGAAATTGATGGCCGCCCAGCACGTCGCTTCTTCGGAGTTTTCTTCCGCCGTGGACCTCGCTCTTGCCAAAACGGCGCCCGCCGAACTCCGCCGCGAAGGTTTGCGGCAGATTTTTGCCCGCCAGCCCGAACGCGCCATCACCGAAGCCGCCGCAGTCCTCGAAAGCGGCGACACGACCAGCAAGCAGCTCGCTCTCGCTCTTTTGGCGAACTCGCAAGACGACGCGGTCATCGGACAGTGGCTCGAAAAGCTCGCCCAAAAAAAGGCACCCGCCGCCATTCAACTCGATATCCTCAAGGCCGCCGCCACACGCGAAAGCTTGAAGGACAAACTCGCGGCGATTCAAACGAACAACACCGAACTTCTCGATGGCGGAGACGTCGCCTCCGGCCGCGACATTGTGAGCAATCACCTCGGTGCCAACTGCATCGCCTGCCACACCATCGAAGCAAAGGAGGGCAGCCAAGTCGGACCTAATTTGAAATACATCGGCAGCCAGAAGGACCGCGCATACATCCTGGAATCTTTGCTCAATCCCGTCGCCCAAATTGCTCCGGGTTTCGGTCTTGTTTCCATCACCCTGAAGGACGGCAAGGTTCTCTCGGCGGCGCTCGAGAAAGAGGACAAAAAGAAGATCGTCCTGCGCACGCCCGACGGTAAAACTCAAACCATCGCACGCGATCAAATCGCCACCAGCACCCCGCCCATTAGCGTCATGCCGCCCATGCTCGGCATCCTCACCAAGCCGCAGATCCGTGATGTCGTGGCCTATCTGGCGAGTTTGAAGTCAAAGAAGAAGTAGTCACAACGAGGTGGGAGGAGCTGCTTCTTCCTGCGTCACGATTTTTGCCGGTGATTTAGCGGGAGCCGAAGATGAACTTTTGCCCAGCCTTCCACTGTAGAGATCGATTGCGCGGCGGGCGATGATGTCGACCACGGCCGGTTGGAGTGTGCGTGCGGCAACGTTGGAGACTGCCATGCTGGCCCACATGACCGGAGACTTGAAGCGGACGACCTGCCACACGGGCAGCAGGCGCTTGTACCATTTGTTGGCGGCCTGCAGCTTTTCGTGTCTGGCGATCTTGTGGGTCATCTCCCATGTCTTGAGCGCGGTGCTGGCGCTGACATCGACAAGGCGGCCGATGGAGCGCGTCTGCAAAAAATCCGCCACATCCATGGCGGCGAGATGGACGGCGCGTGAAAACTGGCTCAGGCCCGGTGCGAGCAGGGCGTCCTGTTTTCCGGGGTGATAAATGGCGGCGATTTCACGCACGAGCTTGGGCACCTCTTCAACAAGCGGCGGCAGCCATTCGGGATTGAGATTCTTCTGCCAGCGCAGCCGGTTTTTGCACTCCTCCACAGCCTGATGAGCCTGCTCGTCAGCCACTCCGCATTCTGGAAAGACGTAGCTGGCCACCGCATGCCGGGCGGCGCGCAGATCCGCGGCGAAGCGCAGGGCCTTCCAGAGCACGATCGTCGCGGCGCCGACGAGGATACCGGCAAAAAAGGTGAAGACGTGGCCCCAGGGCATGCGGAACGAGAATGCGGCGGGAGCCGGGTGTCAAGACGACGAAACTGTCGAGACAGCCAGCTTGCGGCGTGTGAATGGCACGCCATAAGTGCCGCCCTTCCATGTCCTCCATTTTCGAACTCTTCTCTCTCCAAGGCAAAACGGCGGTCGTCATCGGCGGCACCGGCGAACTCTGCGGCGCGATCGCCGAAGGCTACGCTTCCGCAGGTGCGGAAGTCGTGCTGGTCGGGCGTGACCACACGAAGGCGGAAAAGCGCCTCGATACGATTCAAGCCAACGGTGGTAAGGCCTACTTCGTCTCCGCCGACGCCAGCCGCAAAGCCGACCTGCAGATCCTGCTCGACCAGGTGCTGGAACGTTCCGGCGGCTGCCACATTCTCGTGAATGGCGCTGGCGTGAACTCCGCGACACCCTTTCTCGACATTCCTGAGGATGAATACGACCGCATCATGAACATCAACACGAAGGGCGTGTTTCTGGCCTGTCAGGTGTTCGGGAAGTATTTCGTCGACTCGAAGGTGCCGGCTTCGATCATCAATCTTGGCTCCATGTCCGGACTGCTGCCGCTCAGCCGCGTGTTTACCTACTCGATGAGCAAGGGCGCGGTGCACAACCTCAGCAAGAACCTCGCCCGCGAATGGGCACCGCTCGGCATCCGCGTGAACACGCTCGTTCCCGGCTTCTTCCCGGCCGAGCAGAACAAGAAAGTGCTCACGCCCGACCGTGTCGCTAAAATCATGGGCCACACGCCGATGAACCGTTTTGGCGAGGCTAGAGAACTCGTTGCGGCGGCGCTGCTGCTGGCGGGGGAGGGAAGCTCCTTCATTACCGGCCATGAAATGGTGGTCGACGGCGGTTACTCCTCGATGACGATCTGACCCGGATGGGGAACCGGTATTCGGCTCTTTCGGCGCAGTTCCCGGCCGCGAAACCTGCCGCACGTTGGAACACGGTGAAAATTCCGGTTGCTTTCCGGCCGGGAGTCTCCACCATGCGCGTCCCCAAAACCTGACCCCACCCCTGTACTCCAAAGAATCATGGCCGTAGTTATCCGTCTCCGTCAAGAGGGCCAAAAAGGCCGCCCCGTCTTCCGCCTTGTCGCCGCCGACAAGCGTGTGCGTCGTGACGGTCGTTTCCTTGAAATCCTCGGCACCTATGATCCCCAGAAGGGCATCAAGAACGCAACGGTGAATCTGGAGCGCGTCAATGCCTGGATTTCCCAGGGAGCCAAACCGTCCGAAACCGCCGCCAGCATCATCAAGCAGGCTTCGGTCTCCGCTTAATCCGGCCATGGACGCGCCGGAAGCCCTCCGCGAGTTCCTTTCTTACGTGGTGGCGAATTTGATCGACCACCCGCAGCAGGCCAGCATCGCCATAGGCACGAATGTCAATGGGGCGGTGACTTACCGCGTCCAACTCGCGCAGGAAGACGTGCGGCATGTCATCGGCAAGAATGGCATGACGGTTAGCGCGATTCGCTCTCTGCTGAACACCGCCGCCGCGAAGCACGGGATCAAGATTTCACTCAAGGTGGGATCGGCCAAGGAAGAGGATGCTGAGGCGGCCCCGGCGCCTGCCGTAGGCAACGCCGAATAATCAGGCGCATTTGCCACCGGCCCACCAGCCCAGCGCCGCCGCAGTGATGCCCAGGAGGATGCTGCCAAACGCGTTGAGCAGGGCCAGCCAAGAATGCTGGTTCAGGAGGAGTAGCCAGGAGTCGTTTGCCAGCGTCGAAAAGGTTGTGTAGCCGCCGAGCGCGCCCGTGGCAAAAAAGAGCCACATCCCGCTGTTTTTTTCCTGCATCGCTGGCAGCGCAAAAAGAAATCCCAGAGCAAAGCTGCCGAGAATGTTCGCCGTGAAGACACCCCACGGAAAAGCCGTCTTTGGCAGCAACCGCGCGACGCCGATGATCGTGAGATAGCGCAGTGCGGAGCCGATGCCGCCGCCGAGAAAGACAAAGAGCAGGTTTTGCATCGCAGGATCAGGCGGGGGGCGGGGATTGCTCGACTTTGAGCTTGAGTGGCTCGGGCTGTCCGGACGTACCCTTGAGCTGAGGAAGGTCGGAAATGACGACGTCCGGGTGGGAGGGCAGCACGAGCGCACGGAGCGCCTCGACGAGTTCCGAAGATTGTTCCCGCGACATCCCCTCATCGGTTAACAGCCAGCGATTCCTGAACCAGGAACGCTTGAGGACGACACGAATCTGATAGAACCCGCGCAGCTGTAGCACCTCGAACTTGTGCACGAGAGTCCAAGGCAGCCATGCCCAGCCATACCGGATGCCTTCATCGCTGATCCGCAGTTTCCTTTCGTTCCCTGTTACAAAAGAGATGAAAAGCGTGGTGCCAATGTAGAACAGGACGCAGCCGACCAGAGCCAGTCCAAGGGCGTTCCACTGATTTACCCGGGGTAGATTCTCGTCTTGAAAAAAGTGCAGCAGCAGACGCAGCAAAAGGATACTCGCGGCGCACGCCAGCATGAATCCCAGCACGCCACTGGTGGAACGACTTGTTCGCGAGCCCGCATGCAGGATACCCGGTGTGCGGGAAGTCGTCAGCATGCGGTTTCCTCCCTTCGCGCTCCCCCGATGGTCTGCGGTGCCAGACGGGCGCGCCAGACATAGCGCTGAAAAAGCACCTTCACCGAAGCCGTGAGCGGCACCGCCAGGATCGCGCCGAGCAGGCCTCCCAGCAGCAGGCCCCAGACGAGGACGGAGGCAATGACGGTCATCGGATGCAGCCCCACGGCCTCACCCACGATTCGCGGGGTGATGAAGAGGGCGTCGATCTGCTGAACCACGGCAAAGATGATCGTCACCACCAGTGGCATGATCCACCAGGGATCTCCCGGCACCAGCGCACTGCCACCCTGCACAGCGCCGATAATTACTGCCGGGATCCAGCAAACGGCGATGCCGACGTAAGGAATGATGCCCGCAATGCAGAGTGCCAAACCGATGAGCAGACCGAAATCCAAGCCCACCACGGCAAGTCCGATGCCAGTGGCGATACCGTTGATCACGCTGACAAAAAGCTGCCCTCTGAAAAAGGCGATGAGGTAGTTGTTAATTTCGTTCAGGCAGCTGACGACCTCATCCTTGAAGGCGGAAGCTCGAAGGGGCAGGTAGTCCGACCACGATTCCTGAATCTTCGCGCTCTCGATCAGAAAGTAGTAGAGGTAGAGCGGCACGATGATGAAGGACAGCACGAAGCCGAAAACCCCAAGGAAACCGCCCACGCTCGATTTCACAAACGTCCAGACCATTCCGGGCATTTTCGGCAGTGTCGTTTTAGCCCAGTCGCCGTTCAGGAAGGATTGCAGGTCGAAATCGAAAACTGATTCCCCTGAGCCCGTCTCTTCGGGCGGATTTTGCTCGGTCGCGGGAGTCTCGACTGGCGGGATCTCGCTGATGTGGGGCAGGGCAATGCCGTAGTCTTTCGAAAAATCGAGCACCGCTTTTCTCGCCTTGGTGACGTAGCCCGGTACCCTCTCCGCCAGATGGACCGCCGGATCGCCGAGCTTCACGACCATCCACCAGCCAAGTCCGCCCATCGCCAGCGCGAACATGGCAAAGGCCAGCAGCACAGAACGTTGCCGGTTCAGGCCGCGTTTCTCTAACCACTCCACCGCCGGTTCCAGGAGGTAGGCCAGCACGCCGGCCACTGCAAAGGGCACCAGAATGGGCTGCAGGAAGGCCATGATTTGCGTGAAGAGATACACGAGTCCCACGGCCAGCGCTCCGATTACTGTGATGGACAGTGCCGTTACAGCCGTCCACAGGACGCTGCGCTGAAAGGCGGTGGGCAGATTCTTCATTGCACGGGAGAAAGCGCAGCAGCCTAGCGGGTCGGCGGGTTTTGGGAACTCCAAAAATGGCCGCAGATTCGACAGGCGGGCTTCCGGCGCTATCCTTTGAGCCGTCATGCCGCAGCCTCCCCAGCCCCAACCTGTCGATCCCGCCCAGCTTCCGGACCTTGCCAGAGCCACGATGAAGGCCGCGAAGTTTCCGATGCTGGCCACCTTGGACGGCGACCAGCCGCGCCTGCGCCCGGTCTCTCCTGTTCGCACGGATGGTTTCACCGTTTATGTCGCGAATCTGCGGCGCTACGGCAAGACGCGCGAGTTGGAGGTTAATCCGAAGGCCGAACTCTGCTACACGGATGACGATCATCATCAGGTGCGCATCACGGCCACGGCGGAAATCGTCACCCAGCGTCCTCTGTTGCAGGAGATTTGGGACGCAAGTCCTCTTCTGCGCGCCTACCTTGGCAGTCTCGAAAATCCCGAACTCATCATTTACCGATTTGTGCCCAATCGGGTGCGCTACATGCGCGAATGGGCCCTAGAGTATTTCGAGGTGCCGCTGGAGTAGGACAGCAATGAAAAGTTGGCTAATGTGAATAAACTTAATGTTTGTGAATAAGTTCTTGCCAGCGACTGCACGCTCTGACAGTCTCTAGCAAATACCGTGATTCATTCGAAAAATCACATCAAGGGTTCGGTACGTTTGGCACTCCAGCTGCGCCAGCGAAAAACTGTCCCTGCCGTTTCCGCAAAGACGAAAACTCAAACCCAACCCTACCCATGGACCGCGACGATCATCCTGCATCCGTAGCCCCGACCCTCATTTCCACCCGCCCCTCCGATTCTGGTCCCCTGTCTGTGAAGTCCCGTTCTCCTTCTCCCCGTCGTCGCCCGTCCAAAGCCGCCACCTCCACCAAGACTTTCGTCCTCGACACCAACGTCCTGCTGCACGACCCGGCCTGCATTCACCGTTTTGCTGAGCACCACATCTGCATCCCCGTGGACGTGCTCAGCGAGCTCGATCGCTTTAAAAACGAGATGACCGAGCGCGGTGCCAATGCCCGCGAGGTGCACCGGGCGCTCATGAAAATCTTCACCGCCGAAGGCGCCAACGTCACCAAGGGGGTGCCGACCAGCGGAGGCGGCAGCATCCGGCTGGCGGTTTACGATCCCGCCGGAGCCCGGAAATACGCCAGCGTGCAGGGATTCGAACGTATTTTTCACGATCTGGAGAAGGCAGACCACCGCATCCTTGCGTGCACGCTCTGGCTGCGGGAGCAAGTCTCACCGCCTGTCATCCTGGTCAGCAAGGATCTTAACATGCAGCTCAAGGCGCGTGCCGTGGGCATCCAGTGCGAGGATTACCTGCACGACAAGGTCGAGCCGCGCGAGGTGGCGAACTTTGACATCGCCCGCGTCGAGGTCAGCCAGCACGAGTTGCAGCGTTTTGCCAGCAGCGGACGCCTCACTCTGGCGGAAAACCGCCTCTCCGGCATGGTCGTGAACGACTACGCCCTGCTCTGCGCAGGCGCAAAGGCCACCATGCCCGCGAAACTCAGCGCGGCGGGCGAGTTTGTCCGGCTGCACCACACGCCTGAATCCATCAAGGTCGGTCAGGGGCGCGCCATCAAGCCGATGAACCTCGGCCAAGCCTGTCTGCTCGACGCCCTGCTCGATCCCGAGATCAGCCTCGTCACCTGCTATGGGCAGGCAGGCACGGGAAAGACGCTGCTGGCCGTCGCCGCCGGACTTCAGCAGGTCTTTGGCCGCACCTATCATGGACTGACCGTCAGCCGTCCGATTGTAGCGATGGGGCAGACCGTCGGCTTTCTGCCCGGATCCCTGCAGGAGAAGATGCGCCCCTGGTTGCAGCCAGTTTACGACGCCCTGGATCTACTCATGCGTCCTGTGGAGCCGGGACCGCAGGGACCGAACCGCAAGAAAAACCGCTTTCTGCCCGATCCGCAGCAGGCCCAGACTCCCGCTGCGCCTTACGACCCGCTCATTCAACAGGGGGTCATCGAAGTCGAGGCTCTTTGCTACATTCGCGGTCGCAGCATTCCGGACCGCTTTTTCGTGTTGGACGAAGCGCAGCAACTCACCCCTCTGGAGGCGAAAACCATCGTCACCCGCATGTCCCGTGGCTCCAAACTGGTCCTCGTCGGCGATCCGGCGCAAATCGACAACCCCTATGTGGACAGCCGCAGCAACGGCCTCGTTTACACCCGCCAGCGCATGCGCGGACAGGCCTTCGCGG
Organism: Prosthecobacter sp.; assembly: GCA_041395065.1. Lineage (GTDB taxonomy): Bacteria > Verrucomicrobiota > Verrucomicrobiia > Verrucomicrobiales > Verrucomicrobiaceae > Prosthecobacter. Next base: position 62,886 of record JAWLBG010000019.1, on the reverse strand, counting down.
CCCATGTTCCTCTAGTGAAAGGGGAGCGCAGCGCCTTGGCCGAGGCCGCCGCCCGACTGCTCTAAACCGGGCTTTTGTGTGGAAATTGTCGTCCAAAAAATTCCTCGAAAGAATTTTTGAAACTGTCTGAGGGGCTTGGCGTTTAAGGACGCCGCACGCTGGCTTGGAACCCCAACTCCTGCGTTCCAGAAACAATAAAATACAACAACCACAGTCTATGAAATCCATCACCTCCCTCCTCGCCATCCTGGCCCTCGCCGCTACCGTCAACGCCGCTGAAGGCGACAAGAAGCCGGAAGGCGGCAAGAAAAAGGCTCCTGATATGGAAGCCGTGTTCAAGAAGCTCGACAAGGACGGCAACGGTTCCATCAGCAAGGACGAGTTCCTCGCTTCTCCTCAGGGCAAGAAAGACGCCACCAAGGCCGGTGAAGTCTTTGGCAAGAAGGACAAGAATGGCGACGGTTCCCTTTCCAAGGAAGAATTCACCGCCCAGGGCAAGAAGAAGAAGGACGCCTAATTAGCACCCCGATTCGTTTTCGAATTCCCACGCCGCATCCGCCTCCGCGCGGATGCGGTTTTTTTGTGCCGTCTGGCTGCACAGAGCCGTCTGAGATCTTCCGGCGGCGTGGCGTTGCGTTGACAAGCATTGCCTGCTTCCCACCGTGCCGCCGTGACCACCCCCGCCAATCTCCGCCGAACGCCGCTCCATGAGGTACACCTCGAACTTGGAGGGCGGATGGTGCCTTTTGCTGGTTGGGAGATGCCGGTTCAGTATTCCGGAATTGTGGAAGAGCACAAGGCCGTGCGTCAAACGGTCGGTGTGTTCGACATTTCCCACATGGGGCAGATCATCGTCAGCGGAAAGGGGGCGGAAGCTTTTCTGAACCGCGTTCTCACCAACAACATTGCCAAACTGCAACCGGGCGAAGGTCAGTACACCATGATGCTCAATGACGGTGGAGGGGTGATCGACGACTTGATCGTTTATCGAACCAGCGAGCGGGAGTTTTTCTGGTCGTCAATGCGTCGCGCATCGACGCCGACTGGGCGCAGATTGAGTCCCTCCTCACCGAGGATGATGATGTGCTGATGGCCAACGCGAGTGATTTTACGGCTGGATTGGCGATTCAGGGGCCGAAGGCGAGGGAAGTCGCCGCAGCCGTCTTCGGCGGCGTGGATTCGTATCCCGAGCACAATGCAATCCTCGTCACCATGACCGAAAACGGGCCAATGTGGTTGTGCGGCACAGGCTACACTGGCGAGGAGGGCTTTGAGTTCTTCATGCCCGCCGAGACCGCCGTATCCTGGTTTCGGAAAATCGTGGATGCGGTGAAGGATGCCGGGGGTGTGCCCTGCGGGCTCGGAGCGCGCGACACGCTGCGGCTGGAGATGGGCTATCCGCTGAACGGCAACGATCTCTCTGAGGATCGCACGCCGCTACAGGCCGGACTCGGCTATTTTGTGGACTTGGAAAAAGGCGGCTTCGTCGGCCGCGAGGCTTTGGTGGCACAAAAAGCCGCCGGATTGCAGGACAAGCTTGCCGCCTTCCGCATGACGGGCGCCGCGCCGCCTCCGCGACCGCATTATCCCGTGGCCTTCGCCGGTGAGATCGTCGGCGAAGTATGCAGCGGTTCCCAATCTCCGAGTCTCGGAACTGGCATCGGCATGGCCTATCTGCCGACGGACGCGTCGAAAATCGGCAACATCGTTGAAATCGAGATTCGCGGCCGACGGTTTCCTGCCGAAATCGTAAAGAAGCCTTTCTATCGCAAGCCTGCTGCCTGACTTTCCACCCACATCATCATGAGCAACGTTCCCGACAACCTCCGCTACCGCGAATCCCACGAATGGATCGATCTGACGCAAACTCCTTCGCCAGTTGGTATCACCGATCATGCGCAGGCTGAACTTACTGATGTGGTCTTTGTCGATCCGCCAAAAATCGGCACCCAGGTCAGTGCTGGACAGCAGGTTTGCGTAATCGAGTCCGTGAAGGCGGCGAGTGACATTTATGCACCCGTGTCCGGTGAGATCGTCGAGATCAATGAAGCGCTGGGCGGCGACCCTGGTTTGTTGAACACCGACCCCTACGCCGGTGGCTGGATATTCAAGATCAAGGCCGCCAATCCGGCAGAGGCGGACGCCTTGATGGACGCCGAGGCCTATCGCAAGCACATCGGTTGAACGTGCGTTCTCACCGAGTCTCACCCACGCAAAAAATGGGTGCTGTTTCCTGCTGCAAGACGTGGCGGATTCGTTACCCGTTTCGTTGATTGAACCATGCCCGTTGAAGATACCGCCCCTGCCGTCGCATTTCCCGAAGGCTTCGTCCTCAAAGACATCGACGCCTATCATCGCCGCCACCGGACTTTTCCTGCCAAAGGTCTCCTCGAAAGCCTCGTCAACTGGCTGCAGGACGTCATTGAAGCCGTCATCGCCCATTGCTCGATCCACGGCGATCCGCCGATCTACGACTCTCGTCATTTTCCGTGGGTGAAAGACGTCGAGGCGAACTGGCAGAAGGTCCGCGCCGAACTGGACGCGGTGATGAAGTATCGCGACGCGATGCCGAGCTTTCAGGACATCGTGAAGGAAGTCGGCATGATCCAGGGCGACGACCAGTGGAAGACCTTCTTCCTCAAGGGCGTCGGCATGGACTGTACTGAAAACGCGCGCCACTGCCCCGAGACGATGAAGGTGCTGGAGATGATCCCCGGTTGCACCACTGGCTTCTTTTCGATCCTGTCGCCGAACAAGCACATCCCTGAGCATCGCGGACCCTGGGCCGGCGTGCTGCGTCTGCATCTGGGACTCATGGTGCCCGAGCCCGCGAACCAGTGCCGCATTCGCATCGCCGACCAGGTCTATGCCTGGCAGGAAGGCAAGGCGGTCGTCTTTGACGACACCTACAACCACGAAGTCTGGAACGACACGGACGGTTTCCGCGTGGTGCTCTTCGTTGATTTCGCCCGCCCGCTGCGCTTCCCGTTCAATCTGCTCAATCACTGGATCATGAACCTCGCCGCGCTGGCTCCGTTCCTCCGTGAGGCAAAAGGCAAGCAGAAGGCGTCCGAGAAAAAATTCTGGGACCTGTTTGGCAAGTGACAGCGCCCCATGGCTGGCTAGCTTTCACGCCTCCATGCCCACGAATTTTTTCCGCCGTCACATTGGACCCTCTGCCACCGAGGCGGAGAGCATGCTGCAAACGCTCGGCTTCAACAGCATCGACGCGCTGATCGACAAGGTGGTGCCGGAGGGCATCCGCGTGCGCGATCCGCTGAATCTGCCGCCGCCGCTGAGCGAGGAGCAGGCGCTGCGCCGCATGCGGCAGATCATGGGGCGGAACAAGGTGCTCCGCTCGTTCATCGGTCTCGGCTATCACGACACCTTCACGCCGCCGGTCATCCAGCGGAACATTCTAGAGAATCCCGGCTGGTACACGGCCTACACGCCGTATCAGGCTGAGATCGCTCAGGGTCGTCTCGAAGCGCTGATCAATTTCCAGACGATGATCCGGGATCTTACGGCGCTCGATGTCGCGAACGCCTCGCTGCTCGATGAAGGCACCGCCTGCGCCGAAGCGCTGGGACTCGCCGTGGCACAGGTGGCAGGCGCCTCGCGCGTGTTTGTCTCAGACAAATGCCATCCGCATTGCATCGAAGTCGTGCGCACGCGCATGGACGCGCATGGTATCCGCGTGGAGGTGGGCGATGCGCTGCAATGGAAGCACGACGGCACCAAGGGCCTCGCCGCGGTGCTCGTGCAGTATCCGGACACGCTCGGTGTCATTCATGATTACTCCGAACTCGCCTCGCAAGTGCATGAGGCGGGCGCATTGCTGATCGTCAGCGCCGATCTTCTCGCGCTCAGTGTGCTGCGACCGCCCGGCGAATTCGGCGCGGACATTTGCGTGGGCAACAGCCAGCGTTTCGGCGTGCCGCTCGGATTTGGCGGACCGCATGCCGCGTTCATGGCGGTGAAGGATGCGCTCAAGCGTCGTCTGCCGGGCCGACTCATCGGCGTCTCCAAAGATGCCTCGGGGAAACCGGCGTATCGTCTCTCGCTGCAGACACGCGAGCAACACATCCGCCGCGAGAAGGCAACCAGCAACATCTGCACCGCGCAAGTGCTGCTGGCCGTCATGGCCTCGATGTATGCGGTGTATCATGGTCCGCAGGGACTCAAGGCGATCGCCCATCGTGTGCACGGCGCCGCCGCCTGGCTCGCAGGCGAGCTGCTGCGCGGCGGCATCGACGTGCTCAGTGACGACTTCTTCGACACCATCAGCGTGCGCGTGCCAAATGCGGATGACCTGCTGAAACGCGCCCTGCTGTTTGGCATCAACCTGCGCAAGATCGACGCCACCACGGTCGGCGTCGCGCTCGACGAACGCGTGCGCGAAGAGGAACTCACCGGGCTGCTGGCCGCCTTCGGCATTGCCAAGCCGCAGCAGACTCCCGCGCTGACGGACGACCATCCCCTGCACTGCTCCGCTCTGCATCATCGCGAGTCGGACTTTCTCACGCATCCCGTCTTCAACTCGTATCACTCGGAGACGGAGATGATGCGCTACCTGCACCGCCTCGAGGCCAAGGACATCGCCTTGAACCGCAGCATGATCCCGCTCGGCTCGTGCACGATGAAGCTGAATGCCGCCGCAGAGATGATGCCGTTGAGCTGGCCGGAAGTGAACGGCCTGCATCCCTTCTGCCCGCACGACCAGTCGGAAGGTTATCGCACGATGTTTGGCGATCTCGAATCCTGGCTGGCCGAATGCACTGGATTCGACGCGGTTTCGCTTCAGCCCAACGCCGGTTCGCAGGGCGAATACGCCGGCCTTCTCGCGATCAAACGCTTCCACACCGCGCGTGGTGAGGGCGATCGCGATGTCTGCCTCATTCCGACGTCTGCGCACGGGACGAATCCCGCCAGCGCGGTCATGTGTGGCTTTAAAGTGGTGCCCGTCCTGTGTGACGACCACGGCAACGTGGCGCTCGACGATCTCAAGGCGAAGCTCGAAGCCAACAAGGACAAGGTCGCTGCGCTGATGATCACCTATCCCTCCACGCATGGCGTGTTCGAGGAGTCCATCATCGAGATCTGCCAGCTCACGCACGATCACGGCGGGCAGGTGTACATGGATGGGGCGAACATGAACGCGCAGGTCGGCCTCACCTCGCCGGGCCGCATCGGCGCGGACGTCTGCCATCTCAATCTGCACAAAACCTTCTGCATCCCGCACGGCGGCGGCGGTCCGGGCGTCGGGCCCATCGCCGTGGCCGCGCATCTGCGTCCACATCTGCCGGGACATCAAACGTGGAGTGAAGAACGTCATGAAGGAGCCGTGTGCTCCGCACCGTGGGGCAGCGCGAGCATCTGCACGATTTCATGGATGTACATCGCGATGATGGGGCCGCGCCTGGTGGAAGCGACCCAGTTTGCCATCCTCAACGCGAACTATGTGGCGAAGAAACTCGAGACAAACTTCCCCACGCTCTACAAAGGCCGGAACGGACTCGTCGCCCACGAATGCATCCTCGACTTCAGCCACTTCCACAAGGTCACCGTCGAGGACGTGGCCAAGCGCCTCATGGACTTCGGTTATCATGCGCCGACGATGAGCTGGCCGGTGGCGGGTACGCTCATGATCGAACCCACGGAGAGCGAGAGCAAAGCCGAGCTGGACCGTTTCTGCGAAGCCATGCAGTGCATCCATGGCGAGATGATCGGCGTCGAAAGCAGCCAGTATCATGCGACCGACAACACGCTCAAGCAGGCCCCGCACACCGCCGCAGCCGTGACGAAAAGCGACTGGCCGCATGCCTACACGCGCGAGGCGGCCGCCTTCCCGCTTCCCTGGGTGCAGGAGAGTAAATACTGGCCGCCGGTGTCACGCATCGACAACGTTTACGGCGACCGCCACCTCGTCTGCACCTGCGTGAGCGTGGAGGAGGCCGCCGCGGGTTGATTCCTCGTTGTCCCGAATCGAACCTTGCCCTTTGCGTAGGCTTTGGCTACGCTGCTGGCGGGTCGGTCGGAGTGATCGCTCGTTTGTCATCGCAAGATGGCAAGCGGGAGGAAAGTCCGGACACCACAGGGCAGCATGCCACGTGAAAGCGTGGGGGTTGCGGTGCAAGCCGCGGTCACAGACAGTGTCACAGAAAACAAACCGCCATGCCTCGGCATGGTAAGGGTGAAACGGCGGGGTAAGAGCCCACCGCCCCGACCGCGAGGAAGGGGGCACGACAAACCTCATGCGGTGCAAGACAGAACAGGAGAAACGGCCCGCCTGGCCGCAAGTCCCGCAAGGGATGGATAGCTCCGGGTAATAGTCGCACCACTGCGCAAGCAGGGGCGGACCGGCCGCTCGGTCCGACAGATAAATGATCACAACGAGGCGTCGCAAGGCGTCGAGACACAGAATCCGGCTTATGAGGGCCGATCCACAATGAAGGCGTCGGGAGAAATCCCGGCGCCTTCGCCTTTGATCGTGCCTGGATCAGATTCCGACCGCTTTCCGCGGATTCACATCCAGTACCTGCTTCAACTGCTCCTCGCTCATGCCGAGTTGCTCGTAGGCGTTGGCTTTGATGCGTGGGACAGTGACGGTGCTGCCGACGAAGTGAGTGCCATCGGGGGAACGAGCGACGAGGTCGTCGCCGATGAGGATGTCCCACCCAGCAAGCGTGTAGCGGCCAGGGCCGAGACGGGCGGCGGAGATGGCATCGGTGACGAAGATGGTGCGGTCGAGACCGATGCTGGCGAGCCAGTTTTTCAGTACAAAGAACGGCACATGCACGCCGTCCGGGATGAAGCAGATCCAGAGTCGCTCGTGCAGGCTGAGTGCGCGCTGAATGATATTGTCATGGCGGTGCATCTGGACGGGGCAGCCGTTGCCCAAATGGGTGAACATGGTCAAACCGGCGTCGCAGGCGGCACGGAGCTGGTCGAGCGAGGGATCGCAGTGGCCGGCGGAAACGATGACACCCTGCGAGGCGAGGAAGGCGGTCGTCTTGCTGCCTTCGTCGTGCTCGGGGGCGAGAGTGACGAGCTTCGCAAGGCCGCCTGCAGCGGCGAGGAGGCGCTTGGCATCGTCGATATTGGCCGGTTTGACGGCATGTGGCGGGTGGGCGCCGACGTAGCCTTTGACGGGATTGATGAAGGGGCCCTCGATGTGAATACCGGTAATCATCCGGCGGGCCAGTTCGTCCTTCTCGCGCAGTTCGACGAGCCTGCCGATGCGGCGTTCGAGAGTTGGAACCTCGTCGGTGATGAAGGTGGCCAGGATGGAGTCGCATCCGTCTTCGACAAGCGCCGCGCAGGCGATATGCAGGGCTTCGGGGGTGAGGTTGTCACCGTTGAAGTCGGTGCCCGCGTAGCCGTTGACCTGAAGATCGAAGGGTTTCATCCGCTCATTGGAGCGGGTTCGGGGAAGGGACGCAAGAGCGGGCGGTGACAGGTTTTGGTATGAATGTCACCGGGACGGCTGGGGTAGGGGGAATGTCCGAGGCCGCCTTGACCAGACTTGACCTTGCCCCGGCTATCCCGTTTATTTCCAATGTTTACAAGCCGTGCTACTCGGCATAAAACTTGCGTTGTACGAGGCATCTTCCGAAATGCGGCTTCGTGCTGGCATTTTCCACTCTCCTTTCTGATCCCGGCCCATGATTGATCTTATCTCCAAAGGCGGACCTCTTGTCTGGCTTCTGATTGGGTGCCTGTGTTTTGCCGGAGCGATCTTCTTGGAGAGGCTGGCCTACTTTCACCGGGCGAGCATGAATATCGGCGAGTTCCTAGCCGGTCTGGCGAGTTTGATCCGCCGCAAAAACTTCGCCGAAGCCTTGCAGGAATGTGTCGCCACGCGGGTCCCGGCCGGGCGCGTGATTCACGCCGCGCTTCTGCGTCATCACGCGCCGCGGGAGCAGTTGAAAGAAATCGTTCAGGAGGCCGGGCAGCTCGAAGTGCCGCGGCTGGAGCGCTTTCTGGGCATCTTGAACGCCATCGCCCATGCGGGTCCGCTCATTGGCCTCCTGGGAACAGTGATCGGGCTGTTGGACAGTTTCACCGGTTTGGCTTCAGCGAACGGAGTGGCCACGCCGGCAGATGTGGCGCGTGGTGTTTATCAGAGCCTCATCACGGCGGCTCTTGGACTTGTGGTGGCGATTCCCGCGTACCTTTCCTTCGCCTTCCTCAGTGCCCGTGCCCGCTCGCTGATGCATGATCTGGAACGTGCGGGCATCGAGATCGTCAATCTTATCGAAGACGCCAAGGGTTCCGACAACATTGTCGAATTTCGTCCTGCCGAAGCGGAGATGCCGAAGGCCGGTAAACGTATCCGTGGCCTGAAGAGTTGAGAGTGATCGCACGCGGTGGTATCTTTGGCCACGCTGTTCCCAACCAGCACAAATCCGCGTGGCGCGAATCCCAAACTGCACTTCATTGAGCAGCCGACCATGAAGCTCGAAAGCAACCTGCCCAAGCAAAGCCCGTGGCTCTACACGGCGCCACTGCTGAACACCATTCTCCTGCTGCTGGTTTATTTCCTGTTCAGCAGCGGTTTCGCTCAGCGCTCAGGCATCAAGGTGGAGAATCCCCAGTCAAACTCCCGCCTGACCGGTTTCGACCGCGCCCACATCATCACCATTGCCGCTGGTTTGGAGAATTCTCTCTACTTTGACGGTGTGCGCACGACGACGGCTGAGCTGCGCGAAAAACTGAAGGCCAATCGTGAAGGTGAGCGCCGCGCCATCATTCATGCGGACAAGCAGGCCCCCTACGGTCGGGTGATTGAGATTGGCAATCTGGCGCTCGATCTCGGCTACGAGGTCGCACATTCCACCGTTCCGCCAAAGTCGTGACACCTCCACTCCGATGCCCGCCAAGCCGCATTCCCAGGAACAACTGATCTTCGCATGGCATGCGAAGGATCACTCGACCTGGCATCTCGCGGTGGCGCTGTTGATACTGGCGGCGGTGATGGCGGGGTTCTTCTTCGTTTTTCGCATTGTCCATCCGGTCACGCACCGCATACCCACGACTCCTCAGCATGTCATTTCCCTCGATCCGCGTGATCCAGCCGCGCTGGCGCTGATCAATCGCGCGCAGGATCGAAGTTTCGCCGTGCTGGTAGATTCGCAGGTCATCGATCCGCAGGAAAGTGCGCTGCTGGCCTTCCGCCCCTCATTCGAGGGACACCGGCTCAAGTTGAGGGAGATCGAGTCCGTCGTGACGGAGATGACGCCGCCGCTCTCGTTCACGCCCGGGGTGGGTGTGCTGCCGCCCGTGTCGCGTCGTGCCACCGGCGAAGTGCCGCCGCCTCCACGTGCGCGTCTAGCGGCGGTGATGAGTCCCAATCTGGCGAAGCGCGGCCCTGCGAGCGTGGAACTGCCGCCGGGCATCGCGCTGTCTGAACCGGTGCGCGTGCAGTTTCGCGTGGCCGTCGGCTCCGCCGGGCAGATCATCACCGCCCTGCCGCTGGGCGGCACGGAGGATCCAGAGGTGATGAAGCAGCTTTTGGCCGCGATCAACGCTCTGCGTTTTGATCCGTCCGACGTGACGAGGGTCGAGTGGGGAGGCGTATCATTTCGCTGGGAGGTGGCGCAGACGCCATGATCTCGATCCCTCTCGGCAGCCTGATCATTCTTTTCATGGCCTTGGGGGTCACGATGGTCTGCGGCTTGTGGTTCGCCAGCTTCTGGCGCGATCGCAAGCGCGAGGTCTATCGCCGGCGCATTGCCATCCAGTGCCGGATCTGCGGCACAGCCTACGCCTGCGAGCCGAAGCGCAAGATCGAGGTCACTGTCTGCCCCGTCTGCCGCACACCGAACGAGCGGAACAAGCTCCAGCAGATATGACAGTCGCCGTTGGGCGATGTGGAATCCGCCCTCCGACACTTTCACATCTTGCGCGACGCGAGGCGCGTTTCACTATGGAAACGCAACACATGACGGAATTTGCTTTGTTCAGGCTGCCCGACGGAAGGGCGTGGCTCGGAGAAGGCCCCTTTACCCCGCTGGCCGAGGCGCCTCCGGGAGGAGGAGCCTTCTACGTCAACGACTTTGACCTGTCGGATCAGCGCCCCTGGAAGGTGCCCGCCAGACTGCATTCGGTGACCTCGGAGGACCTGCCGCGCGCGATTCATCTGAACGGCTCTACAACACCCAGGATTCACTGGGCAAAGCCGGCCACGGAATGGTTCAAAATGGCCTTCCGCCGCATCCGCCGCGACGTGCAGGTGAAAAACATCGAAAAGATGGTCCCCGTCCTCACGGAGACCGGCACGCTCATTTCTGGAGACCCGAGGCGACTGCTGGAAGCGGTGATGGAGGCTCCCGCGAACATGTGGGGCTACGCACATGTCACAAAGAACGGTGGGTTCCTTGGCGCAACTCCGGAACTGCTTTTCAAAAGCCGCGGCAAGACGCTCGAAACCATGGCGCTGGCGGGAACGGCCAAACCTGGGCAGCAGGACGCCTTTCTCAACGATTTGAAAGAGATCGACGAGCATGAAATCGTGGTTCGCTTCCTCATCGATCGTCTAGGTTCTCTCGGCGAGGTCGTGCGCCAGCCGCGCACCCTTTGCCAGGCGTCGGGCCTGGTGCATTTTCAGAGCAGTGTCAGCGTGAACCTGACGGAAAAAGTCGACCCGGCGAAGCTGGTGCCGCTGCTGCATCCCACACCCGCAGTCGGCTGCCTGCCGCGTGATGACGCGGCACTCGCGAAACTTCGGGAATACCGCCAGCAACTCCAAGTGCCCGGTTTTTTTGGCGCTCCCTTCGGCTTCATCGAGACCGACGGAACTGCGCACGTCGTGGTGGCGATTCGCGGCCTCAGCTGGGACGAGGAGACGATCCGGCTTCCTTCAGGCTGCGGCATCGTCGGGGGCAGCGCCTTTGACCACGAATGGCGGGAATTGCGGTTGAAACGGGAGGCAGTCCTCCGTCTGCTGGCGCTCAACTCATGACGCAGGTCCAGCTCATCAGGCAAACCCTCAGCACGCTCACTCACTTTGGTGTTCGCGAGGTCTGCATCGCCGCCGGAGCGCGAAACGCACCGCTGGTGACTGCCTTGATGGCCAGCAGGGGCGTGAAAATCTGGCATTTCTTCGAAGAGCGCAGTGCGGCGTTTTTTGCCCTTGGTCGCATGATGGTGGAGCGCCAGCCGGTGGCCGTCGTCACCACCAGCGGCACGGCGGCAGCCGAATTGCTCCCGGCGGTGATCGAGGCGCATTACCAGCGCCTGCCGCTTTTCCTTTTGACCGCCGACCGGCCGAAAAGTTACCGAGGCAGCGGTGCGCCTCAGGCCATCGAGCAAAGCGAACTGTTTGGCGTGTACGCGCAACCGCTGGGGGATTGGGATGTCACAGACGACCCGATCAAGATGTATCAAACTGAAGACGGTCGTCCGCGTCATTTGAACGTTTGTCTGGACGAACCGCTGGAAATGAAAGGTGGCGGTGTGATTTTCGCTGAACGCGATACGTCGGAAGCAGACTCACCCGCGTCGCCCGCCGAAGCTGGGGCACCGGAGGTGACATGTGACCTTGTGCTCGCTTCAGGTCTGCATCCCATGGAAGCCGCGCAGATCGCGCCGATCCTGGCCAAACTGGGTGTGCCGATCGTCGCAGAGGCGACGGCCAATCTGCACGGCTTTGCCGAACTTCAGTCGCTTCTAATCCCGGGAGGTGAGCAGGCCCTGCAGTCTGCGCGTCCAGCGCACGTTCTGCGCCTCGGGGCGGTGCCGAGCTGGCGCTGGTGGCGGGACCTGGAAGATCAGCCCAAAACCCGGGTGACCAATTTCACGCGCAGCGGCTTCAGCGGTTTGGCGCGAAAGGAAAATGTGGAAACCCTGCCGTGGGAAGCGGCGCTCTCCGCTGTTTTCTCCGCCTCCCCTTCGGGCTGCAGCATTCTGCGTTTTGAGCCCGAATTGGAGAAATATGAAAAGTCGGAGCCCGGATGGATGAGGAAGTTGCTCGATGTCATCCCCGCCGGTTCCCGCGTGTTTCTCGGCAACAGCCTGCCGATTCGAGAAGTGAACTTGGCGCTGAAGACCGCCAAAAACGGAGTCGAGTTCTTCGCCAATCGTGGTGCCAATGGCATCGACGGCCTCATTTCGACGTTCCTCGGCGCCAGTGTCGATCACAAGGGTGAATGCTGGCTGATTGTTGGAGATCTGAGCACGTTGTATGATTTGGCCGCTCCCTGGATCATCGCGCAAATGGGGCATCCCAAACTGCGGATCGTGGTCGTCAACAACGGCGGAGGAAAGATTTTTTCCCGAGTTGTCAGTCTGCGGTCTCTGCCGGATGAGTCACGCGGGGTCATCGAAAACCGTCACTCATTGGGCTTCGAACCTTGGGCGCAACTCTGGGGCATGGAATACGTCCAGACTGACGACGCGCAGGATCTCGAAGACCTGCTGCCGATGCCGATCATCATCGAGATCCGGCCCGACGAACTTCAGACGGAGACTTTCTGGCGGGACTGGCAGCGCCCGGTGATCAGGCCGCGATGAAATCGCGGAACGCTTCGATGATGACGACCACCGAGCAGGCACCCGCGTCTGGGAATCCGATGCAGGCTTCGCCCAGCGTCTTGGCGCGGCCAAACTTCGCCACCATGGCCTTGCTGGCATCTTTCCCAGCGACCGCGGCTTCGGCCACGGCTTGAATCGCCTCCGGCAGAGACTGGCCCGCGACTTCGGCGGCTTTGGCTGCGGCGGGATCCATGGCGTCCACGCAGGTTTTGTCACCCACGGCGGCACCGCCGCGCTGCTTGACGCCTTCGGCGCCCGCTTTGAGGAAATCTGCCAGCCCGGCTGCGTCGAAGGTGTCTTTGCCGTTGAGGGCCTTGCCGCCGTTGCGGAAGAAGGTGCCGAAGATCGCCCCGCTGGCGCCGCCCATGCTGCTCATCATCGCCATGCCGACAGTACTGAAGGCTTTCTCGATGCTCTCGACCTCGCTGGCATTGAGCTTTTCAATCGCCGCGCGCATGCCGCGCTCCATGCCGAGACCGTGGTCGCCGTCACCGAGATTGCGGTCGGCTTCGGAAAGCATGGGTTCTGCTGCGATGATGCGCTCGCAGGCGAGAATGAGCATGGCTTTGACGTCGTCTTTGGAGAGGCTGGATTTGGGCATGGGAGGGCGATAGATGGCGTGGTGTTGAAGTCAATGCGGAAGGCTCCGGTCAATTCCGCGCACGATGGTCGGCCCTGCGCAGGCGGTCGGCCATGCCTTTCATGACGTGCAGCGCGAACTGGGGCATCTCATCGACCATGTAGAGGAAATGATGCCGGTTCACAGGCAGCAATCGGCAGTTTGTGCGCGCGACGGCGTCCGCCGTGCGCTGCGAGTCTTCAATGAGGGAGATTTCACCGAAGAATCCCTGCGGGACGACGGTCTCGATCACTTTGCCGTCGATCACGATGTCCACCTCCCCGGTTTCGACCACAAACATTTCCCCGGCATCGTCGCCGACGCTGTAGATGGGGGCACCCTCGGCGAAGGTGCGGACGTTGACGGGATTGGCGAAGATTTCGGGCAGTTTCATGACGGGCGCACCCTCCTAGAGCTTGGTGTAGCCGACGCTCTCGCAGGGAAGATCCCAGAGTTTTTTGAGTTCGTCGTCGAGTTTGGTGATGCTGAAGCTGACACCGGCCATTTCCTGGCAGGTGACGATGTTGTCCACGATGGTCTGATGGATCTTGATGCCGCGGGTTTCGAGAATCGGCTTGGCTCCGCGCGCAGGAGAATGAGGGCTCCATCATGTGGGTTGAGCCGAGGCTGTTGACGAAAAAGATGATTTCGTCTCCGGCGCTGAGCGACAAGTCGTCCGCAAACAGCAGGTCGAGGATTTTGGCGGCGAAGGCTCGTCCGCGGAGCACATCGGAATGAGGCCCACGCCTTTTTCTCCATGAATGCCCATGCCGAGGCCGATCACGTCATCGGCCAGTTCGAGGGTGGGTTTGCCGGTGGCGGGAATGCCCAGCGGTGGAGACGCCCACGGTGCGGGTGTTGTCGCGCACCTTCTGCGCGATACGGGCCAGTTCGTCGAGCGAATCAACAGGTCATCGCGGCGGCTCCAGCAGGCTTGGTGATCGGGACGAGGCCGGCGACACCGCGGCGCTTGCCTTTTTCCGAGGGAGGCGCGGAGCAGACGTCGTCGGCGATGATGACGGTCTTGACAGTGATGCCCTCCTCTTCGGCGAGTTCGGCGCCAATGTCGAAGTTCATCACGTCGCCAGCGTAGTTGCCGTAAAGGTAGAGAACACCCTTGCCACGATTTACTGCCTGGGTGGCTTCGAGGACGATGTCCGGGGGAGGGGCGGCAAAAATCTCTCCGACGGCGGCTCCGTCCGCCATGCCCTTGCCGATGAGTCCGTGGTAGATCGGCTCGTGACCAGCGCCACCACCGACGAGCAGTGCGGGTGCGTTCGGGCGGAGATCATTCATGACGATGGAGCGGGTGCCCACCCGGCGTGCCTTGCCGTCGTAGGCGAGGACAAGTCCTTCAAAGAGTTCGTCGGCGCACTTCAGCGGGTCGTTGATGATCTTCTTGGCGGGATTGGCGTGGCTCATGGTGTCGATTCGTGGGTTGGAAAAAGGATCGGCAGTTTGGACGGTGCGTCCCGGCTGTCAAAGCGCGATTCACCGCCCGGCCATGGAGCTGTCCGGCAGTTGAAAGGCGTTTTCGATGACATGGACGCGGGGCAGTTCTCCTTCGATCAGAACCACTTCGGCGATGTCGAAACGGAACTTGATTCTGGGGTGGCCGAGCAGCCGCAGCCAATCCTGGGCACCCCGCTGGATGAGCCGCTGTTTGTCCGGACCAACGGCGTCCGCCGGACGCCCGAATGAGATGCTGGTGCGTGCTTTGACCTCGACAAACGTCAGCACATCCCGATGCCGTGCGACGATGTCGACCTCGCCGCGATTCACTCCGCGATAGTTCCGGTAGAGCAGTCGTCTGCCGTGCATGGCGAGCCAGCGCGCGGCGATTTGCTCTCCCATTCGGCCTATTTCACCGTTGCTCATCGGTCGCCCGACGAGCCGACGACGAAAGGGGAGCAGAGGCCGGGCGCGGAGCCAGAGTGCGCCACTGCGGATGCTCGGAGAGCCCGTGATTCTCCGGCGGGTCCAGCGCCAGAGGGATTCGGGAAGCGGAAGCCGTGGGCGGAAGTTCATGACTCATCCAATTGGAATTCGCATTGAGCGACCGGACCGAAACTGCGGCGGTGCTGCGGGCAGGGGCCGTGTTTTCTCAGGGCAGCAAGATGCCGCTGCGTGGGGTAGCCCTTGTGGATTTCGAAACCGTATTCGGGATGTGCCTTTGCCAGCTCATGCATGAGCCGGTCGCGGGTGACCTTGGCGATGATGCTGGCGGCGGCGATGGAAAAGCTCAGGCTGTCGCCCTTCACCAGGGCGACCTGATGCAGGGGATAAGATTTCACCGGCTTGCCGTCGATCAGCACAGCGTCCGGCTTTGGCGTCAGTGCGAGGGCGGCGGCCCGCATGCCGGCCCAAGTGGCCTGCAGGATGTTGATGCGGTCGATTTCCGCCGGTTCGATGCTGACGCAGTGCCAGCGGATGGATGCGTCGGAGGTGATCTCTTCGTAGATTCGCTCTCGCTTGGACTCGCTGAGTTGTTTCGAATCATTCAGCACGGCGTGCTCGAATTCATCCGGGAGGACGACGGCCGCCACGCATACAGGTCCGGCCAGCGGCCCTCGCCCGGCCTCGTCCACTCCCGCCACGATGCGAAAGCCGACTGCACGAAGCTGGTTTTCGTGATCAAGCGTCGGCATGGCGGAGGCGGTGAAAAGGCGTCAGGGATTCACATCGAAGGGAAGTGTGACCTCTGCCGGTACATTCCCCGCCGGCGCCTGCCATCTCAGCACTTCGCGTCCCTCGTAGCCCGAGTCCTTCGGAAGGAGATAGATGCGGATCTGCAGCGCCGGCTTTTCACCCTCAGGCACTTTGCCAGGACGGATTTTGAGGACGACCTCATTGCGGCCCTTGACCAGTCCACCGATCAGGATCTGCTGATCCAGCGAATCCTCCACCGGCGCATGTTCGCAGCCCGCGACGCTGAGCGTTGTTTCGTAGCCGAATGACTGGAGCTTGTAGCCGGCCTTGAACTCCGGCACGCGACAAAGTGGCGGCACTGGCGGCATCGTCCCCGGCGGCGTGTATTCGGGAGAGTCGAGAAAGCTCGGCCTCTTGCCAGCCACGATTTCGCTTCGGATCTCGGCACAGTGTCGAGGCTGATGATTCGGTTGCTGTCGTATTTCCAGACGCCCGCCTCCTGGTAGAAGCGGAGCACAAGCGGACTCGCTTCCAGAGATCCCTGTCCTGATCCATGTCGATCTTTCCGTAGTAGACCAAGTGGCGGTGACGCCCACGGCTTCGGCTCCAGCAGCCGTAGTCCGGTCAGTGGCGGGGGACGCAGGTCGGCGGAAAAGACCGCATCGGGGAAGGCTTTCAATTCACTGACGATCTCGTTGCGGATCATCGTCTGCCGGTAGCGGGTGATCGAGCCCGCCCACGCGACTGCATCCTTTCGTATGATCGCATCACGCCAGCGTCCGTAAGCGGCTTCGAGGGTGCCGCGCAGACCGTTCCCGCTTTCCTGGGCTTGGACTGTGGGAGTGACCGGCGCGTGGGCCAGCATGAGAATGAGGAAAAAAAGCGTCTGAAACGGGCGCATGAATGCGATGATGAAGCAAATCCGCACCGGTGTCTTCCGCAAAAACAGCTCCATCGAGCACATTGACCGCCATTCACCCGGAATTTAGTCTCGCAGTAGGGCCTTCGACGGTAAAAACATTTGCCGTTTTAGCGATTCTGGTAAACGTCAGTTTCTTTCCCCGCACAAAAATGGAGTCTCACAGTGAAGGTCTGCCCAAATCCCCGCCGATAGATCGGAACAGGGAGCTTTTGAAGACTGCTCGCATGGAGACCTACAAGAGCGTCGGCGGCGTCGATCTCGCGGCTTACATATGGGAACCGGAGATGGACAAGGCTCCTCCGTATCCGAAGTCGGTGGCGGCTTTCTTTTTCAGCAGCGGCTGGGACAACGGCCAGGTCGCCCAGTTTGCTCCTCACTGTGTCTATTTCGCCTCTCGTGGCATGACGACGATCTGCTTCGATTATCGCGTGGCCACTCGTCACGGTACCGGTCCGGTTGAAGCCATGGCCGACGCACGTTCCGCGATTCGCTGGATTCGAATGAACGCTGTCGAACTGGGCATCAACCCCGGCAAGATCGTCGGCGTCGGCGGTTCCGGTGGCGGGCATGCCATCGCCTCCTCGGCCATTCTCAATGGTTTCGACGATCCGGCGGATGCAATTGACTGCAGTCCCGCCCCGAACGCCATCGTCCTTTTCAATCCGGTGATGGACACCTATTCGAAGCATGCCTTCGGTCGTGACCGCTGGCCGGATCAGACCACCTGCAAGGCGGCCGATCTCATTCGCGGCATCAAGCCCGGCCTGCCACCCATGCTCATCATGCACGGCACGGCGGACCGCGTGGTGCCTTTCGGCGGTTCCTACGAGTTCGCGCGCAAGTCGAGCAAGAAGAAGAACCTCTGCCGCCTCATCGAGTTCGAGGGGCAGGGGCACGGCTTCTTCAATTTCAATCTCTCCTTCGAGATGTATGAGGCCACTTTGATGGCCATGGACGAGCTCTTCGTCGAGCTTGGTTTCCTCGAGCCTGATCCCGACTCGGGGCTCGGCAAGATGGATTAATTCCTCCCCTCAGAGGGAATGCGAAATCAGAATGACGAATTTCCGCCTGCACGCCGTTTCGTCATTGGTTCGTTGCGATATTTGTTCGCCATTTTGAAGCCGTTATCCGTAATTTTCTTCCAACCACTCCGCACCTCCATGCTCCGCGCCATCCTCTCCCTGCTGTTCATCTCCTCCGCAGCCGCCCAGTGGCCGCAGGACTCCAGCGATCTCGCAGCCGATCCCAAAGCCGAATTTGGCGTTCTCGAAAATGGTCTTCGCTATGTGATCCTGCCGCACGATGAACCGCCCGGCCGCGCCAGCATTCGCCTCTACATGGACGTCGGCTCGCTGATGGAAGAAGATGATCAACAGGGCATGGCGCACTACCTGGAGCACATGGCCTTCAACGGCTCCCGCCATTTCAAGGGCGGGGAGATGGTCGAGTATTTCCAGAGGCTAGGCATGGGGTTCGGCGCCGACACGAACGCGCACACGTCCTTCAAGGAAACCGTGTACATGCTCGAACTGCCAAAGGTGGAACCCAAGTACATCGCCGAAGGTCTGCAGCTCTTCCGCGACGACCTCGACGGCATGCTGCTTGGCGAAACCGAGATCGACAAGGAACGCGGCATCATCCTCAGCGAGAAGCTCAGCCGCGATTCCATCGACTACCGCACGATGATGGAAGGTTACAAGTTTGCGCTGCCGGAATCCATCCTGCCGCACCGCATGCCCATCGGCACCGAAGAAACCATCAAGACGATGAAGCGCCCGCGCTTCGTGGACTTTTACGAAAAATGGTACACGCCGAAACGCGCCACTATCGTCGCTGTTGGTGACTTCAAGGACACCGCCGCGCTGAAGGCTGAAATTGAAAAGCAGTTTGCCGACGCAAAGCCCAGTCACGGAGACGTCGAAGATCCCAATTTCGGCAAAGTTCCCTCCGGCTACGGCATCATCGCAAAGCTGCACACGGAAATGGAGGCGCAGGCACTCACCATTTCGTCGAAGTGCTGCGCCCGGCGGAAAACAAGCCGGACACCGCCGCCTCGCGTCGTGAAAAGATGATTCGTGATCTCGCCGACATGATGATCAACCAGCGCTTTTCCAAGCTGGCGAAAGCAGGAGGATGCGCCTTTCATCGGCGCGGAAAGCTACAGCTACGAGTATCTTTGAGTTCATCAGCACCAATGGTGTCCGGCTCAGTGCGACCCCAAAAACTGGAAGCCCACTCTCGCATTGCTTGAAACCGAATTGCGCCGCGCCCTCGAGCACGGGTTTACCGCCGCCGAATTCGAAGAGGCCAAGGCCACCATCCTCAAGAGCGCCAAACTGCGCGCCAGTCAGGCCGAAAGCCGCAAGTCGAGGGATCTGGCCAGCGGCATCGTCTCGGTGCTGGCCGCGAAGAAAGTCTTCACTCTCACCCCCCCGATCTGGAGCGCATCACCGCCGTTCTTGAAGGTGTGACCAAGGAGGACAGCCACGTCGCACTGCCGTCAAGACTGGGCCGGGGACGACACGCAGATCTTTCTCGGAGGAAACCTGAAGCTCGAAGGCAATGCCGAAGAGCAAATCATCGCGACCTTCAAGGAAAGCCGCACCAAGCCCGTCGCGCCGCCGGCGCAGGAGGAAACCGCCGTCTTTGCCTACACGGATTTCGGCACCGCAGGGAAAATCGCCAAGCGCAGCGAGGCCAAGGATCTCGAAATCACGCAGGCGGTGTTTGAAAACAACGTTCGCTTCAACCACAAGCGCACCGAATTCGAAAAGGGCACCATCCGCGTTCTCGTCAGCTTCGGCGGCGGCAAGCTGACCGTCCCTGCCGACAAGCCCGGCATCCTGCCCTTCACGCAGAGCACCTTCCAGCTTGGTGGCCTTGAAAAACACGGTGTCGATGACATTCGCCGAATCTTCGCCAGCCGCACCGTCGGCAGTGATTTTAGCATTGGGGACGAGGCCTTCCTGCTCTCAGGTCGCACCACGCTTCTACCGATCTCGACGCGCAGCCCAACTCCTCACCGCCGATCTCACTGCTCCAGGCTACCGCGAGGAGGCGGCGCGTCAGTTCGAGAAGAATCTGGAACCTCTCTACACCCAGCTCCAGCACACGGCCGAAGGCGTGATGAATGACAAGGTTTCCGCCTTCATGCATTCCGGCGACCACCGCTGGGGCTTTCCTGAAATGAAGGAATTGAAGCAGCGCACCTTGGACGAGGTTAAAAAGTGGCTCACGCCTGAACTTCAGGGGGCCTACCTCGAAGTCACCGTGCTTGGAGACGTTGATGCGGAGACCGCGCTTAAAGCCGTCGCCAAAACCTTCGGTGCGCTGCCTGCGCGTGCGGACAAAAAACCCGCGTATGAAAAAGAACGCGCGGTAGCCTTTCCGAAGCCGGATGCCAGCACGCGCTTTGAATTTGAAACGGAGATCCCGAAGGCTGTTGCCACCATTTACTGGCCCACTGCCGACATGAGCGACATCCGGCGCACGCGCCGCCTGACCGTGCTCGGCTCCATCCTCGACGACCGCCTTCGCATCAAGGTTCGCGAGGAACTGGGAGACACTTACAGCCCGGCCTGTTACCACGTCGGCAGCGACACCTTCACCGGCTATGGCTACATGGTCACAATGATCGAGTGCAAGCCGGAGCTGGCCGATTCCCTGACCAAGCTCGTCGTTGAGATCGGCGACAAGCTTTCCACTGGCGAGATCACCGACGACGAATTCGACCGTGCCATGAAGCCCATGCTTTCGCAGATCGAACAAATGCGCCGCGACAACCGCTACTGGTCCACCAGCGTCCTGCGCTGCTCCCAAGAGCATCCCGAGCGCCTCGACTGGGCGCGCAGCTTCATCAAAGATTTCGCCGACATCAAAAAGGATGAGATTGCCGCTCTGGCGAAGGAGTATCTTGGCGCCAAACGCGCCGTCACTGCGGGCGTCATTCCCAAGGTCACGAAATAGCCGGCAACCGTGCCTTCAGGGCCCGCACCTCGCCGCAGACGTCCGCGGCGAGGAGAAACGCAGACACGACGACGACGCGTTTCGCTCCTGCGCTGACGATTTCATCCAGACGCGCCGCGTTCACGCCGCCGATGCAAAAAATGGGAAGTGACGTCACCCGTCGATGCACCTCGGCGATGTCCCGCAAACCGATGGGAGCATAATCGGGCTTCGTTCCCGTGGCGTAAAGAGGGCCGAATCCGATGTAGTCCGCACCCTCCGCCTGCGCAGCGACAGCCTGCTCGAGACTGTGCGTCGACTTCCCGATAAAACACGCTGCGCCGACCATCGCACGCGCCTTGGCCACGGCATCGTCGTCCTGACCGACGTGTACGCCCTCGCTGCCGACGGTCGCGGCGACTTTGAGGTGGTCGTTGATCACCAGCGGCACACCATGATCCCGCGTGACTGGCAGCATGCGTTTTGCGAGGCGCTCCACCTCTGTTGGCGTAAGTTTCTTGGCGCGGAGTTGCAAAACATCGACACCGCCAGTGCACAGGGCAGCCGTCATCGTCTCGACGTTGTCCGGCGTTACATAGCCGAGGTCCACGATGCCGTAGAGTCTTGCGTCCCGTATTTGCTTCATGCCGCATTGGATTCGGCGGGACGCCTCTCGTCGCAAGCCGCGTTTTCATTTGCCTCTGTCGTTCATGGCGCTTAGAGGGCACGCATGGCGGGAGGCGTTCTTGCGATGCCTTCCGTTTTCTTTCCGTTCGCAGATGCAGGGAAGGCCGTTAGAACCGGCCACAGTGGCGCTGCGGTATCGGGTTACAGACCCCCATTCGCGCATAAGCGCGGAGCAAAGCCAATCGGGAGCAATCTTTGGTGAAGGCGGGGGCGAGGCGCGGCGAAACATCGTCGCATAGACCCGGAGTCCGAACATCTCGCTGCGAACACATCATCCGACCCGCCAAGTGGCGGTGCGCGGATGATTTCATCGAACCAATGAAAAAAACAAAGACATGTCCATCCACATCCCCTGTGGTCGCAGCCTTGCGCTCGCGTCCTGCCTGTTCGGCCCCCTTCTGCATCTCGCCGCCGAGCCACCCCCTAAAAACGGCAAACCGGAATCCGGCATTCTGCCGGAAGTCGTCATCACCGCGACCAAGACCGAGACGGAGTCCTGGCGCACCGCTTCGAGCGTTACGGTAATCGATCGCAAAAAGATCGACGAGCAGCAGCTCAAAATGGTGCCTGATGCCCTGCGGCAGGTGCCCGGCCTCGTGATCGCTGACCGTGGCACGCCAGGCTCCGTGAACGGCATTTTCCTGCGCGGCACAAACAGTGATCAGACGCTCGTTGTCGTCGACGGGCGACCAATTCCCGCCAATCTCGCCGGTCTTTACAACATCGAGACCATGGCGCTCGACAATGTGGAGCGCATCGAAGTCCTGCGCGGGCCGGCGGCCAGCCTGTATGGCGGCAAGACGCTCGGTGGTGTGATCAACATCATCACCCGGAAGGGAAGAGGCCTGGAAAAGTCCGAAACAGCGCTCTCGTGGGAGGGGGGGAGCTACGGCTTCAGTCGCGAAGGATTGAGCACGCGCGGGTCCTCCGGGATTTTCGACTGGAGCATCGAGCTCAGCCGTCAGGATACACAGGGCTACCGACTGAACAGCCAACTCCAACTCAACAACGCAGCTGCAAACTTTGGCGTGCAGCTCGCCGACTCGCTGCGCTTCGACCTCGATCTGCGCTATTACACTGCCGACGTCGGCGTTCCCGGGCCGATCACAGGTCTCGGTGCAAACGACCCCGATGATCATGTGCTCACCGAATTCTGGAGTATTTCTCCGCGGCTGGTTTGGGAGACCACCGAGCGATGGACGCAGACGCTCACTTATCAAAACGGCAATTTCCGGCAGGCGGCCATGAACTTCACGCCCGGTTTCGGACTCAACAATCGCATCACCTCCCGCAATCATTTCCTCGAGTATCAGAGCGTCGTGGAAGCTGCCGACTGGTGGACGATTACGGCAGGTGCCTGGCTGCAGGACATTGGTTACTCGCGTTTCAATGACGATGCGCCCGGGCTGTTCAATCCTGCCGGGGACTCTTACGACGTTGATCAGACGGAGACAAACTGGGCGCTTTACCTGCAGTCCCAGGCTGAAATCCTCCCAGGCTGGAATCTTAACGCAGGGCTGCGTCACGACGAGTACTCCGACTTCGCGGACGCTACCACCTGGCGCGCGGGATCGAGCTGGCGAATGCCCTGGACGCAGACTGTCCTGCACGCGAACTACGGCACCGCCTTCGCTCCTGCCAGCCCGCAAAATCGTGAAGCGGCGCTGTTCGGGAATCCCGGCTTTCTCGAACCGGAACGCAGCAAGGGTTTTGAAGTCGGTGTCGAGCAGCCGTTTGCTGACAACAAGGGCAGCATCAGCCTGACCTGGTTTCGCAACAGCATTCACAATCTGATCGTCTTCACGCCCCCGTTTGGCCCACTCTCCCAGATTAACAAAGCGCGCACCGAAGGTTTGGAAGCTGCGTTTTCCTGGCAGCCCAGCGACCGCTTCGGATTCAACACCCAGTACACCTACCTCGAAGCCGACAACGTTACAGCCGGCACGCGCCTCGTCCGCCGTCCGCGTCATACGTTGTCAGGGGATGTTTGGGTGAAGCCCGTGCCGAAACTGCGCCTCGGATTCGGAGGACTCTACGTCATCGACCGCGAGGACGGTTTCGGAGCAGCGCAGCGGGATGTCGAAGACTATCTCCGTCTCCGACTGACGGCCAGTTACGAGGTCTGCGAACATCTGGAAGTCTTCGCCCGTGTGGAAAACCTTCTCGGCGAACGCTATCAGGAGGTGTTGAACTTCCCGGCCATGCGGACCGGAGCCTTCGCCGGATTCCGGCTGCGCTTTTGACGGGACGTGCTAAGGGGGGCGGCGTGAGTCGCCGACCGTCACGCATTGAAGACCGATCCGCACTGCGCGAGCGTTTCATTCGCCGCGTCAGTGCGGACAGCCCCTTTTACCGGCTGTTCGATCACCTGCCGGATCTCGCCTTCTTCGCGAAGGACGGCGACTTCCGCTTCATGTGCGCCAGTCGCCGTTTCATGGACCGCTTCGCCATCACGGAAGAATCCGGCATCGTCGGCAAAAACGATTTCGATCTCTTTCCCGCCCGTCTGGCTGAAAACTTTCGGCGCGATGACGAGGCGGTGCTCTCCTCCGGTCGACCGAAGCTCCACATCGTCGAACTGTTCTTCAACGATCAGGGCATTCCCGACTGGTTCGTCACCAACAAGCTGCCCCTTTTCGACGCCAGTGGTCGCGTCATCGGCATCATGGGCACTGTTCAGAGCTTCGAAGGGAAAAAGCAGGTGCTGCAGCCTTATCTTCAGATTGACCGCGCTCTCGCCTACATCCGCGAGCATTTCCGCACGGGCGTATCGATCACCGAACTCGCGCGGATCGTGCATCTCTCGCCGCGGCAGCTGCACCGCAAATTCGTCGAGACCTTCGGAGCCAGCCCTCAGGCCTTCATCATGAAGCTGCGCATTCAGGCCGCCTGTGAGGCCCTCCAAAAGGAAGGCGCCCAGATCACCGAGGTGGCGGGCGATCTCGGCTTCTGCGATCAAAGCGCTTTCACTCACCACTTTCACCGTCACATAGGGCTCACCCCCTTGAGGTACCTGAATCAGTTTCGCCTTCGTCGCACTTAGGGGGCAAAAATCAGGTTGCCCAGTCCCCCAAGTCCGGTTACAAACTGCGCCCCGCCAATTTTGCGCGCTTAGCTCAGCGGTAGAGCACTGCCTTCACACGGCAGGGGTCGCAGGTTCGAACCCTGCAGCGCGCACCATCAAGGCCTGACGTTCCGCCTTGGTTTGAATGAGGCTTGCAGTGCCTTGAATTCCTGAAACCCGTCTTCTCCACCACCATAGCGGCCGGAGGCGTACAATTCGGCGAGTCGACTTGTCGCTTCAGCGAGATCGGGGCGAGAGCGGGAAACGCATTCCGCATAGGCCAGCGGGCCTTCGTTTGCCAGGCGCGGCCTCACACCCGCGCGCGCCAGTTTCATGCACGCACGCCGCCATGCGCTCAACCATGGGTCGGACGTTCGCGTTGGACGGCGCAACCACCAGGCCACGCCATAGGCAAAGAGAAAAATGCCCAGCGCACTGGCGGCGAGGAGGATGCCGTGGCGACCGCGCACCAAGCCGAGGCTCTCCAGCAGGTTGCGCTGGGATTCCTGGTCAAAGTCGATGACTTCATCCTGCCACGCGTAGCTAAGGCTGTCCCAGAGCAGCCGGATGCGCTGGGTCGTGCGCCACCAAAGGCTGCGCCGCTGGCGCTCGGCGGCTTCAGCGCCGCCGGCAAGCCAGGCGCGCAGATCGATGTTTACACGATCCGGCGCCAGGGCCGCAGTGGGGTCGATGCGCTGCCAGCCGTAGCGCTCCAGCCACACCTCCGTCCATGCATGCACTTCGCTCTGCTTGACGATGAGATAACCGCCGTTGTGATCGGAATACTCTCCGCCCAGATAGCCGACGATCACACGCGATGGAACGCCGGCGATCCGCAGAAGCGTGGCAAAGCTGGCGCTGAAGTGCTCGCAGAATCCCGTGCGGCGCTCGAAGAGAAACTCATCCAGACTGTCGTCCGAATACTCTCCCGGATCCAGCGTGTAGGTGAACCTCTGCGTGCGGAAATGTTCGATGACCTGCTGGACGATCTCCTCGTCATTCGTGGCGGCGGCCCGCCAGCTGTCCACGAGTTGCTGCAGTCGCGGGCTGATGCCTTCGGGCACCTTCAATGCTGCCTCACGGTGATGCGCCGGCAGTTCGCGCAGCGGCGGCAGTTGCAGGCGCGACCAAACTTCGATTCGCTCGGCGTTTATCACCTTCACCGGCGAGGTGATGGAGTCGTCATAGTCGGGCAGGAGAAGAATGCGGCGCGCCGTCGCCCGCAGCGGGCGGTCGAGAGCGGGCACCCAGTTCTTGCCATGCGGTTCGAGGTCGATGACTTGGCGCACGTCGCTGCCGGGTTCGGGTCTTTGGGGAAAGGTAACGTGTCCCATTCGCGGTCCGCGTCGCCACCGGAGACCGTCGCAATCCCAGAGCGTGAGGCAGCGCCAATAGCGCTGCTCGACAGGCGGCGGCGGACCGTCCGGAAAACGGACGCGGAATGCGACGTCGGAGGATAGAGCCAGCGTGGCGATCTTTCCGGGATCGAGTGTCGCGTCGATGCCGGTCTCGCCAAAACGGCTGCGCCCCAAGGCTCCACCGAGATTCAGCAGCCCGCGGGGAAACACAAAAAAGAGCATCAGCGCCAGTGGGATTGCCTGGGCGAAGAGCACGGCCGTGGTGCGCAGCGGCTCGCGAGCGCCGGGAGTGTTGCGGCGGAAACGGGCCATGCAGCCCGCGATCAGAAGAAAAACGCCGGTCACCCACACGGCGCGTGAAAGCTGATTGTCCAGCAGCAGCAGGCAGAACGCCAGGAACCAGCCGATCAGCGCCATGATCTGAAAATCCCGAGGCGTCCGGCTCTCCAGCATCTTCGCTCCGGCCAGCACCAGCAGCATCGCGATGCCCGGCTCCATGCCTTCAAGTCCGTCATACTCTGTCCACACGGCCGCCGTGCCTGCTGCGATCACGCTGAGTCGTGCCATCACATGCGGTACTCCCATGCGCAGCGGGCCGCGCCAGACCAGACTCATCGCGCAAACAAGGATCGCTGAAGTGGTGATGTGACCGTGCAGGGGCCAGATCGCCAGCAGCAGGGCAAGACTCAGCAGCAGCAAAGGACGTGCAGGCAGATGTGCCTCGTGTTCGAAGCCGATGTCTCCGCGTGTTGCGTCTTCTTTCCATTCGCGGGCGGTGGCGGTTCCTTCCTCGGTGTTTGTTTGTGCCGCCAGCAGGTCGAGGCAGCGCCGCATGTGCGCGGGACCCAGACCCGCCTGGATCGCAGCCTGCGGCAGACGCAGCGCATACGGATGCCCGGCACTTTCACACTGCTCCATCCAGCGTGCGAATTGCGAGGCGCGGGCGTCCGGCTCCAGCTTCCACGCGTCCCAATCCAGCACAACGACACCCTGAAGGCTCGAACCCCAGGTCTTGGACATGAGCGGCCCGCCGCGCGCCACCGCCCGCCAGTCGATCTGCCGCGGGGAGTCTCCCGCGCGCCATTCCCGCAGCCCGGCAAAGTCGTCGCCTTCGCTGGATCTCCCGGTCGTCATCGCGACGACAGCTGCATCGCCCTGCAGATTGAAATCGGGTGCGGGAAGCGGCAGGTCACCCGCGGGTTTCGGATGCACGCGGCGAATCCATGAGGTTTGCAGCATGGCTTCCGCCGTGAACAGGCCCAGAGGATAAACACTGCGCACAACGATCCGCAGTGCACGCTGCGCAGTTCCTTTTGGCGGCGGCAGTTCCACCCGCGTGACGCTGCCGAGAGGAACACGCTCCACAAAAACAGATTTCTCTGCGCCCGCCGCCTGAACTTGGAGGCCGCAGGGAACGACGGAACCCTCCGCGCGCAGCTCGACGACGATGCGACGCGTTTCGTCCTGCGCCGATGGCCTAGCTCCCGCCAGACGCACGTTTAACCCGCGCAGATTCGCCCTGGCGTGCAGCCAGGACAGGGCGCCCATCGCTCCCGCGAGCAACGCGATGAGATGCGCCGCTCCATTGGATTGCGCCTCGGCTGCATACCACATGCCGCCGACGACGGCGGCGAGTGCCAGAGTGTGGCGGTTCCAGCGGACGCGCGTTTTCATTCCGTCACGGAAGTGGCGTCTCGGCGATCAACTGTCTGGCGAATTCCGCGCCGATCGTGCCGTCGATGGCATGCTCGAGTCGGTGGCCCATGACCGGAACCGCCACGGCCTGAATATCCTCCGGCAGCACCATCGCACGCCCGTTCAGCAGCGCCCATGCGCGAGCGGCGGAGAGGACGGCGAGCCCTGCGCGTGGGGAGAGCCCTGCATCCTGCGCTCGGCTGGCGGCCAGCAAATCCTGCAGATAGTCCAGCAGCGCCGGCGCCGCATGCACTGCGCGCGTCCAGTCCTGCATCTGCTGCAGTTCGATCACCGAAAGCGCGGGCTCCATTGTTCGCAGCAGCTCGCGCCTCTCTTGTCCTTCAAGCAGGGCGCGTTCGGCGTCACGATCCGGCACGCCCAGGGCCAGGCGCATCAGGAAGCGGTCCAACTGCGATTCCGGCAGCATGAAAGTGCCGATCTGCGTGGAGGGATTCTGCGTGGCGATGACAAAAAAAGGCACCGGCAGCGGATGCGTGGCTCCGTCCGCTGTCACCCGGCCCTCCTCCATCGCCTCCAGCAGCGCGGACTGCGTCTTCGGCGTGGCGCGGTTGATTTCATCCGCCAGCAGAACCTGGGTGAAGACGGGGCCGCGATGAAAGTGAAACGCGCCGCTCTCACGGTCGTAAATGGACGCGCCGAGGATGTCCGCAGGCAGCAGGTCGCTGGTGAATTGAACACGCCGGAATCCGAGCCCCAGCGCCTGGGCAAGCGCCTGTGACAGCATCGTTTTGCCGACGCCGGGCTGATCCTCCAGCAGCAAGTGCCCGCGAGCCAGCAGGCAGGTCACGGCGAGACGAACGACTTCCTCCTTGCCAAGAATGATTTCCGAAACGCGATGGATCACGGTTTCAATCTGCTTGGCCGCCGTTTTGGCGGTGGCCGCAGGCAGCATGGCATCGGAGGGGGAATGTGACTCGCGTGAAGACATCTGTAAGACGGCACTGTCGCCGAACCCGCCATGCAAAAGCAAGCCTGCAATCGCCACGTCTTCAAAATGCCCCTCTGCTTTTCGTGCTTTTTCAGGGCTTCAATTCCACCGCCTTGTAGCAGCGATGCTCGAGAAGCGATGGAAGCAGCCCTTTGACCTCGGGCCGCATCAGGTACGAATGAGTGTACCAATACACCGGAAGGATTGGCGCTTCGTTGAGCATCAGTGTCTCGGCTTCATTGAGGAGCTGCAGCCGCTTTGCGGCGTCTCCCTCGCGGAAGCTCTTGTTGATGAGTTCATCGTAGCGTGGGTTGCTCCATCCGGTGTTGTTGTTGCCGTCGTTGGTCTGCCACATGGCGAGGAAGGTGGACGGGTCCAAATAGTCACCGACCCATGCTGCACGGCAGACCTGGTAGTCGAGCTTGCGCTGGGATTCGAGGTAGACACCCCAGTCTTGGTTCAAGACGCGCGCAGGAATGCCAAGATGCTGCTTCCACATCGCCTGCACGGCCTCTGCGAGCGCTCGGTGCGCCTCGTTGGTGTTAATGAGGATGTCGAACTCGGGGAAGCCTTTGCCGCCCGGAAAACCGGCCTCGGCGAGCAGGCGTTTCGCTTCGGCGGGATCGAACCGCATGACGTCCGGCGTGTGATAGTCGGCGACCGTTCCCGGTGGAGTGAGGCCCGTGGCGGGTTTTTGTCCCGCCCGGAGAATATTTCGCGTGATGCTCTCACGGTCGATGGCCAGTGCGAGCGCGCGCCGGACTTTGGGATCGTTGAGGGGCGGCTTGGTGACGTTCAGACGGTAGAAGTAGACGCAGAGGTAAGGATCGGAGTGAAAGAACGGCGAGTTGGACTCGCGGTAGACGGGAATCTTCGGTAGCGGCATGGTGAGCGTGACATGCAACTGACCGTCGAGAAAGGCGCGTTCTTCCGTCGTGTCGCTGACGATGGGCAGGAAGACGATGCCGTTGAGCTTCACGCTGGTGGCATCCCAGTAGTGGGGATTGCGATCCACTTCGACGGTTTGATTCACTCGCCAGTTCTTGAGTTTGAAGGGGCCGTTACAGACCATGTTGGCCGGGCGTGTCCAGTGCGTGTTGCCTCGGTCGTCCATGCTGCCGTGCTTCTCGACGACGTGCTTCGGCACCGGGAACCACGAATAGTGCTTCAGCATGCTGGGCAGATATGGCGCGGGTCCGTTCAGTGTGATCTGCAGCGTGTGATCATCGAGTGCCTTCACGCCGACCTGCGAGAAGTCTTTGAGCCTGCCGCTGTGAAATTCCTCCGCGTTCAGCATCGGATAGAGCATTGTCGCGTAATCCGCGCCCAGCTTTGGGGAAAGGATGCGCTGATACGCGTAGAGAAAATCGGCGGTGGTGACCGGCGAGCCGTCACTCCATTTCCCCTGCGGCTGGAGTTGAAAAGTCCAGGTGGTGAACTGCTCGTGCGTCCATGACGCCGCGGCTCCGGGCCCATTGCCATCAGGATTCCCCGGCAGCGGAGCGATGAGACCCTCGAAGATCGAATGGAAAATCAGATGCTCCGGCTGACCGCTGGCGAGCTGCGGATCGAGGGTGGCGGGTTCGGTGCCGTTGCCGAGCAGCAGAATGCCCTGACGGTTGCACTCCTCGACTCGGGTTGGCCTGTGCGTGCGCACGTGATGAAACCAGGCGATACCGCCGACTGCGGTGAGAAGAATGAGGGAGCGAACAAGCCACTGCATGGGCCGATCATGCCACGCGATGTCCTGCGAGGCAACAAAACGGCCCCGCCGTACACTGGCGGGGCCGCGTGGGGTTTTTAGAATTCAGATCGCGGCGCTACTACCTGCCGAAACCGAAGCTGAAGCTCACGCCGCTGCGGGAGCGGCCGAAGAACGGACTGCCGTAGCTTGAGTGATGGCCGTGGCTGTGGCCGGTGTTGCAGCCGGGCTGACCGTAGCCATAGGCCGGGCGCGGATTGCAGACGCCGCAGCTGTGGTTGGCGCGCTGGGTGACCCACTGGCCCACGGGCCGGCCGCAGTGGTCGTAACCAACGACCTGATAGACGGCGTAAACCGGAGTGCCGCAGGGAAGACGGCTGACGATTCGCTGTGCGCCGTGGCAGTAGGAGTCTGCCTTGGCGGTGGAGGGAGCTGCAAAACCAAGGACGGCGGTTGCGGCGAGGAGGGTGATGAGTGTTTTCATGAGTGTGTGGATTTTGTTTCCGCACTTTCAGACGACGCCCTCTCAAACCTATTCAGCACCCTTCAAAATAATTTTCAGCGCCTACTGCTGCGACATCGATTTGGGATCGAACGCATCTCGCAGTCCGTCACCAAGTAGGTTCAACGCGAGCAGTGTGGCGGAAAAAAAGATGCCGGGATAGAGGAGCATCCATGGGTAGGTTTCCATGGAGTTGGCGCCTTCACGGATCAGCACGCCCCAGCTCGCATCCGGTGGTTGAATGCCGAGACCGAGGAAACTCAGCGCCGCTTCCAGCAACATCACGCCGGGGACGGTAAGGCTGGCGTAGACGATGACCGGCCCTGTCACGTTTGGCAGCAGATGTTTCCACACGATGTGCCAGAAGCCCGCTCCACTGGCCCGCGCCGCCGTCACAAACTCAAGGTTCTTCAACGCCAGCACCTGCCCGCGTACGACACGCGCCATCGTCAGCCATTCCACCGCGCCGATGGCGACGAAGATGAGCCAGAACTCGCGGCCGACGATGACCATGAGAAGGATGACGAAATTGATGAATGGAAAAGCGTACAGAATGTCCACGACGCGCATCAGCGCCGAGTCGATGCGACCGCCGGCGAGACCGGACATCATGCCGTAGATCACACCGATGAGCGCCGCGACACCCGTGGCCAGCAGGCCGACTTCCAGCGACACGCGCCCGCCGTGCAGGATGCGCGTGAGCATGTCGCGGCCCAGAGGATCGGTGCCGAGCCAGTGCTCGTTGCTTGGATCCGTCGCCTTGAGTTCGAGGTTTTGTTCCGCTTGATCGTAGGGTGAAAACTCCGGTCCGACGCCGCACAGGATCGCCAGGGCGACGAGAAACCACAGCGCCCATGCATTCAAACGATGCCGCATGAGCCGCCTCCAGGCGGCCCGCATCGGGGACGGGCTTGGGTGGTTGGCATTGCTCATGACTGGAGCCGGATGCGCGGGTTGAGGAGCGCTTGGAGGATGTCCACCAGGAGGTTGAAGCCGACGATGAGCGCCGCGTAAAAGGTGGAGATAGCGATGGTCAGTTGATGGTCCCCGTTGGTGGCGGCGGCAATGAAGAACTGTCCGAGGCCCGGAAGCTGGAAGATGGTTTCGACAATGAACGAACCGGTTAGCAATCCGGCTGCTGCAGGTCCGAGGAAATTCAGCACTGGGAGGCTGGCGAGTTTCATCGCATGCAGAAACACGACCGAAGATTCACTCGCGCCCTTTGCGCGTGCCGTGCGGATGAATTCCTGCGCCAGAGTCTCGCGCATGCTGCCGCGCGTCAGGCGCGCGATATAGGCGCTGTATATGATGCCGAGCGTGAGTGCCGGCAGCACCCAGTCAGAGGAGTCGAACCATCCGGCCACGTTGAACCATCGCAGCTTCAATCCGAACAGCATCGCAATCAGCGGACCGAGCACCATGCTGGGCGTGCAAATGCCCAATGTGGCCGCCAGCGTGCTGCCGCGGTCTTCGAGTGTGTTCGGTCGCAATGCAGCGATGGCTCCAAGCGGCACGCCGATGAGCAATGCGATCGTTAAGCCGGCCACACCCACCGCCGCGGACACGGGAAATCCGGAAGCGATGATCTCGTCCACGCCGCGCCCTTTGTAGTGGTAGGAGTCCGGGAGGTCGAAGGTCGCGTAGTGCTTGATCGTGAGGCCGAGTCGAACGATCCAGGGCTTGTTGAGGCCGTAGTATTCCTCCTGCGCCTTCTTGGTCTCTTCGGAAACATTGCGCTCGTTCCGAATGGCACCGCCGGGCACCATCTGCGACAACGAAAAGGTGATCGTGATCACGACGAGGATCACCACGATGCCCTGAACAAAGCGGCTGAAAAGAAAGCGGATCATTTCGACGGCTCGTAAAGGGAGCTGATGTCAGCGGCGGCGAGTTCGATCAAATAAGTCGCGATCTTCGCGCCGAGGGCTTCCAGGTACTGCCTTCCTTTTTCCGCCGTGCTGTGCTTCGGATCACCGCTGCCGGTGTCATTGGTGGCCTTTGTCCACGCGCGCTGCGCCCAGGCCCACTTTTCGTTGATGGCCTTCAGTTTCCACGGGTTGTCGGTGCCGGGACCCCATTCGGATTTTGGCAGCACGAGTTCGGGATGCAGGTGCAGCATGAGGCTGGTTTCGCGCTCGTCGGCATGATCGCCGATGATCTCGAAGATGCCGTCGCCTTTCACTGCCTGAAACCAACTCACGGTGCTGAGAAACATCTTCGGATGTTTCGCCTGCAGTTCCCGCAGCATTTGACGGAAGTCGTTTCCGCCGTGGCCGTTGAGAATGACGAATTTCATCACGCCAACGCCTTCGAGGCTGCTGATGACGTCCTCCAGCACCATCATTTGCGTGGTGGGATTCATGTTGATGCAGAACGGGATGTCGAGCTGCCCGGTCTGCACCCCGAAGGGCATATTGGGCAGGATGCCCACCCTGGCTCCCGCCTCCCAGGCGATGCGGCCAGCCTCTGCTGCAATGGCGTCGTTTTGCAGGGAATCAGTGGCGTAGGGAAGGTGCCTGTTGTGGGCCTCCGTTGCGCCCCACGGGAGCACGGCGGCGTCGTAGCGCGTGGCTTTGACGTGTTTCCAGTTCGTTTCGGCGATGATCCAGGGCCTCGGGTTCATGTCGCGATGATAGAGAGGCAATTCGTCGATGCAAAGCCGCAACCCCGGTTGAACATCGTCGTTTCGTGGGAATGATGGTGCCATGAAACAACGGGTCGTCATCGTCGGAGCCAGCAACAATCCCGAGCGCTACAGCTACAAGGCGCTGATTTCCCTCCGCAAAAACGGACACGAGGTCGTGCCGGTGCATCCAAAGCTTGCCGAGATCGAAGGCATCGCGGTTGTGCCGGATTTGAGCAGTATCTCCGGTCCGGTGGACACGGTGACGATGTATGTCGGCCCCGCCATTTCGTCGGGACTGTCTGAAGCGTTGTGCTCATTGAAACCGCGTCGCGTCATTTTCAATCCGGGGGCGGAGAACTCGGAACTCGCTGAGACTCTGGAAAAAGCTGGCGTCGCCTGCGAGGAGGCCTGCACGCTGGTTTTGTTGAATACGGGGCAGTTTTGAACGCCGGGAGCCGCAGTCAGTCTGAACTGGCCTCATGCTTGAAGCTCAGAAAGACCGTATGAACCATCGCAGCCGCCTGAGGGCGCAGGGCGTGCCTGAAGAAGAAATCAGTTCGGCCCAGCAGCGCCCCTTCCGACCGGCATTTGTTAACGGAAAAAGGAAGGAACGCGATGCGTCGCCTGAAGAGGGTTTGCCATCGGTGCAGTTTGCGTTTCGGCGTCAGGGTTGAGCCGTATCCTTGCCCCGCCGCCATGACCTGCTAGCATCGCGGCACGCATGCCTGCGAACCGCTTCTATTCCTCCTTCGACTTCGAGACGCTCGACGATCGCCCGCGCCACGACGGCGAGTATCGCAACGCGTTCCAGATCGACCGCGACCGCATCATCCACAGCAGCGCGTTCCGTCGTCTGCAGAGCAAGACGCAGGTGTTTCTCTCGGGTGAGTATGATTTCTACCGCACGCGGCTCACGCACAGCATCGAGGTGGCGCAGATCGGACGCAGCATCTGCGGCTGGCTGGCCC
This sequence comes from Prosthecobacter sp., assembly GCA_041395065.1. GTDB lineage: Bacteria > Verrucomicrobiota > Verrucomicrobiia > Verrucomicrobiales > Verrucomicrobiaceae > Prosthecobacter. Next base: position 28,666 of record JAWLBG010000019.1, on the reverse strand, counting down.
AGCAGAGCCAGTATCTCGATGACGACTGCTTCATCGATCCCGATCTCGTCGAAAGCACCTGCCTGAGCCACGATCTGGGGCATCCGCCGTTCGGACATGCGGGCGAACGCACACTGCACCGGCTCATGGAGCCGTATGGTGGCTTCGAGGGCAACGCCCAGACGTTACGCATCCTGACGCAGACGCTTTTCAGCGAAGGCCGTGTCGGCATGAATCCGACGCGCGCTCTGCTGGATGGTGTGCTCAAATATAAGACGCTCTTCGCCGAGAAGCCGGCCAACAAGGCCAACCACTATCTTTACAACGATCAGGAGCGCTGGCTCGATTTCACCTTGGGCGGCCAGGCGTTTCCCGTCGAACTCACGCCGGGCAAAGTGCGCAACGGCTTCAAGAGCATCGAGTGTCAGGTCATGGACTGGGCGGACGACACCGCCTATTCGCTCAACGACCTCGCCGACGGCATCCACGCCGGATTCATCAACGTGAGCAAAGTCGAGCGTTGGGCCTCAGATCAAACTCTTGGCGTCGAAGATGGAGCCGATGTCGAGTTTCTCTGCAAAGCAATGCGCGACGGCCGCGTCGAAGGCCGGCTCAATCGTCTCATCGGCGAATGCATTCGTGCCACGAAGCTCACTCCCACGGCGAACTTCCTCAGCCAGAGCACGAAGCGGCATCAGTTCGTGCTCGAAATTGATCCCGCCCAACGTCGCCGGGCCGATCTGCACAAGAAGATCGCGCTCGATCTGGTCTTCCTCAGCCCGCAGCTCCAGCAGCTCGATCACAAGGCGGATTTCATTCTCAAACGCATGTTTGATGTGCTTCGCGAGCGCTACATTGAACCCGCGCACCCCAAGGGCCTGCATCTCATGCCCGCAGCGATCGAGAAGCAGATTCAAGAGGCCGAAAGCGCCCATGAACGCGCCCGTCTTGTCTGCGACTGGATCGCGAACATGACCGACCATTTTGCCTTCCGCACCTACCGCCGTCTGTTTGACGCCGATTTCGGTTCGATCACGGATTTCGTGTGAGGCATCCAAACAAAACGCCGCTCCATGATGGAACGGCGTTTTGCCAGGAGAGGTGAATCGGAATCCCGCGCTCGATTACAGAGCCACGATGCGCTTGCAGACTTCCTCGACATTCGCGCGGCTGTTGAAGGCGCTGATGCGGAAGTAGCCTTCGCCGGCGCTGCCAAAGCCGCTGCCGGGTGTGACCACGACATTGGCCTCGTTCAGCATCTTGTCGAACATCTGCCAGCTGGTGACGCCCTGCGGGCATGCCACCCACACGTAGGGCGCGTTCACGCCGCCATAGACGGTGAGTCCGGCCTTCTGGCAGGCTTCGACGAGCAGCTTCGCATTGCCCATGTAGTGTTCGATGAGCGCGGCCACCTGCGCCTTGCCTTCGGGCGAGTAGATCGCCTCGGCACCGCGCTGCACGATGTAGCTTGTGCCGTTGAACTTCGTGCTGTGACGGCGGCTCCAGAGAGGATGAATGGCCTGCTGCGTGCCGTCTTTCTTTTTGCCCATCAGTCCTTTCGGAATGATGACCACGGCGCAGCGCACGCCGGTGAAGCCGCCGTTCTTCGAGAAGCTGCGGAATTCGATCGCGCAATCACGCGCGCCTTCGATCTCGAAGATGGAGCGCGGCACCGACGGATCCTGGATAAAGGCCTCGTAGGCGGCGTCGTAGAGGATGATGGTGCCGTTGGCGCGGGCGTATTTCACCCAGGCTTCCAGCTGCGCACGCGTTGCGGTGGCTCCAGTCGGATTGTTCGGGTAGCAGAGATAGACGAGGTCCATCGGCTCGCTCGGAATCTCGGGCACACAGCCGTTTTCAGGCGTGCACTTGAGATAGTGCAGCCCGGCATAGGCCCCGGCTTCATTGGCATCGCCGGTGTTGCCGGCCATGACGTTCGTGTCGACGTAAACCGGATACACCGGATCGGTGATAGCGATCTTGTTTCCAGCGCCGAAGATGTCGAGGATGTTGCCGGTGTCGCACTTGCTGCCGTCGGAGATGAAGATCTCATCGGCATCGACTTGGATGCCGCGGGCTTTGAAGTCGTTGTCGGCGATCGCATTGCGCAGGAAGTCGTAACCCTGCTCCGGGCCGTAACCACGGAAGCTGTTGCGGTCGCCCATTTCATCGACGGCCTTGTGCATCGCATCGCGCACGGCCTGCGGCAGCGCCTCGGTCACATCGCCGATGCCGCAGCGGATCAGGCGCTTCGCGGCCTCCGGGTTCGCCTCGGTGAAGGCTTTCACGCGCCGGGCGATTTCGGGGAAGAGGTAACCGGCTTTGAGCTTGTTGTAGTTTTCGTTGATGTAGGCCATGGCGTTGGAAAAAGGGCGGGCAGTGTGGCGCAGGTCGGCCGGGATGCAAGACTTTGGCTGAACAGCGGAATACCGGGAAACCTGCCGCCGTATCCTTCAGACCATGCGTCCTGGCCACCTTCCCTTCGTTCTGCTGCTCCCGTGGCTGCCTCTTTCCGCCCTGGACTTCCCCACCACGCCCGCCGTCGAGCCGAAGGACGCCGCGAAGACCTTCCACGTGCTCGACGGCTTCGAGATGCAGCTCATCGCCGCCGAGCCGCTCGTCGCGGACCCGGTCGCCATCACCTACGATGCCGATGGCCGCGCCTACGTGTGCGAGATGAACGACTACCCCTACACCGACAAGGCCACGCACAAGCCCAGTCAGGAAAACCCCACCGACAAGGCCATCGGCAAGGTGCGCCTGCTCATCGACACCGATGGCGATGGCGTCTTCGACAGGGCCACCATCTTCGCCGACGGCCTCTCGTGGCCCACCGGTGCCGCGTGCTGGAAAGGCGGCATCTTTGTCACCGCCACGCCGGACGTTTGGTATCTCAAAGACACGAATGACGACGGCGTAGCCGACGTGCGGCAAAAGGTCTTCACCGGCTTCAAAAAGCTCAACGTGCAGGCCGTCATGAACAACCCCATCTGGGGCCTCGACCACCGCATCTACATCGCCGGTGGCTCGAACGGCGGCGAAATCCAGCGCGTGCCCGGCAGCGAGAGCGTCATGCCACTGCCGAAGGATTTCAAACCGCTCCCCATCAAGCGAAACGACTTCTCCTTCGATCCGAGCACCGGCGACGTGCGCCTTGAAAGCGGCGGCGCACGTTTTGGCAACACCTTCGACGACTGGGGCAACCGCTTCCTCTGCAACATCCGCAATCCCTGCCAGCATGTCGTCCTGCCGTATCGCTACCTCGCGCGGAATCCGTATCTCGTCGTCCCCAGCGCCCTCAACGACTGCGCCGAAGCCGGCGACCAGCTCCCCGTCTATCGCACCAGCCCGCCCGAGCCCTGGCGTGAATTTCGTGCGAAGCGCTGGGTGCAGGAAGGCAGCCACCTGCCGAAAAGCGAACTCGTCGGCGCCGGCGTCGTCACCTCCAGCGCAGGCATCACCGTCTATCGCGGCGATGCGTATCCGAAGGAGTATCGCGACTTCGCCTTCGTCGCCGATGTCGCAGGCAATCTCTTCTACCGCATGAAGCTCGTGCCCGACGGTGTCACCTTCAAAGCCGTGCAGGTCGATGGAAACAAGAACTTCTGCACCAGCGACGACCCCTGGTTCCGCCCCGTGAATTTCGTCAACGCCCCCGACGGTTGCCTCCACGTCTGCGACATGTATCGCGAAGTCATCGAGCACCCCTGGAGCATCCCCGACGACATCCACGCCGCCGTCGATCTCCTTCGCGGCCGCGACAAAGGCCGCATCTTCCGCCTCGCACCGAAATCATTCAAAAAACGTGCCACACAAAAGCTGAGCACCGCGAGCACCGCCGAACTCGTCGCCCTCCTCGATCACCCCAACGCCTGGCACCGCGAAACCGCGCAGCGTTTGCTGTTTGAACGTCAGGACAACGCAGCGGTGGAGCCGATGCGGCAGCTGGTGAAGAGCGGGAAGACGCCCGTAGGAAAAATGGCCGCACTTAGAGGGTTGGAAGTCCTGGGTTTCTATGGTTCGTTCGACACGAAGCGTTTCGCCGAGATTCAGGATTCGGGTGGCTATATGTCTGAAGACAACACCGTCAAAGGTTGGAAGCTTCTCGAACAGCTTGGTTTTACGAAACAAGGACACGACTTGCTCAAGCAAGCCATTCAAGATGAGAACCCTTATGTGCGGCGAGAAGCGATGTTGATTCGCCCGCAAGCTCTGATGGCACCGACGACACTCAATGAACTTTTTGAACTGCGATCGGAGACTGCGGCCTTGCTGCGAGATCAAAATCCAGTTCCTGCCATCGAAGCCATCCGTCTCCATGGGCTCTTTAGCAGCCCAGCATCTTTGGGTTTGATCGGAGATTTGTGTGTGATCCACAAAGACAATCCGCAGCTTCTGCAAGCCGCGCTGCTGGCAAACGGCGACTTTCCCACGCCGCAGCTTCTCAAAGCCGTTTTTTCACCTGAATTTGGCAGTTCTGAACCGCTGCAAAACTTTGCCAGTGAGTGCATGAAAATGATCGGAAGACGATGCCGGGACGTTCCCGTCAACGACGCGCCCTTTCATGCCGCAAACGCGTTGCTTCGACGCGGAACAATTGATGCGATCACGTTGCGGTTGCTGTCCGATCTCGGAACAGAACTCAGAAGATCTCGAACCTCGCTTCAAAAGGCGGTTTTTGACTTTTTCTACAGCGATTCTGACAAGGAATGGCTTCAACATCTCTTCAAGGAGGTGAGGACGAGTATCGCTGACGAACATACTGCCGCTGATCAACGGATCAGCGCCATCGCACTTCTGCCTGAGATTGGCGATTCAGCTGAAAACGCGCGTAAAGCATTTCCCTCCTTGTTGTCCCCCAACAACAGCCCAGAAATCATTTCTGCAGCGCTAGAAGCGTTAGGGGCTTATTGGGAGCCTGTCGCAGCCGATGCCATCGTCGAAGCCTGGCCAACGCTGACGCCGCCTCTTCGCGAAAAAGCTGCTGCTCAGTTGCTCAAGCGTGTCGATCACATCAGCAAGCTGCTTGATGCGGTCGAAGCCAAAATTGTTACAGTCAACCAACTCAGCACCTCAACGAAAGCGGCGCTAGGAAGGCAAAAACTGTCCTACCTGCAAGAACGAGTCGCCAAACTCATCGGCGATGGCTCGTCGTCGAACCGGAAGGAGGTGATCGAGAAGTATCTGGTGGCGATGGGCATCAAGGAACGGGGGACTCCGTCCCCCAACTCTGGGGGTCAGAGACCCCCACTCCTTGGAGACGTCACCCGCGGCGCCAAAGTCTATGAAACGGCCTGCATGGTCTGCCACAAGCACAAGAACCGCGGCAACGACGTCGGCCCCAACCTCGGCACGATCCAAGGCTGGACCGCCGAGCAGCTTGTCACGAATATCCTCGACCCAAATCGCGAGGTCTCGCCGAACTTCGCGCTCTACATCATCGAAACGAACGACGGCCGCACCTTGAGTGGCCTCATCGCCAGCGAGACCGCGGGAAACCTCACCCTCAAGCGTGCCGACGGAGGCACGGACACCGTTTTGCGCAGCGAAATCAAATCCCTCACCAGTCCAGGCATCTCCTTGATGCCCGAAGGGCTCGAAGCCGCCATCACGCCCCAGCAGATGGCGGACTTGATCGCGTATTTGAAAGCACCGTGAGACGGAAAAGGAGGATTGCCGTCGCTCCGACCACACAGTAGAATTCAACCATGAAACCGGTGATTCCAGAGCAGTTTGCCAACGACCCGTTGTTCCTGGCCGTGATGAAGGACGCGCTGGCCATTCAAGACCGGTTCGCGGCAGAACCGGTGTATGCGAAGACTGGAAAAGGTTTTCTTCGGAGCGCTGGCGTTGAGGAAATCAAACAGGCGAAGGACCAAACGAAGAAGTCCAAACCCGCCGGGACATGAACCTGCAGAACCCGTGGCTGGCTCGATTTTCGTGGGACTTCGTCGTCGCACAGAACGCCGTGCTTTGTCAGGCGAAAAACGCACTGCATAAACCCACCTCAGACGGCTACGAAGCCACCAAGGAGCTCTGGGAATCGACCCATCAGCAACCGATGACGTTGATGGAGGCCGTGGATGTCTGCCGCCGCTGCCATCGCATGGCGCCGTTCTGCTTTACAACGGCAACACCTTCGCGGCGATCGCCCGCTCGATGGTGGAACAGCTCGGACTTTCTGGCGCGGAAGCGGCGACGTTGCGTAGTCTGGTTGGTCATATCGTCGCCGGCGTGGCGACGTCGGAGCAGCAGGAGGCGTTTCGGAAGTTTTGTGAGCAAGGTTGAGTTCACGCCACGATCGGCGTGATCAGGTCGCCATACACGTCCGTGAGGCGGAAGTCGCGACCGGCGTAGCGATAGGTCAACTCCTCGTGCTGGATGCCAAGCAGATGCAAGATCGTCGCGTGCAGGTCGTGCACGCTGGTGGGATTGTCCTGCGCGGCGAAGCCGAACTCATCGGTGCTGCCATGCACCGTTCCGCCTTTGATGCCGCCGCCGGCCATCCAGACGCTGAAGCCGTAGTGATTGTGATCGCGGCCCAGCTTCGACTTGCCGCCCGCGAGTTCCACCGTCGGTGTGCGGCCGAATTCACCGCCCCAGATGACCAGCGTGTCCTCCAGCATACCGCGTTGTTTCAAATCGCTCAAAAGCGCTGCGATGGGCTGGTCGATGTCGTTGGCTAGCCTGCGATGGTTCGTCTCGATATTGTCGTGGTTGTCCCACGGCTGCCCGGCGCCATGCCAGAGCTGCACCATGCGCACGCCGCGTTCGAGCAGGCGACGCGCGATGAGCGTTTGCCGCGCGTGAACGCCATCTCCGTACATTTTGCGGATGTGCTCCGGCTCCTGGGTCACATCAAACGCGTCCGCCGCCTCCATCTGCATGCGGAAGGCGAGCTCAAAGCTCTGAATGCGCGCCTCCAGCCGTGGATCGCTGCGCTCGGCGCGATGCGCGGCATTGATCCGGCGCAGCAGCTCAAGCTGGCGAAGCTGCACGTTCGTGTCCGCGTGCGGGCTGCGGATGTTTTCGATCAAACGGTCCACCGCTTCGTGCTTCGAATCGACATAGGTGCCTTGGAACGCGCCCGGCAGGAACGCCGCCTGCCAGTTCTCCGCGCCCTTGATCGGCATGCCGCCGGGACACATCGCGATGAAGCCCGGCAGGTTCGCGTTCTCGCTGCCGAGGCCATACGTCAGCCACGCGCCCATGCTCGGCCTAGGCTGGATGGAGTCGCCGCAGTTCATGAGCATGAGCGACGGCTCATGATTCGGCACCTGCGCTTGCATCGAGCGGATCACCGCGATGTCGTCGATGTGCGCCGCCGTTTTCGCGAACAACTCGCTCACCTCGATGCCGCTCTGACCATAGCGCTGGAATTTGAACGGCGAAGGGAACGCCGCGCCCGTCTTCCGCTCCGTGATGCGATGACTCGGCACCGGTTTGCCCGCATAGCGCATCAGCGCCGGCTTCGGATCAAAGGTGTCCACATGCGACGGCCCGCCGTTGAGGAAGAAGTGAATGACGCGTTTCGCCTTCGGAGCGTAGTGCGGCTTCGAGGCCAGCAGCGTGTCGCCCAATCCCAGCATGGCCATCCCCATGCCGGAGCGACGGAGAAAATCACGGCGGCTGGTGGGCAAGGTCGTCATATCAATCTACAAACATGAACTCGTTCGACAGCATGAGCACCTGAGCGAGTTGTTCCCAGGCATTCAGACTCACTTTGGGCTGTTCGCCGAAATCTTTTCGCGCGTCCCACACCTCGGCAACGCTGTCGCCGCCGGAACCGGCGATGGCCGCGCTCGCGCTGATCTGTGGCGACCACAGGAATTGATCGCTGTTCAGGGCGACGTCGATGTCGACGATGAAGTCGAGCGCATCACCGGCTTTGCACGAGATGGCAGCGAGGCTGAGGTCGGCTGTGGAGGCGTGCACTTTCGTGCCCAGCAGCTTGCCGAGACGCGAATGACTGACGAAAGCGCGAATGCCGTCACCGGGCTTCGGTTCGTGGATCAGCGTCGAACGCAGATCGTAGCTTCCATCCGCAGGCGCGATCCAACGACGGACGACGGCGTGCTTGCGGTCATTCCCCGGGTGCCCGCCATCAGCGGTGAGTTGTGCCCAGCCGAGCTTGGCATTCGGCCAGTCCACATCGCCCTGCCACGCATGACCGTTAAAATGCGGAAGCGGCTGGAATTGCTTCACGCGTCCAGTGCTGTCGTTCCATTCGCCAAACCCGTATTGCCAGTCCTTGGAACGATCCGATTCGGCAAGGACAGGTTCGGGTTTGATGTTCATGAATGCCAGGGCTGAGGCTGTTTCATCGCTAGTGGGTTTGCGTTGGAACAGCCGATCATAGAGGAAACGAATCCGCGCCTTGTCGGTGCTTTGTGTTTGAGCGTTTTTAACGAGCGCCTTCGCCTGCTGAACCACAAACGGGTGATTCATGCCGAAAAGTGCCTGCTGTGGCACCGTGGTCTCGGCGCGTTGCGGAATGGAAAGATCGGGGTTTGCGAAATCGAACGTGCGCATGACCGCGGGCAAGTTCTCACGATCTACGAATGCGTAGAGCGTACGGCGTGTGTTGCTGGAAGCGAACAGCGGCTCAGGACGCCCTCCGGCGCGCAGATTCAACCGTCCAGCGCTGGCGAGCCACGTGTCACGCGCCTCTTCGAAGCTGAGGCGATGCGGAGTGAAGCGGGCGAGGAATTTGTTGTCGGGATCGCTCGGATCGCTCGTCTGGCTGCTCTGCTGATACGTCTGCGACAGCATGATGAGCCGGTGCATGTGCTTGATGCTCCATCCGCTGCGGATGAACTCGGTGGCGAGCCAGTCGAGCAGTTCGGGATGGCTCGGCAGTGTTCCTTGCTTCCCGAAGTCGCTCGGTGTGCTGACAAGACCGCGCCCAAAGTGGTGCTGCCAGATGCGATTCACCATCACACGGGCGGTGAGCGGATTGTTCGGGGCGATGATCGCCTGCGCGAGTTCCAGGCGGCCACTGCCTTTCTTGAACGGCTGCTGGTGGCCGAACAAGCCCAGGAACTGACGCGGAACTTCGTCTCCCTTGGTGAGTGGATTGCCACGCGTGAAAACGCGCGGTGTGCTCGGTGTGGCACGATCCACCAAGATCGTCGCATAAGCCGGCGCGGCGCTGTTTTTGATGAGGAACCGGTCGACCTCGGCCTGCGACTTCCACAGTTCGGTGGTGACGCCATTCGGGAAGTACATCTCGTTGTTCGCGATGTGCTCGTCGGGAACAAAGGCGGGCGAGCCGGGGCGCTTGAGAAGTTCGTCGGTGATTTCGACGTCCGGATGCTTTTCCCGCCAGGCCTTCCAGCGATGCACGATGAAAGGATTGAGATCCTTCTCGTCGAGAAGCTGGCCGAAGACTTCCTCCGGGTATTTATCGAGCTTATTCTGTGCCGCCATGTAATCGGCCGCCCTCGCACGGGTGCGTGCCATCTGCTCCTCGCGGCGTTTCGTCATCAAATCACGATTCTTCTTCACCAGCGCCGCGAGTTCGGCGTTTTCGCTGTCCGTGCAAGGCACAAGCGCCTCCGCGCAACTCTGGAAGACGCCGTAGAGCGCGTAGTAGTCACGCGTCGGGATGGGATCGAACTTGTGATCGTGACAGCGTGCACAGGCGACGGTGAGCCCGAGCGTGCCACGCGTGACGACATCGATGCGGTCGTCGATGATGTCATGGGTCACACCGAGAAACCGCCGTCCAAGCGTGAGGAAGCCCATCGCGGCGAGATCGGGCGACTTCGGCGGCACGACCTGGTCCGCGGCAATCTGCAGGAGCAGGAAGCGGTCGTAGGGCATGTCGTTGTTCAGCGCGTGCACGACCCAGTCGCGATACGGCGTCGCATGCACCCAGTTCTTTTCCTCGCGCGCATAGACATACCCTTTGGTGTCCGAGTAGCGTGCCACATCCAGCCAGTGGCGGGCCCATTGCTCGCCGTAGTGCGGCGAGGCGAGAAGTTGATCGACATACTGCTCATAGGGAACATTGAGCCGCTTCGGCGGAAGTCCGGTGAGATCAAAGCTGGCCCGGCGAATCAAGGTGCGCGCATCGGCGCGTGGCGACGGCTTCAGGCCGTGCTGAGCGAGTGCCTTCTGGATGTAGGCATCAATGCTCTGCTCCCTGCCGGGTTTCAGCGGCTGAAAAGCCCAGTGCTCCGCCGAGAGGAGACTCGTGGAGAGCAGGAGCGCACCGAGGTGGATGAGGCGGCTGAACACAGCGGGATCAATACGGCGCCTGTACTCATATTCCTTTCCCGTGGGAGACTGCGTCAATGGTACCGAGTCGAGGCAAGAGGCAAAGAAAGGCTTGTGAGGAAGTGGACTGCCCGCTTCACTGCATTCAATCATGCGCATTTGGGACCTGCACTGTCATCTGTCGGGTGTTCCCGGCCTCACACCGGAGGAACGGCTGAAGCAGCTGCTCGTCTTTGCGGATCGCATGGGAATCGAGCGTCTTTGTGTTTACATGGGGATGAAATGGGCCCAAGACCCAACGCCAGCCGATCTGGTTCAGCAGAACAGCGAGGTGCTGCGAGCTATCGCGGAATATCCCGACCGTGCCTTCGGCTTCGTTTATCTAAGTGCCAAGCATCCCGAGGAAAGTCTGGCGGAACTCGAGCGCTGCGTGGCCAAGGGGCCAATGGTGGGTGTCAAGCTGTGGGTGGCCGAAAGATGCAGCGTGGCAGCCATTGATGCCATCATACGACGGGCGGCAGAGTTGAAAGCCGTCATCTTCCAGCACACCTGGTTCAAAACGACCGGCAACTATGAGGGCGAATCCACACCCGATGATCTCGTGGCGCTGGCGAAACGGTTGCCCGACGTGCCGATCATCTGCGGTCACACCGGTGGAACTTGGGAGCTCGGCATCCGAGCCATTCGCGCCCAAACCAACCTGTATGCCGATCTCGCGGGTTCGGATCCAAACGCTGGATTCACGGAAATGGCGGTGCGTGAACTCGGCGCCGCGCGCGTCATTTACGGAAGCGACTGCGGGGGCCGAAGCTTTGCCAGCCAACTCGCGAAAGTTCATGGCGCAAAGATCAGCGAAACCGACAGGCAGAAGATCTTTTGTGACAACCTTCGCGGCCTGATGATGCCCATTCTTCAAGCCAAAGGCATCAAAGCTTAAAAACTGAGGAGTCAAATCATCCAACCATGAACCGCCGGAACTTTCTGCTGAGCACTTCTGCAACGCTGGCCGCATCCTCTTTGAGGGCGGCGGAAACAACGCGTCTAATCGACTGCCACGTCTATCTAGGCTCCCACCCGTTTCGACACCTCGCGGGAGAAGAGGGACGGACCTTTGCCGAATCGCTGCGCCGAAGAGGGGTCACAGAGGCGTGGGCGGGCGCGTTCGAGGGCTTGCTGCGTCGTGACATATCCGATGTTAATCGCATCCTCATGCAACGCTGCAGCTCCGACGCGCTGTTCCGGCCCTGTGGCACCGTTAATCCCGCACTGCCAGACTGGCAGGACGAACTAAGGCGCTGCGCGGAAGACCACGGCATGCGCGTTATTCGGTTGCACCCGAACTACCATGGCTACGCGCTCGCCGATCCTGCCGTGCGGGAGCTTCTGATTCTTGCGACGAAGCATGGGTTGCTGGTCCAAATTGTCGCTCAAATGGAGGACGCGCGGACGCAGAATCCCCAAGTGCAAGTGGCGGCGGTTGATCTGAAACCGCTGCCGGCTGTCATGAGAGAGATTGCCGACGCCCGGGTGATGCTCCTCAACGCCAACGCTTCCATGGTCCTTCGTCATTTGCAGGACTGTCCGAATACGACGCTCGATTTTGCGATGATCGAAGGCGTCGGTGGTGTTGAGAATCTGCTTAAGAACTGGAGGTTGGACCGGCTCGTGTTTGGCTCTTTCGCGCCGGTGTTCTATTGGGAATCATCCCACTTGAAAATCCAGGAGTCTGGTCTCGATGAGGGGCAGACAGCGTCGGTTTGCTGGGAGAATGCCACGGCCCTTCTCGGGTGATTTGATAACAAGCAATCGACAGGGTCGCCACGCCGGATTAAATCGCCCCATGTTCACAGGTCTCGTTGAAACCACCGGCACGGTTCTTTCGCTGGAGCCACGCGGCGAAAGCGCGCGGCTGACGTTGCAGGTCGGAGCGATGGCGACCGAACTGGCTGATGGCGAGAGCGTGGCGGTGAACGGCTGCTGTTTGACGGTGACGACCAAAGATGCCGCCGCGCAGACGGCGTGCTTTGACCTGCTGATGCAGACGCTGAAGGTGACGAGCCTCGGTGATCTGAAACCCGGTTCCTCGGTGAATCTCGAACGCGCCATGGCGATGGGTGCGCGGTTTGGCGGCCACTTCGTGCAAGGCCACGTGGATGCGACGGTGAAGGTGCTCGACTGGAGCGAGCACGGCCAGGATCACCGGCTTGAGGTGGAGATTCCGGCGGAGCAACGGGGCCTGATCATTCCGAAGGGCTCGATCTGCCTCGACGGCATCTCCTTGACCGCCGCTGAAGCTACGGAGAGCACCGTCGTGTGCTGGATCATCCCGCACACGTTCCAACTGACGAACCTGCACACGAAGCAACCCGGTGACCGGCTGAACGTGGAGTTCGACATGCTGGGCAAGTATGTGCGCGAGTTGATGCGGGCGATGAAGTGAGCGTCCACAAGGCCGGACAGGCCGTTTCCTTCCTCAGATGCCTGTTCTCGAAGTCGAATCTCTCACCAAGTCCTACGCAGAGCGTCCGATCCTGCGGGGCGTGTCGTTCAAACTGGAACAAGGCGAGCGTGTGGCTCTGCTGGGACCGTCGGGCAGCGGCAAGACTACGGTTTTGAACTGTGTCGGCGGTGTGGGCCGGGCAGACAGCGGAAGTGTTCGGATCGCCGGCCATGCGCTGAGTGAATTGAATGTGGATGAGCTCGCCCACCTGCGGCGCAGGCACATCGGCACGGTGTTTCAGTTCTACCATCTGCTGCCGACGTTGAGCGCGGCGGAAAACATCGAACTGCCGCTGCAACTGCTCGGCGTGGCGACGGGCGAACGGGAAAAGCGCGTGCGCGAATTGCTGGAGCGCGTGGGCATTTCGCATCGGGCCGCAGCGCTGCCGGGGCAGCTTTCAGGCGGCGAGATGCAGCGGGTGGCGATCGCACGCGCCGTGGTGCATCGGCCCGCGTTGATTTTGGCCGATGAACCGACCGGCAGCCTCGATTCGGCCACGGGAACCCAGGTGCTCGATCTGCTGGCAGAAATCGTGCGCGAAACGAGCGCAGCCATGCTGCTGGTGACGCACAGTCCGGAGGCGGTGAAGCACTGCGAACGCGTGTTGCGCATGCAGGACGGCCAGATCATGGAGGATGCATGAGCACGGTGCTGCTCATCTTGAAGCGCTGCGCTCTGCGGCACTGGCGGCTTGCTCTGCGACAGCAGGTGGCGCTGATGCTGATCCTCGCGCTGGGATCGAGCGTGTATTTGGCAGTGCGACTGGCGAGCAATGCGGCGCTGTCGGGCTTTGAGACGTTCACCGACGGCATCACACGTCAGCCGGACTGGACGGTGCGTGCGGCCAGTGGATCTTTGCATGAAAAAGATCTTCGTGAGATGCGCGAGGTGCTGTCGCATCGTCCCGTCACTTTGCTGCCGGTGGTGGAGGAGACCGTGACGCCCGCCGCAGAGGCTGGGAATGGTGAAATTGGATCGCGTCCGACGTGGCGACTGCTGGGTGTGGATTTCGTGGCGCTGCTAAATCTGCGTGGCGAGGCACCTGCAGGTCTCGGCGCTAATATGCAGGCCGTGCGCTCCGGCGTTTATGTGAGTCCCAAGCTCGGAGTGAAGGAGGGACAGGAACTGAAGCTGATCGTCGATGATCGCGTGATTGCGCTGAAGGTGGCTGGCGTGGTGCCGGAAACGCTAGGAATACCTGCTTTGCCAAAACATCTGTTGTTGATGGATTTGCCCGAGGCTCAGACGCTGCTGATGAGAGGTGACAAGGTGGATCGAGTCGAAGTTCTGGCGCAGGACAGCGAGTTGTTTCCGAATCTCCGCGAAGAAACCGGCGAATTGCTCAAGTCGCACTGGCAGGTGACGGGTGGGGCAAATCGGCGGCAGCTTGCAGGCACGATGACGCAGGCGTTTCGATTGAACCTGACGATCCTTTCGCTGCTGGCGTTGCTGGTGGGTGGATATCTCATTTTCCAGGCGCTGGATGGTGTGGTGTTGCGGCGACGCGAAGAGATTGGCATCTTAAAGTCGCTGGGTGTGACGGACCGGGAGATTCAACTGGCATTCCTAATCGAGGCCGCGCTGCTCGGGTTGTGCGGCGGCGCGCTGGGAGTGTTCCTCGGCTGGCTCGGTGCCCAAGGTGCGGTCGGCGGGGTGACGAAGACGATGAATGCGCTGTATGGGGCGACGAGTGAGCAACAGGCGGCGCTGAGCGCAGGCGAAGCGGCGCTGGCGCTGTCCATTTCAATCGTGGCGAGTTTGATCGCCGCATGGTGGCCGGCAAGAATGGCGGCATGCACGCCTCCCGCACACATGCTCGGACGACACGCGACGCCATTCGAAGGTGGAACGGTGTGGCGCGTGGAGTGGATCGGCTGGGCGATGATGCTGGCGGCGCTTTTGCTGGCGCAGCTGCCGGTGCTGCGATTCGAGAACGGCACGCGACTGCCATTGGCAGGTTACGCGGCGGCGTTGTTCTGGCTGGTAGGTGCGGGACTGGCGGCGGGATCAATGCTGCGGTTCATCACGAGGAGGAGGGCGCTTTCGGCTGTCTGGCGCGTCGCTTTTTCGCATCTGAGGCGACCGACAGTGCGGCATCGCTTTGCCGTGGCGGCCCTGGCGAGCGCGGTGTCGATGACGACGGGCATGACGCTCATGGTGGCAAGCTTTGACCACACGATGCGCGGCTGGATCGACCGCACGATGAAGGCGGACATCTACATCAGCAGCGCAGGTGCGCAGAGCGCGTCGTCTACGCATTCCATCTCAGCGAAGACGGTGGCGGAACTCGCGCAGGACCCGGCGGTGGCGGAACTGGCTTACGTGCAGGCGCGGACGATGCTGTGGAACGGCGGCGAAGTGCTCGTTCTCGGAACGAATGCGGTGTTTGCTCACAAGCACGGGTTGTATGCGTGGGTGGAGCCCCCGAAAAAAGATGAATGGTGGAAAGCCGACGATGGAATCACACCGGCCATCATCAGCGAGAGCTGGAGCGAACGATTCGGAACTCGCGTGGGGGATGCGATCAAGCTCGCAGGACATCAGGTCCGCGTGGTCGCGGTGAATGCCGAGTACGGAAACGAGCGTGGATCGCTCACGCTGCCAGCGGAGGCGTTTCGCGAGTGGTTTGATACGGACGAGGCGTGGCGGGTGGCAATCATGCTCAAGCCGGGAATCGATGCGGAATCGGTGCGGGATCGTATTCAACGTGCGCAACCGGGTTTGAGCGTGTTCACCAATGCGCATCTTCGCGGCGAAGCGCTGCGCATTTTCCGACAGACGTTTTCTGTGACGCATGCACTGGAGGTCATCGGCGTGATCGTGGCCGTGGCCGGACTTGGGCTGGCATTGACGAGCCTGCTGCTGGAGAGGCGACCTGAGCTGGCCACGCTGCGATCGCTGGGAATGACCCGCAGCGAGATGGCACGATCAGCGGCACTGGAAGGTCTCGGCGTGGCATGCTCGGGCGCACTCACCGGCATCGCAGCGGGTGTGTGGCTGGGGTGGCTGCTGGTTTATCGCATCAACAAGCAGTGCTTTGGCTGGACGCTGCAATTTCATGCGGTGTGGTGGCATCTGGCGGCGCTGGGTGTCGCCGTGATTGTGGTCGGCGTGCTGGTGGCCGTTTTGGTCGGACGATGGGTGGCGATGCTGCCGGCAGAACACACGGAGGAATGACATGAAGACCTGGCTGATCCTTTTTCTCTCGATGACGGCGTTGCTGCGGGCGCAGATGACAGCGGATGGATTTGCGATCCCGCAGCCGGGACGGGTGTTCGAGTTTCCCCGAGATCACGGGAGTCATCCGGAGTTTCGCACGGAGTGGTGGTATGTGACGGGGCATCTGGATGCGAAAGACGGCCGCCGATTTGGCTTTCAGGTGACGTTTTTCCGGCAGGCTCGTCGCGACAATGGCAAGACGCTGCATTTGCATCTGACGCATGCGGCGCTGCTCGATGCGAAGACGGGAAAGTTCATGCACGAAGAGCGGCTGAACCGCGAAGGGTGGGACGCGATCTCGTCCGAGAAGACACTGGCGGTGCGGAACGGGAACTGGTCGCTGCGGCTGGATGAGGCGACGCAGCGTCTGCACATCGCAGCGACGGTTAAGGCAGATGCTTTGATGCGACTCGAACTGGAACCCGTGAAGCCGTTGGTGGTGTTCGGAAAAGACGGTGTGTCGCGCAAAGGTGCTTCAGAATCAGCGGCGAGCCATTACCTGACATGGCCGCGCTTGAAAACGACAGGCACCGTCAAACTGGGAGCGTCAGAGCACGCGGTGAACGGCGAAGCGTGGATGGACCACGAGTTCAGCAGCAGTCAACTGGAGGCAGGACAGGTGGGCTGGGACTGGGCGGCGCTGCAACTCAAGGATGGCCGTGAGGTGATGGTGTATCGCATGCGACGTGAAGACGGCACCAAGGACGCAGCCTCGACGCTGGCAGTGATTGAACGAGACGGGAAGGTGCGGCAGTTCGCCAGCGATTCCTTTTCTTGGGAGGTTCTGTCCACTTGGAAGAGCCCTCGCAGTGGAGCCGAGTATCCCATCCGCGTGTGCATCCGATTTGAAGAGGAATCGTATGAGTTGCAACCGTTGGCGGCAGATCAGGAGCAGGACGGCGGAATCACCCGTCTACCGTATTGGGAAGGTGCCTGCGACGTGCTCGATTCAAATGGGCAGGTGACAGGCCGGGCGTTTTTGGAACTCGCTGGCTACGCCGGAGACCTGGCGGGGCATCTCTCCTCGGAGAAGAAGTGAAGTCGCAGGCTACGAGTACTTCACGTCTTTGCGCGGCTCCATCTCGAAGGCGGTGGATTCCTGCTCGGAGATGTTCGGCTTGAGCACTTCCTCGCGGAACTTGATGTAGTGCGGGTCGTCCTGGCAGATGGCGAGCTTGTCCATCGTTTCGACTTCGAGATAGACGAACCAAGGCCAGGGATCGGCTGAATTGACGCGTTTGCCGGTTTTGACCGTCAACACCTCAGGCACGCGCAAGAGCATGACCCGTGTCTGGGACATCATTTGCTCCAGTTTTTCCTCCGTCACCTGAGGCTTGAGCTGAAACAGGCTGAGGTAGGCGATCATGCGTCAAAGAAAGCGAAACGCGTAGCCCCGGTGCTCTATGACTTCCAGTCAAGCACGCCTTTCTTCCAGGCGTAGACGAAGGCGACGAGCAGGATCGACACGAACCCCGTGGCCACGGCCAGAATCGATGGGCCAAAAGCAGCGAGGTAGTCTCTGTAAACGATGGCCCACGGGTAAAGGAAGACGACTTCGATATCGAACAACACGAAGAGCATCGCCACGATGTAGAACTTCACACTGAATCGCGGCTGGCTGTCGCCCACAGGTAGCATGCCGCACTCGTAAGCGGAGTCCTTGATGGAATTGCGCTTGGACGATTTGCCGAGGAGCGCCGAGGCGATCAGGGTCACGACGGCAAAACCACCGGCGATGACGATCTGGAGCAGGACGGGGAGGTAATTCTCAAACATGGGGATGTGAAGACACCGGATGGGTAGCGAGAGGCTGGGCAGCGTCAAACCCGGAAACAAAAAGGGCCGCCCCGCAAAATGGCGGGGCGGCCCGGAATGGAAGGTAAAGATCAACGGGAAGCGGCGCGGGCGACCACGGCAGCCGTACGAGCGGCGATGGCGGCATCATGCGCGTCGCGGAGGCCTTCGAGGCCGCGGTAGGTCTTGCCGACTTTGGCGCAGAGACCGCGGCTGACGAGGTTCTGCAGCTTTTCGTAGGAACGGAGGCGAAGCATCTCTTCTCCGCCACTGACGGCGTTCTTCAGCTTGAGGTTGTCATAGACCAGACCGAAGAGCTGATTGAACTCATAGGTTTCAGGCTTGGACAGCACATTGACAAGCTCGTCGGTGACATGGTCAGGGACTCGGCGGGAGAAACGTGTCTTACGGGTCGGAGTAGTAGTAGCCATAGAGAAGGAGAGCTTACCACTGTTTTGCCACGTTTGCGACGATTTTGTGAGAATGATCCGATTTTACTCCTACGCAGCATGCGCATTAGCTCGTCTCCGTCCTTGACTTTTCGAAAGAAAGTCATTCGAGAACCTCGCAGACCCGCCGGACAACTGCGCTCTGGCTCCGGATTACTTTGAGATTTTATAAATCGATTTCTTAGTTCTGATGAAAAGCGCCCCGTCTGCAACAGCGGCGGAAGAGGTGATGGCATCCGGCAGCTGGTTGGTGCCCACAAGCTCAAATTTTTCCGGATTTGCACGGACGACGAACGTTTGTCCGCGGTCATTGGAGAATAGCAGTTTGTCTCCGATGACGATCGGGCCGGGCAGGTGCTGTCCATTCATGCGGTCCTCCCACAGATCCTTGCCGGTCTTCGCGTCGACCGCGCTGATGATTCCGCCGCGGGTGGTCTGGTACAGGGTGCCGTTGACCAGCACCGGGCTGGATTCGCTGGCATTGCGTTTTTCCCGGTCCCAAATGACATGACTCTCCGTGATGTCACCTGACATCTTATCGTCGATGCGGACGCCCAGGGTGTGTGAGCGTTCGGAGCCGGTGTTGAGAACAAGAAGGTTGTCTAGGCGCAGAGGCGGGATGGCGGCATTGAAACCGCCGTGGCGAATGGTCCAGAGCTCCTTGCCGGTCTTCACGTCGTATCCGAAGGCGGCGCGTGATCCCACGGAAACAAGCACCTCAGAGCCGGCGATTTCGAAGACGTTCGGCGTGTGGTAGGCCTTGCGCATGTCACCGTCGCGGGTGGGCTTGCCGTCCTTGTCGAGGTCGCCGTAGTCGGTCGACCGCGGCGTCTTCCAGATCGTCTTGCCGGTGTTCTTGTCGAGTGCGGTAACGAATTGTTCGTTGATGCCGTCGAAGGTCAGGATCAGCAGGTTTCCGTGAATGAGAGGCGAAGAGCCAGGACCCCGGTAGTGTCGGACATTGATGTCGCGACGCTCCCAGACCTTCTTCCCCGTTGCGGGATCGAGGCGGGCGGTGCCGTAGGTGCCGAAATGAACATAGAGCGCGTCTGCCTCCAAGGCGGGGGAAGGCGCGGCGTAGTTGTTGATGGGATTGCCGAGGATCTCGGGATCCGCATTTTCAAAAGCCAGCAGGTGATGAACGATTTTGCCGGTGTGGCGGTTGATGCCATAGACGAACTGTTGCTTGCCGTCGGGTGTGGCGGCAGTGAACCAGATCATGTCGCCGCCGATGACGGGGGTCGAGTGGCCGTCTCCCTCCAGTTCGGTGCTCCAGGCGATGTTTTTACCGGATTCGGCATCCCATTCGAGCGGGACCCTGGCCGCTTCAGCAGCGGGCACGACGCCGTCCAGGGTCGGGCCGTTGCGGGCGGGCCAGAAAACGGGAGTGGTGGCGACTTCGGCGAGGGCTGTCGTTGCGCAGAGCAGGAGAGCTGTGCTGAGGAGAGTGAAAGCGCGTATCATGGGCACGAGTTGACGGATGGAAGTGGAAATTCTGTCGCAAGGCAAAAGAGCATGCATGGGCTCGGGCATCCACCCGTATCCTTGCCGTCATGAAAAAGATTCTTCTGTTCTCGTTTTTGCTCGGTCTCGGCATTTCGCCCGCCCCTGCGGAAGACAGTCTCGCTGAGCAGCTCCGCAAAGCCGCCGAAAAGCTGAAGGGTGAGGTTGCCAAAGTGACGGAGAAGACCGAGATCAAGGGACGTGAATGGTACAAGGCGGCCCGTGAACGCCTGACCACCAGCCGCGAGGAATACCTGCAGCAGGCGGGCGCTGCGCTGGCGGGATGGAAGGCGGACATCGACGTGCTCAAGGAGCAGGGCGGGCGCGATTATTTCAAAACCCGTGTGAAGGCACTGGAGGAGCATCACGCGTATGCAGTAAAGGAATTGGAGACGCTTTCCAGCGTCACCGACGAAGCCGCCTTTCGCGCCCGACAGAAGTCGACCGACAAGACGATGTGGACGCTGGAGGCCGCCGTCGAGCAGGCGCAGGAGGAAGCGGGGCTTTAGGGACAAGCAGCGCCTACTGGCCCGCAAATGCGGAGCGGTATTGCGCTGGAAAGCCGAGTATGCTGTGATCAACCACCACCAACCAACGTCATGAAAAAGCTGCATCACATCATCGCCGCCATCGACTTCACACCCTACTGCCGCAACGCCCTGCGGGAGGCCGCGAGACGGGCATCCATGGACGGAGCACAACTGACCGCCGTCCATGTGATGGACGAGTTTCTGGTGCACGAGTTGAAAAAAGCGCTCGTCACCGATCAAGCCACGATTCGTGCCGAATGGCTGGAGAGGTTGAACAAATTCATCGCGGATTCCGACATTGGAGCAGGCGACGTGAACTCCGAGGTGCGGATCGGGCACCCCTTTGCTGAATTGGTTGAAGCCTGCGGCGCCCATCAGGCGGATCTTCTGGTGATGGGAGCGAAAGGCTCTCAGAGTGAGGCGCACCGCATTGGCGCCATCGCGGCGAAATGCGTACGCAAGGCGCCGGTGGATGTACTCGTCGTGCGCGAGGATGCTCAGGGGCCGTTCAAGAGGATCGTCACCTGCGTTGATTTTTCCGAGAACTCCGCGAAGGCCGTTCAGTGTGCCCTGCATCTGGCGCAGGAAGACAGCGCTTCGCTCGACTGCCTGTACGTTTATCAGAGTGCGCTTGCCATGTCGCTGGACTACGGCGGGTTTGCCCCCTCGCTTCCGACCAACATTGATCCTGAGACGGTGGAGAATTTGCGCAAAGATCTGGACGCCTTTCTCGAACCGCTCACGCGTGAATCAGGCAACGTCACCGTGACCGGACTCATCAAGGAGCGCGTGAACATTCGCGAAGCCATTCTTGATCATGTGACTGAGGTTAAGGCCGACATGGTCGTCCTCGGCACGCGGGGGAAGACGGGTCTGCGCGAATTGCTGATCGGCACGACCGCGGAGAAAATCGTGCAGAACGCTCCCTGCTCGATTCTGGCGGTGAAACCGGACGGCTTCATCACCGCCGCAGACTGAGAACTTGCGATGCCCGCGAAGAAATCCGCCGAACCCAGTCTCACCGAGCTCAAGCAAGCGTTGCAGGTCAGTGAGCAGCGTGCTGCGGCCATCGTCGAGACGGCCGTCAACGCCATCATCACGATCGACGAAAACTGCGTCATCGAGACTGCGAATTCGGCCACGGAACGCCTCTTCGGCTACCAGCGCAGTGAAATCATCGGTCAAAACATCCACATCCTCATGCCTCAGCCTTATCGGGATCGGCACGACGGATATGTGGCGAAGTATCTCAAAACCGGGCAAAAGCGCATCATCGGTATCGGCCGCGAGGCGGTGGCGCAGAGGAAGGACGGCTCCGTCTTTCCGATCGATCTCTCCGTCGGGGAAGCCGTTCTGCCGAGCGGTCGCCGGATTTTTACCGGCATCATTCGCGACCTCACGGAGCGCAAGGAACTGGAGAAACGAATACTTCACATCAGTGAAGAGGAGCAGGCACGCATCGGTCAGGACATTCATGATGACCTGTGTCAGCAGCTCGCCGCGATTGGCTGCTTGGTGAAGGTCGCACAAAAGAATCTCGCCGCGATTGGCTGCCCCGAATCTGAAAGCCTGCAAGAAGTCGTCCGGCTGATTTCCAAGGCCAACACCTGCGCTCGCGAGACATCACGCGGACTCATGCCCGTGGTGCTGGATGTCGGCGGCTTGATGGCGGCTCTCGAGGAACTGGCGGCCAGCACCGCGCGAGCCTACGAGGTCGCCTGCGACTTCCGCTATGACAACCCGGTGAACATTGCCGACAACGACATGGCTGTGCAGCTTTTCCGCATTGCGCAGGAGGCGGTCTCCAACGCCGTCAAGCATGGTCAGGCGCGCCGCGTTGAGATTCGTCTTATCCGTCAGAGTGGCCGGGTTGTGCTGACCATACGCGATGATGGTGTTGGCATTCCTGACAAACCAGCGAAAGGCACAGGAATGGGACTCTTGACCATGAGCCATCGCGCTCAAATGATGGGAGGCACCCTTAGCGTCACTCCGCGTCCCAACGGGGGCACCCAGGTCCTATGCAGCGTTCCCGCACCAGCAAAGAATCCGTAAAGAATGTCGTCCTTGTCGATGACCACCCCATCATGCGCCATGGATTGGCGCAACTCATTCGAGGTGAGCCCGGTCTCGAGGTGAGCGGTGAGGCGGGCAGCGCGCGCGAGGGACTCGATGTTGTCGGGAAATTGAAGCCCGATCTCGTCATCATTGATCTCACGCTGCCCGACAAGAACGGCTTGGAACTTGTGAAGGACATTCGTGCGGCGCATCCCGCCACGCAGTGTCTTGTACTGTCCATGCACGACGAGACGCTCTACGGTGAGCGTTCCCTTCGTGCCGGCGCGCGCGGTTATGTGATGAAGGAGGAAGCGGCCGATCACCTCATCGCCGCGATTCAAAAAATCCTCGGTGGCGGACTTTATGTCAGTGAAACGCTGAACGCGCGCATGCTGGAGCAGGTTTCCGGCGCATCACGTTCGAAGCCCACTGGCATGGATGCATTGACGGATCGCGAGTTGGAGATCCTTACTCTTGTCGGTAAAGGCGTTGCCACAAAGAACATCGCTGCGCAGCTCAGCATCAGCGCTCGCACGGTGGAAGCTCATCGCGCGCACATCAAAGAAAAGCTCGGAATCACTGACGGCGCTGCGCTTGTTCGCTATGCGGTTCAGTGGGTTGAGAGTCGGTCGTAAGACTGATTGGTGGGCTGGTCATGGCAGCCTCAATCGCGGCGAGGAAATATACGATTTACTTGGGGAAACGGGGCTTTTTCGCAGGGGCGGCAACCTTAAAGATTGATTAAATTTGCGTTGACGCTTCTAAGACCACTCTCCTAACGTCCGCGCACGGCAACAGCCGCCAACAACACTATGGCAAAGAAAGCAACCAAATCCAAACCGGCAGCCAAAAAGGCCGCCAAGAAACCGGCAGCCAAAAAAGCTGCCAAGAAACCGGCAGCCAAAAAGGCCGCCAAGAAGTCGGCAGCCAAGAAGGCCAAGCGCAAGCCCAATCCCGCTCTCATGAAGCCGGTGCAGCCTGACGCGATCCTCGGAGCCGTCGTCGGATCCAAGCCCGCTCCTCGTGGCCAGATCACGAAGAAGCTCTGGGACTACATCAAGAAAAACGGTCTCCAGGACGCCAAGAACAAGCGCAACATCAATGCCGATGACGCATTGAAGGCCGTGTTCGGCGGCAAGAAGACGGTGACGATGTTTGAGATGACCAAGCTGGTCTCCAAGCACATCTCCTAATTCGCTCGGAGAATTATCAACGCCGCGTCAGGGTCGCCCCTGCGCGGCGTTTTTTTTGTGCGAAGTGATCGCGCCGATGAATTGAGAATCCGTATTCCTCACGGAACGCCGTGGCCCTTTGCTGCTTGCCACAGGCCGTACCAGTCTTCGCGTTCGAGACGGATGGAGGCTGCTTTGACGACGGACTGAATGCGTTCCAGCTTGTTCGTGCCGATGATGGGCAGAGGGCAGGAGGGGTGAGCCATGATCCAGGCGTAGGCGAACTGGTCGAGCGTGGCTCCGTCGTATTTGGCGGACAGCTCGGCGGTCTTTGCCTGCAGTCTGGCAGCTGCGGGGTCGTCCTTTTGCATGAGACGACCCTGCCCCAGCGGTGACCAAGCCATGGGCAGGATGCGGTGGCGCTGGCACTGGTCGGCGGTGCCGTCGTAGATGGGATCCATGTGCAGCAGACTGAATTCGACCTGGTTCGTCACCAGCGGCTGGTCCATGAAGGAGTTCAGCAGTTCAAACTGATGCACATTGTAGTTCGAAACGCCTGCGCTGCGGATTTTACCATCCTTGAGCAGTTTGTTGAGGCCCGTGGCGGTCTCTTCGGCTCCGGTCAGCCAGTCGGGACGATGGACGAGGAGGAGGTCGATCTCGTCGATGCCCATGAGCCGGAGTGACTTTTCCGCGCTCTTGATCATGCGGTCGGCGGTGGCGTTGTAGTGTGCGACTTTGCGTTCGGGATGAAACTCGCACGGCACGTAGATGCCAAATTTGGTCACGATTTCGATGCGCTCCCGAAAGGCGGGGTCGAGCTTCAATGCGTCTCCGATGGCTTCCTCGACGTGGTATCCGCCGTAAATCTCCGCCGTGTCGAAGGTGGTGATACCCATGTCGACGCAGGCCTTGAAGCGATCCAGGAGTGCCTGCGGGGAGCAGTTGACTTTGTCTTCCTCGTCCAGAATGCGCCAGGTTCCATAGACGAGGCGGGAGAATTCAGGGCAGTTGGGGGCGATGCGGTGGCGGGTGATCATGGCGTTTGATTCTGGCTGGGGCTGGACCGTGCGACAAACAAAAAACGGCAGCCTTGCAGGGCTGCCGTTTCAAAAAACATGTTTGGGGCCGCCTTATTTCGTCAGGGCACCGACCTTGAGGGCCAGACGGCTCTTGAGGCGGGAGGAGGTGTTCTTTTTGAGAATCTTGGTCTTGGCGGCCTTGTCAGCGGCGGAGGAGAACTCGCTCAAGCTGGCTGCGGCGGCTGCCGCGTCCTTTGTCTCCACGGCGGCAAGCACCTTCTTGCGCAGGGTGCGGATGCGGCTCTTCACCGTCTGGTTGTGCGCGGTGCGCACCTTGGTCTTGCGGATGTCTTTTTCGGAGGAACGGATGTTGGCCATAAAGGGGGCGGGGAAAGGGCGGCGAGAGTAGGACGACTAATCGTGCCTGTCAATCCGGAATCCTGACACCGTCGCGAGGCGGGATTTTCCTTGGCTCGGAGGGGGCGATCCGGTAAAACCTACGGCATTCCACCATGATCGAAGTCGAAATTTACGCCCCGGGACTGCGCGCGGACTCCAGCATGATCCAATTGCGCAACCAAATGGACCAGTTTCCGCGGGTCCGCTACAAGATCGACGCCCGCCACGACCTAGTGTACTTGGAAATCGACACGCCCGGGGACATCAACCTGCAGGAAATTCACGAGGTGTTTGAGTCGATCGGCCTGGTTCCGCGTTTTGTGGGTCAGATTCCGGATGAGCTGCGCGCGGGCCACACCCGGCGGCTTTCCTGAGTTCACGCCCGCCCCGCGAGGACGCCCGCCGCCTCTTTCATGCGGTTGAGGACGTAATAGACGGTCTGACTCCGCAGCCGCACGAGTTCGGCGCCGATGACGCGAGGCACGAAGTCCTGCGGCACATCGAGAACCTCCCTCAGGGTCGCGCCGTTGAGTCCACGGCAAAGAAGGGCCGTCAGCGCCCGCGTGAGGGTCTGTACCTTCGGGCCGAGGCTGATGGCGAATCTGATCCGCCCCCCGTCCTCAAGTCGCGCATGCACGCCGACAGTGTCGGTGCACTCTGCGTCCTTTCTGATGTCTTCAAGGTCGAAGGTTTCACCGGCTTGAGGGGCGTGCCCGGCGGCGGAGGCTGCCAGATCGATCAAACTTTCCCGCCGCTCGCCTTCGGGGAGAGATTCGTAAAAGGTGACCAGTTCCTCCATGGTGGCGGGCAGTTGCATTCACCCATGAAACGCGTGGCTGGGGGAAAGGCCAGCGAATTGGCGCTAGTCCTCCTTCCACTCGGAAGGAACGTTTGCCTCGATGCACACACCGTGAGGCGTGTTGGGGGAAACGGTGAGGCTGCCGCCACACTGCCGCGCCCGCGCCCGCATTCCCACCATGCCGAGGCTCGGCGCCATTTCCCGCTGGCTGGCGGGGATACCCTTGCCGTCGTCGGCGATGCGCAGATGAATCCGCCGGCCTGAGAGGGTCAGTTGGATTTTGACATGCGAGGCTTCCGCGTGTCGGGCGATGTTCGTCAGCGCTTCCTGCGCGATGCGAAAAAGGTGTGTCTCGGTCTGATCGGCAAAACGCGCGGTGCAGTTCGAATCGTAGTCCACTTGCAGTCTCGTTCGCTGCGCAAATTTTTCAGCCAGCCAGCGGAGGCTCGCATCGAGACCGAAGTCGTCGAGAATGACGGGGCGGAGGAGCTGCGAGAGTTCGCGCACGTTCGCGATGGATTCGTCCACGAGGTGAATGCAGTCGTTCCGCACGGATTCGAGGTCGCGCGTAGCCTCCTTGGTCAGATTGGAGCGCACCGCTGCGAGCGACTGGCCGAGTTCGTCATGCAGTTCGTGGGAGAAGCGGCGCGCGGCCTCCTCCTGCGTCTGCAGCATGTGCCAGGAGACGCGGCTCAGCTCATCAGCCTGCCACTCGATGCGGCGGATGCTGTTCCTGGCGAAGGCGATGGTGACTGCGGCGCAGAGCACCGCCAGCACAAAACTGGCTCCCAGGAGCAGGGTCGCATCATCACTCAGGTCCTGCGATTGCCGTTCGATTTCATGTTCGGCGTTGGCCAGGTGGCGCGAACTGGCCTCGATGAGCTGGTTGACGAGATCGACGACGTGATCGTGAAGGTTGAAGAGCATTTCCAGCTTCTCGCGGGGGACTTCCGAATCGACCTCCAGCAGGCGGTGCGCCTCGTCGGTAAAGGCGCGAACGCTGGTGCGGAGATCGCGCCACAGTTCGTCGCCGCCGTTCGTGCGGGCGTCTTCGGACAGGCGTGCGAGCTGCTTGTCGCTGTCGTCCAGTTCCTTGAGAAGCTTTTTGGTGTTCGTGTCTCTGGGATGGAATTGAGCGATTTGATGAAGGGCTTCGGTCATGGCCCGCTCCTCCATTTGCACGTCGTGCCTCAGCCGCGCGATGAGGAGCTGGTCACGTGCGAGGGACTCGACGCTTTCGCGGATGCGCTGGCTTTGTCGGACGGCGATCAGCCCACCCACACCGAGGAGTACCATGACGAGCGCAAATCCCAGCGCCAGCGCACGCAGCACGTTGCGCTCGGTGATGCGGAAGAAGGCGAAGGGCATGACGGATCAGTCGATGAGTCCGTTCCGAATCGCGAAGCGCACCAACTCGCCGATGGAATGCAGGTTGAGCTTTTCCATGATGCGACCGCGGTGGGCCTCGACAGTGTAAACACTCAAACTGAGGCTGGTGGCGATTTCCTTGTTCGTCTTGCTCTCGGCGATGAGTTGCAGAACCTCACGTTCGCGGGGAGAGAGCAGGTCGATCGGGTTGGTGACGTGCTTGCGATAGTCGTCGAGCACCGCGTCACTGACTTCCGGGCTGAGCCAGCCCTGGCCCACGGCCACGGCACGCACGGCTGCCAGCAGGTCTTTTTCGTCGCAATCCTTCAACAGGTAGCCCTTCGCGCCCGCCCGCAGCATTTCGCGGACATAAACTCCGTCCTTTTGCATCGAAAGGGCCAGAATGCGGGTCTTCGGCAGCGACTTGGTCATCTGTCGGGTGGCTTCGATGCCGTTGAGATCAGGCATGGTGACGTCCATCACCACCACGTCGGGCGTGAGTTTTTCGGCCAGTTCGACCGCTTCGCGCCCGTTCGAAGCTTCTCCGACCACTTCCATGTCCCATTGCGCGGCGAGCAGCATGCGGAAACCGTTTCTGACGACGGCGTGATCGTCTGCCAGGAGAATGCGGATGGTGTTGGCGGCCATGACACTTCAAACATGGCGAGCAAAAGCACCGGTGCAAAAGCGGTGGCTGATTTTGTTTCGGCTCAAAATTGCGCCCGCTCATTTGTGTCAGCGGGGAAACAACTTTCATACAAACAACTGACACAGTTGCTTTTGCTCATCTTTGGGAATGGTCGCATTCTTGAGTTGTGAAAACAATAACCTCCACAATTCGCCTCCTCACTGCCGCCGCCACGCTGGCTTTCTCCCTGCAGGCGCACGCGGCGTCCCTGCTGCCGCTGGACCCTTATCCCTATTATCGCCCTCTGGGCCTCCTGCCCGGGCAGACCTACGGCATCGCGGGTTTCTTCCGGATTGATCCGACGAACACGCCGGATCCGTTTCAAGGCGCCAGCATCGCCGGTGCAAATCCAAATGTCGGCAACGCCTTTCCATCAGGGATCGGAGTCTATTCTCCCGATACTGGTCATTTCGGCATCGGTCTGTATGACAACGCCGGTGCCACCCGCTCTACGGGACTGTTCATCAATTTCGACCACTTGGTGTCGAGCAAGGGGCTCAGCGTCTCTGTGGGAAATTTCGGACTTGATTCGCTTGCTTCGGGGTTCGATGCGGGCCGTGTTGCTCCGGTGATTTCCATCTATGGCGTGGGGAACACGCTGCTCGGCAGCTTTGATGCCAAGGACATCATCGACAACAATATTATGACCCTGCTCACCTCAGGCGACCCTCTGAGCTCCAAGTATGATCCCGTGTTCAAGGTGGACACTTGGAAGCTGGACATTGAGGCGCTTGTGGGCGCCAACAGAGGCGTCAGGGCTCTCGCCTTGGGGGCCGACTTGGACAATGGCAAAGGTGCAGCCATCGGCCCGAGCAGCGCCCCCTACTACTTGATTTCCGTCCAAGGTTGCACCCCGGCTCCGATTCCTGAGCCGGGATCAGCCTTCCTGATTCTGTCTGCCGCGCTGGGGTTGATGGTGATTCGTCGTCACCGCCACTGAGGCAGTTGATGCACCAGGAGCGGTT
>JAWLBG010000018.1:0-103778 GCA_041395065.1 Prosthecobacter sp. | reverse complement strand
CGGCTTGCGCGCCTTCCAGAGCGCGAAGTCGGTCAGCGAATCCTTGGTGTACTCGTCGTTGTCCGTCGCACTGGCGGCTTCACTGGCACCGAGACGCAGTTCGCGGTCTTCGAGATGGCTGAGCTTGCCGTAGTCTTTAAAAGACGAGACCCGGAAATAAACGCTGCTGTCCGCTGCGGCGTAGGCGTGGCCATTCGCGACCAGCTTCTCAATCATCGCGATCTGATGCGGGATGTGCGCCACGGCGCTCGGTTCGACATGTGGCCGAAGCAGGTTCAGCGCATCGCAGTCGGCATGAAACTTCTCCGTCCAGCCATTGGTGAAGTCACCGAGGCTCTGGCCGGCCTTCTGCGAATCGCGGATCGTCTTGTCATCCACGTCGGTGATGTTGCGCACATGCAGGGTTGGGGTGTCGGCGGCCTCGACGACGCGCCGCATCACGTCCTGCGCCACAAAGGTGCGGAAGTTGCCGATGTGTGCCGGACCATAGACCGTGGGACCGCAGCAGTAGAAGCGCAGCGTCTTGCCGTCGAGCGGCGTCACTTCGCGGTCCGTGCGTGTCAGGGTGTCGTGGAGGGTCAGGGCGGGCATGAGGGCCGGGAAGATGGCGGGTTCAAGCCGGGGAGCAAGACGAAGCATCACTTGCTCTTTCCTGTCCGGGCTGTATCCTCCTTTCCCACTCCAAAACGGGGGCGTACCGGTTTCGACGGGTAGTCTTAGTTCGGAGCTGCATGCCGAGGATGATTCGTTGGCCTCGTTAATCACCGGATCAAACCAATAAATGTGAACTCTAACGAGCTCGCTCTCGCAGCTTAAGCACTGCGACATCCTTCAGGCAATGTCTGGTAGCCTGAACGATGACACCACCAGGCTGGGCTGATGGCCGGGCGACCGGGTCACAGTCGAGATCAAACAGGACGCTGGGTGAAGAGCAGGCTGTCCCTCGTCGGCTCCCACCGAGAGCAAAAGAGTGACTGAGCATGGAGATGCTACGGGCAACGGTTATTCGGACAGGGGTTCAACTCCCCTCGCCTCCACTTCTTTGATTTTCAATGAATTGAGTTCATAGAATGGGTCAGGTAAGACATGGAGTAAGACAATGACGCCCACAACTTGACGGGGGGAGGGGGTGAAGGATCGGGGCGGAAGCGGTGCCTGATAATCCATTCTGGCGGGCGAAATTTTTTCGCATTGGGTGGGCCGGTGGCAGGAGGATCGAGTTGGAGCCGGGCATTCAGAGAGAAAGGGGAAGCTCTCTTTCTTTCTCTCCGAGGCCGTGGCTGGCGTTCTTCCTTCCATTCTGGCTCCCAAGGAAAGAGGCTGGATGGAAACCGGCCCCGCCGTGCCGGGCGGAGGCTTCCCCGCCTTCGTGGGTGATCCATCGCGGCAGGCGTCTTTCCATGCCCTCCGCGCCGCGCTGGATGCCGTGCAAAGTGTTTGCCATCCGTAGAGCGGTGCTGATGCTTTGGGATGACATCGAAGGACGAAGATGATGAACCAAAACGAAGGAAGAGGTGGTGGGAGGATCGTGATTTCATCCCCACTGGACCAAAGCGCGTCACCAAGGGTGGCAATACCTTTCAAGAAGGAATTGCGTTCATTCCCATCCAGCATTTCCCAGAACCAGAGGAACCCAAGACCGTGAGCCAACAAGCAGAACCCGGATGGATCGAGGAGAAGCGCCGCGATTCGAGTTCTTTACGAGTAGCAGATTGGAACTTCAAAAACCTGATTGATTCAGGAGGTGAGGAAAACCTGGCTGCGTGTGCGTGGTATGAATATGCCCGCGAGTGCGCAAAGGTTCGGGCGGTTGCTGGCACCTACTCTGTTCACTATCGACTGGCGAGCGGCATGGGCAGGCGTGACCGATGCAGACAAGGAAAAGATCGGTGGACGAAAGAGCGTGCCGAAAATCAAGCCAAACGTGAAGACATGGCGCGGCGGCTTTTTGCTTCTCTTCACCGGCGCATTGATGGCTTGAAGCGCGACGGTAAACACAAGTTTGCCGAGGAGTTCGGGCGCAAATGGTATTGGAAAATCAATGCCATCGAATGTCACGATCCAACGCCAACATTCAATTGGATGACAAGGCATGCCTGGATGCGCATTTCGTGGCTGCAAAATCAACTGGAGCAACGATGCGCAAGGCTTGCGGAGAAGGCCGACAAAGAAGCAGCCGAGGCTTATGAAAACAAATGGAAGCCGAGGCTGGAAAAAATGATGCAAGCCGCACGCGCTTGGGAGGATGCCGAAGACTGGATGGGACGCATTGAGGGTAAATGCTCCATTGGTGCTCCCAGCCTGCATACGCTGGCACACTGGCTGCATGAAGATTGTCCTTGGCAAGAGATCGTGGATGCAAAAGATCCCAACCTTGATGTGTGCAAACTGGCTATTGAGCGCGGCCCGAAGGCTACGGATGCTTTTTCCCGCACAGGCAAAGGCAGGCATCCAATCCCCGGCCTTTCCGGCGGCCTGCAACTTGAACGCGGGTTTGCGACCGTCTCGCCAAAGTCGGCGTTTTTCAATCGAACCGGACGATACGGAGAACTCCTTTCGGATGACCGGCATTGGACAGATGTCACGCACTTCAAAAAATTCCGCAGCGAAACTTTTGTTGGCAAGATCGTCTGGAACAGGCCGGACAACGAGATCATGAAAGATTTCGAGAAGTGGTTGAAGTGGAGGCGTTCGTTGCAGCCGGAGCCGTTTTCCCACATGGGCAAACGAGAAAGCCGTAGTTTGTGGGATGATCCGGCGGCAGCGTTGAAGGACTTGGCTGCTTTGCGCATGCGTGCGCATTTCGGAGCTACGGTTGGAAGTGTTGAATGGGCAAAGCTCTATTCACCGGACGAGTTCGACAAGCGGCTTAACAATGGCTCGATTGAGAGGCAGGCCCGCAGGGCTGCGGCTGATGCCGCAACCAGATTTGGCACATGGATGGCTGACTGGCACCTGGACTCTGACACGAAGACCAAATAGCGGACAAAATCACCAACGCGTGATTTTGTCCGCTGGTTCGTGGTGCGTGATTGGCGGCTAGATACACTATCCGCGTTGCCTATGAACCATAGACAACACGCAAAGACATCCATGGCAGCCACGAGCGGAGCGCCGGAGATCAATCGAAGCCGCTCCCAGATGCAGGAAAGCCGGGCCACGGGTTTCGTCCCTTCCAAGCCAACGGTGGCAGGCACGGTGCCGAAAGGCCACGAGCAACGCTTTGAACCGGCTCCCATCGCGGAGGCCGAATTTTTGCGGCTTCCCTCCGCCAAGGGGCGATGTCGATACACGGGACTTAGCCGCAGTGGCCTCGCCTCGGTGGCTAAGGCTGCCAAAGCCTTCATCTCTGTTCGCCTGCCGGGAAGAGTTAGGGGCGCAGTTTGCATCGACAAGGCGAAGCTCACGGCGTTTCTGCGTGGCGAAGCTGGAAAGGAGGACTCCGCGTCATGAACTGGCTATTCTGGAAACGGGAGAGCGCTGCGCAGGTGATGCGGCGCGAGATCGAGGCGCTGCGCCGGGCGAACACGAACGCGCAAGCGCGGATCATGGCGCTGGAGAAGGAGAACGCGGAGGCGTGGGAGGTGCTGGCGTTTCTGTGGAGCCAGCAGGAATGCCCTGACACGGCTTTCTTTGCGCGGTTGCGCTTCATGCTGTCGCCGCTGGCGGACAAGCTTAAACGACTTACGGCGATAAGGAGGGAGCCACGCCGATGAAGCCACAAGCAACGATTGCCGAGCTGAAGACGCGGCTGCGGATTGATGGGGCGTGGCGGCTTTTGCATCTTCCGGGGGAGCCTGCGAAGTGCTGCAAGAGCCCGTTCCGGCCTGATGAGAAGCATGCGAGCTATTCCGTGTATGCGGAGGGCACGCGGGCGAAGGATCATGCGACGGGGGAGACGTTTGACGTGGTGGACTTCATCGCGAAGGCGCTGGACTCTGACACGGCGGGCGCGGTGCGCTGGATGCGTGAGCATCTTGGCGAGGGCCGCGAGCTGCCGCCCCTGCCGCCGAAACGCGACACGGTGAAGAAGGCGAAGCCGTGGCCGGTGCTGCGGCGTGGCACGGCGGAGGAGCTGGCGGCGCTAGGGCGGCTGCGTGCGCTGCCGGTGCCTGCGGTGCGGCTGGCGGATGAGCGGGGCTTTCTTCACTTCGGGGCGCAGTGGGGGCATGCGTTCTGGTGCATCACGGACAAGGCGCGGCGCGGCTGTGAGCTACGCCGGGCGGACGGGGAGCTATGGCCGGGCTTTGGTGACATCCCGCCGCGCAAGGCGCATTGCCACGGTGACAAGGCGTGGCCGGTGGGACTGATGGAAGCGGAGGCGTTCGCGAATCTCATCCTTGTGGAAGGCGTGGGCGATTTCCTGGCGGCGCATGCGGTGATTGATGGCGAGGGCCGGGCGGCTGATGTGGCGGCGCTGTGCTGCATGGGCGCGGCGGTGCGATTGTCGCCGGAAGTAGCGCAACGCCTGGCAGGAAAGCGCGTGCGGATCGTGCCGCAGATGGACGAGCCGGGCCAGCGTGCGGCGCTGCTGTGGGCGCGGAGTCTGCGGGATGCGGGCGCGGTGGTGGATGGCTTTTCACTGGCTGGCCTCGTGGATGCGACGGGCGCGGCGATCAAAGACCTGGGAGACGTGTTTGCCAAAGCGAGCGCGGAGAGCATCCGGGCGAATCCTCAACTGATGGAGGTATGCCCATGAGCACGAAGGCGAAAGCAGGAGCGAAGGCGGGGCCGTATCCGCTGGCGGAGGAATCAAAACCGGCCGCAAACGGGGGCGCGGCGGCGTCTTTCCAGCGTCCACCACTGGAGAGTGTGAATGGAAAGAAGAAAGAGGCCGCGCTGCCGCCGTATGAGCTGCTGGATTTGAAGGCACTGCTTTCTTATGAGGAGCAGCCGGGCGAGGTGCTGTGCGGTGACGCGGTGCTGGAGGCGGGAGAGTTTGCGATGCTGTTCGGATTCCCTTCCGTGGGGAAAAGCTGGGCGATCATGGACTTGATGGCAAAGGCGGCCTGGGGACGCGGACGCTGGTTGGGCCACGAGATCAAGTGCCGCTTCGCTACGCTGTGGATCGGGGACGAGAACAACAAGCGCCGACTCGCGGGCCAGCTCAAGGCGATGCACGCGGCGGGACTGCTGCCGGAGGATTTCGAGCAATGGATTCACATCACCGATGTTCCCGAAACGATGGATGTGGGCGATCACGAGTTCATGGCGCACACGCGGAAGATCGTGGAGACAAACGCAATCAAGCTCGTCGTGCTGGACACGGTTTCGAGTGCGGTGGTGGATGAGACAGCGAAGGATTTTGCGCTGATGTTCCGTGGCATGAAGGGCATATCACACGGGCTACCAATTCGCCCTTGCTGGCTGCTGGTGCATCATCGTCGCAAGCCCAAGAGCGAGGACAGCGACGGCATGGGGAGGCTGCATCAAATCAGCGGGCATCAAACATTGCGGAGGAAGCCGCGCACGATCATCGAGCTGGAGCGTGTGACAGAGCAGCCGGGAGACAGGCGTGTTGTCGCCACCCTGCTGAAGAACTCGAATGGCAAGAGCGAGGGCGAGAAGCACGCGCTGCAACAAATCGACACGGGCTTTCAGGAGATCGAGGATTTTGATTTCTCACAGTGCATGGGCGGCGGTGGCGGAGCGGGCGGGCACAATGAGAAGATCACGGAGCAGCATCTTCACGAGCTTTTCGACAAGGGCCGCGTGCGACTGGCGAAGGGCGAGGCGGTGCGGCGGCTGATGACGCTGGCCGGGGCGAAGGATAAGGCGTGCTATGCGGCGCTGTCTGCCACGGGGCGCTTTGCGCACATGCTCAAGATCGAGGGGAAAGAGATCGGACTGGACACGGAACTATGGCCGCCGGGGGAGGATGAGGCGTGAGGGCGTGCCGGTTTGTGTCTTGCGGGCCGGGCTGCGGGGTGGCATGGTGCAAGCATGAACAAGAGTGCCACATCCAAACGCAAAGCCGCCGCGCCCGTGAAGACACGTCAGAGCGCGGCGCAGAGATTCCGCGAGCTGCCGCTGGCGGAGCGGAAACGCCGAATCGCCGCGATGTGCGAGGAGGTGGAAACTTTCTGGAAAGGCAAGCCGGATACGGGAGCCGTGTCCCATCTGCTGAAACAGCGCCGTGGGGAGGCATGACCTTTGCCGACGCGAGTTTCCTCGTGGCCTTCTTTGCTGGCACGGAGCATAGTAAGGAAGCGCGGCAGTGGTGGAAGCGGAATCATGCCGTTATCACGGTTTCCCGGCTGGTGCTTTTTGAGGCGGAGAACTCGATTCGCACACTGCCGCTGTCCGGCAAGATCAAACGGGCAGATGCCCGATGGGCCATCGAGCACATGCAGCGCCGCGTTTTGGAAGGCATGATCGAGGTGCGGGAACTCTCCAACAAGCGGGTGTATCCGGCAGCGCGGCGCTTGAGCGTGCATTACTGCGAGAACAAGAGCTTTGGAGCGATGGACATTGTGCATGTCGCCACCGCGCAAGAGCTGGCGGCGCGGGGCTTTCTATCTTTCGATGATCGGCAAAGGGAGCTGGCGGAGGCGGAGGGAATGCAAGTGCTGCCGTAGGGGCCGGGCGGGATTCCATCCAACGGGAAACGCTGGAGAGGGTGGATGGAAAGAAGAATGGCGGGTGTATTCAAATATTCGTTTGGCTGAATGCGGGCCAAGTTGCGCAGGGCAGGGAAGCTAAGGCGGAGCGGAATAAGTGTATTCATAAATACATTTGATTATTCGAATACGCTGTGGCAGCGTGGAACACATCGAAGCAACGCACGCCATGAAACCGATACCCGCAGCCATCCTTGTCCGCGTCTCCACCAACAAGCAGGAGACACAACGCCAGAAGCATGAACTCCGCGCCCTGGCAGAGTCGAAAGGCTGGCAGGTGTTGGAAGTGTGCGAGGAGACCGTTTCAGGCAGTGCTGACAAGGACGAGCGTCCTGGCCTTACCCGAATCGAGGAGCTGGCACGGGCGGGCAAGATCAAGAAGGTGCTCGTGCATGAAATCTCCCGCGTGGCAAGGCGGTCTAGCGTGGCGCATGCCTTCGTGGAGACGCTGGAGCAGTGCGGTGTTTCGCTCTACTGGCACGCGCACAACATCGAGACGCTGCTGCCGAGTGGTAAGCGCAACCCTGCGGCTGCGATCATGCTCGCCTTACTGGCGGAGATGGCACGGGCGGAAAAGGAAACGCTCGTGGAGCGCATCAAGAGCGGGCTGGATGAGGCGCGGCGCAAAGGCGTGAAGCTGGGCAGGCCGGAAGGAACGGGACTGGATGACAAGGAACTGGTGGCAAAGCATGCGGATGTTGTCCGCGCCTTGAAAGCAGGCCAGAGCGTGCGCAATGCTGCCAAGATCACAGGGAAGGGGGCGAGCACGGTCCAACGTGTGAAAGCGGCGCTGGCAGCGTGAGAAGCCGATTCTGCGAGGCGTGCGGGAGAAATGGAAAGAATCCATGCGTTCACTGCCGGGAAGAATTGAAGGGCGGAGTGTTCGCGGGCTGTAGTATCAAAAAGTGGCAACGGTGGCGGCCATACGAGAGTTCCGCCAGAAGTAGGAACGGCTGTCACACCTGATGAAAAGAAAACTGTGGAGCAGTTTGAGCGGCCATTGTGCTTTCAGGCATTGAGCTGGATGGCAAGAGCCGGGTGGAATGGGTTTTGCGACCGGGAAAATATCGCCATTGGCCGCGAGGATCAAAGCAGCGGAAATGCAGCGGCGGCTTTGGCGAGGGCTTCTTCTCCTACGGAGGTGTAGAGTTCGGAAATCTGCGCGGACTCGTGGCCGATGAGCTTTTGCACGACGGCGGCAGGGATGCCCGCCTCTTTGAGGAGCGTTACTGCGCTGTGCCGCAGGCTGTGAAAAGAGAGCTGTTCGTTATCGTGACGACCATCGCGCCCCTCGCCAGTGGTGGCGCGGTGCGCCTTCTTCTTTCGCAGGCCAGCGAGGGCGAGGAGATCGGCGAATTGATTGGAGAGCGTGCCGCTCTTGCCATTTTTTTCCACCAGTGCGCAGGCTCTCGGATGCAGCGGCGCGAGTTCTGGCCGGGCATCCGGTGCGGGCAAAGTTTCGATGTGTTCGCGGAGGGGCGCGGCCATCGGGATGAGAAGTGCTGCACTGGTCTTTTGCGTGATGAGCCGCAACTGGCCTTTGTCGAGATTCACATTCGCCCAAGTCAGGCGGGCAACGTCTCCGATGCGCTGGCCGGTGTAGAGGCCAAACAGGATCATGGAGCGCCATTCCTCATCAGCCACGGCCAGCACGGCGCGAATCTCATCCAGCGAGAACGGGCGGCGGCGTTTCTTGTCTGATTGCTTCTCGCGAATTGTCTCCACGAACTCCGAAGGATCATCCACAACGAAGCCGTCACGCCTGGCAGCGCGGAAAAGCATCTTCACCACTTTGAGGTGATGATTCGTGGCCTTCGCGGAGAGCTTTTCCAGCATGGCGTTTCGAAAGGTGACGATGTGCTCCTTTGCCACCATCGAGAGTTCATCGTCTGCCAGCACGTCCAGGTGGGCGAGAAACTTCGTGGCGCTGTTCAGGTAGAATGCTTGCGTGGACTGCGACGTGCCGCGCTTCTCACTGAGCCAGTTCGCAACAAAGGCGCGGACGGATGAACTGGGCAGCGCCTCGCCAGTGATTTCAGCATGGAGGCGGGAGAGGACGCGGCGGGCTTGAGTGGCCGTGCGCCGGGCTTTGGCCGCGCCTTCGTATTCATCCGCGATCTTGAGCGCGGTTTTGCGCTCCGTGGTCTTGGTGGACGCATTGCGCCACCGGCCATCGGGGCCGAGATACCGAGCATACCAGAAGCGGCTCTTGGGATGTTTCCAAACGGAGGCCATGAGGTAAGACAAGAAGTAAGACAAACGCGGACGATTTCAACAACTCTGATGACGCTGGAAGCCTTGATTTTACAGGGATTATCGATTTGCGAAGTGGCCTTTGGTGGAACAGGGGTTCAACTCCCCTCGCCTCCACCATTTTTACTTCAGCAGCAAAGCTGGCGGAATGATGCGTGACTTGCGGCTGGGCAACGGGGAGAAGTCTGGCAAAAAACTTACTTTCTGAAGGTCGGGTTTGGCATAAATATCAAGGTTTAAGCCATTGAATCAGAATGCTGAAACCCCATTCATTGTGGAAAATTCAGAAACGAAACCGCTGATAGCGGCACAGCCTGCCCCTTCATCCTCCTCTGCCGAGTCTGGAAATCCCTTTTCCGACGACGTCTGCACGGGCCCTTTTGCGGTCGAAGAACAGCGCACCGTGGCCGGATTGAATGCGGACATTCTAGAGCAATTGATCACGAACATCGATGAAGGCGGCAGTGCGGCATCCGGTCAGCCGTTGTTGCTTTTGACGGCGCCGCGCGCGGGCTACGGCAAGACGCATCTGCTGGGTCGCCTAGCGGCGGCAGCGGACGGACAGGTGGTGCTGATGCCGCTGGCGTTTCGTTTGGAGGATGAAATCGGCATTTCGTCGGTGGCGGTGCGCGGTCTGGAGTCGATGGCGCGATCCAATCTGCATGCGGCGGGTTGGACGAAATTTCGTCAGGCCTGTGCGGGTGTGTGTGCCGCCCTGCTGCGAAACCTGGTCGGAGCGGGGGTGCTGCCATGTGCCAACGCCGAACAGGCGATGCGGGTGCTCAACGGCGATCCTTCCTCTGTTTTCGACCTGCACGGTGAGGCGAGGCTGATCGGCGAGTGGGTGAGGCGTCATGAGGCGCAACTGCGCAAACCGCTCGCGGAGGCAGCCATGAAACGCGTGCCTGCCATCCCTGCGGTGCTGGAGGCGTGGGTGGACGCGTTGCTGAATCATGCCCTGGACGGGGGCATGTCAAAGATGGCCGCGCTTCGTGTACTGGCTGCTGATTCGGTCAATGAAGGGCCTGCGACCTTTCTGCGTCTGCTCGGCTTGTGGCGTCCCGTGGTGCTGCTGGTGGATCACTTGGACGCCTATTACCGGAAACCGGAAATCGGCCTTCGCATTGCCACGCTCCTGCTGGACATGGCGGAGATGGACGGGGTGAACGTGGTTCTCAGTCTCAATCAGGACGTGTGGCAGGCGACTTTCGGACACCATTTGCCGAGTGGGATGGAAGACCGGCTGACATCGTCGCAGATGCTGCTGCGGGGCATCGGCGCCGAGGATGCGGCAAAACTCTTGGAACTGCGGTTGCGGGATGCAAAGGTTTCCGAAGAGGAGTCCCGTGAATTTACCCAGTTCGTTGACGTGAAGCGCTATTTTCTGGGGCGTCCTCTCGGGTCGGTCTCTGCCCGTGCTTTTTTGCGTCACGCCGCCCAGCAGTGGGAGTTTTTTCAGCATACGCAAGCCTCGCCGGTTGAAGTTACCCCGTCGACTCCGTTGGTAGAATCCGAAGACTCGGAATCCGGCGGAATTGTGCCGCTCATGACGGATACCCTTCCAGATGAGGAGTCGCCGGAAGAGGCAACGAAGATTTTCGATGCAGGGACCACCGAGCAAATGAAGGTGATGGCCGAAGGGTTGGCCGAGCCGACGCCAGCGCTGCCACAGGAGAATGAGGCGCCACTTAATGGACTACAGCAGACTGGTTCGCCCGTGGAGGCAGTTGCTCCGACTACATCGGGTGTGCCGACTCCCCAGTTCTCCCCGGATTCGAAAACCGCCTTCGAGAGTCTGCGTGAGATGCTGGGTAAGTTGCGTCAGCCTGGGACAGCGCCGGCGGCTCTCGGCTTGGCTGCCGCAACTGCAGCAGCTTCCGCTGCAGAAGAGGATGTTGCTACGCGACTTGCGTCTGTCATGAATCATCCGCAAGCTCCGGTGGCAACGGAGCCAGTGGCCAAGGCTCCGCCTGTTGCCGCTCCGGTGGCGTTGCCTCCGCCGACTGCGGTGGCTGATGGCGATCAGGATGTGCTGCGTGGTCGCTTTGAAGCCCTGCGGATGCAAATGGCCGCGGAGGCGGTGACCCTACCGCTGGATTACACCAAACTGTCGGATCTCATCCGACTCGCTGGCCGCCGCTTCCCTTTGGTGCGCCTGACCGAGAATGAACTCCCGGGCATGACCGGTCGTTATGTCATGACCTGGGCCGTCCAGGGCATCGAGGTCATCTTTGGCCTGGCCAACTTTGCGGACGAGTCCTACTGGCGAACGCTCTCCGGCTTTGCCGCCGGCAAACTCGCCGAAGCAAGCCTGCGGTCCGGCGGAAATGAGGAGGTGGCGCCGAAGATCAAGGTTGTGACGTTCAAGACCGATCGTGAGCAGGCGCATTGGCAGGCTCTGCAGGGCGGCAGTGTCTTGCCGGAGGTTCTGCGTCCAGTGATCGAGGCGATTCACCTCGATTCAGCGACGGTCGCTTCACTTTACGCGATGCAGCGGATCATCAAGGAGTCTGAGACCGGCGTGCTGGAGGTGCCGCCAGCTCAGGTGATGAGCGTCTTGGCGCGGGAGTTGGATTTCTTCTGGAAGCGCGTCACCCGTGCCGGATGAACAGGGGCTTGAGAGCGATTCAGTTCAGTCGTTACTCGAGATGCTTGCCGAGCAGGAGGTCGAGGTTGCCTTCGACGATTTCCCCCATGTTGTTGCAACTGTCGAAGCGGTGGGAGTTGTGGAACTGGCCGAGTTCGGTGCGCAACTGCACGACCTTTTCGAAGGGTTCGACGGCGTTCGATTTCATGCAGCTGATCAAAGAAGCAATGCGGACCTGTTCGGAAAGGTAACGGCGTGAGATGAGACTGCGCTCCTCCTCCTGGTACTGCTTCATGGTGGGGTAGTTCAGGCAGGCGGAACAGAGCTGAACCACTTCGTTGTTCTCCTTGAAAAACTGCGGCAAATAGACGCTTTTGCGACCTTCGTAGCTCTGCTGGTCGAAGTCGATGGCGCGGACGCGGTACTGCACTTCCTCGAAGTCGGGCGTCATGTCGATGACATAGTTGTAGCTGCGCATGTCGCCGAGGAGACGAATAAAGCAGCGCTCGGAGAATTTGACGAACTCCTTGGCCAGACGAACGCGATTGAGGTCGGGACGATGGAGGTAGTCACGTATGAAGGCGTCGCCAGGGATGCCTGCGATATGCTCCTCCACAAGGGTTCCGCCGCGATGCACGAGGTAGTTGATACGGTTTGGTGAGAGGAGATGTTCAAGTTCGAGGCCGTAGACACGGGAGGCGTCCGCGGTCTTGACGTAGAAGTGGTCGTAGTTGTCGTTGTATTGGTTGACGACACGAATGCGAAATGGGCGGGAGTTGCCAAACTCGCAATAGTCCACGCGCTCGATGAAAAGGTGCGGCACGGCCTGAAAATCCCCGGTGCGAAGCTGGGAGTAGATGCTGGTGAGCTTGGGGTAGATCTCCTGCTGGAGTTCGCGCGGGTACAGGACGCTGGACCAATAGGTTGGGTTTCCCTCCTTGTCGTAGAGGGGGTAGCTTTCGGAAAAGGAGCGCAGCTCGTCGTAGGTGGTCGGCAGGGTGCTGCAGCGTCCAAACTGGTCCAGGTAGGAGATCAGCTCGTCGGTGACGGGGATGAAATTCTTGCGCCGGGTGATCTCGTTCATGGGGCGGCTGTGTCGCATTTAGCGGACCACAATTCAAGACGCGAAGGCGGGCGGGAGAGGGGACTGGATGCGTAAGGCGCTTCGGTGCGCCGACCCTTCAATTCGTTGCCAGACGAAGTTTTGCCAAGGTTATCCCTATCTCTAATACGAAGTGCCCGTGATCTCGTTGGCATAGGTGTTGACCCGGTCAATCACCTCGTCGGTCTCCTCCTGGCTCACTCCGAGGTCGCACAGTGTCTCCACCAGATGACCGGTGAAAAGGGCGAAATGCCGCGCCGTGATGCCGCGCCCGTGGTGGGCATGCGCCATCGATTTGCCGGAGTAGGTGAAGGGGCCTCCTGTGGCCATGCAGAAGAAGGAGCTTTGCATCTGGTGCAGTTTTTCGATGGAGGTATCCTTGAAGAAGGGAGCCAGTTCCGGATCGGCGAGTACGCGCACGTAGAAAGCCGGGATTAGGGAGTCGATCGTTTTCTGTCCTCCGAGCCGGTCGTAAAGTGTGGATGGGTTCATGCACTTGCATGAAACAGCAAAAATCGGTCCCGGAAAACCCGAAACATGCAGGGCACAAGTTTTACGCAGGGAATGACAGGTTTCGGAGGCCGGTCTTTCGGGCTGAAGGTTTCGGGGTTGCCGAGAGTGAATGTTGGATTCAATCTCAGGCATGAGCGGCGGTTTGCTACTTGTCATCGCGACCAGCATTCTTTGGATGCTGCTGTGCATGCGTT
The DNA here is from genome assembly GCA_041395065.1 of Prosthecobacter sp. GTDB lineage: Bacteria > Verrucomicrobiota > Verrucomicrobiia > Verrucomicrobiales > Verrucomicrobiaceae > Prosthecobacter. The sequence goes on along the minus strand of JAWLBG010000018.1, from coordinate 90,509 downwards.
TCTGGTGGGTGATCGACCAGGATAATGTGTGGCAGCGGCGCCTGATTGCAATCGCCGCGGGACTCGGTGGCGGGATGATTTACATGATCGGCACCATGATGCTGGAGATGCTCAAAGAATGCCCTCCGGAGCCGCGGGATGCCAGTGAGATTAGGGTGATGCCGAAAAAAAAGGCCCCCTGATGGCTACTTAGCACACCGGGGTGGATTATTCAGCGTCTCCGAACCCCGACGTGATGAGTTCCTCGAGATCGGCCATGGCTGCTTCGGCGTCAGAACCTTCAGTGATGATCTTGATCGTTTCACCACGACCCGCCGCCAGCATCATCAGCCCCATGATGCTTTTGCCGTTGACCGGTTCGTCGTCCTTTTCCACCCAGACATCGCATTGGTATTTGCTGGCTCGTTTGACGAACTGAGCCGCCGGGCGTGCATGCATGCCCATTTTGTTGCGGATGGTCAGTTCTTTTTCGAGGCTCATGTGGCGGTGTTTGGTGGGTGCTGGCTAACCTATCTGATCATCCGACATCTTTTTCAACAGGCTTTGGTCGAACGCAACAGCGCTGTTGTAGCCGAAAGCCCGCAGTTTGTAGTTCATGGCGGCTAGTTCGATCAATCCGGCCACGTCGCGCCCGGGTTCGACCGGCAGGGAGACGCGCTCCACCTTCATGCCCATGATCTCGCGTGGTTCCGTCGTGACCCCCACCCGCTCAAGGTCGGCTGTCTTGGAACCACGCACGAGTTCCACGATGAGGTCGAGCCGCTTGCTCATGCGCACGGCCCCGACGCCAAACAGGGCGGCGACATTGAGAATGCCGAGCCCGCGGATCTCGATCATCCCGCGGGTCAAATCGGGAGCGGAGCCGATGATCTCGCGGTCTTCGGCCAGCCGGAGGCGAACGACGTCGTCGGCTACGAGACTGCCGCCGCGCTGGATCAGACCGATGACACTTTCGCTTTTGCCACAGCCGCTGTCACCCTGAATCAGCACGCCGAGCCCCTGGACGTCCACCATGCAGCCGTGCACGAGCTGCGTTGGAGCAAAAGCCCACTCCAGCTTGATGGTGGCCGCATTGAGGAACTTCATCGTGATCATGCTGGTCTGGAAGACCGAAATGCCCGCAGAATTGGCCAGTTCCACGAGGTCGGCATCCAGGCGATGGCCGCGAGCCACGACGATGCAGGGAATATCCCAGGAGCAGAGCTGGCTGAAGCGGGCCATTCGCAGTTCAGGATCCAATCGGTCCAGAAAGGAGTGCTCGGAGTTTCCGATCACCTGAACCCGCTTGTAGGCGAAGTAGGTGAAAAAGCCGGACAGTGCCAAACCTGGCCGGTTGACCGAAGGTTCGCTGATCTTCCGTTTGAATCCCGCGTCGCTCCCCACCAGCCTCAGCTTGAGCGCCTTCTCGTTGATCTGGAAAAACTCCCCCACGCTGATCGAGGACGGGCGTTTGAATTTGGCAGGAGGCGGCATTCGGGGACTTTACGCGAGGCTTGTCTCGGGCGGCAATGAAAAAGCCAAGCTCGTGCTGGAAAACGCACCGGCGCCGGTTAAAGCATCCAGCCCCAACACGGCCGGAGCCGCGTCGGGGTTCTTTCCAGCCCACATTCCCATGCCCCGCAACAAGGTAGCCGTCTTTGATCCTGTGGAATCCGTCATTGCTGACATTCGCGCTGGTCGCATGGTGATCGTGACCGATGACGAAGACCGTGAAAACGAGGGGGATTTGATCTGTGCTGCGGAGAAAATCACACCAGCCATGGTCAACTTCATGGTCCGCGAAGGCGGTGGTATGCTCTGTGTGCCGGTGTCCGGAGATATTGCCCTCGGACTCGGATTGGAGAGCATGGTGCCGGAAAATCGAGAGGCTTTCAGCACCCATTTCACGGTGACTGTCGATGCCGCCAAGGGGATCACGACCGGCATCAGCGCCGCCGACCGTGCACGCACCATTCGCCTGCTCGCCGATCCGGCCAGCCGCCCCGCTGATCTCGTGCAGCCGGGACACATCAATCCGCTCGTCGCAAAGCCTGGCGGTGTGCTGCGCCGTGCCGGCCATACAGAGGCCGCAGTGGATCTAGCTCGTCTTGCGGGCCTGCGTGAGGCTGGCGTGCTGATCGAGATCATGAACGCCGACGGCACGATGGCCCGCCTTCCGGATCTGAAGAAGTATGCGAGAAAGCATAAGCTGAAGATGTGCAGCATTGCTGATCTCATCGCTTATCGCCGCCAGAGTGAGAAGCTGGTGGAAAAGATCGAAGTCGTGGACATGCCGACCGACTTTGGCGTCTTCAAGTTGCATCTCTACAAGAGCAGCCTCGACGGCGTGCACCACGTCGCTCTCGTAATGGGAGACATCACCCCCTCTCAGCCGACTCTTGTCCGCGTTCACAGCGAATGCCTGACCGGAGACATCTTTGCCTCCCGCCGCTGCGACTGCGGCAGTCAACTTCATGCCGCCATGTCGCAGATCGCCAACGCTGGGAAGGGCATCATTGTTTACATGCGCGGTCACGAGGGGCGGGGCATCGGCCTCCACGGAAAGATCATGGCTTACAAGCTGCAGGAGCAGGGACTCGACACCGTTGAGGCCAATCTGAAACTCGGCTTCCCCATGGACCTGCGTGACTACGGCATTGGGGCTCAGATCATCTCCGATCTTGGGGTGCGTAAGATCAAGCTCATGACCAACAATCCGCGTAAGGTCGTCGGTCTTGAGGGACACAAGCTGGAAATCACCGAGCAGGTGCCGGTCAAGTCTGCCCCCAAGCCCGAGAACGCCCGATACCTCGAAACCAAAAAGAAGAAGATGGGCCACAAGCTGTGACGTTGGGTTGTTTCACTTAGCGGTTGTGTGTTCCAGGGCGGTTTCCTGCTCGTTCTCGGATCGATCATGCGTTTGTTGCCGCATGCATTCTTCATTGTTTGACCTTGGTCAGCGAGACATCTGGGTATTTGGCGGAGCGGGCTATCTCGGCCGGTCGGTGGTGGCGCAATTGGTCGCCATGCAGGCGCGAGTGCTGTGCGTTGACCTCGAAGGTCGTGCGGATGCGATGATTGCCGAGGCTGGATTGCAGGAACAAGTCACTGCTGCCTCACTTGATGCGGCTGACACGGTTGCTGTCGATGCCTTCGTGAAGGATCAAATCGCCGCACGCGGTTTTCCACACGGACTGGTGGTCATGACTTACGCTTCGACGGCGAAGCGTTTCGATGATCTGAGCGTCGAGGACTTCGACCGAGTGAATCACGGCAATCTGACTGCGACATTCGCGCTCGCTCGTGCCGTCGGCAATGGCATGGCGGAGCAAGGCAGGGGCAGCATCGTTCTCTTCTCCAGCATGTATGGCAGCGTCTCGCCAGACCCGCAGGTCTATGCTTCGCCGATGAATCCGAATCCCGTGGAGTATGGAGTCGGGAAGGCGGGCATCCAGCAGATGGCGCGCTATCTGGCCGTGCATTACGGGCCGAAAAACATCCGCGTGAATTCGATCTCACCCGGACCGTTCCCGAATCCGACGCTCCAGAAGGACAATCCCGAGTTCATCGGACGGCTCGCTCAAAAAGTGCCGATGTCCCGGGTCGGTCAGGCGCCTGAGATTGCCGGTGCGGTGACTTTTCTGGTCTCGGATGCGTCGTCGTTCGTCACCGGTCAGAATCTCGCCGTGGACGGCGGGTGGACGGCGTGGTGAGCGGTCAGAGTGTTTCGCCGCGCACGAGTTGTGGCATGAGGCGAATCGCCTTCGGTGGCAAAGTGCCAGTTTCGGCCAGTTTGCGGGCGGCCTTCGAGACACTGCGGGCAAACTGCGTCGGATTGGCGGCATAGCGCGTCACGGGAGGAATCGTGTGCTGAAGAAAGGCTTCGTCGTCGCGGGAGATGATCGCCATGTCCTGAGGAATGCGTTTGCCGCGTTGCATGAGGAACATCATGACCGTGAGCACGTGAACTGCGCGTGCCACGATGCAGGCGGTCGGCGGATGCGAGGACCGCAGCGCCTTGTCGAGCATGGCGCAAAGATGTTCAGGCGTGCCGTTGTGTCGTAGAACTTGAAGCGGTGGCGCATCACTGCCTTGCAATCCCTCGACGAGTCCCCGCTCGCTCTCGACGTCTCCACCGAAATTGCCTTCAGTCCGGATCAACGCGATGTGGCGATGCCCCTTGCGACGCATCATGGCGCCTGCATGCCGACACGTGGCTCGGTAGTCCGCATCGATCGAAGGCAATGTGATGCCCGAAGCGCAAGAGCCCACCACCAGACAGGGAAGTTGGCGCTGGCTGAACCACGTTTGCATCGGTTCTAGCGAACCAAACAGGAGCCACACCGCCGCCGGGGAGCGTGTCACGAGCAGATCGAGCGCCTTGGCAGGCTTCGTGGAATAACAGGCGGTGCTGACGTGGATCTCCAGGCTGAAGCCTGCCCGTGACAGTTGATCGCGCAATTCATCCACCATCACCACGGAGGAGGGCGACATCGCGAGCAGCGGGCGTGACGTGAGAAGGGCAATCACCCGCGAGTGCGCCGTCCTTGGGCAGGTTCCTTTGGTTTTGATGCGCCTGCGTTGACGCTCGGCGACTTCGATCCAACCGTCGCGTTGCAGTTCGTTCAACGCAGCCCGTAACGTGTGCCGGCTGACCTGGAGTCGTGCACACAACTCACGCTCGCCGGGCAGATGTCCATGCCAGTGTCCGCTTTCCATCGATTCACGCAGACTTTGCGCAGTCAGGCTGACCAGCGACGTGCGCTGGGGTGGTTTGGGGCCGGTGAGGGAGAGGGAGGACATCTGGTTTGGGCAACAGACCAGAAGCATAGGCTTGTTGCTGCTCGTTTCAAAAGCCTAGTTTTTCGCCATGCCTGAAACTCCACGCGTCCTGTCGCACAGTGATCTTCTTCAGCTCAAGCGCTGGAACACGCCGACAATCTACAATGGCTGGGAGCAGATCACGAAGCACAATCCCGGCGCGGACGCCTTCAACATCGAGGAAACGCGCGACTTCATGCCGCAGATGGGTCCGATGATCGGTTACGCGGTCACGCTGGTCATTGAACCGTCCAACGCGGCACATCGGACGACCAACCCGAATGCCGGGGAAGAATACCGTCGCTACATCGCCAGTGTGCCCGGTCCGAAGATCATCGTCGTGCAGGACCTCGACAAACCGCGCGTGATCGGCTCCGCCTGGGGCGAGGTGAGCGCGAACATGTTTCGTGCTCTCGGTTGCGTCGGCACCATCACGGATGGCGCGATTCGTGACCTCGACGAAATGACCAACGCTGGGTTCAAAGCGCTCGCCCGCCGTTTGTGCGTCGGACATGCGCACGTGCATCCCGTACGCTGGAACTGCGATGTCGAGGTATTTGGCCGCAAAGTCAGCCCCGGGGACCTGATTCACGCCGACAAGCACGGCTTCCTCGTCGTCCCGCCCGAAGATCAACCCGGACTGCACGACGCCGCCCGCTTCATGGACTCGAACGAGTGCTCCAGTGTCATCGCGGCCGCACGCGACAGCGCGGGGCTCGGGGCGGAACAACTGCTCGCCAACCTCGAATCCTCCATCACGCAGTTCAGCGCCAATGTGAAATCCCAATTCAGCCGCGATGGCGAATGGTAACCCAATCAATCCCATGAAGTTCATCACGCTTTGCCTGCTTCTCGCATGCGCGGTTCATGCCGAAAGCATTATCACTCTCAACGTTGAGCCCACCAAGGAGCATCCTCGAAACTCTGAGGGATCGTTCGCGACGCTTAAATCAGGACGGATCATCTTCATTTACTCGCAGTTCTACGGTGGCGCGGCGGACGAAAGCCCCGCACGTCTCGTAAAGATCACTTCTGATGACCAAGGTCGCACATGGAGCGCGCCCGTGACCGTCGTCGAAAACACCGGTGGCAACAACGTGATGAGCGTCTCGCTGCTGCGTCTCGCCAGCGGTAAGCTGGCCATGTTTTACTGTCTCAAAAACAGCTGGATCGACTGCCGTCCGCACATACGCATTTCCACGGACGAAGGCGAGACTTGGAGTGATGCCAAACTGATCCAGCAAGCTCCCGGCTATTTCGTGTTGAACAATGATCGCGTCATCCAGACAAGCAAAGGTCGGCTGATTGTCCCGCTCGCTTTTCATCGCTCGCGAGGCACCGATCCACATTCCAGCAGGTCGTTCGATGCGCGCGCCATCGCCATGTGGCTCTATTCCGACGATGAAGGTGTGACGTGGACCGAGTCCTCAAGTTGGTGGGCCATTCCGGTGCGCAGCGGCAGCGGTTTGCAGGAACCAGGTGTCGTTGAACTCGCAGACGGTTCGATCTTCTCCTGGTGCCGCACCGATCAAGGCGCGCAATACGGTTTCCGCTCGACCGATGCGGCCAAAACCTTCTCCGCACCCGAACCGACCGAGATGAAATCGCCCAACGGTCCCGCCAGCATCAAGCGACTCCCCGGCAGCAGTGATCTGCTGGCCATCTACAACGACCACTCCGGGATGTTTCCGTTCCCGCCCAAGAAGCGCAATCCCTTCGTCGCCGCGATCTCCACCGACGGCGGAAAGACCTTTCCGCAGCGCAAGCTGATCGAGAGTGATCCCGACGGCCTCTACCACTACACCGCCATTCATTTTGTCGGCGATGCCATGCTCATTGGCTACTGCGCCGGCGACAGCAAGGTCGGTGCTCTCAACCGCCTGCGCATCCGCCGCATCACGCTCGACTGGCTTCACCAGAAGTAATCCTCATGAGAAAGTCCAAAGTCCTCGCCAAACTCCGCTCCGGCCAAGTGGCCCGCATCTGCTGCTGCGGGTCACCCATCGCCTTTTTTCCGGCCATCGCCGCCCATTTCAAATACGACGGTATCTGGCTCGATGCCGAGCATCGCGTCTGGGATCCACGCGAGTCAGAGACGATGCTCGGGCGTCATCATGCCGCTGACATCGACTGCATCTGGCGGCCTCCGACGAAGGAGAAGAATGGGCTCTACCGCTTGCTCGAAGACGGCGCTGCCGGTCTCATGATTCCGCACGTCGGAACTGCCGAGGAAGCGCAGGCTCTCGTTACCGCGATCAAGTTTCCACCACTCGGCGACCGCGGCTTCTGCGGTGGTGGTCGTGATGCGGATTATTGGATTGGCAAGCCCGCCGATTACACTGATGCCGCCAACCGCGAGACCTGTCTCGTGGTGCAAATCGAAACGCCCGCAGCGCTTGCCAACGCCGAGGCCATCGCCGCCGTTCCGGGCGTGGATGTACTTTTCATTGGCCCGGGCGACATGTCGCTGCGGCTCGGCTGCACGCCGGGCGTCAGCGATCCAGTGATGCTCGACGTGCAGAAGCAAATCGCCGCCGCCTGTCGCAAGCACGGCAAAGCCTGGGGGCGTCCCGTTGGTTCCGCCGCCGATGCCAAAATGATCATCGATCTCGGTGCGCAGTTTGTCGTCCACGGCAGCGAATTCGGAGCTGTCCATGCCCATTTCACCGCCTGTGCGGCCGACTTCGATTCGATCTTGAGTGACACCGCTTCGACACCTGCCATACCTGAGGGCAAGACTTACTGATCCGCTCATGAAATCACGCTTCTTCATTTGCCTCCTCCTTTGGAACTTCATCCATGTCACGCAGGCGCAGCAGCCATCGGACTGGCTGGAGCCCTTTCCGCCGCACAAGATCGCGGGCAATCTCTACTACGTCGGCTCCAAAGACCTCGCCTCGTATCTCATCGCCACGCCTGAGGGCCACATCCTGATCAACAGCAGTCTCGAGGGATCAGTGCCACTGATTCGTGCCAGCATTGAGAAACTCGGGTTCAAATTATCCGATGTGAAGATCCTGCTGATCAGTCACGCGCACTCGGACCACTGCGCGGGCAGCGCCGAGACCATCAAGCAGACCAAGGCGCAGCACTTTGTCATGGCTGAGGATGCGGATGCTGTGGAAAGCGGTGGCGCAGTCAAATCACGCCTTAAGGCCAGTTACCTGAAGCTTCCTCCCGCAAAGGTGGATCGCCGCCTCAAGGACGGTGAAGAGGTGACACTCGGCGGTTCCACCGTCGTCGCGCATTTGACGCCCGGTCACACGCCCGGTTGCACCACATGGACCATGAAAGTGGATGGTCTCAACGCCGTCATCATCGGCAGTCCGAATGTGAACCCCGGTTACATCCTCGTGAACAACAAGGACTACCCCACGATCGCCGCCGACTACGAGAAGACCTTCCGCGTGCTGAAATCGCTTCCGGTGGATCTCTTCCTCGGTGCTCATGGCGGCTACTACGACATGACCACCAAGCATGCGCGTTTCCTTGTGGCAGGGGGAGATAATCCATTCATCGATCCTGCAGGCTACGCCCGCTACGTCGCCAATCGTGAGAAAGCCTTCCGCACTGAACTGGCCAAACAGCAGGCCAAGTAAAACTTGCGCATGACCACCGCCGACCTCCTCCCGCATCTGCATGCCGCCGGATTGACGGTGGGCGAGGTGCGTGTGACGCCGCTTACTGGCGGAGTGTCGAGCGACATCGTATGCGTCGAATCGTCCAAAGGTTCCATCGTCGTCAAAACCGCCTTGGAGAAGCTCCGCGTCAAAGACGATTGGTTTGCCGATGTGTCACGCAATCGCGTGGAGCGCATGTTCTTCGAATATGCTGGGCAAATTATCCCTGAATCCGTGCCGCATGTCCTTGGCAGCGGCGATGGCTGGTTTGCCATGGAGCATCTCGGCGAGATGACCAATTGGAAGACGGCCTTGCTTGCTGGCGAGGTTAATCAGGAGACCGCGAAACTCGCTGGCGAAGTCCTGGGCAAACTCCACGCCGCGTCATGGCTAGACGATCGGGCACGGTCAGAGTTCGACACGTTGCCCAATTTCCACGCCCTGCGCATTGAGCCCTACCTCCTCACCACCGCCAGTCGGGTTCCAGAGGTCGATGAGATCCTGCAGGCCGAAGCTGCACGGCTTTCTGAGACGAAGCTCGCGCTCGTTCATGGCGACTACAGTCCGAAAAACCTCCTTGTCGCTCCTCTGCGACTGATCGTCCTCGATGCCGAATGCGGATGGTTCGGCGATCCGGCTTTCGACACCGCCTTTCTGCTCACCCATTTGCATCTGAAGGCGCTGCTGAATGCTCACGTCGCAGAACTTATCCCGACATTTTGGACCGCTTATGTCACCTCCTGTGGCCATGATATCGAAGATCGCACGGTGAAGCTTCTCCTCTGCCTCCTGCTCGCCCGCGTGCATGGCAAATCGCCCGTCGAATACCTGTCTGACGAGCAGTGTGCGTTCGTTACGCGCTTCGTTCTCGCTCATCTTGCACATCCACCTTCCTCACTCGCCGCGTTGACCGCCGCCTGGACTCAACCATGAAAATCACTGCTCTGGACGCCCTTCAAATCTTCGACAGCCGTGGCAATCCGACTGTGGAGGTGATTGCGACGCTGGAAGATGGCACCGCGGGTCACGGACTCGTGCCCTCCGGAGCTTCCACCGGTCATCATGAGGCGCTGGAGCTACGCGACGGGGACAAGAACCGCTTCAACGGCAAATCCGTCTTTAAGGCGCTCTCGCATGTGAAAGGCGAAATCGCGCGTGAGGTGATTGGGCGCGACGTGTTCGATCAAGCCAGCCTCGACGCCGCCTTGATCGCCCTTGATGGCACACCGGGCAAATCACGCCTCGGTGCCAATGCGATCCTCGGTACCAGCATGGCGGTGGCACAGGCGGCGGCCAATGCAAAGCGCCTGCCCATCTATGAATCGCTCGGCCAAGGCGAAGGGACCTTGCTACCGCTGCCTGAGATTCAGATCTTTGGCGGTGGCAAACACGCGCAGGGCCGCATCGACATCCAGGACTTCATGATCATGGCCCTCATGGCCAAAACGTACGATGAAACGCTCGAAGTCACATCGAACGTTTTCCACGCCGCCGCCGACATCATGAGAAAGCGCGGACTGCTCGCGGGTGTGGCGGACGAAGGTGGCTACTGGCCGATGTTCGATCGAAACGAAGATGTTTTCGATGCCTTGATCGCTTCCATTGAACTCGCCGGCTACACGCCCGGACATGAAGTTGGCATCTCGCTCGACATCGCCGCCACGGATCTGTTTCACGATGATCACTACACGCTGGGGCTCGGAAAACGCCGGTTCACAAGCGAGGAGTTTGCTTCGCTTATGATCGAATGGGTGGACAAGTATCCCATCGTCTCAATCGAGGATCCGATGGCTGAAGACGACTGGGAGGGTTGGAAAAACGTGCGACAGGCCATCGGCCATCGCTGCCAGCTCATCGGCGACGATCATTTCACCACCAACATCACCCGCATCGAACGCGGCATCGCGGCCAACACGGCCAATGCCGTGCTCATCAAGCTCAACCAGATCGGCACGGTGACCGAAACGATCGCCGCCATCCGTCGCACGCAGGAGGCGGGCTGGCTGCCCGTTGTTTCTGCGCGTTCTGGCGAAACTGAAGATGCCTTCATCGCCCATCTGGCGGTCGCCACCAATGCCGGCCAGCTTAAAGTCGGCTCCTTCAGCCGCAGCGAACGCATGGCGAAATGGAACGAAGTGCTCCGCATTCAACGCCAGCTCGGCAGCCGCGCCCGCTTCATCGGCGCGGGCATTTTCTCACAAGCTGGAATCTCTCTGCCATGAATCCGCCCGATCGCGAAGTTGAATGCACGATCCCCATCCTCCCGGTGGGTGATCTGGAACGCAGCATTCGCTTCTACACCGAGACACTAGGCTTCAAACTCGACTGGAGCAGCGGTCCGGTTTGCTCCGTGTCGCGGGACGGGCGTCCAATCATGCTGCGTCAGGCGACTCCGGTCGCCGCAGCCAGTTGGGTATGGATCGGCCTTGAAAGCGACGCACTCTTCTTCGGTCGTGAGATCTACGAGGTGACATCCTTTGCACTGCTCGATCACGCGTTCGCGCGGGGTGTGCGGCACTTCGACACGGCGGCGGCTTATGGACAAGGGGCATCGGAGACCATTGTCGGGAGGTGGCTCGCTTCGCGGAAGCCTGAAGGTGTCAGTGTCGCTACGAAGGTTTTGCCGCCCTATGACCGGATCGACATCCGTGGCAGCCTGCAAAGACTCGGTCTGGAGAAGATCGACCTGCTCTATCTGCATCAGTGGCATGAGACCGCGCTTCAAGCCGGCCCCGTTCTCGATGAACTCGTGCGCTCCGGCCAGGTAAAGTCGCTCGGAGTCTGCAACGTCACCTTGGAACAACTCAAAGCCGCCGGTCCGAGCTACAGCGTCGTGCAGAACAACCACAACCTCGCCGTGAGCGACGTGAGTGAGGCGATGCGTGACTACTGTGCGGCCAATGACATCGAAGTAGTCACCTACAGCCCGCTCGGAGCTGGTTTCCTCACGAGCAAGCATCAATCCGGGGTGCAGACGGGCTCGCGCTTCGACCTCGTCCCAGGTCATCAGGATGTCTATTTCCACGAGTCGGCCTATCGGAGACTTGCGAAGCTGGAGGCTGTCTCTAGGCGCGCCGGACAATCGCAAGCTCATCTCGCGCTTGCATGGGCGTTGCACCAGCCTGGCATCGCTACCGTGCTTGTTGGCGGGAGGAATCCCGCTCATCTCGATCAGGCATTCAACGCGCTTGCCTTCAATGATCCGGGGCTCTTCGCCGAACTCACGCAATCATGAACATCCAACCAGGACCATTGCTCGCTGACTATGAGCTCGACGGTGTCGTGCGTGTCTCGGCATTTCTGAGCGCCGACGAAGTCGCTACGGTTCGTGCGGAGTTGGATCGTTACATTCGAGATGACCTCGCCAGCAAGCCGCTGAATGCCCGCACGCTCGAAAAGGACGAGAAGACTGTGCGCAACCTCTGGCGGCTGGAGGAGCACAACGACTTCTTCCGCGCTCTGGGTGAACGAGCGGACATTAAGGCACTCATCGCCCCGCTCGTGCACGGCGAGCCCGTTTTGGTCGGTGTCGAGACTTTCAATAAGCCTGCCCGTGTCGGCTCTGGAGTGCCGTATCATCAAGACAATGCCTACTTCTGCCAGACCCCGCCGGACATGCTGACCGTCTGGATTGCGATTGATGCGGTCACTGACGCGAATGGTCCGGTTTACTTCGTCAAAGGCTCTCACAAACAGGGCATCCTGCCCACCAGGCCCAGTGGCGTGCGCGGCAACAGCATCGGGATGGCTTCACCATCCGACGTGCCGCTCAGTGACCAATTCTGCGGTCTTCTGAACCCTGGCGATGCCACCATCCATCAGTGCGAGACGATTCATCACTCCGCGCCGAACACGACGGAGCACTCGCGACTCGGGCTGCTGCTAGTTTATCGCGGCAGCCACACTCAGACCGATCAGGCGCTGAAAGCCGCCTACACGGCCGCTGTCGCTGCCACGCCACCCGCATGAAGACCTTCTTTGCAGCTCTGATTATTTTCGCAGGCGTGTCCGGTCAGGCCGCCGAGCGCACGATTCTCATGATCGATGATCACGAGATTCTGTATCGCGCCGGGACGCGTCGTGTGATGGAGATTCCGGTTCGTCACGCGAAGAACCCTCTGATCACCGAGGACAAGCCGTGGGAACTCGCCATCGGATGGACGAGCGTGCATCGCGACAAGGCGACGGGGCGCTACCAACTGTGGTATCAGGCTTATGCCGGTCCGCGAGCCGAGCTCAAAACGCATGAATGCGTCGTCTGCTACGCGGAGTCGCCGGACGGCATCACATTTACCAAGCCTGATCTTGGGTTGTTCGAGTTCAACGGGGAGAAACACACGAACATTGTGCTCATCGGCAGCGGCGCTTATGGACATCGCTACTGCAACAGCGTGATCGTCGATGCCCGGGAAAAGGATGCCACGAAGCGATACAAGATGCTCTATTATGACTGGGCCGCGCAGCCGGATGGCGAGATCTGGGCAGGACTGCACCTGGCGTTTTCCCCGGATGGGATCCGCTGGTCGAAACATCCTGAAGTGCCGCTCTATCGCACCTCGTTTGGCGGCAAGAAGATGCAGCCGCCGTTTGCAGGCGAGAACCCGTATCAGGAGACGAAACTCGCCGATGGCCGGGTGAAGCGTCAGATGATCGTGCCCATGAGCATGTCCGATGCAGCCGATCCGGTGTTCGATCCGAAGCGAAAGGTTTGGGCGATCTATGGCAAGATGTGGATTCAGGGACCCGAGGGCGGACTCGCGTGGAAACACGGCATGGGCCGTGTGGAGAGCAAGGACCTGCTGCACTGGAGCAAACCGCAGCTTGTCTGCGCGCCTGACGATCGCGATGGCGCTCTCGAGTTTCACACCTCGCCGGTGTTTTACCACAACGAACGCTTCTTCAGCCTGAACCAGATTCTCAATCGGGCAGGCGGTGGCACCATGGACATCGAGCTTATGATAAGCAGGGATGGCTTCGAATGGGAACGACCGTTTCGTGATCGTTACTTCATCGCCCGCAGCGAAGGCGATGTCTTTGACAGCGGATCCATCCTGACGAACTCGGATTTCATCATCGAAGGCAACGAGATGCGCTTCTACTACGGCGCTTACGGCAGCGGCGCCATTGGCGGTGGTTCGAACATCACCAGCGACACGCAGAAAAGCGGTGTGGGTCTGGTGACGCTGCCGATGAACCGGTTCGCAGGCATTCGCCCCGAGCCCGAAGCGCCTACAGCCAAGATCAAGAGCCCGCCGGATATCGGGCAGATCACCTTCAAACCGATGGACCTCCATGGACGCACGGAACTCTATGTGAATGCGAATGCGGCAGCGGGTGCAGTGTGGGCGGAGATTCTCGACGAAGACGGTTATCGTGTGCTCGGTTTCGACAAGGCGAGCTGCGTTCCTTTGAAGAAGAAGGATACCACGCGTTATCGGTTTTCCTGGAAGGAGAAGAAACTCGCCGAACTCCCGCCGGGGCTGCATCACATTCGCCTGCATCTGCAATCCTCCACGGTCTATGCCATCACGCTGCGCTGAGTCATGAAACGTGTCACTGTCATTCTACTCACTCTGATCACGCCGCTGCTGGCGCAGGAGAAGTATGCGCCGATGCATCGCCTGACGTGGGAGGAGTATGCGGGCACGCTGGCACACTGGCGGAAGGCGTATACGAAGGTCGCGGTGCTCGAATCACGCGGGATGAGCGGGCAGAACATGCCGGTGTATCTGCTCAAGATCACCGATCCGACCGTGAAGAGCACGGACAAGCAGGTGTGCCTCGTCACCACGCTGCACAGCGGACCGGAACGCACGGGGATGACAGGCGCGATGGCGTTCGCGGAGTGGTGTCTGAGCGATGATCCTCTGGCGGTGGAGACGCGGAAGAGGCAGATCGTGCTCATCATGCCCTGCGTGAATCCACTGGCGATGTTTTACACGGATCGCTTCCGCAATGAGCACGGTGTGGATCCGTACACTGGCACAGGCCGCGTGGGCAAGCTGTGGGATGTGAAGTCGCTTACGCTAACGAAGCCGGAGGACGCGCCAGAACTGGCTGCGGTGCTGTCGGTGATCGATGAATATCAGCCCGAGGTGCACGCGGACCTGCATGGCACCGGTTTGCAGGAGTATGCGCCGGATCAGCTTGGCTCGCGTCGCATGTATCAGGGCCAGATCATGACCGAGGTCACAGGCGGGGCGTATTCGAACTACGCGCTGCGTCCGTGGGACTGGCGGGTGACGGAGGCGATGATCGCGGCGGGCAAGGACGCGGGATTCCCATCGGATCGTTACGAGGCTGATGCGCAGCGTACGTTTTGGGGGCCAGAACTCGCGCCGCTGGGCAAAAAGCTTTGGCACGGCATGCCGCTCTTTTATTCGGCGCACTACGGCTACGCGAAGTATCACACAATGGTCATCACGCAGGAAGTGGCTTGGGAGCAGAGCCTCATCGCACGGATGAAAGGCCTCATGAAGATCGGCAACGAGGCCTGGCTGGATGAAAAGGTGCCCGGCTATCCCGTGAATCGCATGCGGCACTTCGTCGGTCACTTTGTGACGGCTTACGGCCGGAATGCGACTGAGCGCCGTGCGAGCCGGGTGGAGCTGTGGAATCAGCAGAGCGAGTTCGCGCTCGGCTTTCTCTATCCGCAGACGGTGGGCCGCGAGAGCCTCGTGGTAGCCACGACGGCTGCGGCGAAGAAGGCGATTGTGGCGAAGGAGTTCCCCGAAGCGGTGAAAAAGTTCATCGAAGCCGGTCCGGAACTCAAAGTGGCGATGGAAATGCCGAACGAACAACTGCTCGCTGCAACGACAGATGCGAAAATCACGCGCGGCATCGGTTTTCGTGTGCGATTGCCCTATCGAGCGCCGACGAAGCTTGATGTGCGGCTCAATGGGCGCGCTTTGAAAGCGAATGCGGCTGATGGCTACGAGAGCTGGTTCGCGGACGGCTTTACGCAGGTGCAGGTGAATGTGCCGCCGCAGAAGCTTGCAGCCGAAGGGCTCTACTTCATCACCTGCGCCTACGAACCCGATGAGCAACGCCCCAATGGCTGGATGCCGCCCGCCGAGGTGCAGAAGTTGTATGCGACAGCCAAGGCCGACGCAACACCCGCGGCTTTCGTCGATGTGGCCTATGGCCCGCACTTCCGCCAGACGATGGATGTGTGGCTGGCGAAGTCTGAGAAGCCCACGCCGGTCGTGTTTTACATCCACGGCGGCGGCTGGGGTGCGCAGGACAAGACGGACATTCATCAGCATCTGGATGTGCGTGCGTTTCTCGATGCCGGCATCTCCGTGGTGTCGATCAACTACCGTTTCCTCGCCGACGCGAACGCTGCGAAGGTCTCGCCACCGCTGCAATGGCCGCTCCAGGATACGGCGAGGGCTTTGCAGTTCCTGCGCTTGAAAGCGGGCGAGTGGCATCTCGACAAAAAGCGCATAGCCGCGTCGGGTGTGAGCGCTGGAGGTTGCTCCAGCCTTTGGCTCGCCATGCACGACGACATGGCTGATCCGAAGTCGGCCGATCCAGTCGCCCGCGAGTCCACGCGCCTGCTTTTCACCTTCACCAAAGCTCCGCAGCCATCGCTCGATCCGAAACAACTCGTCGAATGGATCCCAAACAGCGAAGACGGTGGTCACGCGTTCGGCTACGTCGGTAAAACACGGAAGGAAACCTTCGCTCCCTTCCTGGCCAACCGGGACAATCACCTCGCCGATCTGCGTGAGTGGTCGCCGATGTCTCACGCAAGCGCCGATGATCCTCCCGCCTTCATCGTTTGCACCAAGGAGGACAAACCGCCGGTCAAAGGAGAGGCTCAGACCGATCCCACCCACAGCGCCGTCCTCGGACTCATGCTTCAAGACACGCTGAAGCCATTGGGCGTGAAGTGCGAGGTTCATCATCCGCTGGATGGTGAGCCGCAGACCAGCCTCCAAGAACTTCTCCTGAAGCATTTTCAATCCTCCCAACCATGAAACCACACATCTTGCTCACTGCATTCCTGCTTTGCTGGTCCTTGGCCGGTGCGGCCGATCCCATCAACATCGGCGGCCGACGCGAACTATTCGTGGATCATTTTCTGATCGACAAACTCAGCGGCACACAATTGCAACTGCATGCTCCTCGCGACGAAGGCATCGCGTTTAACTTCGATGCGCCATGGGAGGGCGGGTTCAGCGGCTACGCCAGCATCGTGCGCATTGGCGACAAGTTCCGCGCCTACTACCGCGGCAAGCCGGTGGCCAACAAGGATGGCAGCGATGACGAGGTGACCTGCTGCTCGGAATCGACCGATGGCATTCATTGGAACCGGCCCGACGTGGGCACCTACGAGGTGCATGGCACGCGGAAGAACAACGTCGTGCTGATGAAGGCGAATCAAGTGACGCACAACTTCAGCCCTTTCCTCGATACGAAGCCGGGCGTGGCTGCTGAGGAGCGCTTCAAGGCTTTCGGCGGCACCATGCAGGGCGGTGGCTTGATGGCTTACAAGTCGGCGGATGGTCTGCGCTGGGAGAAGATGGCTGACGCTCCGGTGATCACGAAGGAGGTGGTGCCCTATAAATACATGTTCGACTCGCAGAACGTGCCGTTTTGGTCGGCAGCTGAGAAGAAGTATCTCTGTTACTATCGGGTGTTTGAAGATGGCATCCGACGCATTGTGCGCAGCGAGAGTGATGATTTCCTCAAATGGTCGCCGCCCGTGCTGCTCGAGTATCGGAATCCCGACATGGAAGCGCCCATCGAGCATCTCTACACGAATCAGACGAGCCCCTACTTCCGCGCGCCGCATCTGTATGTCTCTATCGCCGCTCGCTTCATGCCGGGACGTCAGGTCCTCACGGACGAGCAGGCCGCCGCCATCAAGGTGAACCCGCGTTATTTCAAAGACACTTCCGACGCGATATTCATGACGACCCGTCCGGTCGAAGGTAAAGCTCATACCGGATTCTATGACCGCACCTTTCTCGAAGGTTTCATCCGTGGTGGCATTGGTGCCCAGAACTGGGTGTCGCGCACGAATTACCCGGCCCTCAATGTCGTGCAGACCGGACCCACGGAGATGTCGGTTTATGTGAACCAGGACTACGCCCAGCCCACCGCGCATCTGCGCCGCTACTCAATGCGGATCGACGGGTTTGCCTCGCTGCACTGCGGCTACGCTGGAGGGCACATGATCACGAAGCCGATCATCTTCAAAGGGCGCGAACTCTCGCTGAACTTCTCCACCTCGGCTGCTGGTGGCGTGAAAGTTGGGATCGAGGATGTCGATGGAAAAGCTCTGCCAGGACATTCGGTTGATGACTGCCAGATGCAGATCGGCAATGAACTCGACCGCAAGGTCACCTGGAAATCCGGCACCGATGTCAGTGCTGTTTCCGGCAAACCCGTGCGCCTGCGTTTTTCGATGAAGGACGCGGACATCTTCTCCTTCCAGTTCACCGAATAACCCCATCGATCGTCATGAAACTCACTTACTGTCTCTTTGCTGGAGCTCTGTTTGCCTCGACGCTTGCTGCCGAGGGATCCGCGCCGCCGTCGATCCAGCGCTTCATTGCCATCGACAACGTTTGCGCCTGGCCCGCGCTCACCGTGCTTCCTGATGGCAGCATTAATGCGACGCTTTTTGGCAAACCGAGCCACGGGCAGATGGAAGGGGCTGTCGAATGTTGGAATAGCGCTGAAGGGCAGTTCTGGAGCAAGCGAGGCATTCCCGCGCCAAACAAGCCGCACACGAACCGGATGAACCACGCCGCGGGAATCGCGAAGAATGGCGATCTCATTGTGCTCTGCTCAGGATGGACGGATGTGAAACAATCCCAGCGGCCGAAGCAGGCTGCGTTCCGCGATGACATTCTGCTGTTGTGGGTCTGTCGCAGCAGCGATGGCGGCAAGACTTGGTCTCAGATCAAAGAATTTCCCGCGCCTGAGTCCGGATGGACGAACTACATTCCCTTCGGCGACATCAAACAAGGGGAAGACGGTGCTTTGCACGTCTCCTGCTACGGCGGCGAGTTCACCGATCCCACGAAGAGCACGAAGACCAAAGGCTACCGCTCCTGGCACTTCCGCAGTGACGACGATGGCAAGACGTGGCAACGCACCGGGACGATCCACCCGACTGGAAATGAGACGACGATCCTGCATCTTGGCGGCAAGCGTTGGATGGCGGCTGCTCGTGAGACCGGGATGGACATCTTCATTTCGGAGGATGACGGCGTGTCCTGGGGCGAGCCGAATCGAGTGACACAGAAGAACGAGATCAACGGACACCTGCTGCGACTCAAGGACGGTCGCATCCTGCTGAGCCACGGAAGCCGGGTGAAGGACCAATTCGGCGTGCTGGCGAAGTTCACGAGCGACGAAGGCAAAACGTGGAGCGCGCCGGTTCGCATCGCGAAGACGCTGGAGTCTGACTGCGGTTATCCCAGCACGGTGCAGCGGGCCGATGGCAAACTGGTCACCGCCTGGTATTCGAAAACATCCGAGAACCATCAGCGCTACCATATGGGCGTCGCCATTTGGGAGGCTCCGCAGCCATGAGATGGCTAGCGCCATTTGTGTTTTCAGGCTTGGCCATCACATCGATGGCTGCGGATGCCTTTGATGAGACGAAAGGCGCGACACTCTTCTCGTTCGACAACGTCGCCATTCCTTACACCCAAAACCTGCGCCTCGAAATGCGGCAACTCACTCGGCACGCGGGCAATCCGGTGCTGCAGCGCGGCGCCCCGGGCACGCCTGATGCGCATGGCGTTCAGTTTTATGGATCGGTCGTCAAGGAAGGCGGCAAATATGGCCTGTGGTATGTGGCGTTTGATGATGAAGTGACGAGCAAGACGCCTTCGGCCCGCTGGCGGGCGGCTTATGCGGAAAGCATGGATGGCGTGACGTGGACGAAACCCGATCTCGGTTTGGTGGAGTTTCACGGGAACAAGAACAACAACCTGGTCGATGTCGGCGGCGCGTGGGGATTCGTGAACCTGAAGGTCATCAAGGACGAGGCTGATCCTGACCCGATGCGGCGCTACAAGATGACGACGCATGTCTATTTTAGGCACAATACACGGCTGGGAACCCTGCTGGCTTTTGTCAGCGCGGATGGCCTCACGTGGAAGCCGGTCAAAGACGTCAAACCGGTGAAGGGAGAACTGAGGAAGGAGGACCTGCTCATTCCCGGCATCCACTTTGAACCCTGCGGAGGTCTCTATCAGTGGGATGGGCAGTATTTCATCACCGGGCAGAATGCCTTGCCCGGAACGCAGCACTATCAGGGGCGTGTCGTGCGTCTGTATCGCAGCGCAGACTTTGTGAACTGGGCGGCCACGAACACCGTCGCCTTCGTGCGCACCCCGCAACATGAATACCTTGGTGCAGGGCGCAGCCGCGAAGGCGAGCAGAACCATGAGGGCATCAGCGTCTGGAATCGCGGCAACCTGCTGCTCGGTGTCACCGGTCGCTGGCACGGTGCGGCGGAATGGAAAGACGTGCGGATCGATCTGGGCTTCGTGATCAGCAACGACGGCCTGAACTTCCGCGAACCCAAACACGAGTGGACATTGCTCGAGCGCGGCAAGGATGGCGAATGGGATCAAGGCGGTCTGCTGCAAGGCCAGGGCTTCGAGAACATCGGCAATGAGACCTTCATCTACTACGGCGCGTGGGATCCGCGGCCGACAGGCGGCAAGGAAGTGCCGCGTGGCGGGATCGGCATCGCCAAACTGCCGCGCGATCGCTTTGCCGATCTCGTTGTGGACACGAGCGGCGAAGGCCCGGGCGACTATCAATTGCCCAAGGTGACGGCAGAACTGGTCACCGCCTCCATTCCAGTCACGAATCCGCGGTTCTTCATCAACGCGGATGGACTGGGCGCGGAAGCGGCGCTTCGCATCGAACTGCTCGATCATTTGGAGTATCCGATCGCGGGTCGCACGGCGGTGGTGCGTGAGAGTGGGTTTCACACACCCATCGCGTGGGCGTCCGAATCCAAACTGCCGGAACGAGTCCGGCTGCACGTCGTATTTGAAGGAGCCAGGCGCACCGACATCCGATTCAACGCCATTTACATCCAGCCATGAGACTGATCACCGCACTTGTCGCATTCGTCTTGCCCCTGCATGCCGCCGAGCAGGTGTTCTTTGCCTTTGATGACCAGAGCATCGCCTGGCAGCATAATTTGAAACTCACACTGGCGACGGTGCAGAAGCATCCGGAGAACCCGGTGTTGAGACGCGGGCCGGAAGGCGCGCCGGATCATGGACATGCGATTCTCTACGGCACCGTCATGAAGCAGGGCGACATCTTTCGCATGTGGTATCTCGGAATGCACGAGACGGAGAACAAGTCGGGGCAGGCTCCCGGATGGTGGCGGCCCATGTGCTATGCGGAAAGCAAAGATGGCGTGCATTGGACCAAGCCGGAACTCGGCCTCGTGGAGTTCAATGGCAGCACCAAGAACAACATCTGCCTGATTGAAGGAGATCCGCACTCGATGACACGCGTGAACGACTTCCTATCGGTGCTTTACGAACCGGAAGATCCTGATCCGGCCAAGCGCTACAAGTGCGCCTTCATCGCGCATATGCCGTTTGATGAAGTGAAGGGCGGACGCAGCAAGATCGGTCCGAATGAGCGGCGCTGGGCGGCGTTTGTCACCGCGACGAGCGCGGATGGTCTGAAGTGGAAGTGTGTGGGTGATCGCCCGGCCAACGCAGGTGGCGAGCGCTTTGAAGTGAGCAGCTTGTATCGCTTCGGTGATTTCTATTACAGCACGGGGCAACTGATCAGCCCGTGGTCGTGGCGTGCGGATGGCAGCGACATCGGACGCGACGTGCTGGCGTATCGCTCGCCGGATTTCGTGACGTGGTCGCAGGCCAAGGCGCTGGCCTTTGCACGCATCGACCAGCTCACCACGCCGCCGATCAAAGGCCGCCAGTGTCACATGGGTGCGGGTTTGTGGAATCGCGGCAATGTGATGATCGGCCTGCATGGCATGTGGCAGGACGCCGAACAGCCACCGCCGAAGGGTGAAGGCTGGAACTACGGCGTCCGCATCGACCTCGGGCTCGTCATCAGCAACGACGGCGTGCATTTCCGCGAGCCCGTTCCCGGACACAAGATCATCCCTCGTGGCAAGGAAGGGGAGTGGGACAGCATCGCGCTGCTGCAGGGCCATGCGTTCGTGAACGAGGGTGATCAAACAATGATCTGGTATTCGCACTGGGACACGGGGAGCAAGCTCAAGAATATGGAGATCGGCCTCGCCACGCTGCGCCGTGATGGATTTGGCTCGTTGTCGCGCAAGGTGCCTGAGAACGACGGCCATTTCATCACCAGTGCCTTCACGGCGAAGGAGATTGCGTTGAATGTGGATGGCATCGCCCCGGATGCGCCGATCACAGTTCAACTACTCGATCATCTCGATCATCCGCTGGAGGGTTTTGATGTGAAGCTGACCACGAATGGTGTGCGCGTGCCAATCCATTGGCCAAAGCCGCTGCCGGCAGGGAAGAATATCGCGCTGCGCGTGAATTATCCGGAGAACTGCACCGCAAAGGTGTACGCGATTTACTTCAACGACTGACACCCATGTCCCTGAAGCTTGTCACCGAACTCAACGACACTGACCGCAAGCTGTTGCATCGCGCCATCGACGGTTTTGTGCCCATGAGGGTCTTTGATGCGCACACGCACCTGTTTCACAGCCGTCATTTTGCCGAAGGAAATCGACCGGTTTTTCTCGATGAGAACCGCGGTTACGGCATGGCGGACTTTCAGGCGGCGATGAAGCTTTGGATGCCGGGCCGCGAGGTCGAAAGTTTGTTCTTTGGCTATCCGAGTGCGGGCAATGATCGAGTTGGTGAGAACGCGTGGGTGCAGTTGCAGATCGATGTGAACAAGAATTCGCGTGCGCTGGTGCTCGCGGCTCCGACCGATGATCCTGCCGAGGTGCGTCGTCTGATGAGCACGGGTGTGTTCGTCGGTATCAAGCCGTATCGCCTGTATGCCGATGTGCCGGACACCAAGGAGGCGGAGATCGAGTCCTTCGCGCCGGAGTGGATGTGGGAGGCGTGCCACGATCACGATGGCATCATGGTGCTGCACATCATGCTGGCGGATGGCATCACTGATCCGCGCAATGTGGAAGCGATTCGGCGCCTGTGCCGTCACTACCCGCGCTGCAAACTCATCCTTGCTCACATCGCTCGCAGTTTTAACTACCGACATGCTCGTGAGGGGCTGCATCACCTCATCGACCTCGACAACGTGGTCGTGGACACTTCTGCGGTGACGCAAGCGGGGGCGTTTCGAGCAGCGATTGAGGTTCTGGGGCCGAAACGCGTGCTTTGGGGCAGCGATTACATGGTGAGCGAGCTCCGTGGTTCCTGCGTGGCTCAAGGCGATGGCTTCACCTGGATTCATCCCGACCTCGGCACCGACAAACTGACCATTTTCGGCAAATACACGACCGTCGGCATCGAATCGCTTCTCTGTCTCCGCGAAGCCTGCGAAGACACCGGCATGACGCAAGGCGACTTGGAGGACATCTTCCGTGAGAATGCAATGCGACTGCTCAAGCCAAAAGTCGAGCCTTCGGGGCCCAAACTCTGGGAAGAAGCCAAAGCGAAGATCTCGTGTGGCACCGGCCTGCTTTCCAAACGGGCACATCTCTTCGATCCGCAGACCTGGCCCTCGTATTTCTCTCGAGCGAAAGGATCGAGCATCTGGGATCTCGATGGGAAGCGCTACACCGACTTCACCGGCGGTGTTGGGGCCATTTTGCTTGGTCACGCCGATGACGAAGTGAACGCCGCGGTGAAGCGTCGCGTGAATCTCGGCAGCTATGCCACGCTGGCCTCGCCGGATGAGGTGAAGCTCGCCGATGAGTTGCTCGATCTGCATCCCTGGGCAGGCAAGGTGCGCTACGCTCGCGGTGGTGGCGAGGCGCTGGGGCTCGCGGTGCGCATCGCTCGTGCGGCGACGGGCAAAAGCGGCATCGCCTTCTGCGGTTATCATGGTTGGAGCGATTGGTATCTCGCCGCGAACCTCGGTGATGATGCCGCGCTCGACGGGCACTTGTTACCGGGTCTGCAACCGCTCGGCGTGCCGCGCGAGCTGGCAGGCACGGCGGTGCCGTTTCGCTACAACGATCCCGCGTCGTTCCAGGCCGCGTTGGAAAAGCTCGATGGCAAGCTCGCCGCCGTGGTGATGGAGCCGATGCGCAGCGAGTTACCGCGCGATGGCTTCCTGCAAAACGTGATCGATGCCTGCCATGCCGCTGAAGCCGTGTTTGTGCTCGATGAAGTCACCAGCGGATGGCGATTCGGTTTTCCCGGTGCCGCGCCGGTGCTCGGCATCGAGCCGGACATCGCTGTGTATGCGAAGGCGATGAGCAACGGCTATCCCGCCGGAGCCATCGTGGGCAGAAACGAGATCATGGACGCCGCCAACAACAGTTTCATCTCCAGCAGCTACTGGACGGATGGTGTCGGCACCGCCGCTTCGCTGGCCTGCATCAGCAAAATGAGGCGTGAAGGTGTGCAGAATCATGTGTGGAGCCTCGGTGAGCGTTTGCAGGCCGGTTTGCGCGAGGTGGCTTCGCGGCATCCCTCGCTCGGTTTGAAGATCGGCGGCATGCCCTGCGCGCCTTCGCTCGTGTTTGCCAATCCAGCCGCGAAACCGCTCATGATCCGCCACATGCTCCAGCGGGGCTTTTTGATGTCGAGCCAGCTCTATGTGACATGGTGCCACGATGATGAAAAAGTCGCGGGCATGCTCGCCGCGCTGGATGAATCATTCGCCATCGTGGTCAATACTCCGCTCGAAGCGGCTCAAGGACCGCAACAAGGCTTTGCACGACTCGTTTGACTCCCATCATGCTCATTGACTGCCACAATCACCTCGGCGCCGACCTTCTGTTTTACCTGCACGGCGATTTTCCTTACGCGCAGCAGCTCGTGCAGATGCAGCATGAGGGCGGAGCGCTCGGCATCACGCACTGGATCGCGTTTCCGTTCGTCAGCTATGCGGCGATGGACGTGACGAAGTTTCGCAGCGGGGGGATCGGCTTCGGTCAGGGCGGACTCGAAACGGTGCCGTATGCTTTTGAGAACCGTCGCCTGCTCGACGAGTGCCAGAAGCTCTTTCCGGAGGAAGGGAAACGCATCCTGCCCTTCATCATGGTCGATCCGATGCGAAACACGGATGCGCAAGCGAAGGAGTTGGTGAAGCTGCGCGGCGAATACCGTTTCCACGGCATCAAGATCCAGAGCACCATCATCCAGTCGGACATCAAGCGGCTTGCGCATGAGGGCAAAGTCTTCCTCGACCTCGCCCGCGAGTGGGATGTGCCCTTCATCATCCACAGCAGCGTCGCCAAAGACGATCTCTGGGCGCAGGCTCATGACATCATCGACATTGCCGAGGCGAATCCTGACATCCGCTTCTGCGCCGCGCACTCCTGTCGCTACGACAAGGAATGCCTCGACCGCATTCAGGCGCTGCCCAATGCGTGGTTCGACAACTCCGCACACTGCATTCACTGCGTCGGTGCTGTGGATGACCTGCCCTACATCGCACCCCGCGAGCGCCGCTTTGACAGCGATTACAGTGATCCCGGCCGCGTAACGGCGGATCTCGCCGCCGCTTATCCCGACAAGTTCATCTGGGGCAGTGACTCGCCCTTCTACAGTTATGCGGCCGAAATCAGCGGCAAGGTGGTGAAGCTCATCAGCACCTACGAGGCGGAGATGAAAGCCCTTCGCGCCGCCGGCGATGAAGCCGTCCACCGCATCACCTGCACCAACACCCTGAAATATCTCAAGCTCGCCGATGAAAACATTCTCTCTTGATGGTCACGCCGCCCTCGTGACCGGCTCCTCGCAAGGCATCGGCCTCGCGATCGGGCGTGGCTTGCAGGAGGCGGGGGCCAAAGTGGTGTTCCATGGACTTCAAGATTCCGTGGAGGGACTCGCTGCGTATGTTAAGGCGGATTTGATGCAGGATGATGGCCCGCAAGGGCTTGTCGATGCTGCCTTTGCCTTGGATTCGAAGATCGACACCTTGGTCTGCAACGCGGGAAGTTTCTTTGATGTGCATCCTTTGGAGATGACCCGCGAGCGCTGGGACAAGACGATGCAGCTCAATGTGGCGTCGGCTTTTTTCACCGCTCAGGCTTTTGCGAAGCGATTGGTCGCGGAGAAACGTGGTGGAAGCATCGTTATCACGTCCTCGACGAACGGATTTCAGGCTGAGGCCGAATCGTGCGCCTATGACGCGAGCAAAGGCGCGCTCGTGATGCTGACGAAATCGCTGGCGGTGTCACTGGCGGATCATGGCATCCGAGTCAACGGCATCGCTCCAGGCCTGATCAAGACACCGCTGACAGCCAC
The DNA here is from genome assembly GCA_041395065.1 of Prosthecobacter sp. GTDB lineage: Bacteria > Verrucomicrobiota > Verrucomicrobiia > Verrucomicrobiales > Verrucomicrobiaceae > Prosthecobacter. Next base: position 64,690 of record JAWLBG010000018.1, on the reverse strand, counting down.
GTGGATGGAATCGCGTGACCGGACCGTACTCGACCACTACGAAAAGAAGATCCTGCTGCGCCGCGTTGGCGCACCCGAGGACGTCGCGGGCGCGGTGACGTTCCTGTGCTCACCCGCTGCAAGCTACATCACCGGCGAGATCATTGTGGTCGATGGTGGTTTGACCACGGGACAGATCGGACGCCTTTGAACAGTATTCTCCACCTCCAATAGCCTGTTATCCATGTTTCGACGTTCCAAGCTTCTATCCCGGATTCGCGAAGGCAAAGTCGCACGATTGTGTTCCACCGGGTCCTTCACCACCTACATGCCGGCGATCGCCGCGCATCTCGGCTACGACGCGGTGTGGGTCGATGCGGAGCACCGGGCGTGGAATCCAAACGAAGCGCGTGAAATGCTGCTGCGACATCATCTCGCGGACATTGACTGCGTGTTCCGACCGCCAACGACCGAACGGGCGACACTGTCACGCCTTCTGGAGGATGGCGCCACCGGCCTGATGATTCCCATGGTGAACACAGTCGAGCAGGCGCAGCATCTCGCGCAGTGCGTCAAGTTTCCGCCGATGGGCGAACGCGGTCTGGACGGCTCCGCCTTGGACGGAGGCTTCTGGGTAGGGAAGGACGCAGACTACACGCAGCGGGCGAATCGTGAAACGGCCCTGATCGTGCAGATCGAGACGCCGCGCGCACTCGACAACATGGCGGACATCGCCGTGGTCGAGGGAGTCGATATTTTGTTCATGGGGCCCGGAGATCTTTCGTTGCGTCTGGGTTGCCCGCCGGTTTTGGCCGAGGCACCGCTACGCACGGCATTGGAAAAAATGGCGGCGGTCTGTGCGGAGAAGGGTAAACCTTGGGGGTGTCCCGTGGGGCGCATCGACGATGCGCGCATGGTCGTCGACCTAGGCGCGAAGTTTGTGGTCTATGGCAGCGAGTTTTTCAGCGTTCAAAAGCAACTCGGCATCTGCGCATCCGAACTGAAACAGCTTCTTGGCGATGACTGAACCTTCACCAAGCTCATGCGCGCTGCCGTTTACCGACACCAAGCCGGTCGGGCACGCTGACTTCTACTTCGCCGTCAACGCCACCTTCCGTTTCATTCTTAACCGATTTGGCATTGAGAAACTGAAGGATTACTGGCGCGACATCGGCGCCAATTACTATCGTCCGGTGACGAAGCAGTGGATGAGCGGCGGTCTGCCTGCTGTGGCTGACTATTGGCGTACGTTTTTCAAGGCGGAACCCGGAGCGGAGGTGGACGTGCAGGAAATGACCAACGAGGTGAGAGTGGAGGTGAAGGTGTGCCCGCTCATCCAGCACCTACGGAAGCACGGTCGTGAGGTCGTGCCGTGTTTCTGCCAGCACTGCTATTTCGTGAGCGAGACCATCGCAGCTCCGGCTGGACTAACTGTGCGGGTTGATGGTGGGAACGGCCGTTGTGTACAACGCTTTGTCAAAGTCGATGCCGGAGTTCCGGCTCAGAACCTGGAGGACATCGCCACGGCATTATGATCGGCTGCTACGACTTCTGCGGACATTACGAGTGGACGTTCGAGTGGTTGAACCGGCTCGGCGGCCATGAACTGGTCAAAGCTTACTGGGACGAGGCGATTCATCGCGATTCGCAAATCCACGCTTCGAAGTTGATCCGCGAGAAGGGATTTGAGGGCATGAAGGAATACTGGGGGCCGACTCTGGCGGACGAGGGAGCGGTTTATGAACGCACGGTGACGGAAGACGTCTTCCGTATCGACATGCACGAGTGTCCTTCGAAGGGCTTTTTGCTTCGTAACGGATTGGAGCAATACAGCGATTACTGCGACCACTGCATGGGCTGGATCGGACCGCTGATCGCCGATGCAGGCTTTGTCATCGACCACGAGCACAACCACTGCGGTCAGTGCTGGTGGGAAATGCGCCGCAAGAGCGATGCAACGCCTGCCAGCGAGGCCGGAGAAATTAGCGGCAAGCATGACGTGCGCCTGCGACCTGATTGGAAATCACCCCACACCGACCACTATGAACGAGCAACTGATCCTGATGACAAAACGGCTGCTTCTTAGCTGCGTGCTGCTTTCAACGGCTCATGCCGAATGGGAGGCGCTGCCTTCGTTGCCAGAACCCAGCGGCGGTTTTCTGTGCGGCATTCAGGGCTCCAAGTTAGTCATCGCGGGTGGCACGAACTGGCCAGATGGAACCAAGAACTGGTTGAAAGCTGTCCGCGCATACGACCCCACGACGAAGAAATGGGTGAAAGTAACGGATCTGGCGACGCCAGTCGGTTACGGGTCGGTCATGCAGCGCGGTGAAGTGTTTGGATTTGTGGGCGGCAGCGATGGAAAGCAAGCATTGGCAGTCGTGAACGATTTCGACGGGCAGAAGATGAACGCCAAAGCTGTGCCGGCCCTGCCGGCTTCACTGGTGCTGGCGGCAGGAGGGATGATGGGCGACACGATGATTCTCGCTGGTGGAACCGACGATGCTGCGAATGTGGCGGGTGTGCAGCGAACGACAAGCAGCCTGAAACGCGAAGGTGACCATTGGTCAGTCGCCCAATTGGCGGATTATCCTGGCAAGGGCTTCGCGACGGCGGCTTCGGCGGTCGTGGCTGGCGAACTGTTTGTGTTTGGTGGCCTGAACTGGAATGAGTCGTCCCAGGTGGTGGAGAATACCACGGCGGCGTATGCCTTTGACCCGGCCAAGAACACCTGGAGAGCGATCCGGTCCCTGACGACTCCGGTACGCGGGGTGACGGCAGTTACGCTCGATGACCATCAGATTTACATCGCTGGCGGATACGGGGAGGCCTTCACCACCGACGCCGTCATCTACGATGTGAAGACAGACAGCTATCGAAAGGCGCAGCCGCTGCCGTATGCGGCGATGGTGGCGCTGGTGAAGCTGGACGGCTTCGTCTATTGCCTCGGTGGTGAGGACAAGATGAAGTCGCGGACGGACAAGTTCTTCCGCATTCCGGTGGCGGAGCTTTTGAAGTGATCACTTGGCCGTGTAACCGCCGTCCACCGGCAGGTTCACGCCGGTGATGTAGCGTGAGGCGTCGCTGAGCAGGAAGATGACGGCACCGCCGAGGTCGGTGTCGTCGGCCATGCGGCCGAGCATCGTGTGTTCGCAGTAGCGCTCGAGAAACGGTTCCGGCTGATGATTGAAGAAGCCGCCGGGCGCGAGGCAGTTCACGCGGACATTCTGAGGACCGTAAAGCGCGGCGTAAAAGCGGGTGAGATTCACCATGCCGCCTTTGTGGAAGAAGTAATCGGGCGGCATGTCGCCCATGTTGGTGCCGGTGTAGAGTTCGTAGCTCGGGCCGATCATGCCCTGGATGCTGCCGACGTTGACGATGCTGCCGCGTCCCGCTTCGGCCATCGGTTTGCCGAAGTGACGATGCATGAGCATGATGCCCGTGGCGTTGACGCGCATGGATTCGGCAAACTGCTCCGCGGCGCCATTCGCGCCTTTCATGGGACGCAGCACGGCGTTGTTCACGAGACCATGCAGCGGATCAAATCGTGCATGAACTCGTTCGGCCAGCGCCAACACGGAAGCTTCATCGCCTTGGTCGAGTGATTCCGCGGTTACGTGGTTTCCTTTGGCGTTCTCTTCATCGGCAACGACCTGAAGCTTGGTCACATCACGAGCAGCGAGGATCAGATTCGCGCCGGTTTGTGCGAGCATGGCCGCCAGCCCCCGACCGTAGAGTCCGGCTCCACCCGTGAGAAGAATCGTTTTGCCTTGGAGGGAGAAGAGATCGGCGGACATGACGGCTTACTTAGATTGGTAGATGGAATCGCTGGAACTCGCGGCCGACGTGCCGCCGAAATCACCAACGAGTTTCTTAAACGCACCGCCGAGTTCAAGCACATCCGCACCCAATGTGAACACACGGGTGCCTTCGGCGATGACTTCGTCCTTCTGGCCGTAAAGCGATGCGACGGCGGGGTATTTGCCGTGTTTGAGCGCGGCGGCGGCGACCTTCTTGCGTGCGGCGACGACGTCCGGATGCGTAGCCTGACCGAGTTTGCCGATGCGATGACTAAAATCGCCCGCGCCGAAGAGCAGCATGTCGAAGCCGGGAACGGCGGCGATCTCATCAACCTTTTCGAGCGCCTCGGGGCTTTCGATCTGGAGGATGACGAACTTCTCGGTGTTGCAGTGGTGCGCGTAGTCGGCCAGCGGAACCTGACAGAAAAGGCCGTCCATGTTGCCGGCATCGAGCGCCTTGCTGCCGAGCGGCCGGGTGCGGACCATGTCCACGACATTGCGCGCCTCGTCGGCGCTGGTGACGTGCGGAACCATGATGCCAGTGGCGTCGCATTCGAAGGGCTTGATGTATTCGCTGTAGCTGCCTTTGCTGACGCGAACGATGACATCCATGTCGTAGAGCTTCGCGGCGCGGACTTGGTGCTCGAGATTGCCCCAGTCGTTCGGCACGTGCTCGTTGCACAGCCATACCGCACTGGCACCTGAGAGTCCGGCGAGTTCAACGATGCGAGGATCATTCATGTTCAGCTTGAGGACGGTGCTGTTTTGACCGGCGCGAAGTTCGCGGAGGATGCGGGAGGGGCGGAGTTTCATGTGTGAAGTTCGGAAAGGATGTCGGCGATCGAGATGGCAGCGCCGTTTTGTTCGCGGCTTCGACGACCGGCAATGATGACGGCCATGAGCTCGATGGTTTCGTCGAAGGGCAGGGGACGTGTGCCGGTGCGGAGCATGTCGATGAAGGCGACAAGCTGGGCGCGGAAGGCGCGGTAGGTGTCGTCGAGGCGGAGTGGGAGCTGGCCTTTGGTGCCGTAGAGATGAACAGCGCCGAAGCTGCCGTAGGCGTCGTGAAGTGCACCGATGGTGACGCGAACGCCGCTGCGATGCGTGAGATGCATGACGTCACCGCCGTTGTCGCTGATTGCCTGCACGGTGAGAAAACCGGGACCGAGCAGGGGTTCGACGGCTTCGAGAGCGTGGATGCCGTAGCGTTCCCACGTTTTGCAGGTGAAACTGGTGATCCAGCGCAAATCGCCGAGCAGGGTGCGTTGCTCGTCGCTCAGGCGCATCGCAGGCGCGTAGCGCATGCCGCTGGTGGAGAGAATGGTGGCGCCTGATTCGTGCCAACGCACAAACTGGCGCAGGTCCGCGACGTTGGTGGCCATCGGTTTGTCCACGAAGACAGGCAGGCCTGCATCAATGAAAGGCTGCACGCGGCGGATGTGGTCATCGCCGTCGTCGGTCGCGACAATCACGGCATCGACGTGGCCGATGACGTCTTCGGGCCGCGCCACGACGTGCTCGATCAAGCTGGCGGCGGCGACTTTCGGCGCGTCAGCGGGTTCGTCGGTCCAGATGTGGGTGACACGTGCGCCGGGGATGCGGACGTCTTCGACACACTGCTTGCCGAGATAATCCAGAATCGCCGGATACGGACACGCGGCCATCGCGGCGGGATCGAATCCGTTGACGATGGCAGACCACGAGTAGGGATGACCATTGCCCTCGATCATGCCGAGCATCGCGAGACGGAGTTCGTTGCCTGCGGTGGTCATGGGATGGTGATGGGCAGGCCGGTCGAGACGGAGCGCAGGGCGGCGATATTGAAGCGCAGTGTCTGCACGGCTTCGTCGAAAGTACTGAGCGGAGTCGCCTTGCCTTCCATGCCGTCGATGAAGGCGTTGGCCTGCGCGATGAAATGATCGTCGCGCTCCAACGGCGGCGTGGTGTGCCAGGTCCAGTCAGCTTCACCGTGCCGCAGCGTTCCCCAGCGACGAGCGTGGGATTCGATTTTGATGCTGCCTTTCTCGCAATGGATCTGCAGCGTGTTTTCGTTGGGCGCCTGAAACTGCGTCATGGCATAGCTGACAAGCACGTCGCCATGACGGGCGCTGACATTGACCGTGTCCTCGACTGTGACGCCTTCGAGTTGCTGATGGGAGGCATCGCAGAACAAGCGTGTCACCGGACCGATGAGCCACTCCATGGCGTTCACGATGTGGGTCAGCGCGTCCTGGATGGCGCCGCCGCCGGTCTCGTGACGGGTGTAGTAGATCTGGCGGTAAGCGGGACGGAAGGTCGGGAAATGCTGTCCGGCGACGACACTTGCGTGGAGAGGTTTTCCCAGGCGGCCTTCCTGCAAGAAGGTGCGAACCTGCGCCACCCAAGGGAAGCAGTGGTAAACATACGCGACGGCGTTGAAGCGACCGCTGGCAATCAGTGCGGTACGGGTCTCTTCCACTTCGTTGAGCGCGACGGCGAGCGGCTTTTCGATGAACAGAGCGGCACCGTGGGCAGCGCCTTCACGTGCGATGGCGAGATGCGTGTGGGCGGGGGTGCAAATGACGAGCGCGTCCCAGCGCTTGGCTGCGAGGGCACTTTTGAGATCAGGAAACGTCGGCACGGAATAGCGTGCGCCGACCTCCTGCAACAGGGTGGCATTCGCATCGCAGGCGCTGACCTCGCAGCGGCCCGTCTTCTGGAAGCAACGCAGATGGCGTTCGCCAATGCTGCCGCAGCCGATGATGAGGATGGAATGCATGGCGCGGAGTAAAGGCGGTGGGAATGCTGATCCAAGACGAATCGTCTGGTCTGGTCAAAGAACCATTCAAAAGACTCACTCGGAGGGCTGCTGGCCGACGCCTCATTGAGCGGCGGCTTGTTTCACGCCTACGTCCAAGAGATTTCAGGGAAATCAAGGGGCGTGAAGCCGTGCAAGAAATGATTGGCGGCATGCTTCATGCGCTCTTTAATCTGAGCATGGATGGCCTGACGGCTGTCCCATAACAATAGCCATGCCAAACTCCTCTGCCCTCCGAGACGCTCTCAAGCAGTCGCCGAACAACCTGTCTCTGCTGCTTCTCTATGGTCGCGCTTGTCTTGAGGAACTCCAATTGGACGACGCCCGGGAGGTTTTCGCTCGTGCTCTGGAGATCGATCCCGATCAAACCGATGCGATGCTCGGGATCGCCAAGGTGCACTTTTTGGAAGGTGACACCTCTGGTGCGGCGGTGAGGGCGGAGCGCGTCGTTTCTCTGGAGCCCAACAACGCCCAAGCACACCTCCTTCTGAGTCGTGTCTTTTTGAGTGAGGGCGACAAGGGGAGGGCCGTTGAGCACTTTGATCTGGCGGCGCAGATCGACGGAACGATGAGCGACCCAGCGCTGGAGCGCGAATTGGGACGCACCGCACGGGATGCGCGCAAGACCGCTCCGGCTCCAGCTCCCGAACCTGCCAGCACGGAGCCGAGTCCGGGAGGCAACACAGACCAGGAAGACTTCTTTGACGATCCCTTCGATGATCCGCCCTACGACTGGCGGCCTGAGACTTTTTATGCGCCAGGAGATCCCGAGCGCAGTCGTGTCACCTTCTCTGATGTGGGCGGCATGGAGGAACTTAAGGAGGAGATCCGGCTGAAGATCACCTACCCGCTGCAGTTTCCTGATTTGTACAAAGCCTACGGACGCAAGACCGGCGGTGGTATTCTCATCTATGGACCGCCGGGCTGCGGGAAGACGCTGATGCTGCGCGCGGTCGCAGGTGAAGTGCCGTGCAACTACCTGGCCGTGGGACTGCACGAGATTTTTGATCCCTACTTCGGCAGCACGGAGCGAAACCTGCACCAGATCTTCGAAACCGCCCGGGCCAACGCGCCCTGCGTCCTGGTGTTTGACGACCTGGATTCACTGGCGCAAGACCGCCGCCAGATACGGGAAAGTCAGATGCGCAATCTGGTTAACCAGTTTCTGCATGAGATGGACGGCATCCGCAGTGAGAATCAGCGCGTCCTGGTGATCGGGGCAACGAATCAGCCGTGGGCGCTGGATCCCGCCTTTCGCCGCCCGGGCCGTTTCGATCAGGCCATCTTCGTGCCACCTCCGGACGCGCCCGCCCGCGCCCAAATCATCGATTTGCTGGCCAAAGATAAGCCCATTGCCGACTTTGACGATGCGGAACTCATCGAGGCCACCAATGGCTTTTCTGGTGCGGACTTGAAGTGGGTCTTCGACCGCGCCGCCGAGCTCGCCCTTTCTGCCGCTATTCACACTGGGCATCCGGTTCCGATCACGCTCGTACTCCTTCTGGCCGTGGCCAAGGCGCATGCGCCGACCACGCAGTCGTGGTTCGAGGGCATGCATACCCATGCGAAGCAGCAGGAGGGCTCGGACAGCATCTTCAACGACATGCGCAAGTTCCTCAATGCGCCGTCGAATTCGAAGAAGGAACGCTGAACTGGTGCTCCGTAAACCAACTCGGCGACTGGCCGCTGCGGTCGAAATGCCGCGACAGTCGCTGGCTAGGACGATAATCCCGGTCAGACCTCACATCATCATGGAGGGCACGGCTTCCAACCCTCACCGCCGTGCCATGCTCCGCCGCTGGCGTGTGAAGAAGGCCTGCATCACGGCAAGTCCCAGCAACAGGGCGCTTGAAGGCTCAGGCACCACGACCGGTGCCTCAAACTGGCTGTAGCTCCCGCCGATCAGGCTTTTGTCCCCGTCGATTGCTGTGAAGATGCCATTGGGGACGGAACCCGAGATGGTGTTCCCCTCGAAGCGAAAGGTGACGCTGCTCGTGTTCTGGTAGGTCAGCAGAACCGCGCCCGAGGCATCGGTTTCCGCCACATTGACCCCAGGCCCGTTGAACAGGACTCCTCCGGAAAACTCCGACGCCGTCACGCTGTTTGGGCTGCTCGACAGGCGGTAGGCCGTCAAACCGTCCGCCGTGTAGGCCCTGAAGGCCTCCGTTTGGCTGACGCCGGATCCACTTTCCCCGTCCACATCGTAGAGAAACAACTCGAATTCTGAAAGCTCATAGTGGGTGGTGAAATTGCTTCCGCCGAGGAAGAAGTCCAAGGTGTAGGTCAGGCCCCCGGCTCCCAGACTGTTGGCAACATAGCGGTTTCCGAGATCGCCGTTCGGCTCGGCGATCGCTTGGTTGTAATTGGCGAAGTGCCCCTGAAAGGTATAACCGGATCCAAAGATACCGGCTGTGGCCCGCATATCCACCGCGGTCCCGTTCACATCCGCCACATCCGTGAAATAGATGATCGAGCCACTGAAATACGGCCCCAGCGTGTAGCTCCCGTCCGCCGTGCCCACCGGGTTGCTGAAGTCCAGATCAATAGGTTGTCCCAAGCAGTTCGAGCCGAAAGCCAGCCACAGAGTCGTCAGACTGACGATGATGGCTGGGTATATTCGAGCTGGAAGAAGCCGTTTCACGCCCCGACTCAACCACACTTTGTAAAATTATGGTAATTATATTTTAACCTGACTGTAAAAAATTATTGACATAGTTAACATTTCTGAATCAAAGCCTTTGTAATTCCTGCCATTATTAATGGTTCAGGCCTTACACGCTTACTGATCCGCCTGCCGAATCGTGTTCCAAGCCGGGATTGATGGTGCTCGCTAGCGTTTGAGCTCACCGTCCACGATACGCATGGAACCGCGCGGATTGGCATCCTGGAGGAGTTCGGGGAGCGCTTCGTCGGGAAAGCCCTGGTAGCTGATAGGCCGCACGAAGCGGTAGATGCTGGCGGTGCCGATGCTGGTGAAGAAGCTGTGGCTGGCGGCGGGGTAGGGGCCGCCATGGTGCATGGAGGGGCAGACTTCAATGCCGGTGGGGAAGCCGTTGAAGATGAGTCGGCCCACCTTTTTCTCCAAGGCGCGCACGAGGGGCGCGAACTCGCGCAGGTCGTCCTCCGTGCCGTGAATCGTTGCGGTCAACTGGCCTTCCAGGCTGTCGGCGTAGCGTACCATGTCGTCGAGCGTGGCGCATTGTGTGATGATGGAGCAGGGGCCAAAGACCTCGCGCCGCAGCTCGGCGTTGCCTTCGAGCACATCAATGGTGGTCGTGAAAATGCGGCAGGCGGCCTGGGAGGCGTTGGCGGCGACAGGCGTCTCCGACTGCGCGACCAGTTCGATTCCGGCAACGGTCTGCCACACCGCGGTGCCGGCGTCGTAGGCCTCGCAGATGCCGCTGTGCAGCATGGTCTGCGGTGCGACTTTCGCGGCGAGCGCCGCGGCGTTGCTGGTGAACTGCTCCAGATCTTCGCCTTTGATGCCGAGCACCACGGCCGGATTCGTGCAAAACTGTCCCACGCCCATCGTCACAGAACCGATGTAGGCTTCGGCAACCTTAGATGCCCGTTCCTTCAATGCTCCGGGCAGCACGAACACGGGGTTCACAGAACCCATTTCCGCATACACGGGGATGGGATGCGAACGTGCGGCCGCGACGTCCATCAGCGCACGACCTCCGCGCATGGACCCGGTGAAGCCGACCGCCTGGGTGAGCGGATGTTTCACCAAAGTGACGCCGATGTCGTTGCCCTTGCCGTGCAGCAGTGAGAAGCAACCGGCTGGAAGACCGACTTTGTGAAGAGCGGCGAGCACTGCCCGCGTCAGCATTTCGCAGGTGCCGGGGTGCGCGGGGTGGCCTTTCACCACGACGGGACAGCCGGCGGCAAGAGCGCAGACGGTGTCAGTGCCAACGACGCCGATGGCGAATGGGAAATTGCTCGCGCCAAAAACGACGACAGGGCCGAGCGGCATCAAGACGCGCCGGACGTCCGGCTTTGGCAGCGGTTGGCGGTCGGGAATCGCGTGATCGACGCGGGCATCCGCCCAGGAACCTTCACGGATGAGCGCTGCGAAGAGCTTGCATTGGCCGATGGCGCGTCCGCGTTCGCCTGTGAGGCGGGCCATGGGGAGCGCGGTCTCCGCGTGCGCACGCTCAAGCAGCGCGTCGCCGAGGGCAGTGATTTCATCTGCGATGGCATCCAGCAGCGAGGCACGTGTTTCCGGCGTGGCGAGTCGCAGAGTGTCAAAGACGCTTTCGGCGGCCTGCATGGCTTCGTCGGCTTCGGCATGCGTGGCGTCGCCGAAGATCGGTTCGAGCTGCTCGCCGTTGGTGGGATTGAACGCGTGGAAAAAGTGTCCGTTCGGAGCCGCTTCGCGGCCGGCGATGATTTGGTGTCCGGTGATGGTCATGGTGGTCGTTGGGAGGGATTGGGAATGGAATCAGGTCATCGGATTCGAGAGCGTGCCGATACCGTCGATGGTAATGTTCACGACATCACCGCTGTTGAGCGTGAACTCATCGCCCGGGACGATGCCGGTGCCCGTCATGAGGAATGCGCCGGCGGGGAAGGTATTGTCCCGAAACAGGAATCCGGCGAGTTCGGAGGGCGTGCGTTTCAATTGAGAAAGCGTGGTTTCGCCTTCGAAGGCGGCGGCTCCTGCGCGGTCGATGCGCAGATGAATGCGTGTCGTCGGCGCGAGGGGCTCGCTTTGAATCAAGATCGCTGGGCCGAGGGCAGCGCAAAGCTTGAAGCATTTCGCCTGCGGCAGGTAAAGCGGATTTTCACCTTCGATGTCGCGGCAGGAGAGATCGTTGCCGACGGTGCAACCGATGATCTCACCCTGCGAGTTGACGGCGAGTGTCAATTCGGGCTCCGGCACCATCCATGAAGAATCGCCACGGAGGTGCATGGGCTGTCCGGGATGAGCAACGCGTTGTGGAGTGGCTTTGAAAAAGATCTCCGGACGCTCCGCTTCGTAAACGCGATCGTAAAAGGTGCCGCCGCCGGCGTCCTTCGACTCCTCCATGCGGGCCGTGCGACTGCGGAAGTAGGTCACGCCGGCCGCCCACACTTCCTGAGATCCGATGGGCGCCAAAATCGTGTCAGCAGCGGGAGCTTCCGCGGCGGCGGTATTGGCGGCGATTTCTGCCAGATGGGCGGCGAGATTGGGCGTGTTGAAGAGCGCGTCCCAGTCCTGTCCGGTCACGGCGTGCCAGGCGGTTGCAGTTTGAATGAAGATGCCCTGAGTGGTTCGGTAGAGAAGCATGCGGAGGCCAGACTAGAGGGACTCGCGCCTCGTGCAACACGTGTCACCTCTGAATCTTCAGCAGTGCCTCATCCAACCCGTGCAGGCAGCTGGCCCAAAGGATGCCGAGGGGCACCATGCATTCCTTGTAGCTCTCCGCCGCGCGTCCGCCCACGATCAGTCCGATACCCTGCGGGAGCAGCTCGCGGATGCGGCGCAGCTTTTCCTCGATGATCGGACACTTCTCCGGATACACCACGCTTAGCGCAACCGCCTTCGCATTGCGGGCAATGGCACACGCGGCGATCTCCTCCACGGGAAGGTTCGGGCCGAGATAGGTCACATGCCAACCAAGATCGCGCGCCGTGGCCGCGACGATGAGCGCGCCGAGCTCATGCAGCTCACCCGCCGGAGTGGCCACCACAAGTTCCGGTGCATGCGCCGCGAGTTGGCTGCCCGGCACCGGCGTCAAAAGCAGCTCTCGGATGACCGCAGTGGCAATGTGCTCATGACTCGGTCGCAGGGTGCCGTGCTGCCAGTTGCTGCCGATCTGGATGATCAGCGGGCAGATGACCTGGTGCAGCATGCCGCGCTGCCCGAGCTGCCTGCGTGCCTGGAGGAGGATACTGCGCAGGCCGTCGGAGTCGTAGCGTTTCGAGGCCGCGATGGCCGCTTCCACAATGTGTTCTGTGGATTCAAAACTCACCACCGGAGCGGTCATTACTGCTGTGGTAGGCAGTTCCTTCACCAGCGCCTGCAGTTCGTCTGTGCAAAGGCGTGCCACACCGCCGATGCGGTGGCCGTTTTCCGTCAGCGCTTTCAACAGCTTCAGTCGCAGGACTGCCTCGTCGCAGTACATGCGGCGATTCGTGCAGGTGCGGCTCGGGCTCAGCGCGTTGTATCTCCGCTCCCAGATGCGAATGACATGGGGGCTAACTCCACTGGCCTGGCTGGCACGCTGGATTGGGATGGGCATGAATTCAGTCGGGGGAGAGATGCTGCTTGAGGCTGGATGAGAAATGTTTACGCATTCGCCTCGCCTCTGGCTACCGTGTTCTCTCACTTTTCGCCGCATGCTGAACTACATCTGGTCCTTCCTGATCCTTGCCGGCCTTTGCGCCGCCGCCCTCTTCGGCCACATCACCGGAGATTCTGGGATCGTCGCCGCCATTTTTTCGAAGTCCAAAGTCGCTGTCATGGACATCGCGCTGCCGCTGGCCGGACTCATGATTTTTTGGCTGGGCGTCATGCGCGTCATGGAAAGGGCGGGCTTGCTGGACCTTGCCGCGCGCGCGCTTTCGCCGATCATGCGGCGCCTTTTTCCGGATGTTCCCCGGGATCATCCTGCGATGAGCGCGATGATCATGAACCTCGCCGCGAACATGCTGGGTCTTGGCAACAGCGCCACGCCGCTCGGCCTGAAGGCGATGACCCATTTGCAGGAGCTCAACCCGAACAAGAACACCGCCAGCAACGCCATGGTTACTTTTCTGGCCATGAACACTGCCGCCTTCACCTTGGTGCCGATGACGGCCATCAACTACCTGAACGCCGCGGGCATTCAGGGGGCGCAGAAGATCATCATGCCGACTCTGCTTGCGACGGCCTGCACGGTCGTCACCGCGGTGGTTGCCGCGAAGCTCTACGGGCGGCTGCCTTACTTCGCCATTCAGTCCGAAACGGAAGACGAAGTGAAGGTCGAGTCCGGTGATGCCGGCACCGCAACGTCTGGAAAAATCACTCCGAAGCGCAGGTTCTGGCTCATCGCCCTCTTTGTCGTCTTTGGTGCCTGCGCCATGCTGGAGTTCATGCCTGCGAGCGCCCGGCAGAGCGTATTGCAGGGCACTGGGCTCAGTCAGGTCGTCGAACAAGCGAAGAAAAAGGCCGCGCCGCCCGCCAAGACTGCCACTGCAGAGGAGTCCACGCCGCAGATCGAACCCGCGTGGAAGCGCTTCATGAACGGTGGCTCCGGTCTTGCCATTCCCATCGTGCTCGTTGTCACTCTGGGAGTCGGTCTGGCGAAAGGCGTGAAGGTTTACGAAGAGTTCGTCGAAGGGGCCAAAGAAGGCTTCGCCGTGGCCACGCGCATCATGCCCTTTCTCGTAGCGATGCTGGCGGCGTTGGCCGTGTTCAGCAGTTCCGGCATGCTTTTACTTCTAGAGTATGTGTTGCGTCCCGTGCTTGGTTTCATCGGGTTTCCGGTGGAACTGCTGCCGATGGCGTTAATGCGCCCTCTCACCGGCTCTGGCTCTCTGGGCGTGCTCAATGACATCCTTCTGCGTCCTGAGCTTACCGAACAGCTCAAGTTCACTGCCGCGACGATGTACGGCTCCACGGAGACGACCTTTTATGTGCTGGCCGTTTACTTCGGCAGCGTCGGCATACGCCGCATTCGCCACGCGCTGGCCGCCGGACTCACCGCCGATCTCGTTGGTCTTGCGATGGCGGTGATTATCGGACGGTTGCTGTTTTCTTGAGAGAACTACTCACTCTCCTCCCGCGCCGATACGGTAGAGCGCCGTGTCACTGCGCAGCAGGAGACTGCCGTCCACGATGGCCGGGGAGGCCATGATTTTTCCTTCGATGGTGTTTTCCGCCGCAACTTGGAAGGCAGCGCTCTTTTCCAGCAGGGTCACGACGCCCTGTTCACTGGAGAAGTAGATTTTGCCTCCTGCCAGCACGGGTGAGGCGGAGTAGGTGCCGCCGATGCGCTCGCTCCAGCGGCTTTCGCCAGTCATGGCATCGAAGCAGGTCACGATGCCTCCGTCGTCGGTGATGTAAAGGTCGCTGCCGATGAGAAGGGGGAAGGCTTGGCCGGGATGCGCATTGTCTCCTTCCAGACGACGTGGGTGTCGGTGACATCGCCACTGCCGTCCACCTTCACCGCCCATAGCTGCGGCTTGCCGTAACCCGTGCACACATAAACCATGCCATTCCCATAAACCGGACGCGGCACGACGGAAAATCCGGTGCCGTGCTCCACACGCCAGAGTTCTTTGCCGGTCGCGGGATCGAGGGATACCAGCCACTGAGACGCCAGGCAGATCAACTGTTCGCGCCCCTTGTCATCTGTAATGGCGATCGGCGTGCAGTAGGCTTTCATCTGATCACCCGACGCCGCGCTCATCGGTGGACGTGGCGTCTTCCAGATCTGTTGGCCGGTGTGTTTGTCGAGGG
Organism: Prosthecobacter sp.; assembly: GCA_041395065.1. Taxonomy (GTDB): domain Bacteria; phylum Verrucomicrobiota; class Verrucomicrobiia; order Verrucomicrobiales; family Verrucomicrobiaceae; genus Prosthecobacter. The sequence continues at coordinate 49,686 of JAWLBG010000018.1, read as the reverse complement.
CCGTCACATACTGCACGTCCGTGCCATCGCAAATGAGCACTAGGAGGTCGCCGAAGATCATGGGCGAGCTGCCGGGTCCCACGCCGTGCTCGATGGCCAGCGTTTCCTTCCAGACGATCGCTCCGTCCGCGCGGTTGATGCAGAAGGTCCCGAACGTCCCGAAATGGCAGATCACATGTCCGCCATCGATCACCGGCGTCGGGGAGGCGAAACTGTTGAAGTGATGAATCGGCGGTGGCGTGTCCACGCGGATGAGTTCCAGCTCGCGGATCAGTTTTCCCGACTGCAGATCCACACACAGTGCGTAGAGCCGCACAGCTTTCTTCGCCTGCAGTTGCTTGAATTTCTTTTCCTCAATGCCCGCGGCACGCATCATCGCTTTTGCCTCCTCTTCGGTGGCCGTTTCTTCCACGGCGGAGGTCATCCACACTTCATTGTCCGCCACGACGGGGGAGGACCAGCCCTTGCCTGGAAGCTCCGTCTTCCAAGCCACATGCTCCGTCTCACTCCATTTCGTGGGTGCCGAGCCCTCCGCGGCGACTCCATTGCCATCCGGTCCGCGAAATTGGGGCCAAACAGACTCCGCCGCGACAGTGGATGACAGGGTAATGCAGGCGAAGGCGACAACGAAAAAAGGGAGCCGATTCATCGCCAGTTAACAAGCTGACGACGCCAAACCTTGCTAGAACTTCACCGTCGCACCGAGGGTGGCGCCGAAGCCGGGTTCGTTGCTGCCGGAGCCGTGATAGCGGTAGGTCTCATTGAGCAGATTGTCCAGGGACGCGGTGAGGATGAGGTTCTCACTGACTTGGCAGCCACCGCGAAGGCTGAGAAGGAAGAAAGAAGGCGTTCCGGTGGGAGGAATGCGGGAGGTGTCGGCGGAGTCTGCGGCGTTGAGTCGGGCTGCTTCGCCGTAGGAGAGGCAGACAAGCTCTGTCCACAGACGGCGGTCGGTGGTCTGCCAGCGCACGCCTGCGTAGCCTGCGAGCGGGGTGATCTTGCCGAGCGGTTGAGGCTGAATCTGCGTGGTGTTGCCGATGAACTGATCTGTGACGCCTTCGACCCAGGCGATGTGTCCGAAGATGCTCCAGTTCGGATCGATCTCCCAGCGGGCGGAAAACTCGACGCCCTGCATATAGCCGCTGCCCACATTACTCTTGGAGACAATGGTGTTGGCGGGTGGCACGGCAGGCGCCACGACGCGACGGACGATCATGTCATCAATGCGGGTGAAAAAGTAGCCGAGACTGGCCGTGACGCTCTCCGTGCGCGCTTTGAGGCCGATTTCAAAGGTGGTGAAAGTTTCCGGACTGAGGCCCGGCGAGGGGATCTCCACCACAGCCGTTTGCGAAAAGTCATCGCGGGTGAGGTCGGAGAGGTTTGGAGCGCGGAACGCCTGCGAAACGCCGCCGTAGAGCTGAAAGCGGTCACGTTCGTCGAGATCGATCAGGAAGCGCACGCTGCCGGAAAAGTTTTGATACTCGTCGGAAAAACTGCTGACGCCGGTGACAGCACCCGTAGTCGGATTGCGTCCCCGAAACTTGCCCGCATCCGCCCGGGCATGAGTGTAGCGGCCTCCAAGAATGACGTGAAAGCGGCTGCCGAGGTCGATCTGATCCTGGAGGAAGATACCGAGCAGGTCGTAGCTGGCGTCATCGGCGACGGCTCCGGCGAAGGCATTGGCACCGTCGGTTTCTAGCCAGTCGTGGTAGTAGTCGATGCCGTAAACGAGGCGGCCGAGAGGCGAGTCGCTTTCAAACTGTAGATCGACGCCGAGAGTGGAGACATCGACGTCATTGAAGGTCTGTGCACCGCCGCCGCTGATGCGAAACTGTTCCTCTCCAGCAGTCTGGAAAGAGAACGTGAGGCTGGCGGCGTCAATCGGACCATCGATTTCGCGGGCGGCGAGGCGGAGATAGGATAGGCTGCGCTCCTGATCAAAAAGTCGGAGGCGATTGGTGCCGATGGTCGTGCCTTCGTAGGAGCGGCCATAAATCGTGTTGTGGGTGCGCCAGACGTCATTCTGACGGACTTGTTGATGAACGGCTGTGAGCTGCCAGTGATCGTCCAGCGCGACATCGAGACGGACGTCGAATGCCCACTGGTCATAGCCTGTGCGTGGCTGCAGTCCATGGGGATCACGAACATCGGCAAACTGGCTGAATGTGGCACCCACATGCAGGCCCCAGCGCTGTCCCTGACCAATGCTGCCCTCAATGTGCTGGACGTGACTGCGCTCAGCCGTGGAATGGCGGTAATCGGCCCGACCGTGAGTGAAGAAGCCACCCTCCGCCTCGGAGAGGAATCCAGAGTCTTTTGTGAAGGCGTTGACGGTGCCACCGATGGCATCGCTTCCATAGAGTGTTCCACCCTGAGAGGAGAATCTCGATATTGGAGATCGCGTAGGGATCGATGGTGTTCCAGCTCTGGTTGGGTCCCGCGAAAGGTGGAGTTGTTGAAGCGGATGCCGTCAATGAGCATCAGGTTGCGGAACCCGGTGAAGCCGCGAATGAACAGGATCCCTGGCCGTTGGCAGTCTTCTGGATCATCACACCGGGCGTCTCGCGCAGCGCTTCTGAAAGGTGCGAACCTGACGCTCTTCCATTTGCCGACTGGAGAGTGTTTTGACCAGAGCGGGAATATTGGCCGTTGTGTTTTCACTGCGCGTGGCGGTGATGATGACTTCGGGAATGGCAGTGGTCGGCGCAGGTTCTGCAAAGCTGACGGAAGCGAGAAGAAGAGGAACAACGACAAACGAAGAGTGGCGGAACATGGTCGGGAGCAGAAGAGGAAAGTCGAAATTCAAGCAGGAACGCCGATGCCTGTCATGTCCGCCCGACAGACAAGATGCTGCATGAACAAAAACGCACCGATTCCCCCTCGCATGGACAGAAACTGTCCGTGCGCTGCCCTTAATTGGTCCTACACCTGATGGGGGGCGTGGTATTAGGCTTCCGTGTACTGTCCGAGGGCCCGGAACTTCAGGTAGCGCTTCTCCAGAAGTTCGGTTGTGGGAATTTTCACAAGTTCCGCGATGGCTTCGAGAATGCTCTTCTTGAGCGACTCGGCCGCGGCCTCGGGATCGTTGTGCGCGCCACCGAGAGGCTCTGGAATGAGCCCGTCGATGATGCCAAGCTGTGAGAGATCCTGGGCGCTGAGTTTGAGTGCCGAAGCAGCCTCCGGCGCGTGTTCCCGGTGCTTCCAGAGAATGGCGGCGCATCCTTCGGGGCTGATGACGCTGTAGTAGGCGTTTTCCATCATCAGAACTCGGTCGGCGATGCCGATTCCCAAGGCGCCTCCGCTGCCACCTTCTCCAATGACCACGGCGACGACGGGTGTGCGCAGAGTCATCATTTCCCGCAGATTGAAGGCAATGGCTTCGGCGATGTTGCGCTCCTCGGCACCAATGCCGGGGAAGGCCCCGGGAGTATCGATGAGCGTGACGACGGGCAGGTTAAACTTTTCCGCCATGCGCATGAGGCGGAGCGCCTTGCGATAGCCTTCGGGGTGGGCGCTGCCGAAGTTCCTCAGCAGGTTCTCTTTCGTGTCGCGGCCCTTTTGGTGTCCGATGATGACAACGCGCTGTCCGCCGATGGTCGCAAAGCCGGCGGGCATGGCGTTGTCGTCTCCAATGTGCCGGTCGCCGTGAATCTCGACAAATTCGTCGCAGATATTCTTTACATGATCCAGCATGTAAGGGCGTCCGGGATGGCGGGAGATTTGGACGCGCTGCCAGGGGGAGAGGTTTTCGTGAATGTCACGCTGGAGAGCGTCGGCCTTGCGTTCGAGCTCGGCGATCTGCTTTTCCAGCTTTTCATTCGGTTTGGACTCAAGTTTTACTCTCGCGTCGGCAATTTCCTGGCGGAGTTTGGCGACAGGCTTTTCGAATTCCAAAACTTGCTTCATGGCTGGTCGGGAAGGGGGTGTGGGAAGGTTATCGGATGAGGCTCAACTTTGACCCTTTGCGCACGAGCGCAAAGAGTTCCTCAATATCCTCGCGGGCGAGAAAGACTCCGGTTTCGGCGGATTCCTCAAGGTCGGGCACCGGGGGCAGGGTGCCGTCTTTGGTGGGCGGCGGTACTGGCAGGGCCTTTGGCACGGGCGGGGTGCGGATAATGACGCCGCGCGTGCCGCTGAGCCACTTTTCCGTGGCGGCATAGTCCGAATCGGTTGGCAGCAGGTTCTTGCCGTTCAACTGTGCGTTTTTGCCGGCAATTTCGATCTGCGATGGCACGCGCACCGTGGCGGGCAGGCGAACATCCTTCGCCTGGTAGACTTTGAAGAGATATTCCTTGTCCCCGACTTTGCGAAGCAGCATGACCTGTTTTTTCGAAACACTGACGCCGAGGTTAAAATCCAGCGGCATGATCGTGAGGTGGTCGCCGGGATGGATGAGCGTGCTCATCAGGCTGTTCATGCGGATGATCGAGTCGATCGTGGTGTCGTGCTTGACCGCGATCCCAAGCAGCGTGTTGCCCGGTTGGACGATGTAGTCCTTCTTGCCCGCGGTTTTGTCCGGCGAGTAAAGCATGTCCATGTTGATCTCGCCGATGATGCGGATGGCTTCAGGGCATGCTCCGGAATCCGGGAACTGCTGGCGCAGTTTGTAGAGGGCCTCGCGGCCCGGCTCGATCTGTCCGGCGCGGATCAGATCCACCGCCGCGTCAAAGCGACGCAGTCCCGGATCAATGCGGGGGCGGTCCACACCTTTCATGGCGGCAATGTCCTGCTCAAGGCGGTGCTCTTTGAGCAGCACATTGGTGTAGAACCACCAAGCCACCGACAGCGTGCCTGCGACGAGGCCCACTGTGATGAGAAAGGCGAGAATCTTGAGCTGTGCCTTGGCCATGGAAATGATGCGCTTTCGGCGTCAGCCGATCAGGCCGCGCCTTTTGAAGTCGAATAGGTTGATGTTGCAGGACTTCTCGATCATCTCAACGGTGAATTTCAGAAGGCAGATTTCCCAGGTGTCGTCCACTCCTTGAATGATGGCGCGCATTGGATTTCCGCTGACGCGGATGTCGTCCAGCAGCTTACCGCGCACTTCGGAGAGCGGCTCATGAACGACCTGTTCCCGCACATCGCCTTTGCGAAATTTGAAACCGTATTTCAGGATCGCCAGCTTTTGCAGATTCTCCCGCAGGAAGTCGCCAAATGCCGCCGCCTCGGGGCCGAAACCTTCAAAATCGAAGTGGGCGCCGAACTCCGGGCGGAGGATCAGCGGCTTTTCCGCTTCGATCCGACCTTCGCGCACCCGAACGGCTCCAATGGAGTCCATTAACTCGGTGATGATCTGGAATTCAAAGTGAGTGCTGCCGAAAGTGTCGATCCGACGATCCGGTTCGTGCAAAACGTGGGTGTTTTCCAAGGCATATTGGATGTCGAACTCAGTGGGCATTTTGGGGATTATCGAGATTAGGCTGCTTGCGCAGCTAGGCCAGCGTTTTCTTAGGTTACGCCGGGAGAGGGCGGGGGAGTTGCGGGGGAGTTGCGGGCGAAAAGCCGAACCTCTCAAGAAATCGCCGGCTCCCAAGCCTCCATCGCGTGGCTGGCAGCCCCCAAGCCGCCTGCATCATCTCCCAGTGAGGAAATGACCATGTTGGGGGGCATCTGCTTCAGGGCTGGCATCAGGTTCACGGCCTGCCGGGTGACCGCCTCGCAAAAGCGGACTCCAAGAGCCGTTAGCGGCCCGTGAAGGAAGTAGGCGTGCGAATCGAGCAGGAGGTGAAGCAGGCCCATGATGCGGGCGTAGTCATCGACGACGCCATCCCATGAATCGCCTTCAGATTGAGACAGGGATTGAAGTGCGCCGTGCAGATCTGTCGGCAACCTGGCGCGCGTCCCCGCGCCAGACAGCCTGCGCCAGACGGCGGGGGAGGATAGGACGTCATGCATTTCGCGACCCGCGCCCGTCAGTGGCCAAACCCAACGGCCAATTTCACCAGTGGCATGGTGTTGGCCGTCGATCAGCCTGCCATGCTTCATGACCGCGATGCCGAAACCGCTGCGAGGTCCCAGAATAACATAGTCGTCCAATTCGCGTCCCCCCCCAAACCAGCGCTCGGCCAGTGCGATCACGCGAAGATTGTTTTCAAGGATCACGGGAACCTGAAAACACTGCGTGAGTTCGTCGCGAACAGCGACGTCCACCCAATCCGGCAGGAAGGAGTAGTGCAAAGCCACTCCTTTGTCAGGATCAACCAGCCCCGGTGCGCCGACGCCAATGGCTAGCAGCGGTCCAACCGCTCCGTTCTTAAGTTCCGTTATGAGCGCTGTGATCTCCATCATCACGGACTTGGCGTTCGCTTCATCTGGCAAGGTGCGTGTGATGGTCTGGGTCTGAACCCCGGAAAAATCCACGCGCACGGCTTGCACACGGTCCGCGTTGAATTCGATGCCGGCAAACCATCCCGCTTCGGGCACCGTTTTGAGAACCCGCTTTGGTCGTCCCATACGTCCCTGCTCCAGGCCGGACTCGACCAAGTGCCTGCTGGAGATGAGTTGATCCACATAGTCTCCCGTTGTGCTCGGAGAAAGCCGCAGGGCATCGGCCAAGGCCCGGCGTGAAGTGGCGTGCCCGCTGCGCACATGCAGGATGGCCTTGGCCAGATTCTGGCGGAGTTCTTCGGTGCTTCTCATTCCTCAGATCATGTACTCCATCATCACCGGCGTTTCTATCGCGGGTTGGGACGTCTGGCCGAGAATGGTTTCCGCTACCCGCCGAGCCTGCCCGCGCAGTTCCGGTACGGCGATCGTTTCCCAGAAAGTTCCCCGCAGCAGGGGGCCGAGGGCCAGCAGCCGGTCTGAGCGCGATCCGTCGGAGTGAAGCACGGCATGATTCTCGTCGATGCGCACTCCCATGTCCATGTCGTCTGGGGTGATCAGACCGCGCTTGAGCAGGTTCTTTAACAGGATGGAACGCGTGGCGCTGAAGCGCGTCTGCGGACCGGTGGCATTCAGAACAAGATCGCCATCGAGGTGTTTGCCGCCGTTCAGAATCGTTCGTACCTGATCGCCCACCGCCTCGACTCGTTCGATGTTTGCCGAGTGGATTTGCAACTGTCCCGTGAGTTGCGCACTGGTGATTTGTGCGTGGATCTCAGGTGCGATGCGATGCCGAAGCACGTTCCAGCGTGCCGCATGCTGACGGGCAAAGGCAAGACGCTCCTCCAGCGTCAAGTTTTTCCAAATGCGCTGCGTGTGCGGACGCATCTTGTCCACGATGATCGCCGGATTCGCGCCCAGTTCTCGCACTTGAGCACAGTGTTTCTCAATCAGGGCAATCAGTTTCTCCAAACCAAGCGCTGCAAGATCGACATCGGCCGGGGGAAAGTCCGGATAGTCAATCCCACGAAAATGCGCGTGCGGCAACCAGCCGTGACGGGAGACGGCATGAATGCGCCCCAGCCAGCCCAGCGCCCGGAGCGTGATGATGGCGTCCACCGTTGTCAAACCTGTGCCGAGAAGAACGATTGTGCCGGTGTCCGGCGGGAGTTTTTCATGCCAGGGCAACCACGGATTTCCAGCCCAGGCCGGATGTTCATGCAATGCCTCCGCACCGGGAAGATCGGCCGGTGCTTCGTTGCCGGTCGCCAGGACAATGCGTTCAGCTTGAAGGGTGTCACCGGAGTTGAAGGAGATCGTTCCATCCTGATCGATATCTACAGCCTCACCGTTCACGAGATTCACATCTGGCAGGTAATGCAGCAGCAGTGACTTCAAATAGTCACCGTAAATCATGCGGGGAATGAAACGTTCGCGCAGTTCGCGATCAGGCGTCAGATCGAAATCGCTTCTGGTTCGCAGCCAGTTTACCAGATGATCAGGCTGGTCGGGAAACGCGGACATGTTTCTCGCGGCAACATTGAGAAGATGTTCGATCCTCCGCGTTCCGTAGGCCACTCCGCGGCCAGTGGGTCGATGTTCATTGACGATGGTGATCTGCCGTGGGTTCGCTCCGAGGCGCGCCAGATTGACCGCTGTCATGATGCCGCTGAATCCTCCACCGAGGATGGCGATGCGGGAAGGGGCTGACGAAGTGCTCATTTTGCAAAATTGACCTTGCCACAATGATCTGTCCAGTCACATATTGCAATATTGGAATAAATAAACCCAACCTGCGCTCATGCATCGTCGCCAACTCTTTTCACTTCTCGGACTCAGCTTCATCCCGACCTTTTCCAAGGCCGAAGATGCTGCTTGGCGACCACTTTTCGATGGCAAGACGCTGAACGGGTGGAAACCCACCGCCAAAAGCCCGCATAGCCGCGCCAGCAAGAACACGACCGCCGGGAACTGGCGCGTGGAAGGCGGCGCGATCTTCGGGGATCAGGACACACCCGGAAATGGCGGCCTGCTGATCACAGAGGCCGTGTATGGAGACTTCGAAGTCTCGGTCGAAACAAACAACGACTTCGGTCCCGACAGCGGTCTCTTTCTGCGCTGCACGGAAGATGGGAAAGCCTACCAATGCCTCATCGATTATCACCAAGGTGGCACCATCGGCGGCATTCTCGGTGAAGGCATCTGGAAGCGCCGCGGTGTGCGAAATTACACCTTTGGCGAGACTCCGGACGTGATCACGCTCAACGAAAACGAAGCGCACCCCTGCCCGGTGATGCCGGATTCATGGAAGAGCTTCTGGCGCGTCGGCGACTGGAACGAAGTCCGCGCCCGCATCACTGGGGATCCCCCCACCATAACTACTTGGGTGAACGGCAAGCAAATCATGCAGCACACCGAACCCGCCAGCGTCCATCCCGCCACCGGCCACATCGGCCTCCAAATTCACGGTGGCAAATTCACCGGCACCGTCCGCTATCGCAACATCCGCATCCGCTCTCTATGACACCTCCCCCCATCCGCACCCCCGCCCGCCAGTGCGAAGTCGCCTGGTTTTCCGCCCTCTGCTCCGATGACTATGAGTTCCTCGGCGTTCCCGATGGTTCACTGCGCTCGAACTACGAGCACTGCGGTGACATCGTGAAAAAAGCTGATGCACTCGGCTATCAGAACATCCTCCTCCCCTCCGGTTGGATCGCCGGTCAGGACGCGCTGGCGTTTTCTGCCGCGATGGCTCCACAGACGAATCAGATCAATCAACTCGTCGCCCTGCGCATGGGCGAAGTCTGGCCGCCGATGCTCGCACGTGCGCTCGCCACGGTCGATCACATCGCCAAGGGCCGTCTGTGCATCAACATCATCTCCTCCGACATGCCTGGCATCAAGGAGAGCAACGAAGTCCGCTATGCACGAGCCAGTGAGATCATCCAGATCCTGCAAGGTCTGTGGCGCACCGACGGCCCTTACGAGTGGAAAGGCGAGTTCTACAACATCAGCCTCCCGAACACCGAACCGGCCAAACCGTATCAGCAAAACGGTGGCCCGATGCTCTACTTCGGTGGCATCTCGCCTGCCGCACAGGACTTGTGTGCGAAGCACTGCGACGTCTTCCTGATGTGGCCGGAAACCGAGGACCGCATCGCCGAAACCATGAAGGGCATGTCTGAAAAGGCCGCCGCGTATGGACGCGAAATCGACTTTGGCTTTCGTGGTCACGTCATCGTGCGCGAAACCGAAGCCGAGGCCCGTGCCGCCGCTGATCGACTCATCTCCAAGCTCGATGCGAGCAAGGGTGCCGAAATCAAAGCCCGTTCGCAGGACAGCAAGAGCTTTGGCGTGCAGCGTCAGGATGAGCTCCGCGCGCAGGCGAAGGACCTCTACATTGAAGACCACCTCTGGAGCGGCGTCGGACTGGCCCGCAGCGGCTGTGGCAGCGCCATCGTCGGAGATCCCGATCAGGTGCTCGCCAAACTCAACCGTTACATGGACATGGGCATCCGTGCCTTCGTGCTCAGCGGTTACCCGCATCTCGACGAGTGCGACCTCTTCGCCAAATACGTTCTCCCCAAACTTCCGACCTGCCGTCTGAACGAACTTCAGGGCCGCCGCGTTCCAGACCCCGTCACTCCTCTCACCACCGCACCACGCCACTAATCGCTCATGTCATCACCTGTTCGCTTTGCACTCGCCGGATTCGGCGCCTGGGGAAAACTCCACGCCAAGTCCATTCACGACAATCCCGACGCTCAACTCGTCGCCATCACCGCACCGACGGAAGGCACGCGCGCCGAAGCTGCAGCGACCTATCCCGATGCAAAGATCTTCGCCACGGCGGAGGAGATGATCGCCCAGGCCGAGTTCGACATCATCGACATCGCCACGCCAAGTCACACGCATCGTGAGATCGCGCTCGCCGCCATGTCGAAAGGCAAACACGTGCTGCTGGAAAAGCCGATGGCCATCACGCTCGACGACTGCAAGGCCATCGTCGCCGGCGCGCGACAGTACGGCGTGCATCTCGCCGTCGGCCATGAACTGCGGCTCTCCTCGCAGTGGGGCCGCATCAAGGACATCATCACCGCGGGCACCATCGGCGATCCGCAATACGTGCTCGTCGAACTGCTGCGCAAACCCTACCGCACCGGCGCCAGCGGCTGGCGTTACGACCAGAACCGCGTCGGAAGCTGGGTGCTCGAAGAGCCCATCCACTTCTTCGATCTCGCCCGCTGGTATCTCGAAGGCAGCGGCGATCCCGTCGAGCTTTACGCCTACGGTAACTCGCGCGACCCACAGCGCCCGACGCTTTACGACAACTTCAGCGCGATGTTCAAATACCCGAATGGCAGCTACGCCGTCGTGTCACAGACGCTTGCCGCATTCGAGCATCATCAGACCGTCAAGGTCAGCGGCACCAAGGGCGCACTCTGGGCCGGTTGGAGCGGCGCGCTCGACCGCACGCTGGAGCCCGAATACTTCCTCAAGGTCTTCGACGGTGAAAATCTCGAAAACGTGAAGCTCGAAACCCACAGCGGTGAAGTCTTCGAACTCCGCGCCGAGATTGCCCAATGCGTCGAAATGGTCCGCACTGGCAAGAAACCCATCGCCTCCGGCATCGACGGATTGTGGTCGGCGGGATTGTGCCTCGTTGCTGAAGAATCCATCCGAGAAAAGAAACCGCTCCCGGTGGGAGAGATGCTGAAGTTCTAAACCAACCGACATCATGACAACGCGCCGCACCTTCCTGACCACCACGGCCATGACAGCCGCCACGCATGCTTTCGCCTCCGGCGGCAGCAGCGACATCAAAATCGCCCTCATCGGCTGTGGAGGCCGGGGCACTGGAGCCTGCAACCAGGCACTGACCGCAGGCTCGACGATCAAACTCGTCGCCTTGGTCGATCCGCTAGAAGGCAAAGCTCAGGCGGCGCTGGACATTCTGAAAGCCAAGCACGAAGGCCAGGTCGATGTGCCACCGGATCAGGTCTTCACGAACTTTGAGGACTACAAGAAGGCTTTCGATCTCGCGGATGTTGTGCTGATCACGACGCCTCCGGGGCCTCGACCGTTCTTGTTCGAGCAGGCAATCAAGGCCGGCAAGCATGTGTTCATGGAAAAGCCCGTGGCGGTTGATGCTGCCGGGGTCCGCCGCGTGCTCGCCACGGCTGAGGAAGCCAAGAAGAAGAAGCTGAATGTCTGCGTGGGCTTTCAGCGCCACTATGATCCCGGCTATATCGACGTGGTGAAGCGAATTCACGACGGTGAGATCGGCGATCTTGTTTATGGCCGCGTCTATTGGAACGGCACCTCACGCCCCGGCTTCCCTCGTGAACCCGGCGAGAGCGAGTTGCACTACCAGATCCGCAATTGGTACTTCTTCACGTGGATGAGCGGCGATCACATCCTCGAGCAGCACTGCCACAACCTCGACGTGGCCAACTGGGTGCTGAACGGAAAAATGCCAGTCAAAGCCGTGGGCAAGGGCGGTCGCCAAGTGCGTAGGGCGAGGGAAAACGGGACGATCTTTGACCACCACACCGTGGAGTTCGAATATGACAACGGTTTCCGTCTGCTCAGCCAGTGCTGCCAGATCGGCGGCAAATGCGCACGCGACGTGAGCGAGCACTTCCATGGCATCAAGGGCAGCGCCGACCTTGGCAACGGCGGCAAGTTCATGATCAACGGAGAACCGCCCGGCGGAAAACGGAGTCGCAACAAGTACGATCCCTACCAGCTCGAACACGATGCCTTCTTCGAGAACATCCGCACCGGCAAGCTCCGCATCGATGCCGAATACGCCGCCTATAGCACGCTCATGGGCGTGATGGGCCGCATGGCCACCTACACGGGCCAGGTCATCACTTGGGAACAGGCGCTGAACTCCAAGGACGTACTCGTGCCCGACAATATCACTTGGGAAACCGAGCCGCCGGTGAAACCGGATGCAGATGGCTGGTATCCTGTCGCTATTCCAGGAACGACTCTTCCGGTCTGACCGATGCGGGATGCACTCACAGACCTGCTGTTTTCAACTGATCAGCAGCAGGCGTCTTTGCCCCGGCACTGGATCGGGAGCTCGGTGAATGCACGGTGGCACCGGGCTACCCGCGTGCAGCGTGGCCACACGCCAGAGGTTGCCCACCCCAAACTCGTAAGGCTTCGCCTCCGGGAGCGGCGCATAGTGCAGATCAAAGTAATGGTCGTTCAGCCATTCCCTGAAACCGGCGTCATCGACTCCGCCATAATGCTGGAGCAAACGCGTCCGGGTTCCCGACAGATCGATGTGCCGCACCGCTTCTTCATTGGCCAAACCTTCCGACGACGCCCCAAAGTAGGTGCACAGATAAGTGTCAGCCTCGCACGTCGCGCTATCGACGTGAAACGAGCAGACGTCGGTTCGCAACGGCCCCGGATCATCGACAGGCAGGTAGCCATTGATGCAGTCGAGCACCGGATCCAGCCTGTGAGCGGTCAGCAGTCGATGATCTTCCAACATCGTTTCAACCGCCATCCAACCCGACGGACTCAACGGCAGCGCACGAAGCTGCTCTTCGATCAGGTGCGTGATTCCCTGCCCGACTTCCAGCTTTGTCGCGACTTCCTCGAAGTTGCCTTGCAGGGCTCTCGGCCAGCACAGCGCGTTGACTCCATCGCCAAACCGCGTCGTCACCAGTTCGTCAAAGGACCGCACGTGGCGAACGTGCAAATGATTCAAGAGCTGATCAGACGGCGGCATGGAAAGCGTTTGATAGCACCGCATCGTCCGTCTTCCACCGGAGTTCGAACGGCGACAGGCTAACATATTCGACACCTCCGCCCGGCTTCGATTCCATCTTTCAAGCTTGGCATTTCCTTTGGCATTCCTCATTCTCATTTCGTCATTCTCCGCCCGCACTCCTGATGAACTCTTCCAATACCAAGTGGTACTCCTCCGTCACCCGCTACCAGTGGCTTGTTCTCCTCGTCGCCTCGCTCGGTTGGGTGTTCGATGCGTTTGAAGGACAGCTCTTCAATCTCACACGAGGCCCCATGCTCTCGGAGATTCTGGGCGTCGCGTCGGACAGTCCTGATGTGAAGGAGTGGGGCGATGTGTTTCTCGGCATCTTCCTCGCTGGCGGAACGCTGGGCGGCCTGCTATTTGGATCGTTGGGTGACAAGTTCGGCCGCAAGCCGGTGATGGTGATCACGATCCTGTTCTACTCGGTCTTTTCCGGGCTCACGTATTTCGCGACCGATCTCTGGCACGTCGGCGTGTTGCGCTTCCTTGTGGCGATGGGTGTCGGCGGCGAATGGGCGGTGGCCGCTGCGCTGGTGGCGGAGATCTTTCCCAAACACGCACGTACCCATGCAGGCGGCATCTTCCATGCCACGGGCGTGCTTGGCACATGGATCGCCACACTCACCTCGATGGGCGTGCAGAATGAGTGGCGCATCGCCTATCTCATCGGCATCGTGCCCGCCATCCTCACGCTGTGGGTTCGCTCGTCGGTGAAAGAGCCTGACTCGTGGCATGAAGCCAAGGAAAGCGGCAAGGCGATGGGCAGTTTTGCCGATCTCTTTGGCGATGCTCGCTGGCGCAAACGCGCGCTGCTGGGCATGGCGCTGGCGGCCGTTGGACTGGGGACGTTCTGGGGAGTCTGCGTCGCCACCCAGGATCTGACACGGGAGTTCCTTTTGAAACTGGGCTACGAAAAGGGCGATGCGGAGCAGAAAGCCAAGTTCGCATATGGAATCATCCAGGTGCTAGGAGCCGGTGTGGGACAGTTGAGCTTTGGACCGATCTGTGCCCGCTGGGGGAGAAAATCCACCTTTGCCATGATGCACATTGCCAGCTTTATCCTGATCCTTGCGGTGTGCTTCCTGCCGCAGGCTTACTGGCAGGTGCTGGTGCTGCTGCCCTTGTTTGGTTTTGCCTCGCTGAGCATCCACTCGGGTTATGCGATCTATTTCCCGGAACTGTTCCCGAATCATCTACGGGCAACCGGCTCCAGCTTCTGCTTCAATGCAGGCCGCTTGCTGGCCGCGCCGATTCTGATCTACTCCGGGAAGATCAAGGCCGCGATGCCTCTGCCGCAGGCCATTGCACTCCTCGGCTGCCTTTTCTTGGTCGGCCTTCTCGTATTGGCGTTCCTGCCGGAAACCAAGGATCAGGATCTGCCAGAGGGATGAACGGATGAGAGGAAGGCGAGAATGGATCGCCTTCCTTCAACCACTCAGACCATCTCCTGCATCCGCTTCTTCTTTGGCTTGCCGGCCCGAACGAGTTCCACATCCGCAGCGATGACCTTGTATTCAGGGCACATGGTGTCGCTGTCACAGCCCTGACCGGTGACGTTGTTCACCATGGCATCGGGGACGTGGAAGGTCGTGTAGAGAATGCCGGGCTTCACCTCATCGGTAACACGGGCTTCGAGTTCGACCTCGCCACGGGCACTGGAGAGACGCGCGATGTCGCCGTTACGGATGCCTTTACGCTGCGCGTCCTCGGGATTGATCGAGAGAAGGTCCTGCGTGACGATGTCGCTGTTGCCGGTCCGACGTGTCATGGTACCGCAGTTGTAGTGTTCCAAAATGCGACCTGTGGTGAGGATGAAGGGGAACTCGCCTCCGTTGGTCTTCAACTCGGTCGATTCCTTCCAGTCGAAGAAGTGGAAGTGGCCTTTGCCGCGCGCGAACTGCTCCTGATGCATGATCTGGGTGTCCACACCACCTTCTTTGACCGGCCACTGCTTGCCGTTGATGCTCAGATTCTCCCACGTCGCGCCTTTGAAGAAGGGAACGATCTGCGCGATCTCGGCGAGCACGCCATCCGGCGTGTAGTCGGCCTGCTTGATGCCGAAGCGCTGCAAAACTTCGCACATGATCTGGCCGTCGGGCTTGGTGCCTTCGAGCGGCTTCACGACCGCATTGACGCGCTGCACACGGCGCTCGGCGTTCGTGAAGGTGCCGCTCTTCTCGAGGAAGGAGGAGGCGGGCAAAATCACATCGGCGTATTTGGCCGTCTCCGTCATGAAGATCTCCTGCACAACGAGAAACTCAAGGCTCTCCATGGCATGACGCACGTGATGTGCGTCGGGATCGGTCTGCACCACGTCCTCGCCCATGAGCCAGAGGGCTTTCAATTTGCCGTCGATGGCCGCGTCGAACATCTGCGGAATCTTCCAACCGGGCTCGGTGGGTGAGGGCACGCCGTAGAAGGCCTCGTAGCGCTTCTGCACGTCGACGTCGTCCATTTCGAAATAGCCCGCGCCTTGGTGCGGCTGGCAACCCATGTCGGCAGCGCCTTGCACGTTATTCTGACCGCGAAGCGGGTTCACACCCACGCCGGGACGACCGATGTTGCCGGTCATCATAGCGATGTTCGAGATCAGCATGACGGTCTTGGAGCCCTGCTCGTGCTCGGTGACTCCGAGACCATGGAAGCTCATGGCGGCTTCGGCGGAGGCGTATTCGATCGCAGCGGCACGCACGAGTTCGCGGTTCACACCCGTGGCTTTTTCCAGTGCATCCATGTCAAGCGCACGCAGTCCGGCCTCAAACTCATCCCAGTTTTCGCAGCGCTTCTTCACGAAATCCTGCTTCACCAGACCGGCGTCGAGAATGCAACGCGCAAACATGTTCAGCAGCGCCACGTTGGTGCCGGGGCGGAGCTGAAGGTGATGCTTCGCATAAGGCACGAGTTCGATCTTGCGCGGATCAATCACGATCAGCGGCGTGCCTTTCATGATGTGCTGTTTCAGACGAGCCCCAGTGACGGGATGACCTTCGGTCGGATTCGCACCGATGACCATGATGCAGCGTGAGTGCTCGATGTCCTCATACGAGTTCGTCGCCGCCCCGGTGCCAAAGCTCTTCTGCATGCCCCAGGCGGTCGGCGAATGGCAGACGCGTGCGCAGCAGTCGATGTTGTTCGTGCCCATCGCCACGCGAATGAACTTCTGCATGAGATAGTTCTCCTCGTTCGTGCAGCGGGCGGAAGAAATGCCTGCCACGGCCTGGCCGCCGTGCTCGTTTTTGATCCGCGTCAGGTTGGCGACGATGTGATCATACGCCTCGTCCCAGGTGGACTCTTTGAACTCACCGTCCGGTTGTTTGATCAGCGGTTTGCGCAGACGGTCCTTGTGATTGTAGAACTTGAAGGCAAAGCGCCCCTTGAGGCAGGTGTGCGCATGATTGACCTCGGCATCGACGGGTGCCTGAATGCTGAGCACCTCATTGCCCTTGGTCGCTACGTTGAGATTACAACCCACACCGCAGTAGGTGCAGATCGTGCGCGTCTTCTTCGTCGCTTCGATCGATTTGGAGAAGAAGACGTCGCTGATCGCGGACGTCGGGCAGGCCTGCGAGCAGGCGCCGCAGGACACACACTCGGAATCCGCGAAGGATTCGTCGAGGCCTTTGATGATCTTCGCGTTGAAGCCGCGACCGTGCATTGAGAGCACATGCTGCCCTTGGATTTCATCGCAAGCACGCACGCAGCGGGAGCAGTTGATGCACTTCGACAGCTCACTAGTCATGTAGGCGTGCGAATGATCCTTCGCACGATCCAGATGGTTCGCTCCCGCAGGATAGCGCACGCCACGGATGCCCACTTTGGCCGCGACGGTCTGAAGCTCGCAGTTGCCACTCACCTCGCAGGTCAGGCAGTCGAGCGGATGGTCCGTGAGCACGAGCTCGACGATGTTCTTGCGCAGCTTGCGCACCTTCGGCGACTCCGTGAAGACATGCATGCCGGCTGTCAGTGGCGTGTGACAGGAAGCAACGACTCGACGCGGCCCGTCGGCCTGCAATGCGACTTCGACCGAGCATACGCGGCAGGCCCCGTAGGGCTCGAGCTGCGGCGCGTCGCAAAGCGTCGGGACAAAGCCGCGACCGCGATGTCGATCAACAAAAGCGAGAAGAGTGTCACCTTCGTTGAAGCGGTACGGTTCGCCGTCAATGAAGGCGGTGAGGGTGGAAAGATCCTGGACCATGGCTGGGAAACGGCGTGTTTTACTGTGAGTTTACACACGATGTGTTGCGGAGGGAAGCATCGAAAAAACGAATTCCCGGGAAGATTAGGCAGTTAGCCAAGTGTCCGCGTGGTCTGTATCCAAGAGGTGTCACCACACCATTCACGAACCTGCTCCGCCAGGGCGGCGGCCTGCGACTCCGTGTCTGTGACGGCGAACATCGTGCTGCCTGACCCAGACATGAGGGCCGCACGCACTTCGTCCCGATCGAGTAGCCATTTTTTCAGTGCGGGCAGTAAGCGGTATTTTTCGAATACTGGGCGTTCAAGGTCATTGACCATGTCGCCCCACGGGCACTTCTGGACGTTATAGGGGATTCCGGGGACTTCGTTGGAGTCGGCCCAGCGTTTGTAGGCCCAGGGGGTCGGAATGGGAAAGGGGGGCTTGATAAGCAGGAGAGGCAACTGCCAAGGAAATTCGGCGGGAACAACCCTCTCCCCGCGTCCGGAGCCATCAGCGGCGGGGGCATCCAGTAAAAAGCATGGGACGTCCGAGCCTATCTGGGCGCCGAGTTCGATTAATTCTTCAGCCTTGAGAGGGTGTTTGGTCAGTTCATTGCAGGCTCGCAGGACGGTCGCCGCATTGCTGCTGCCGCCGCCAAGGCCGGCCCCTGCGGGTATTTTCTTTTCAAGATGTAGCCGCCAGGAGGATTGCCTGCCTGTCCGATTCTCAAACGCGCGCAGGGCCTTCATGGCCAGATTTGACTCGTCCAACGGAACCTTTGGGTCCGAGCAAGTCAGGACGACACTTGAACCAGCACCAAGGTGGTCGATTTCCACTGTGTCTCCCAGTGCTAGGCGGCAGAGACGCGTTTGTACCTCGTGGAAACCGTCCGGACGCCGGCCCAGCACACGCAACCAGAGATTAATTTTGGCGGGGGAATGAAAAGTCATCGTTGGTCAGGCATGGCGCCCAAGAAGGGCCAACATTCGCCCCGTGCGCCCCTTTTCCATGCGATAGGAATAGAATCGCTGCAAATCGGAAGATGTGCATTCGCCGGCATCGTGAATCTGCGACACAGGAACACCGGCGTCTTGCGCCTGACGTTGAATCTCCGCGGCAAAATCAACCTCGTAGGCTGGTGGTCGAATGCAGGGACTCAGTTGAACAATCATGTTGGCTGGTTGGCTGCCGAAACATCGCTGCATCTGCTCAATAGCATGGCGGGTAATGCCCAACTCGGTTCCTTTCTTCCCCGAATGGACGACCCCGAAGGCTCCTGTTTGCTCATCGACCAAATAGACCGCGCAACAGTCCGCCACATAGATTCCGATGACCATTTCAGGAAGGTTGCAGACTAGTCCATCAGCGCCCGGCGCCGGCGAGGTTTGAGGGCCATTTACGGCAAGGACACGGTTGCCGTGGACTTGCTCTGCAATGCATAGTGAATCAGGATCGAATCCCAACTCCTGCGCCTGGGAGCGATGCCAGGTCCACAGTCGCTTCACCACGACGTCGCGCTCGGCGTTCACATCAATCTCCGGATTTCTGAGCGTGAACCGGTGTGCGAATCCAGGGAGTCGAGAAAGGGCGGGGAAGGTGGTCCAAGTTGGCCGGAGCATCGCTGGTTTCTGCCACGAAAAGCAAGAAGGCGCACGGGAAACGTGCGCCTTCGCGAGAAATGTGGAAGCGACTCTTAGCGGGCCAGCGAGGTGTCCAAGTTCCGGTAGGACGTCATGAAGCTCTCAGCATCATTAGAGGAGGTTTCACTCATCGCATCGGCAATCTGGTTCTGCAGCTCGTCCCGGAGACGACTGACGAGTTCCAGTCCGCGGGAGGTGATTCTCACAAGCACTTTGCGGCGGTCATCAATGGCATGCGTACGTTCCATGTAGCCGAGCTTTTCAAGTCGATCCACAAGACCAGTCGCGGCGGCCGTGGAGTGACCCATTTTGCGGGCGATGTCCGTCATGGTCAGCTCCTTGGAGGTGGATAGGTAGCTGAGAAGGAAGAATTGAGCGAAGGAGATATTATCCCGATTCAGCTCGCGGGAGAGATTCAGCAAGAACTCGCGCTGACTGAACAGAATGAAATCTGCCAGTTTGGCGTGGTCTTTGTCTGGATTGGTGGGGCCTGTGATCATGGGTCGATGTCCTTAGAGCTATGGGTATCGAGAAAATCTCGAATTATGAGTAATGTAACGACTTCTAAAGGATGGATCAAGATAAAATCATAAAATCCATAAATTTTTAATGACTTTGAGTGAGTATTTCTTATTTATGAGAGGTTAATATGGGTGAATTATTATCCACGAACAAGGAAAAGGCAAGAATAGAAGTGTGACGCTGTCAGTGCGCAGATCTCGGGGGGGCATCCAGATGTGCAACAGGACTTGGATTAACCCATTGTTTCGAAAGCGCCCAACTTGCCCAAGGCGGATTGATACCCTTGTGTGCGTCGGCAACTGGGGCGCACCCCATTGGAAGCGGCATAGGGCACAAGGTTCGGCTGCAACGCCCGGCGCAGGCCGCCACAATACTCAACGCTCTACTATTCCCTGATCAGGTGTATTTAAGCACTTCTTCGATCGTGGTGTCGCCATCGTAGATGCTGCGCAAACCATCCTCTCTCAAGGTGGCCATGCCGAGTTCGATCGCCTTCTGCCGGAGCACCAGGCTCGGTGCGCGGTTGGTGATGAGTTCGCGGATGGGGTCGGTGACATCCAGCAGCTCATAGATGCCTTTACGCCCTTTGTAACCGCTGCCGCCGCAGGTGCCGCAACCCGAGCCTGTATAGAATTGCTTGCCTCCGATGTCCTCCTGAGACAAACCGAGTTGGTTGAGGATGTGCAAGGTCGGATCGTAAGGAGCGCGACAGCTTTTGCAGATCGTGCGCAGCAGGCGCTGAGCTAGAACACCTTCGAGCGTTGCGGCGACCATGAAGGGCTCAACCCCCATGTCGACCAAACGCGTCACGGCGCCGGCGGAATCGTTGGTGTGAAGGGTGCTCAGAACCAAGTGTCCTGTTAGCGAGGCTTGAATGGCGATCTGCGCGGTTTCGAGGTCGCGCATTTCTCCCACCATGATTCGGTCGGGATCCTGACGCAGGAAAGCGCGAAGAGCCTTGGCGAAAGTCAGGCCGACAGCGTCGTTTACAGGAACCTGCATGACGCCGTCCAGTTCATACTCAACCGGATCCTCCGCGGTAAGTAGTTTGGCGTCGATGGTATTGATCTTGCGCAGGCAGGCATAGAGCGTCGTTGTCTTGCCGGCTCCTGTGGGACCGGTGACGATAAAAATGCCGTTGGGTTTGTGGATGGTCTCAACAATGTAGTCGAACAAGAAAGGGCGCATGCCGAGCACCTCGAGATCGAGATTGACGGAGGATCGGTCCAACACGCGGAGAACGACGGATTCCCCATGCTGCGTCGGCAGCGAATTAACACGCATGTCCACGGGGCGTCCGGCCAGAGCGGTCATGATACGACCGTCCTGGGGGATGCGCCGCTCGGCGATGTTCATGTTCGCCATGACCTTCACGCGCGAGATGATTGACGTGGCAAGATGGATCGGAGGAGGGGCCATCTCATAGAGAGCACCGTCAACCCGGTAGCGAATTTTGAATTCTTTCTCGAATGGCTCAAAGTGGATGTCACTGGCGCGCTCTTTGATGGCCTGTTGGAGGACGAGATCGACAAACTTGACGATGGGGGCGGAATTCGCCTCAGCCTCGGGCGAATTGTCTGCCGAGGCTTTGCCGAGTTGCCCGAAAATTTCGTCAATGCTCGGAGCCCCACTGCCGTAGTGCTTCTCGACAAGCGCCTGAACCTGACTGCGGCGGGCAACCACGGGGACGATGGTCTTTTCAAGGCCGAAACGCAGATCTTCGACAAGTTGCGGGTTTAAAGGGTCGGTGAAAGCAACGTGGAGGCCCTGCGCATCCAGGGTGATCGGGAAGGCTCCATACAGCCGGGCCATGCCGGCTGGAATAAGCGCGACCACGGAGGGCGGAGGTTCGAAGTCGGTCAGATCGAAGTGGTCGGCCCCCAATTCCTCAGCCACCTGCGCCCAGAATTCATCCTCGTTGTTATAAATGGCGTAATCGAGCAGGACTTGGATGATGTCCTTTCCATTCTGCACGCTGTCCTGCTCGATGTCGTAGGCGAGACCTTTGTCGATTACTCCCCGGCTCTCAAGCATGTCAATCACGTTCTGTGCGGTCATAGTCGTCGGATGAAAATGGGATGTTTGTCTGAAATGGCTGGGCTTGCGGAGTGGATCAATCGGCGTCGGCCATGGTTGCTTCGATGACCTCTTCGGCCGTGGTGAGACCCGCGAGAACTTTGCGAATGCCATCTTCACGTAGGGTGCGCATGCCGAGTTCGCGGGCGCGTTTGCGAAGCTGTGGCGTGGTGAGTTGCTGATTGACCATGTTGCGGACCTCATCGTCGATCTCGAAGATTTCGACGAGAGACATTCGTCCGCGGTAGCCGCCTTGGCGGCATTTCGAACAGCCGCCAGCTCCCATGATGACGGCCTCGGTCACCTGTGAAACTTCCAGGCCCAAGGCACGAAGTTCACGATCATTCAGGGCGGATGGCGTTTTGCAGTCGGCGCAAAGTTTGCGGACAAGGCGCTGGGCCTCGATGGCGCGAACGGCGGACGCAATGAGGAAGGGTTTCACCCCGATATCGCTCAAACGGGCGACCGCGCTTGGCGCGTCGTTGGTATGCAGCGTGGAAAAGACCAAGTGTCCCGTGAGCGAGGCCTGGATGGCGATGGAGGCGGTTTCAAGATCTCGAATTTCCCCTAGCATGATGATGTTTGGCGCTTGTCGCAGCATGGCGCGCAGGGCGGCGGCAAAGGTCATTCCGACATCTTCTTTCACCATGACCTGGTTGATGCCCGCGAGTTCATATTCGACGGGGTCTTCCACGGTGATGATCTTGCGGTCGGGGCGGTTGATGAAATTCAGGCAGGCGTAAAGAGTGGTCGTTTTGCCGGAACCCGTCGGGCCAGTCACCAGAATAATTCCGTCTGGCAGTGTGATGAGTCGTTCAAATGTGGCCTGGTCATCGCTGAGGAAACCCAGATCCACCAAACCAAGCCGCAGGCTGCTCTTGTCGAGCACACGCATAACGACACTTTCACCATTGTTGGTGGGGATGATCGACACACGCATGTCGATCTCCTTGTCGTTGAAGGACATTTGGATACGGCCGTCCTGCGGGATGCGTTTTTCGTCGAGTTGCATCGACCCGGTCATGATCTTGATGCGGCCAATGATCGCAGAGTGCAGACGTTTGGGGTGGTGCTCGACATCGACCAGCACGCCGTCCATGCGATAACGGATGCGAATATCCTTTTCCAGGGGCTCGATGTGAATGTCTGACGCCTTGCTTTTAAAGGCCTCCATGAGCAGGTTGGTCACAAGCTTGATGATGGGGGCGTCTTCGTCGCTGGACGCGTCGCCGATTTGTCCGGGCGTCTTGAAGACGCCCTTACCCATGACGGCTTCGTTACCGTAGAGATTGGCTTGGAGCGTCTTAATGAGAGCGGGAGTGGAACAGTAGAATTCCAACTCGGGTTGAAGGACGTGGGGAAGGGCGTCGAGCGTTTCGAAATCGTAGGGGTCAGCCACGACGACTTGCAGGGCCGTGCCGTTGGTCCCGAGGGGTGCGATTTTGTATTTGAGGGCAACCTCCAGGCTCACGAGTCCCTTGAGACCTCCATGCGGCTCGAATCCATGCAGATCCACATATTCCATGCCAGAACTCACGGCGATGGTCTGTGCGATTTGCTCATCAGACACGACGCCTGTCTTGATCAGTTCGGCGACGGCGCTCTCCCCCGGTTTCAGACCGGATTGGGCGGTCTGGACATCGTGTTCGGAGATCAGTCCGGCTTCCTGGAGCTGTTCGAGGAGGTATGCTTCATTAGAGTACATGAATTCGGGAAGTCGTGCGGTTGGTGGGTAATTCTGATTTTTTGATAATGTTCAGCCTACTACCTTAAGAAGGAAAGTGTCAACGCCGCGAAACCGGCCGCCGAAAAATTGCTGCGTTCGAATGACAAATTCAGTCTGGTTTTTCCGTTCGACTTGCCCTTCCGGCAAATTCGCCGATTCACACCCATGCAACCACTCTTCCGAATAACCGCCGTTTGTGTCTTCCTGTTCGCTTTCGCCATGTCTGTTAAAGCGCACGACGCTGGAAAGCAGATGGCGGCGATCGCCAAGGTGTTTCTCTCCTCGCTGAACGATTCACAGAAAGCCGCGGCGACGTTTGAGTTCGGCGGTGAAGAACGCGAAAACTGGCATTTTATCCCCCGGGAGCGCAAAGGCATTCCAATGAAGGAGCTTTCGCCTCAGCAGAAGTTGCTGGCCCATTCACTGCTGAACACTGGACTGGGCTTTCGAGGATCTGCAAAGGCCGTTACCATCATGTCCTTGGAGGAGGTTTTGTATCAAATTGAGGGTGCGGACGAGTCAAAGCGCGCTGCAACTCGCGAAAAGCGCGATCCCGAAAAGTACTTTGTTTCCATTTTTGGTGAACCGGCAGACCAGGGAACTTGGGGCTGGAGAATTGAGGGGCATCACCTGTCATTGAACTTCACCATTAAAGACGGGCAACTTCTCAGCGCGACACCTTGCTTCATGGGATCGAATCCCGGAGAGATTCGCGAAGGAGTGCTTACGGGGCTGCGCGTGCTTGCCGTGGAAGAGGAACTCGGTCGCCAGCTGGTGAAGTCTCTTACCGCTGAGCAGTTCAAGAAAGTTCTTGTCGACAAGGTGGCGCCAAAGGAAATGATCACTGCTGCGGAACGCAAGGTGAGCCCTTTGGAACCGGCGGGTTTGGTGGATGCCGACATGAATGGCGAGCAAAAGAAAATGTTGAAGCGCTTGATCGGAGAGTACCTAGAGCGGCAGCGTGCTGACATCGCTGCGGAACTTCTCAAGGAGGTTGAAAGCAGCGGGCCTGTGCATTTCGCCTGGGCTGGCGGCCTCGAGCGCGGCGAACCTCATTATTATCGTGTTCAGGGAAAAACATTCCTGATCGAATACGACAACACGCAAAACGACGCCAACCATGTGCACAGTGTGTGGCGGAGTTTTGACGGAGACTTTGGCCGCGATCTCTTGGGCGAGCATCTCAAGAAAGAGCATTGAGGCCTAAGGCTTCCGCTTGTGAAGTCTCAACGGGAAGCAATCTCGCAAATCTCGGTACGCAGAAAGCGTGCCTGAGCAAGAGTTCGCGGAGTTGTTCGCATGCTGTTAACAGGTTGTTCGCGACTCGTTGCGAACATCTCCGCGCGCGGTTGCAAATGCTTTCATCACGAACACAAAAACTTCAAAAAATATATCGAAGTAGCGCTTGTGGTTTGTGTCGGTTTCGTCATACAAAGCGCTGTCATTTTTAAAAATGAATCGAGGCAATTCGAAACGCCTGCCGGTCATTTTCAAAAAAGAAACCAACCCTCAATTTCGACTTACTTTTCCCGGAGAAACACACATGGCGCGCAGCGAAGGAAGCATCAACGGCACGGCAAACGGCACGACGACCCCGCAGGTTGGTGACGGATTGCTGGAACTCCAACCAACCGTTTGGAGTCAAGTCTGCCAGATTCTGGAAAAGCGTTTGGGAGGAGACAATTTTTTGAGGTGCTTCAGTGGCACCAGCGCAGCTCTGCTTGATGACGGTCACTTTGTCATCACGGTGCCGAATCCGATTCATCAACTGTGGATCGAAAGCAATCACTCGGCTGCCGTGGCCGACGCAGTGGCGGAGGTGACCGGTGTTCCGGCGGTCATCGAATTCCGGGTGGCATCAGAGTCCACCCCGCCGGTTGCGAACGCCACTTTTGCGCCCATGCCTGAGACGAAGGCGGCGCGGGCTAACGGCGCTGACCAGCCGATTCGCTTCTTCAGCGAGGCTGGATTGAATGCGAAGTTCAACTTTGACAGCTATGTCACCGGAACCAACAGCAGCTACTCCGTGGCTGTGGCCCGTGCCGTTGCAGAAAAGCCGGGACGCATCTACAACCCGCTTTTTTTCTACGGTCCCACGGGGTTGGGAAAAACGCATCTCATGCAGGCGATTGGGCAGGAAGTTTTGGCCCGCAAGCCCCGCTCCAACGTTCGCTATGTGACTTCGGAGCAGTTCACCAACGAATTTGTGGAGGCGATCAAAAAGCAGACTTTCAGTCAGTTCCGTCAAAAGTACCGCAAGGTGGACGTGCTGCTGATCGACGATGTGCACTTCTTTGAAGGCAAAGACAGCACGCAGGAGGAGTTCTTCCACACCTTTAACGAACTCTTCAACAACGCGAAGCAGATTGTTCTCGCCAGTGATCGTCCACCCAGCGAGATCAAAAAACTCGAGAGCCGGCTTGTTTCCCGATTTGAATGGGGCCTGGCGACTCAGATTCAGGTGCCCGACTTTGAAACGCGCATCGCGATCCTGAGGCGCAAGCAGAGCGACTTCAATGTCTCACTGGACTCTTGGATTCTTGATTTCATGGCCCATCGCATTCGCACCAACGTGCGCAAGCTTGAAGGAGCGCTCATGCGCGTGGCGGCCCATGTGTCACTGGAAGGACCGGTCACGACCGAGTCGGCTTTGGCAACTCTGCTGCATGATGTGATTGACGACGACCAGTCAAAGACGATCACGGTCGACCGCGTTCAGCGGGTGGTTGCCACGTCCTATGATCTTCGTGTGAGTGATCTTACAGGGCCGCGTCGTCCCAAGACGATTGCTGAGGCGAGGCAGGTGGCCATGTACTTGACCCGGACGCTTACAAAGCTTCCGCTTGTTCAAATCGGCGACGAATTTGGTGGGCGCGATCACGGCACCGTCATTCACGCGTGCAAGGTGATCAACAACATGATTACCGGGTCCTGTGACTTTAAGCGTCGTCTCGATGATCTCGCAGTCAAGATTCGCGAAGCCTGATAAAGCACGCCGTCATTTTTGAAATCCGAACTGGTCCGCGAGGAGCAGACATTCGGCAGCAGGCTTCAAACCTCGCGATGGCGTTGGGTCCGAGAGGCTCATTGCGGCAGTGCAGACGGCGAGTCTGAGCCGTTCCGGGATGGTCCATCCTTCGTGTGTGCCATGAAGATACCCAGCGGCAAAGGCGTCGCCTGCTCCCGTCGCTCCGGCAACGAATCCATCCGGCAGACTTAGCGAAGTTTGATGGTGTTCTTGGCCAGACTTGCTCGCTACGACCGCGCCCTTTTCGAAGTGAATGATCACTTCGCTGCGCACGCCGAGGTGGAGCAGTGAGCGCGCCGCCGCTAGCATGCGTGGGATGTCATGATGAGACGTTTGAAGATTGTCTCCGACGACGCGTCCCGCTTCGATTTCGTTGACGATCAAAAGGTCGGTGAAGGGCAGTGAAGCGACGGTGATGTCCCGAAATTGCGGATGGTCTGCGCTGACAAGGTCGACACTGGTGTGCAATCCGGCACTCAGAGCCGACTCGAGAACGAGACTCGCGACGGTGCGCCCATGGTCGAGGATTCGGTCCATCTCACTCAAGAGCATCAGGTAGCCGAGGTGAAAAAGTTTGGCCTGAGTTTCACCAAAATCAAAGTGCGACATTCCCAGAATGGCGTTGGCACCGAGGTGGTGGAAGAAGGTGCGACGTCCGGTGCTGCTGACGGTCATGGCATCCGTGTAACTGGTCGGCGCCTCGTGAGTTTGCCGCAATTGACGAGTATCAATTCCCGCTGCCTTGCAGTCCTGCAAAATCCAGTCACCATTCGAGTCGTTCCCCACAAGTCCTGCCGCCTCCAGTGGATAACCAACTTGCATGCCTGAAAGATCTTTGAGCACATTGTATGGGCCGCCCCCATTGGACGAGGTTTCCCCCTGAATGAATGCGAGCATGTCCTGCTCGGGGTAGCAATCGATCAGTTTGACGTGGTCGATGATGAAATTTCCACCTGCCAAAATACCCCGCCGCGCTGGGTTGGATTGGATCATCTTTGCGCTGGGCTGTGTTGGCATGAGCAAGCATGAAACGTTCTCGACTCGCACTTCCTCGCGGATGAAATCAACGGTGCCTGCTGTTACTTCATCCGCAGTGAATAGCGGTCGCCATGCCGCGAGAGCTTGACGGAGGCACCGTAAATTGAACTCAAGTTTCGGCTGTTGAGGACTTCTCGCTTGGGGCCGGAGGCATGCACGCGACCGTCTTTGAGCAGGAGGCAGTGGGTGATCGCCGGCAGGATCTCTTCCACATGGTGGGTCACCATAACCAGGGAAGGGGAATGCGGTTCCGCGGCAAGGGACTGCATCCACTGTAGGTAGTTCTCACGAGCCACAGGATCGAGCCCCGCACAAGGTTCATCGAGAATGAGAACTTGAAACTTTGCCATCAATGCCCGGCAGATGAGAACTTTCTGTTTCTCCCCCTGCGATAGCGGCCCCCAAACGGCTTCGCGCAAGTAGCTGCAGGCGACCCGAGTCAGAAGGCGGGCGGCTTCGCGCTTCCAGGCGACCGGCGGAGCCTCGATCAGATTGAGTTTCGCCTCCCTTCCGCTGGCGATGACATCAAGGACAGGTTCGCCGCTTTCGAGAAATGTTGTGAGAGTATTTGTGACAAGGCCGACTCTTCGCCGGACCTCGCGCCAGTCATCATCCCCAAAAACACTGTCGCCGATGCGAAGGGTGCCGTTTGTGGCACTGTCGTAGCCTGTGATGACATTGATGAGCGACGTTTTGCCGCAGCCGTTGGGTCCCAGGATGCACCAGTGCTGACCCGCCTCGACACGCCAGGAAATGCCTTGGAGAATGGGCCGCCCACGGCGGAAAGTGAGATCGGAGACTTCGAGAACGGGGGCGGTCATGCCCCGGAGTTTCAAACGTGCCAAGGGCGATGTCGAATGGGGAGTTCGTCGAATTGACCGACTAAAGCTACCGCTTGGATATCATTTTCGTCTGGATTCATTCTCCAGTGACAAAAAAGAACCATCCTGCTAGGCTCCACAGTCCAATTGGAAAAATGCCGTCTGCTGCTGCCCAGCCAAGCCGAACCTCAAACTTTGAATCGAACCTATGATTCAGTGCTTGCATGCCGGGACCTTTTTTTTGTATTCATGAAAGCCGTGGAACCAACCCCGCCAATTTTGAAACTCCTACTCTGTGCCGCCCTGCTGTTATCAGGCGGCCCTGCATTCGCCCAAGCCCCCCCACCCGCTCCTGGCGCGCCCGCAGCGGCTCCGGCTCTCAATATTCAAGCGGAAACCGAGGCATTGATTGCCGCCGCCGGCACGCTGTTCGGCGAGGCAAAGTATCAGGAAGCTCTGGCAAAAATCGCCCAAGCCAAGGCAAAGCTGAACAACAAGCCTTTCGAAGGCATCATGTTTATCGAGGGTGCGTGCTACTACAACATGGGGGACTACCCCAAGGCGATCCAGACTCTCGAAGAGTTTGTCGAAAAATACCCTCAGGGGGGCGCCATCACGGATGTCCGGATGGCTCTCGGGCGCTCCTACATCGCGAGCAAGCAGGAGGACAAGGGGATCGAAGTCTTGACGGATGTGGTTCGCAATTCGCCGGAAAAAAAGGCGGAAGCAGGACTCATCATCGCGGATGCATTGACGAAGAAGGACGACAAGGACAAGGCGCTGGAAATTCTGGTGTCCGTTCTTGCCGATGGGATTCGCAGCGCAGAATCCATCCAAGCGGCCATCATGGCTGCCAATCTTTATGTCGCCTCAGGGAAGCTCGACGAAGCGGGTGCATTGATGGAGAAGGTCCGCAATTTTGCATCGGGTGGCGACAATATCGCCCAGATGAACAACATCTACCTCCAACTTGGAGATCAGATGATGGAAAAGAAGGCTTACAAGGAAGCGCTTGGAGCCTACCAACTGGTTCGCAGAAAAAATGAAATCACTCGCATCCAGACCGAACAGCTTTCCAAGTTGGAGAGCCAACTGAAGACAGCGACGGGAGTGCGAAAGGATGAGTTGGAGACCAAGTTGAAGGCAAATCAGGCGATCATGGCCGAGATCGAAAAGCGCACGGATTATGATGCCTCCCTCTATTATCGCCTGGGGCGCTGTTACTATGAAATGGGAGCGCCGAAGGAAGACGGTACGGCGGGCGACCCCTCCCGCCTGTGGCAGGCCATTTTGGCGTTTGAGGTCATTGTTGATGAATTCAAGGATTTCCCTCAGCGCGACAAGTGCCTCTACGGGCTCATCATGGTGAACGGCGCACTGAAACGCATCGAAGTGGCGAGAAAGCTCTGCGAAAGCTTTATTGAGGACTTTCCAGATAGCGAACAAGTCGGCCAGGTCTCGGAACTTTTCGGCATGCTGGCCTATCAGAACAAGCAGCTAAAAGAAGCGGTGGACGCCTTCGCCAAGGCTGAAAGCTTTCCAAAGGCTGACAAGGAGCGCCTGCGGTTCCTTCGCGGCAGCGTGCTCTTTGAAATGCAGCGTTTTGATGATGCGCGCACGGCATTCGAACTGCTCGTTCAGGATTTCCCGGAAACGGTGTACAAGGACGACGCCCTCTATCGGGTGGCTCTCAGCTACTTCTACCAGAACGACTACAAGAGCGTGATGAAATCGCTCGAAAAGTACATCAAGGAGAACCCAAAGGGGCAGTATGTGGTCGATGCCCGCTACCGAATCGCTTTCATTAATTTCCAAGGTGGTGACAGGGAGGATGCCGAAAAGGAACTCAAGAGCATTGTCGAAGACTCGCCGAACGATCAGAACATCGGTCAAGTCCATGCGCTTCTCGGTGACATTTACAATCAGCGACAGGAGTACGAGAACGCCATGGAGCAGTTTGCGATGGCTGTGGACAAGGCCAAGACCCCGGATGTCCTGAAGTACGCCATGGACAACGTCACCGACCTTTACGTGGGCTTCAATAACTGGTCCGCTCTGTCAGAGATGTGGCAGAAGTATTACAACACGAACAAGGATAACGATGAGTTGTCGCTGAAGGCCATCCTTTGGATCAGCAGGGCAAAAATCAAAGAGGATAAGCTCGACGAAGCGAAAAAGTTGCTTTCCGAGCACATCAAGACTCGAATTGCCAACGCTGCCAACCAGCAGGTCGAGGGGTTGATCCAGCAGCTCGTCAGCATCAGTGCGCCCAAGCGTCGTCGCGCACCCGCTCCTTCGGCTTCGCCTGATGGTGCACCCGCGCCGCCGGAACCGGAAGTTACTTTTGAGGACGTGGAAAAGCAGCTGGAGGATCAGCTGACGCCCCCACCGGCTGCAATGAACGGAGCCGCCCAAATGCGCATCTTGTTTGCCAAGACTTGGCTCGCCAAGATCATGAAACTCCAGGACAAGGCGGAGAAGTACTTCAATATCATCATCGAAGTCGCCAAACCGGACGATCTCAGCCCGATGCTGCTCGCCACCGTGGGTGACAGTGCCCGCAACAAAGGCGACCTGGACAAGGCTAATGCCTGCTATGTCCGGCTTCGCGATTATTTCCCTGACAGCGAATTTGCCGACGGCGCACCGGTGGGCTTGGCGGAGATCGCCTACGAGCAGGGGAAGTATGACGAGGCGCTTGACTTGTTCAAAGCCGCTTCCGACTTCCCTGGCAGCTCCCGTCTCCTGGAAGCCACGCAGGGAATTGCCAAGACCCAGTTCAAGCTAAAGAAGTATGACGACGCGAAGACGCTCTTCGAACAGATCGCCAACACCAAGGAATGGCGCGGTCACGCAACCGCCAATGCGCTTCGCATGCTGGGTGAAATTGAAGCCGTCAACGGCAAGCACGAGGCCGCAATCGCCTATTTTCAGCGTGTCTTTATCGCTCATCAGAAATGGAAGGACGAAATGGCCAAATCATATCTCCTCTGTGCAAAGTCCTTTATAACCTTGGGCAAACGTGAAGAGGCAAAAATGCATCTTCAGGAGATGATTGCCCGGAAGGATTTGGAAGAACAGCCGGAGATGAAGGAAGCCCGGCAACTCGTCGCCACTCTCTAAGCCGCACACTCAATTTTCCATTCATGCGCTTCTTCGCTTTCATCGCCTCTCTGCTCTTGATCTCCGGCTTGGGGTCGGCCTTCGGCCAGGCTATCGTCCTAAAGGGAGGAGACCGAATTTTCTCTTCCGAATTCACCATTGAGGATGGCAAGAAGATTGTCAGAACCATCAAAATTGGCGAACAGACGGCAACGAGCGTCATCGACAAACGCAACATCGAGTTGTTGGAATGGCCTTACCCTGCGGAATTGACCGAGTCGGCCGACCTCCTTGCAAAAGGCAAAACCGAGGAGGCGATTGCGATCCTGAAGAAGGGGCGCGACTTCTTCGAATTGTTTCAGGATATCGAAGGTAATTGGTATGTGGATATCTACTTCGCGTATGTCGAAGCCCTCAATCAGGCGGGGAAGTTTGACGACGTTGTGAAGGCCTTGCCCACTTTGCGGACATTGAAACTCACTGACGCGCAGAAGATGCGCCTGCGCATCATTCAACTCGACATCGAGCGTCAGACGACATCGGACTACCTGGCGATCATTTTGGAAGCCCAGAACATCATGAAAGAGACGGACGATTCCGCGATCGGCGCTTCTCTCTGGGCTATCATAGCGGACGTTCACAGCCGGAAGAAGGAATGGGAGAAGGCGCTGTTGGCCTACCTCCGCATTCCGGTGTTTTACGGCACTCAAATGCAACGTGTTCCAGAGGCGGAACTGAACGCGGCGAAGACTTTGATCAAAATGAAGCGCTATGAGGATGCCAATGCTTTCCTCGGCCGTATTATCGAAGCTTACCCAGGCTCTCAAATCGCCGACTCGGCCACCAAGGAAAAGGCCGCCATCAATGGCATGAAGAACGTTGACGAAACCGCCGATGGTGAAAACTCTACCAAAGAAGAACCCGCCACAGATGGCCAACCTGCCGCGAGCACCGAAACGCCACCCAAAGCCTGAAAGCCAATTCTATCCCATGCAATCCAACATCCCCACAACCATGACCAAATCCATGTTCCACGGTTCCGACCGAGTATACGCAGCACTTTTGCTGGCTCTCGGTGTGTTTTTGCCAATGACTTCTTTCGCCCAAGATGCGGTGGAGGCCGAAGCCGAAGGTGGGCATACTTCAGAGACATTTGTAGACCTCTTCCTGCAGGGCGGCTGGGTGATGTGGCCTCTGCTTGTCTGCTCTGTCGTGCTGGTCTGGCTTACCGTTGATTTGTGGTTGAGGACTGGCGTTGGCAAGATGGCCCCACGTGCTCATGTGAGTCAGGTTCAGGATCTTTTCCGTGCGGGCGACTACGTGGGTGCCTACCAGTTCTGTAAAGGCAACCTGTCTCCCTTCTGCGATGTGACTCGCGTGACTCTTAGCTTTGTCGGCGATGGTGAGGAAGCAGTGGACACCGCAATGTTCGCCGAATTGAACAAGGTGAATTCCACCATCCAGACCAGGATCAATTACCTTTCCGTGCTCGGTGTCTGCACCCCCATGATCGGACTGATCGGCACCGTCAGCGGGATGAAGGGGGCGTTCGCCTCTCTGGGCAAAAGCGGTGCGCAGGATGTGGGTGCTCTTTCGGGACACATCGGTGAGGTGCTTGTCGCGACTGCCACGGGGCTTATCGTAGCAGTGCCGGCATTCCTTTTCTTCTATTTCCTGCGTAACCGGCTTCAGGGTGGCCTCACCGCTCTTCAGGACGTGACGACAGCTCTGTTTCGCAAAATGCCCTACGAGCATCTCAAGGGTGCCCATGTCGGTGAGGAAGAGTTCTTCGCCGCCATTCCGAACTGGGTGGAAGGAGCTGCCGAGGAAGCCACCCCGGTTGTTTCGGCTGCGTAAACCTACGTTTTCATTGGTTTCTCACATCAACCCCAAATGACCTAACACTATGGGCGGAGGCGGCGGCGGATCAGAAAGCGGCGAACCGGAGTTTCAAATAGCTCCGATGATCGATGTGTTGCTCGTGTTGCTCATCTTCTTCATGAGCATCACCACTTCACAAGTGGCGAAAATCGACAAGGAAATCAACCTTCCCATCGCGACGGATGCCAAGAAAAAGGAAAAGAATCTGGCCAACGAAGCGATTCTCAACATTCGTTGGAGCGCGGCCAAGCAGGAATCTCTGATCATGTTTCAAGATCGACCCTATCCTCAGACCGAGCCGCTGGTGGATATTCTGAGTGGCAGTAAGGCGCAGAATCCTGCCTATCGGGTGGTGATTCGCGGGGACAAGGCATTGCCCGCTATCGAGGTTCAAAAAGTCATGGCCGTCATCGCCCAGGCGGGCATCGACGACATTTCGTTCTCCGCACTCAATCAATAACTGTCATGTCTTCAAAAAGAGAGAGAAAGGTCGAGGCAGAAAACGTCAATCTGGGTTTCCAGATTGCTCCCATGATTGATGTCGTCTTCGTCATCATGCTCTTTTTCATGGTGATGGCGGGGGCGGTGAAAAAGGAGATGGAATTGAAGAGCCAGCTCCCGGGAATGGCCCCCCCGAGTCTGGACGCCCCCCAGGAAATGCCTGACGAAATCATAGTGGGCGTCGAGGAGGCTGGCTATGTCACGCTCAACGAGGAGGAGTTCGACAGCCCCACAGACAAGAAGCTGCCCAATTTCACGGCCACGCTGATGCGCTTGAAACAGGAGGCTGACAACCGCAACGCAAAGGTCATTGTCACCATCGAAGCAGAGGAGCAAGCCACCTATGAAAGGGTGATTGATGTGCTCAATGCCCTCACAGTCGCCAAGATTGCCAATGTGACTTTCACGGTCGGCGGTGACAACGGATTCTAATTCGGCGGAACACCGACGGACCTGAGTCAAATCCAAGTCTTTCCCCAAATAGAGTCATGAATCCGCCGCCAGGAACACCGCCGTCGAACACGCCGCAGCCCGATCCGGGAGCCACGCAGCCGTTGCCTGCGGGATATGTGACGCCGCCGGGCTATCCGCCGCAGATGCCGGGTTATCCCCCGGGCTACGCGCCGCCCCCCGGCTATCCGCCACAGATGCCTGTGGGCTATCCGCCGGGCTACGCACCGCCGCCTGGTATCCGCCGCAGATGCCGGGTTATCCCCCGGGATATCCGATGCCGCCGGGAATGCCCACGATGCTCGTGGTGGCGCCTCCGCCGACTCCAGCGTCCGTGCCGATTCCCGCGGCGGTGGCTCCTGCAATGCCGGCGCCATCGAGCCCGATGCCGGTGGCTGCTGCGCCGACGGGTGTTGCGGCTGCGCCTGCCGCTGCGGCCGAGGAGGTTGTATCCGTCGTGGCGCATGCGGAGGGGGAGGTGTTTCATCCTCCGGCGCTGACGCACATTGAGGTGGGGCCGGAGCCGAACCATTTTGTGAAGGCGTGGCGCCGGGTGGGGGGCAGTGCGCTGCTGATGAGTATTTTGATTCACGCGGGGCTCGGGGTGCTGGCGCTCTTTGTGGTGTTCCAGAGCGGGGTGCTGGACAAGGAGGTGGACTTTTTGCCCGGAGGGGGCACGGCGCAGGGGCAGGCGGCCAGTGCGGATCTGCAGCACAAGGTGCAGCAGAAGAAGCGCAGTTCGATCAGCAAGACGATGCCGCTGAAGAAACTGGTGACCACGAGCATGAACTCGGCGATCACGCTGCCGGAGGCGCCGCCGGACGCGTTGGACATGCCGGATGTGAGCGCGATGCTTGGGGGAGGAGCCTGGGTGCGAGTGGAGGTTTTGGACTGGCGGGAGCTGGGGGTGGCTTTGGCAAGGGGATTGGGCCGGGGGGGATGGCTGGATTTGTGACGCTGCCGCCGTCGATGAGGAGTCGGTGTTCGTCGCAGGAGCGCTTGGAGAAGCTGAGGCAGACAGGAGGCACGCCGGAGTGCGAATTGGCGGTGAGCCAGTCCTTGGAGTGGCTGAAGGGCAAACAAAACGCCGACGGCTCATGGGGGAAGCGTGACCAGTGTGCAATGACTGGCTTGGTACTGTTGTGTTTCCTGGGGCGCTGCGAGACGCCGGACTCGCCGTTCTACGGCGACAATGTGATGAAGGCCATCATGTTCCTTCTGGAGGCACAGAAGAAGAACAAACACGGCATTTTCAGCCTCGCTGCAAAGGGGAATGCACCCGTTTACGAGCACGGGATTGCGACGTATGCGCTGGGCGAGATGTACACGTTGGCGCGACTTGGCAGCAAGAGCCTGCCCGGCATGCGCGAGGCCTTTGAGAAGGGCGTGAAAATCATCATCGACAATCAGCAGAAGGGCGGCAGCTGGGTCTATGACGGTGAAACAGGCGGTTACTCGCCCGGACGCGAGGATCTGTCGGTGACAGGTTGGCAGTTCCAAGCGCTGAAGGCGGCCAAAAACTCCAGCCTAAAAATCGATGGCCTCGACTCATCGATCAAAAAGATGGTGGATTATCTTGAATCCAAACAGTCCAAGGACGGCGGCTTCGGAACAACCAATCGGGACGCCCATTACAACCAGTGGAGCCTATCCGGAGTGGGAATCCTTGGCTTGCAAACCATGGCCAAAAACAAGACCTCCTCGATCAAGAAGGGTATCAAATTCCTGAGGGACTTTTTGACCGACGAGCCGTTGGATTGGAACAAGAACTGCAACCTTTACTGCTGGTACTACTACACACAGGCCTTCTTCCAGCAGGGCGGGGACGATTGGGACTTCTACAACCAACAGTTCCTGCCCCAAATACTGGGAGCCCAGCAATCGGATGGATCGTTCAAAGCCGGTCGCGCCAACTGGCCTTCTGGGGGAGACCGCAACGACGTCCTCTACCGGCAGTGTCTTTGCACGCTGCAACTTGAGGTTTATTACCGCTACCTGAAGGTTGGAGATCGTGAGGAGTCTTCCTTTTTTGACCGGTGATCGCAACACGGGGCTAGCGGCTCCCGAGGCCAACCATGTCCGCTCGCATACCCCAGGTCGCCGTCCTTGTTGACACCTCCCGTTCATACGGGCGCGATATTGTGCGAGGCATTCGACGCTATGTCGCGGAGCACGACGCATGGTCCTTGTATCTGGAACCGCGCGACTTGCGCAGCAGTTTCCCCGAGTGGCTGAAGAATTGGTCCGGCGACGGCATTCTCTCCCGCACGCTCGATGACAAAATGCTTCGCCAGCTTAAAGCCACTCGGCTTCCGGTGGTTGAAATGCGCACCTCGGTACTGGCGCATTCCTTCCCATTTGTCGGTATCGACAACAGTGCCGTCGGCGCGCGTGTGGCCCAGCATTTCCGCAATCGTGGCTTTCAGCGTTTTGCCTGCGTGCAGGACATGAGCGAGGCGTTTTTCGTCGAACGCAGAGAGCGTTTCTGCGAAGCCGTTCGTGTATTGGGGTTTGAGTCTCCCGTGTTTCAGCCGAAAGGCGCGAACTGGGAGCAGCATCAAAACGATCTAGTAACGTGGTTGAGCGAGTTGCCAAAGCCTTTCGGTGTTTTTGCGGTGAATGATCAGCTCGGTTTCTGGGTGCTTGATGCGGCTCGGCGCGCGGGAATCGCGGTTCCAGAGGAGTTGGCGGTCGTAGGAGCTGAAAATGACAACATGCTTTGCGAGACTGCCTCTCCTCCTCTCTCCAGTGTGCGCTTGCGCGGGCGGGCAGTCGGTCATGATGCGGCGCGTGTTCTTGACGAGTGGATGAGGAAGGTTCGGATTCCTGTTCCAGGCGAGCAGCATCTGCACGCTCCGGGTGAAATTGTCACCCGGCAGTCCAGTGACATTGTTGCCGTGGAAGACCCCCGAATCGCTACAGCCCTGCGGTTCATTCGTCAAAAAGCCACCGAGCAGATCGATGTCTCGGCCGTGGCCCGCGAAGCGGCACTCTCCCGAACGGTCCTTGAGCGACGAATGAAAGCGCTGATCGGTCGCAGTCCGGGCGAAGAGATCAATCGCATGCGTTTTGCCGCCGTGGAAAAGCTGCTAAGCCAGACGGAGCTCACGCTGGATGCCATCGCCGCTCGATGTGGCTTCGCGCATCCGCAGTACATGGCAGAGGCTTTCCGTAAACGGCACGGAATCACTCCCGGCGAGTTTCGGAAAAGGAGGGTGGTTTGATCGGAGCCTTTGGTATATTGCGAAATGCCGGTGTCTTGACAGGCATACACTGGATGAACCGTGGGACGTTCCGCTGTTTCTGTTGTTTCCTTTGTGTGCTGGTTTGATAAGAAACGCGTCCGTCCTCCATGAACCTCAAATCCCTCGCCCAGCACCTCGGCATCTCCGCCAGCACGGTTTCGCGTGTGCTCTCGGGACGTGGTGACGAGTTTCGCATCGCGAAGGACACGCAGAAGCGCATCCTCGATGAAGCCGCCGCGATGGGCGTGCGACCGGATGAACTCGCGCGCAGCCTGCGCCTGCAGAGCACGCGCACTCTGGGCCTGATCATCCCCGATATATCCAATCCGTTCTTCGCCGCGCTCGCCCGTGCGGTGGAGCGCTCCGCCCGTGCCCAAGGCTACACCGTGCTGCTGGCCGACTCGCAGGAGTCCGCCGAAGTGGAGGCGGAGTGCATTCGAATGCTGATCGACCGCCGCATCGACGGTCTCATTCTCGCGCCGGTCGGTGGAGAGTCGAAGCACCTCCGGCCTCTCATCGCCTCGAAGTTGCCGCTCACCCAGGTGGACCGCGTGGTTGCTTCGTTGAAGACGGCCAGCGTGGCCGCTGACAACTTTTCCGGCGCTCGAGAGGCGGTGCGCTTGCTGGTGAAACTCGGTCATCGCCGCATCGCCTGCCTGCAGGGCAAGGAGGACAGTTCGGTCATCGCCGAGCGTGTGCGTGGCTATCGTGCGGGGCTCACCGAGGCGGGATTGCGCATTGAAAAGAATCTCCTCGTGGGTGGCGAGCACTCACAGGCCATCGCACGTGAGCACACCCTGCGATTACTCGACCTTCAACCACGCCCCACGGCGATCCTCGCGCTCAGCAATCTCCTCGCCCTCGGCGCCATCGAAGCAGTGCGCGAGCGCGGGCTGGTGATCCCCGCCGATGTCTCGCTCATCGCTTTCGACGAACAGCCCTGGGCCGCACTGTTGTCGCCACCTCTTACCACGCTCGCCCAGCCGGTGGAAGACATGGGCACGGCTGCGGTGGACAGCCTGCTCGCTCAAATCAAGCCAGAACCCGATGCATCAAGCAGCTGCAAACAGCCCTCCCCGTGCGCCTGATCCAGCGGAATTCTGTCAGTCAGCGGAAGAAAGGTTGACCGAAAGACTCCCTTCTGCACAATCGTTTGCGCAAACCGCCATCTCCAACCATGAAATGCATCGTCCCACCCTGCTCGCCGCGCTGGCGCTGACATCCTGCAAGCCTGCGGGCGAGTCTTCTTCTGCTCCATCCGGCAAGCCCAAGGTTGCGCTCGTGATGAAGTCGCTGGCGAACGAGTTCTTCCAGACCATGGCCGAGGGCGCGAAGAAACATCAGGCCGCGCATGCCGCCGATTACGACCTCGTCGTGAATGGCATCAAGAACGAAACCGACCTCGCCGAGCAGGTTGGTTTGGTGGAGCAGATGGTCGCGCAGGGTGTGCAGGCGATTGTCATCGCGCCTGCGGACTCGAAGGCGCTCGTCACCGTGCTCAGGCGCGCCAAGGAGGCCGGCGTGCTCGTCATCAACATCGACAACAAGCTCGATGCCGACACGCTGAAGCAGGCCGGGTTGCAAATCCCCTTCGTCGGCCCTGATAATCGTGCCGGAGCGAAGGCGGTAGGCGAGGTGCTCGCAAAAAATCTCAAGGCGGGCGATGAGGTGGCCATCATCGAAGGCGTGACCACCGCCTTCAACGGCCAGCAGCGCAAGGCGGGCTTTGAAGATGCGATGAACGCCGCTGGAATGAAGATCGTGAGCACGCAAAGCGGCCAGTGGGAGATGGAAAAAGCCAATGGCGTCGCCGCAGGCATCCTCGCCGCGAATCCCAACGTGAAAGCGCTGCTCTGCGCCAACGACAACATGGCGCTCGGAGCCGCCGCCGCCGTGCAGGCCGCAGGCAAGGCTGGTCAGGTCCAGATCGTCGGTTTCGACAACATCGCCGCGCTCAAACCACTCCTCGCCGACGGCCGCGTCCTCGCCACCGCCGACCAGCACGGCGACCAGCTCGCCATCTTCGGGATCGAAGCCGCGCTGAAGATTCTCAAGGACAAGTCCACGCCCGCGGATCAACAGACGCCGGTGGATGTGGTGACGAAATGACGAAACCAGAATGGCGAATGACGAATAAAGCCCCAATGCTCAATCCATTCGTCATTCGAGCTTCGACTTTGATTCGTCATTCCTCATTCTGATTTCGTCATTTTCTTATGCGCCGCTTCGCTGACTACCTCATCCTCCTCGCCGTGCTCGCGGCGATGATCCTGCTGTTCGGCATGCTGCGCGACAGCTTCTTCAGTGTGGCGACGCTGGGCTCGGTGGCGAACCGCATTCCGGCGCTCGCGCTGGTCGCCACTGGCATGACGTTGGTGATGGTGACGGGCGGCATCGATCTCTCCGTCGGTTCCGTGCTTGGACTGTGTGGCGCGGTCGTCGGTGTGATGATGGCCGACTGGCAGTGGGCGCTGCCGCTTGCCTTGCTCGGCAGCATCCTCGTGGGCGGCGCGATCGGTGGCACCACAGGCGCGGTGAGCGTGAAGCTGCGGCTTCCCTCGTTCATTGTCTCTCTAGGCATGCTGGAAATGGCGCGCGGGCTGGCGTTCCTCGCGACGAACTCGCAGACCAAATACATCGGTGCTTCGATTGAGTCGCTGGGTGCTCCATTTGGCGGACTGGTCATTTCGCCGGCCTACATCATCAGCGTGCTCATCGTCGTGGCGGGGCAGGTAATGCTTTCGCAGATGCCCATGGGGCGTCATTGGATTGCCATCGGTGCGAATCGTGAGGCCGCGCTCGTTTCCGGCGTCCCGGTGGATCGTCCTCGCATCCTGGCGCATGCGTTGCTCGGCGCTTTGACGGGGCTGGCTGCTGTCTTCAATTGCTCGCGCCTCGGCAGCGCCGATCCGAATGCGGGCGTCGGTTTCGAATTGAGCGCCATCGCCGCGGTCGTCGTCGGCGGCACGAGCTTGATGGGAGGACGCGGCAGTGTCGTGAAAAGCTTCATGGGCGTGCTCATTATCGCCACGCTTGAAGCGGGCCTCGTTCAAATCGGCGCCACGGAACCGATGAAACGCGTGGTGACCGGAGCCGTCATCATCGCCGCCGTGCTCGCGGACACCTGGAGACGCAAATAACTCATGAAACGCCTCATTCTCTTTCTCTGCGCTTTCGGCGCGTCGCTCTTCGCCGAGAAGCCGAAGATCATCTTCGACACAGACATCACCGGCGATGTCGATGACGTGCTTGCGCTGGCGATGTGCCACACGCTGGCGGATCGAGGCGCGTGCGAGTTTCTAGGCGTGACGGTCTCGAAGAACAATCCGCTCACGGCGAGCTTTGTGGACGCTCAGAACACCTTTCACGGGCGTCCGGACCTGCCCGTCGGTGTCACGCGCGATGACAAGGCGCAGCATCGCGAGAGCAAATACCTCAAGCTGGCCGACTCGCCGGATTACCCGCACGATTTGAAGCGCAATGAGGCCGCGAAGGACGCTGTGGAGCTGATTCGCGAGCTTTTGAGCGCGCAACCGGATCACAGCGTTACGATCATCAGCGTCGGCATCGCATCGAACATGGCGAACCTGCTCAAATCACCCGGTGGCATCGATTTGGTGAGGCAGAAGGTGAAAACGCTTTCGATCATGGCCGGTGCGTTCGCGTTCTGCAACGGCACGAACTACCACCTCGAAGCGAACGTCATCAACGGCATCGGCTACATGCAGACGGTGGCCGATCAGTGGCCTGACGAGGTGCCCATCGTGTGGAGCGGGTTCGAGATCGGCGAGGCGCTGCCATTTCCACGTGTCGTGATTAAGCGTGATCTCGGTTATGTGCCGCATCACATCGTCAAAGAGGCCTACCTGCTCCACAGCGGCCCGGAGCATGACCGTCCGTGCTGGGACGAGAGCAGCGTGCTGCAGGCGGTGTATCCCGAACGTGGCTTCTTCGGCCTCTCGCAGCCCGGACGCGTGAAGGTGCTCGACGACGGCTTTACGCGCTTCATCCCCGCAAAAAACCTCAAAGGCAGCCAGCGCGACCGATTTCTCACCATGACCTCTGTGCAGCAAAGCCGCGTGCTCGAAGCCATCGTCCATCTCACCATCCAACCTCCTCAAAAATGAAACACCTGCTCCTCTCTCTTTTGTTGTGCGGCCTCGCCCAGGCGGCGCCTGTGAAGATCATCTTTGACACTGACATGGGCAACGATGTCGATGACCTGATGGCGCTGTGCATGATTCACAATCTGCAGAAGCGTGGCGCGTGCGAACTGCTCGCCGTCACTGTGACCAAAGACCATCCGCAGGCAGCGGCCTTCGTGGATGCCGTGAACACGCTTTACGGCTATCCCGACACGCCCATCGGTGTCGTGCGCAACGGCGCGGCGAAGGAAGCAGGCAGATTCAACCTCCTCGCTGACGAAAAGAACCCCGACGGATCCTTCCGTTACCCGCATGATCTCAAAAGCGGCGCCGACGCACCCGAGGCGGTTGGTTTGATAAAAGACATCCTCGCCAAGCAGCCGGACGGCAGTGTGGTGATCGCGCAGGTCGGCTTTTTCACGAATCTCGCGCGCCTGCTCGATGATCCCGAGGCCAAGGCGCTCGCCGAGAAGAAGGTGAAGGTGCTCAGCATCATGGCCGGCGCGTTTCAGACGGTGAACTTCGACACGCGGCACCTTGAATACAACGTGAAGCTCGACGTGCCCGCCGCGCAAAAGCTCGCCAAGGACTGGCCCACGCCGATCGTGTGGAGCGGCTACGAAATCGGTGTCGCGGCTGCCTTTCCGCACGTCGTGATCGAACAGGATCTCAACTACATCGAGCATCATCCGCTCAAGGAAGCCTACTACCTCTACAATCCGCCGCCGCACGACCGCCCGACGTGGGATCCGACGGCCGTGCTGTATGCGCTGATGCCCGACCGTGGCTACTTTGACCTCTCGCCGCCCGGGAACATTACTGTCGAAAACGACTCAGCCACGCTCTTTCGCCCTGCGAAGAAGGGCGATGGCAAGCATCCTCATCGCAGCAGGCGGAGCAAACGCAGCCCGTGCGCGAAGCCATCGTGCAGCTCGTCAACCCTCCGCCGGCGAAGAAATGATGGAACCAAAAACGTCCCAGCATCGTCGTCGTCGGTTCGCTGAACGTGGATCATACGCTGCGTGTGCCACGCGCATTCCCGCGCCGGGCGAGACGCTGACGATCGAGCAGCATGCTGACGTGCTTTGGCAACAAAGGGAGCAGATCAGGCCGTTGCGGCGGCGCGAGCGGGCGGACGCGCGTTGATCGGCTGCGTGGGCGCGGATGATTTCGGCGCGCTACATTGAGG
Source organism: Prosthecobacter sp. (assembly GCA_041395065.1). Classification (GTDB taxonomy): domain Bacteria; phylum Verrucomicrobiota; class Verrucomicrobiia; order Verrucomicrobiales; family Verrucomicrobiaceae; genus Prosthecobacter. The sequence goes on along the minus strand of JAWLBG010000018.1, from coordinate 7,028 downwards.
CGCTCAACGCCGAGGGAATCGACACCGCAGGCATTTCACGGACGAAAGTGCCGACGGGCAGCGCCTTTCATAGCGGTCGATGATGCGGGCGAGAACTCGATCATCGTGAATCCGGGGGCGAATCACGCCATCACGAGTGACGATATAAAGAAAAACACGCCGGCCTCATCCGTGGAGCAGTGTGCTGCTGTTGCCGAATTTGAGTGTCCGCTGTCGGTCGTGCGTCGCGCCGTGGAAATCATGGCGAAGCAGTTGTGCGCGTCATTTTGAATCCTTCGCCGCTGAGCGAGGCGTTTCTGTCGGTTAACTGATCGCTCGTATTGTGTGAATGAAGGAGAGGCAGAAAAGATCGCAATTGCGATTTGATGGGCGTCGGTGTCGCGGCTCATCGCCACGCGAGGAGCAGAGCACGTTAAAGGCATCACGGAGAGCGGTGCCAGTGAGCTGGCACCACCGAAATCACACCGGTGAATACCGTGGGAGCGGGAGACACATTTGCGGGTGCATTCGCCCTATCGGAGTGACATCGCTTTTGCGAGAACGCCGCCGGAGCACTGGCGACGCTCAAAGCGACCGGTGCTCAGCCTTCGATTCCTGCAAGGGAAGAGATTCTTGAAGAACAACTGAAGCGCATGAGCACCACAATAAGCGTGGTTTCGTGAAATTCGCTGTAGCTGCATAGCGGAGCCTTTTTTGCTTCCCGGTTGGTTAACAATGGTTTATTATCAAACTCTGTCTTCTGCGCATGCCGCTACGTTCTCCAGACCGCCCTTCCATTCGCAGAATGACGTGGCGCCTTTGATTCAGCTTGATGATCTTTTTGCGGGAACTCATTACCGCAGTGGCGGCCCGATGCCAAGGCGAGTATGCGATGATCAATCGTGCCTGCGGCATTGCTAGGTGACGCCGTGCGCGCCGGGTGGTGCGCGTGAAGACGTGCTGGCCCATCACCAGGACATCACTCACCGACGACTGGGCACCATGCAATCACGCGCGCCTTGGGTAAAAATACGGTTACAGCGGTGATTTCAGGTGACGCCATTTACACTGCGGACGGCCCCAGAAGCGCATCTGCGGCGTTGGGATTTGGCATTTTCACGCGCAGGCGCCGAGGCGGCGGTGCGGAATCGGAAGTCCTACTTTCCGGCAGTTGTTGGACGCCCACCAGGGGTACGTTAAATCGCCCTGCGTGTAGCAATGTCCTTAGCGGTCGGCGCAGAGATGTGCGCAGTGGGTGTTGGAGAACCCAAACGCGAGGTGTTTTTTGATTGCGTCGATGCGGAGATTCCATGCCATCGAATGTGCGAGAATGCTCTATACCTGCAAGGTGAGTGGAGTTTACCGCTCGCAACGTGCTGCCTGCTGTGCGAGGGCTATGACCTTGTGTGGTCAGCGGGGCTCTTCAACTACCTCATGATCGTTCGTTTGTGTATCTGAAAGCCCTGATGGCGACTCGGAGGGCGGAGAAGTGGTGGTGGGCAACTTTTCCGACTTCAATCCCAGCCGCGACTACATGGAACTAATGGGAGACTGGGTGCTGCAGCACCGGACACGGGATCGGCTGCGCGAACTTGCGCTCGAAGCTGGAGCGGCATCCGATTCCGTCGACATTCAATGGGAGCCCGAGGGCGTGAATTTGTTCCTCCACATCCGGCGCTAAACGGGAACAAGGTCCTTCCATTCCCCCGTGCTCCAGTCGAGGGCGGCTGTTCCTCGAAACTGCTTTTTGTAGTCGTAAGCACTGGACTCATGCGTGGCATAGCCGGGATAAAGCCAGCGCAGACCGGCCTGGCGGCAGTGTTCGACTTCCAGCAGCAGAGTGTAAATGCCGAGACTGCGCACGGCATATTCGGGTTCGAAAACTGCGTAAACGCTGGATGCGGCATGCTGGCCGAAATCGAGGAAGCTGGCCGCGACGAGGCGCGTGTCATCGTAGACGCGAATCATCCGGCACTCACAGGGACCGCCGCCGGGATCAGGGCCGACGAAGGTCTCCAACGAATCAGGGACGTTGGACCTGAAACGCTGCCTATGACTTTGGAAGATCGCTTGAGTAACGTCGTCGAGCTGGGCGGGGGTGACTTCGCTGCGCAGATCGGTGTTCTTTTTCAGCACCCGGCGCTGACTCTTGCTGAATGTGCAGGCTTCCAGATCGATGCGAAGCGGCATGATGGTCTGGGCAATACCGCCTTCCAAAAACTGGGTGCTGTAGCGGAAGAAATACGTGCCAAAATGCCTCCACCCCATCGCCCAGAGCTGGTCCATGATTTCCGCAGGGACGGAATCACAGATGAATGCTTCGTCGAGGGCGACCGTCATAGGCTCTCAATAATCCGGCGGCATGGTTTGACAACCCCGGCCCCGCCCGCACACTGATCAAACGGCCCCTCACGTCCATGAACTTCTTGCAACGCATCGAACGCGTCTTCTTCTGGCTGTCATCCGCATCGTCCGACAATCTCGATGCCTGTCCGGCGTGGGAGCGGCGAAAATACGTCGCCTTTGGGGCTACGGTGCTCGTGCCCTCCACGTTCGCCATCATCGCATGTGCTTACGCCCTTTCGACTCTTACGGAGAATTGGTGGATCATCGCACCGGTCTCTCTCGTCTGGTCGTTTATCATTCTGACAGTGGACCGAGCCTTGTTGGCTACGTATCGCGCGTATCAGAGTTTCTTCAGGAAAGCGGCGCAGTTTTCGCTGCGTGTGGTCGTGGCGGCGCTGATGGGGATCACCATCTCGCATCCTCTTACGCTGCTGCTTTTCAAAGACACCGTCACCTCCGTCATCGAAAAACATCGACAGGATGAGATCGAAGCTGCGCGAGAAACGGCCAAGCAGCAAAAGGCGGCTGTGGAGGCCCGCATCGCCCCTCTGGAAGCGGAGATCGCAAAACAGCGCGAAAATTGGAACGCGACCTTCAGCGCCAAGTTTCTCGATGAAAGCGGGCAACCGATCCAAGTGCCGCTGACCGAGGATGAACAAAAGGCCAAGGCGGAACGCGAGGCAAAGATCGCCGATGCCGTGGCCCCGGGGAAGGTCAGACTCGAGGCTTTGGACCGTGAAATGGCCACTCTCAGCGCCGATTATCAGAAGATCGCCGGAGAACTCAATCATTGGCAGACCGAATTCGAGCGCGAAGTCAACGGACAGCGCAGCGGCATCGTAGGCCTCGGCCCACGCGCAAAGAGCATCCAGGAGGACCAACTCACATGGCGCCGGGCCGAGTCTGCCCGGCTCAGCGGTGTCCTAGACACACTGACTCAAAATCGCGTGGCCCTCGTCGCCGAGATCAAGGCGGCCGAAGACGGGGTCAATGCCGCACTCGATGCGAAGGTGGCAGAAGAAGCAGCCGCCAGCAAAGCGGAACAGGCCCGCATCCTCGCTTTGAAACAAAAGGTGCAACTGGAGCAGGCGGACCAGTTTGTTGGCCAGCAGAACGCCATTCGTGAAACCCTGAAAACGCAGATCGATGCGCTTCTGCTGCAGTTGCAGAATCTGCATACGGAAGTCGGACAACTGGTGAAGGACGAGGATATGCGAATCACCGCCATCCGTGCCGAACCCCGGCGTGACATCCTCACCCAGACACTGGCGCTGCATGAACTCTTCGAACAAGGTGCGCAGGGCGGCACCTTCGCACTGGTGGCTTATCTGGTGCTGACAATGCTCTTCATGCTTGTCGACACGATCCCGCTGGTCGTAAAGTTCTTTTCGAAGCCCGGACCTTACGACACCCTTCTGGACCGGGAGGAAACCTGTTATGACGGAGAGAGAAAAGCCTTCATCGAGGGATTCAGCCGCCAAATGAAGGAATTGGGCGAAAGCAGACTGCTGAACCTCACTCAAAACAAGCCCCTCGAACGCGGACTCATCAATGGAGTGGACCGGGCGCGAGCCGCGAAGGAGTTCCTCGCCTACCTGATGGACCTGGAGCGCGAGTTCGAAGAGAAGAACCGGCTTGCCCGTGAGCAGGCGGCATTGACCGGAGTGACGCATACCGTCGAAGCTCTCGAAGAGATGTCCCGAAACTTTTATGCCGATCTCAGGGAGAGGATGGACCAATTCTTCCGTGACGACCGGCGCACATCAGGCACGCTTCGCGTTTGAGCCTCCCGCCAATGATACCGAAAAACGGCACTCGGGTATTATCATAGCACCTTGCAGCGCCGACTTGTCCGCCTTCCATGGACAGCATGGAAAAGACGATCAAGATCGCCCTCGTCGGTGCCGGCATGTTCGGCGGAGATGTGCATGCGCGTGCGTATGCTGACCTGCAGCGTTTTGGCATCGCTGGACAACTCGCTCGTGTTGGTCTGGACAAATACTCGCGCGATCTCGCCCCGGTGAAGTTTGACCTCGTCGCTGTCGCTACGCGAAGTGAGGCTTCGGCAAAGAAGGCCGCCACAGCCTTCAAGAACATCACCGGGCACGAACCCCGAGCATTTCATGGGGACGCGCCCTGGAACGACATCCTTGCCGTATTTCCCGATTTGGACGTGATGGCAGTGGCCACCCCGGACCATCTGCATACTCAGCCAATTTTGGCCGCGCTGGAGCGTGGAGTGCATGTCTTGACGGAAAAACCCATGTGTCTGTCCATCCAGGAATCGGACGAGATCATTGCAGCCGCTCAGGCGAAAAACCTCATTGTCGCCGTGGACATGCACAAGCGTTATGACCCTGACCATCTTCGCATTCGAGACGACATTCAGAATCGCATCGGTCCACCGCTCTACGGCACGGCTTATCTTGAAGAACCGCTGGAGGTCAGCACCAGCACATTCAAGTGGGTGGAAAGCAGCGACCCCTTCAGCTATGTCGGCCCGCACTGGACCGACCTCATCTGGAGTTACTACAAATCCAAACCAGTCAGTCTGACCGCAGTCGGTCAGAAGAAGCGCCTCGTGCGCGATGGAATCAACGCCTTCGATTCCGTGCAGGTTCGCGTGGATTTTGACAACGGGATGTCCATCAACTTCAACAACAACTGGGTGACGCCCGCCGACTTCGAAGGTCCGGTGAATCAAGGTCACGAAATCGTTGGTGCCGATGGTAAGGTGGAGAGCGACCAGCAGTATCGAGGCTTCCGATGGTGGAACGCCGGCGGTGGATCCCGCACGAGCAACAATCACTTCACGCGCGAAGTGGAGCGTCCTGATGGCAGCAAGGGATACATTGGCTACGGGGTGGACAGCCTCACTGTCGGCTTGGTTGCCATCTGCCGTGTGAAGTTTGCCAATGAAAGCCGCGATGCCGTGGCCGAGATTTACCCCACCGCCGAAGAGGCCCGCATCACATGCGCCATCGTGGATGCCGCCGCCCGGGTGAGAGACCTGAACTGGAAATACATGCAGGAGGGGAAGGGGGCCGTTGTGACGGCTCGCTTCGGTCAGGATGGCATCACCATCATTGATCCGAACGCGGACAACGTCTTCCAAAGCATCTATGACAAACCTCTCTGAATGGTGCGCAGTCCTAGTTGCCTTGCGTTCCGTCTCTGCAGGCTGCTTGTTGCACTTTGATCAACCGTTCAGTCTTCCAGTCGCACCACGGCCTTGATTACTCGTGATTCGGGCAGCAGCCATTGATCCATCTGCCCGGGCAGCTCTTTGAATTCACAGCGATGGCTGATCCAGGAGCGGGTGTTGATCTGCCCGGACTGAATCATGGTGAGGATGCGGGGGAAGTCGGAGGCGACGGCATTGCGGCTGGCGAGGAGGCTCAATTCACGGCGGTGGAACAGGGGATCGTCGAAGCAGACGGGATCTTTGGTGATGCCCACATATACGATGAGGCCAGTGAAGCGGGCAAACTTCAGCGCGGACGCCATGGAGTTCGCGTTGCCCGTGGCGTCGAACACGATCTGGAAAGCGGAAGAGTCAGGCAATGCAGAGACGGCCCTGACGCCGGGGTAGTTTTGTTCAACGAACTCACGGCGTGCGGCGTTGAGTTCGAGGATGGCGACGTGGGCTTGTGCGGCTCTGGCGAATTCAAGAACGGTAAGACCGATGGGGCCAGCTCCAATGATGAGGACATCGTCGGATGCTGTGACCTGGGCTCGATTCACTGCATGACAGCCAATCGCGAGGGTTTCAACGAGGGCCAGTTGCTCAAAGTCGAGCGCGTTGCAGACATGGAGCTTGTGTGCGGGAAGAATCATGCGTTCGCGCATGCCACCATCACAATGCACGCCGAGCACCCTTAGCATTTCGCAGCAGTTGGTGCTGCCGCGCCGACAGGGATGACAAGTTCCGCAGTTGAGGTAAGGCTCAACGGAGCAACGGTCGCCAACCTTGAGATGAGTAACGCCTTCGCCCACCGCCAGAACCTCGACGCCCAGTTCGTGGCCGAGAATGCGCGGATATTCGATAAAGGGCATCTTGCCGAGATAACCGCTGAAATCAGTGCCACAGATGCCGATCGCACGGATGGCAACCAGAGCCGAACCTGTGAGAGGTGAGACTGCTTCGTCGAGTGTGGTCCACTCGAAGGTTTTGGGAGCAGCGAGAGTCAGGGATGTCATGGAAAGGCAGGATTAAAAGGGCTACTCACAAGCAGTCGGGGTGGATTTTCACCGGGCCTGATAACGACCGTCTTTGACGATGACTTGAGGGACACGGAGGGTTTGAACAAAAAGCTCGTGGAAGGTGTGGAGGTCTTGCCAGAAGTCGTGGTGAGGGGAGTCCTTCTCACTCTGCAGGCGTTCGTCGGACATGCGGAACGGGAAGATGTGGACGGGGACGGAAGCGGTGTGCTGAAGGGCGGCCTCGACTATGAGATAAATTTCCTCGATCAATGGGTCGGTCATCGCGAAGCAGCCGATGCTGCACTCGTCGCCATGAATCATGATAAGGCTGCCAGTGCGCTGCAGCGCAAGATCGTAGTCATTGGGGTAGCCGATGTTGAAGGAAAGGTGGTAGCTGCTGGCCGGATTGAGCTGTTTCTGAGTGACCAGGTAGAATCCTTCTGGAGCCTGCATGTCGCCTTCGCGGGTTTTGGGACCCAGCGAGCCGGAGTAGCACGCGA
>JAWLBG010000017.1:0-108872 GCA_041395065.1 Prosthecobacter sp. | reverse complement strand
GCTTCACCACCTCGCGACCTTCCTTGTCATCGGGCGCACCCTGACCACCGGCGAGATCGCCAACGTGAATGGCGATGTCCCAGTCAAAAGAGGGTGCACCCAGCTTCTCGTCACCGAATTCCGACTGGCGGATCGCCTTCGCCAGCGACTCGCGCCCTTTCTTGATGTCCGTGCCGACATGCGAATCACCACAGGCCCAGAGATGAAATGGCTTGGGCGACTCGGCGGCGATCGACGGAGTCAAACCGCCTGCGGCAAGCGCGGCGGAGGTGCTGAGGAATTCGCGGCGAGTCTTCATCAGACGTGCAACGGCTTCCCGCAAGCCCTCCTTGCCACCGTTCTCAATTCTGGCTGATGGAGGACTTCTCGGGGTACTGATCGTCACTCACGTGCTCCAGCCATTCGACCACCTTGCCATCGAGTGCCTCTTGAATCGCAATGTGGGACATGGCGGTCGAGGGCGAGGCTCCGTGCCAGTGTTTCTCGCCGGGCGGGAACCAGACGACGTCGCCGGGACGGATTTCTTCAATCGGTCCGCCCTCGCGTTGAACAAGGCCGAATCCCGAAGTGACGATGAGGGTCTGGCCCAGCGGATGCGTGTGCCATGCGGTGCGGGCGCCGGGTTCGAAGTTGACATTGGCTCCTGCCGCGCGAGCCGGGGCTTCTGTTTGGAACAGCGGATCGATACGCACGGTGCCGGTGAACCAGTCCGCCGGACCCTTGGCGGAGGCTTGAGTGCCGGTTCGGGCGATTTTCATCGTTGTGTTGGGTTGAATGGTGACTGTTGTTCAAAGCTCCTGGCTGGTCGGGCGGAAGAGGATCTCGTTGATGTCCACATCATCCGGCTGGCTCATGGCGAAGGCCACGACGCGGGCGAACGAGTCGGCGGGAATCGCGAATTGATCGTAGTAGGAGCGAATGGCCGCTGCGTCGCCGGGTTCGTTGATAGCATTCGGAAGGTCTGTCGCCACTGCACCCGGTGAAACGATGGTGGTGCGAATATGATACGGCTTCACCTCCTGCCGAAATCCTTCGGAAATCGCCCGCACCGCGTGCTTGGTCGCACAGTACACGGAGCCATGTGGTGTGACCTTGTGACCTGCCACCGAGGAGACGTTGATGATGTGACCGGACATCTGTCGCTTCATGTGAGGCAGAGCAGCGGCAATGCCGTAAAGCACCCCCTTGATGTTGATGTCGATCATCCGGTCCCACTCGTCGATCCGCAGACTTTCCAAGGGCGACTGTTGCATAAGTCCGGCATTGTTGATCATGACGTCGACGCGGCCGAAGCGCTCGACTGCCGTGTCGACCAAACGCTGCACCTGCGTGCGATCGGTGACATCGGTTTCGACAGCGAGCGCCTGACCGCCCGCTGCGATGATTTCGGAGGCGAGTGCCTCGAGGCGGGCTGCGCGCCGGGCGCCGAGAACCACCGTGGCGCCTTCCTTGGATAAGAGCCGGGCGGCGGCCTCGCCGAGTCCGCTGCTTGCTCCGGTGATGACAACGATTTTTCCTGTGATGTTGGTGTTCATAGCGTTCCTATCATACCCGATCGTCGGAAACCTTCTCGCGGCATCCTGCTCGCTCTGTCGCGATCTTGCGGCAATCGCCGCATCCGCCTTTCAGAGGCCTTTGCGGAACTCGGTGGGCGTGATTCCAACGTGCTGGCGGAAGACTTTCGCAAAATGGCTGGGACTCGTGTAGCCGACGTCCATGGCGACGTCGATCAGGCTGCTGGAGGTTTCCCGGATGAGTTGCTGGGCGCGGGAAATGCGCTCGCGGGTGACGAACTGCATCGGCGTCATTCCGGTCGTCTGCTTGAAGATGCGGGAGAAATGGAAGGGGCTCAAGTCAACCACCTCGGCCAGGCTTTCGAGCGACAGTTCTTCGCCGAGGTGTTCTCCAACGTGGTCTTCGAGTTTCCGCAATTTGGCGATGGGAAGCCCGCCGTGGTAGTCCGGCTTCTCGGCAGCGATGTCCGTGTACTTCTCCAGCATGCGGACTGTCAGCAACCGGCCCAACACAGCAACTTGGCGCGACGATCCGGGAACCCGTTCTTTGAGCATCTCGCCCAATGCCAGAAACAAGGGCCAGGCGACATCGTCGTGACCGAAGTAATCGGTCACCTGAATTTCATCGTGTTTCCCCGGAAACACCTCGTCCAAGGTCGCCAGAAACTGATCGACCTCGAAGTGGACCAGTATCGTGTCGATCACCTGATCGGCTGGAGATGTCCACGTCATTTCGTAGGGCTCCTTCGAGTGGGTCACAAAAACATCGCCGGGCTTCAATTGGCGCTCAATCCACTCCTGACCCACATCGCGCTCACGGAAGCGAGCACTGCCACTGACAATGCAGGTGAACAGCGGCTCCGGCGTCGCGGGCACCAGAAAGCGGTCCACCTTCGGCGGAAAGCGCAATCGCCGAACCACGATTCCGGACCAGTGCAGCGGCTCGCTGTCGGCGACAACTTCGCCTCCCGTGTAACGGGTGAAGGCTTTGGCGGTGGTTTTGTCTGGAGTGGGCACCTGTGAACGAACGGTTCTCTGCCGCCCATCAATGTCAATGTCGAGCGCCTGTGACGTTATTGGGATGCCGCGAGAGAACAGAAGTCCAAGACTTCGAGGGCTTCTTCATGGCTTTGCCAGATCTTGAGCGAGTTTGCGCGCGGCGTTTTCCCACGTGTCCGGCGTGCTGCCGCCGAACGCCGTGACCATACGCCACGTTCCGGTGAAGCCGGCGGGCACGGTGGCGTTGTTGAAGCACTTCAGGTAAAACTTCCGGTAGGTGCCCGGCACGTTCCAGATGGCGGAAATGTGTTCTCCGAGTTCCGGTGCCTGCAACAGGCGCGAGACACCGAACTGGGAACTCTTCGGTTCGTGCACGGCCATCCAGTCGACGCGCTTGTTGATGTAGAACTTCTTCGCGACTTCCACGTTATCGCGCAGCGGGCCCGCATCGTTTGCGGTGAGAAACGCTGAGACGCTCGGCGTCCACGCATGCATGAAGTGATACACCAGCTTCAGCGCTACGGCTTCGTCGGCATGAACGGTGGTGGTTTCGTGGAGCTGGTTGTCTTTGATCTCGATGATGTTCGTCAGATCAAAGGCGCGGATGCGCGACTTGCGCTCCAGGCGGAACGAAGAACCCTTCATTTCCGCCATGGGTGTTTCCACTTTCTTGTCATCAATGAAGAAGGCGAGCGACTGCAGCTTCTCCGGTTCGTTTTCCAGATGTGCGGTGCCGATGAAGCCGACATCGGGAAACGAAAACACCGTGCCGTAGGCGCTGCGTTCCGTTGTCATCGCGTGACCACGATAATCAATGCGACCCGCCGTCCACTGCGTCGCCTGGCGCAGCAGCAGGGTTGCATCGCCGCAGGTGACCGTGATGGTCGGCAGATCGGGACCTAGGTTGGGTTTGAAGGGCTCCTTCGCGCTGGCGAGGGAACATGAAAGCAGGGCGGCGAGGAGAAGGCGCATCCCAATGACATACGCAGTTCCTGCTGAACTTCGTGCCCGGCGGACCGACTTCGCGGAGCTGCTACTGCCCGCTCTTCTTCCGCGCCTCGACATAGGTCACCATCGCGTTCATGTGTTTGACGAATTCGCCTGAGTCGATCTGGTCGTCCTTCAGCCAGCGACCTTCGCTGTCGAGAGATTCGGCGGCGCTGCGTGCCTTGGAGGCGGCGCCTTTGGCCCTGCTCATCCATTCCTTGGGCGTCTGTGGTCCGGCAAGCTTGCGACGCATCTCTTCCAGGGGTTTGGCGAGGTTTTCCTTGAGCCTCTGCACCTTGCTCATGGCACCGATTTTGAAGCCGTAGTGCGTGGGCATGTTGCTGTCGTCGTAGGTCAGTTCGTAGGTGTCTTTGACGAAATAGAGCGGCTTGTTGGTCTTCAGCTCGTAAAAGCGCGCATGCTGGCCGTCGGGCAGCATGGAGCGCTCAAACCACGCGAACGCCGCAGGCAATGGCTTGAGGTATTTGTCATCGCCGGTGAGCACCCACAAATCATACAAGGTCTCCATCGCACCGACGCTTTCATTGCCGGTGACGGACGGCGGCTCAAACTTGCGCGCCCAGGTGGGATGCATGTCGCGGTCATACTGCTGCGCCCACACCGGCTGCGGTTCGGGCATTTGGGCGAGGAGAAAGAATTCTCCGAGCTTCTTCAATGCAGCGAGGTAGCGCTCGTCCTTTTCGAGTTCATAGGCGCGGAACAACACCTTGGCCGTCTGCTGCAGGTTGCCGTCATTGAGCGTGTAGTAGCCGATGTATTTGAGCTTCGGATAGGTCCATGACCACTCGGCGGGATAGCTCGCTTTGATGACGGGCGCGGTGGGATCGGCCGGGCCGTTGAACTGCTGCGGCCACGCGCCGATCGGAGCCTGGGCGGCAAGCAACGAATCGAAGGCGAACTTCGTGCAGCGCTTCAGTTCGGCGTCATCCGCGCAGGCCGGCTCGTGGCACATTTCGAGCAGGAAGAGCAGCGCTGACTCGGTTTTGTTGTCGTCGAGCGTGGAGTAGTTGTTGCGCTGCCGGGCTCCTTGTCGCCCGCGTCGAGATCGCTGCGCAGGTGGTATTTCCCGGCCTTGTCAGCAGCGAAATCGAAATCGCTGGGCCAGCCGCGGTCGCGAGCTGGCATTTGAGAGCGACTTGGCTGCATCCTTCGCAGCGCTGAAAGACCTCGTCGCCGTCGCCTGCCAAGCCTTGAGCATGACCAGTCCCATCGTCGTCGTGCCATGCGGCTGGATGGATATGATCGTGGGCGACTTTCCATGCTCGACCTCGCCGATCTTGCCCTCTTTGTCCCACGAGGTCGCATAGCCGCCCTCGCGGGCCAGATGCGTGTGAGCGTAGGTGACGGCCTTCTTCATCGCGGCGGTGATGACCGCCGGATCAGAACGCCAGGTCGGCGGCAAAAGGAGGAGGGGTTAAGGAGCAGAACTGGGAAGCAGGGGGCGCATGGCGGGGAGCGTGAACGACGCGCCCGCCCCACTCCTTCAACACAATGGACGCCGCCGGGGAGGAGTATGAGCCATTTTCGGAATCCCCTCCACTTTCGTCCTTGCCAAATCCGGAACCTCACTGACAATCCCGCCCCTCTTGTCCGGGCATCCTATGGTGCTGCGGGACGAAAGCCCGCCGTGCGCCTCCGGAGCGGAAGTGCGCGTGCGGTTTCCACCCAACGCTCCCAACCCGTTAAAGTATAGAAATGAGTGCAGCAGCTACTCTCGCAGACCTGATCGCAGGTTCTTTCCGCGAGCTCTCCGAAGGATCCATCGTCAAAGGCAAGATCCTCGAAATCAAACCGCAGGTCGTCCTTGTGGACATCGGCTACAAGTCCGAAGGCGCCATCCCCGCCAACGAATTCGAAGACGAAGACATCCAGGTCGGCGACGAGGTGGAAGTCCTCCTCGAACGTCTCGAAAATGACGAAGGAATGGTCGTTCTCTCCAAGGAGAAGGCCGCCCACCGTCAGAACTGGGAGAAAATTTACGCCGTGTTCAAGGACGGCGGCCTCGTCAAAGGCAAGATCAAGAGCGTCGTCAAAGGCGGCCTCATGGTCAACGTCGGCGTCGAAGCCTTCCTGCCCGGCAGCCAGATCGACATCATCCCGCCGAAGGACCTCAACGAGTACGTCGGCAAGGTGTTCGAGTTCAAGATCGTCAAGATCAACGACGAGCGCAAAAACATCGTCCTTTCCCGCCGCGAAGTCATCGAGGCCGAGCGCGCCGAACAGCGCCAGAAGTTCCTCGAAGGCGTCACTCCGGGCGACAAGGTCATCGGTATCGTCAAGAACATCACCGACTTTGGTGCGTTTGTCGATCTCAACGGCATGGACGGATTGCTCCACATCACGGACATGTCCTGGGGTACGACTCAACCATCCTTCCGAACTCCTCGGCATCGGCCAGAAGATCGAAGTGCAGATTCTTGAAGTTAACCGCGAGAAGGAGCGTGTCTCCCTCGGCCTCAAGCAGCTCCAGAACAACCCCTGGGAAAACATCGAAGCCCGCTATCCCGTCGGTCACCGCGTGCGCGGCAAGGTCACCAAGCTCGTCGCCTACGGCGCGTTCGTGGAAGTGGAGGAAGGTGTCGAAGGTCTCGTCCACGTCTCGGAACTCTCCTGGACGAAGCGCATCGCCCGTCCGTCGGACGTCCTTACCGTGGGTCAGGAGATCGAAGCCTCCGTCCTTGGCATCAACAAGGAAGAGCGCAAGATCAGCCTCGGCGTGCGTCAGCTCGATCCGAATCCGTGGGACGACATCGACGAGCGCTATCCGATCGGCACGAAGATGACCCGCCCGGTCCGCAACCTCACCGCCTACGGTGCGTTTGTGGAGCTGGAGGAAGGTATCGACGGCATGATTCACGTCTCCGACCTCAGCTGGACCCGCAAGGTCAACCATCCGTCCGAACTGCTCAAGAAGGGCCAGGAAGTCGAAGCCGTCGTGCTCGGCATCGACAAGGCCAACCAGCGCATCAGCCTGGGCATGAAGCAGCTCGACACCGACCCCTGGTCCATCATCGACACCCGCTTCAAGGTGGGCGACATCGTCAAGGGCCGCGTCGCGAAGATCGCCAGCTTCGGCGCCTTCATCGAACTCGAAGACGACATCGACGGCCTGGTGCACATCTCGCAGATCAGCGAGGACCGCATCGAGAAGGTCAAGGACAAGCTCAATGTCGGCGACGAAGTCGAAGCCCGCGTCATCAAAGTGGACAAAGTGGAGCGCCGCATTGGCCTCTCCATCAAGGCCATGGACTACAGCGAGGCGGACATCGCCAAGGAAAGCCAGGCTTTCGAAGCCCTCCGCCCCAGCACCGACCTCGTCGGCCTGGAGCAGGCCTTCAAGTTTGCCACCGAAGAGTGGCGTCCGGGCGGCGACGAATAATCGCCGGGCTGAGCCTCACATCACGATCAACCACGAAGGGACACCGCGAGGTGTCCCTTCTTCTTTGTCTCTCGGTTCCCAATCACCCGCGGCTGCCGCGTTTCATCACGACGAGGGCGTCGCCGGGCATGAGCATCGCCGTGGGATTGGGATTCATGTCGGTGCCGCCCTCCTTGCGCAGGATGGCCACAGCCAGCAGCCTTCCGGCCGCCTCCGTCTCCACATCGCCCACGCGGCGGTGCAGCCAGGGCGAGTCGGGGCCGATCTCGATCTCTTCCATGTCGAGCCCCAGCTCGGAGAGATGATGCTCAAATTCGACGCTGGACCTCGTCTTGCCGCCCAGCAGCTCGCGGGCATTCGGGTGCAGAATGAGATGCGCGATGCGGTCCGCACCGATGTGCGCGGGCAGCACTACGCGGTTGGCACCCGCCTGCTTGAGCTTGCGCTCGGTGGAAGGCACCTCCCCGCGGGCGATGATCTGGATTTCCGGGTTCATGTTCCGCGCGCTCAGCGTGATGAACACGTTCGCCGCGTCGTTAGGCAGCACAGTGGCCAGCACGCGCGCCCGGGCGATGCCCACGGCGCGCAGCACCGACTCGTCCGTGGCTTCGCCCTGATGCGTCAGCCAGCCCGCTTCACGAACTTCGGCCACACGATCCTGCGCCTGATCCACGATGACGAACGGGATGCCCCCGGCTTCGAGCTGGCTGGCGATCATTCGACCGATGCGGCCGAAGCCGCAGATGATGGCGTGGTTTTTGAGTTTATCGATGTCGTGTTCCATGCGTTTGCCTCCCAGGACGCGTTGTATTTGTGATTCGGTCAGCCATTGCACCAGCGAACCGGTGATGAAAATGATGCCTGTGCAGCCGAGGACGATGAGCGCCGTGGTCCACGCACGCAGCCACGGATCAGCCACGGGCTGCACCTCACCATAGCCCACGCTGAAGGCGGTGATGATCACCATGTAAAAAGCATCCCCCCACGACCACCCCGCCAGCCGGTAGCCCAGCGTGAACACCACCGTCACCAGGCCGATGAAGGTCGCGGCATAGAAAAGGTTCGTCCGAGGGTGGTTGTTCGGGCTTGGCATCGGGTGGGCGGTCCTACTGAGCCGGACGCGTGCCATTTTCGCTCCCAAACCCGCTTTTCTCAGTGCTCCCGGCTGGGCAGCACCTCGACTTCGATCTCACGAACCTCGACGATGCCGCCTTCGGTGGGCCGGTTTTCCGCCATCGGTCGCGGTGCTTTCATCCCCGCCAGTTTTCGCCGCACGGTGTAAACCAGCGCCGCAACCCCTGACAGCACCAGCCCGCCCACAACGACGGCTGCGCCGACGAACAAGAGCAGGGCCAGCAGACTGAGCACCGCAACAATGCCCAGCACCATCAGCAGTGCGCCCGGGAAACCCCGCACACCCTGCACCCGGAATTCGATCGGTCTGGCTCTCACGACGTGAAGATGCCCCACATCCCAAGAAGATCGAGCGGACTTGTGATCTTTTCCCCGCCGCCCGCCCGCGCCTTTTGGTATTGCCACGGCGGGAGCGACTCCCTAGCATCATTGGACTATGAAATTCCACCGCCTCGGGCTGCTGACGGTTTGCCTCGTCCTCTTCAATGCAGCCTTGCCCTCGACGGCCGGCGCTCAGTTCATCCGCTCTCCCCACAGTTCTGACATGCGTGCGCGCATGGCGGCGGAGGCGCAGGCACGTGCAGCCGCTCAAGCGGAGGCTCAGGCGCGTGCCGAGGCTCAACGGGCGGACGAAGTCCGGCAGGCCACCATCGTTCACGAACTCAAGTGCCTGGAGAACACCACCCAGGTGCTGCAGCAGTCCTTTGCCGCCCACCTGCGCACCCGCCGTTCGGCCAGCCCGCAGGAAGCGGAACTGGCACGCGCCCTGACCGATCTGCTCACCGACGTCAATCATCTCTCCGACGACGTTTATGGCCGCTGCGGCAAATGCGGACGTGGCGACTACCCGCATGTGTACCGCACCTTTCACCTGATGGAATACGCGGCGGAAGACGCGCAGACCCTCGCCTCCGAGGCCGGCTACGGTCGCAGCCTCAGGAACTACTTCGAGGACATCGAACAGCACATGGGTGTGCTTGCCGGCACCGGACTGCGAAATCCGCGGCTGCAGCGCATCAAGATGGACGACCACTTCCACGGTCGCTCGTGGACGCGCAACGAACAGCCGATCGTCATGCCCGCCGTGCCTGTCTATCCGAGCCAGCAGTCGGTGGAGCACCGGCATGAAGGCCCGAACCCCGCAGGCGCCGTCTCCAACGAAAAGACGATCAAGCTCGGCGATCTTCTCGGTCGCATCTTCGGCAAGCGCTAGCGTCGCTCCCGCGACGCGCACATTTTTCTGACAGATTCGCCCTCGCGCCCGGGAAGGCGGGGGATTAATTCGCGGTCGATGTCGCCCGGAGACGCACCTTCTTCCCCGGCAAGCCGCCGCGACTGGCTGCGGCGCTGCCTGTCGTTGTTGCCGCTTGGGCTTTCCGGTTGCGTCGTGCCCGGTGAAGTCGGTGGCGCTGGTCTGGGATACGCCGCGCGGAAAAACCGCGCGCAGTGGGAGTATCACAACCGCTTCCTCGCCTCCGGCGCCCGACTCCGCTTCCGTGCGCACAACGCCCACGGCCGGCCCTGGACTTCGCGATACGAGCAGGCCTACCGCGCGTATCGCCGCGATCCCCGCGTCGGTTACGCGGTCAAGAACCTGCACAGCGGCCGCTACCTCGCCGAATTCCAGGCCGACCAGCTTTTCATCGGCGGCTCCATGCCAAAGCCCGCCGTCGCCGCCCTGCTGCTGGAGCGCAGGCAGGGCAGGCTCACCCGCGACGAGTTTCAGCACATCGTCTATGTCTGCGACAAGAGCATCAATGCCTCTTGGTACCACCTGCTCGGCTGCACCAGCGCGCAGGATGAGCAGTTCTTCAAATCCAAGTACCATCTGCCCCACGCCGCCATTCGCGGCAATTCACTCTCCCCCCGCTTTTACGCCGAGTTCTACGAGCGCTGCGTGAACTACCGCCTCGACTACGGCTGCGAACTTCTACTCGAAGCCATGCGCCGCGACCAGTTCGGGCTCGGTCGTTGGGTGCTGCCCTCCAGCATCACCTACATCGGCGGGAAGACCGGCAACTACGGCGAGTGGGACCACGAATCCCTCTTCTTTTATCATCGCGGCACACCCTACACGATCGTGCTCTTCACCCGCGGCCACTTCGCCCCTCCCGGTCAGGACTGGAAGCTTGGCGCCATGATGGGCGGCCTCTTCCGCGACTATTGTGCCTGATGAGGCCCTGCGGCGCCGGGCGTCAATTCGCGAACCTTCTTGTGCAAGCGTCGGCTGGCAGTCGCGTTCCCATCCACCCACCATGCGCGTCTTCCTTTTCCTTCTCTTCGCCCTCGGCTCTCCTCTCCTCGCGGCCTCCCAGCCGCCGAACATTGTTTTCATCCTGGCCGACGACTTCGGCTACGGAGATCTTGGCTGCATGGGCTGCACGGACATCTCCACGCCGCACATCGACAGTCTGGCGCGGGACGGCGTGAAGTTCACCGACTTCTACGCGAACGCGCCCGTCTGCACGCCGACGCGCGCCGGCTTCATCACCGGCCGCTGGCAGCAGCGCTGCGGGCTGGAGTTCGCCTTCGGCTACATGGTGGAGCAGCTCCGCCGCGTGAATGGAGAATGGGTGCCGGAGCCCGACATGCACGCCCTCGGACTGCCGCTTTCCGAGGTCACCTTGGCCACCAAGCTCAAGGCCGCCGGCTACACGACGGGCGCCTTCGGCAAATGGCATCTCGGCTACGCCGACAAATACAATCCGGTGAACCGCGGCTTCGACGAGTACTTTGGCGAGCTGCTCGGCCACGCCGACTACTACAAGCACGCCTACTTCGACGGCACCTACGCCCTGCGCGACGGACTGGAACCCGTGAAACTTGAAGGCTACTTCACCGACCTCGTTAACAACCGGGCGGCCAAGTTCATCCGCGACCACAAGTCGAAGCCTTTCTTTCTCTACGTGCCGCATCTGGCCGTCCACGCGCCCTTTCAGCCGCCGGACGCTCCGGAAACGCCGATGGTCACGAAGGAGTCCATGCTGACCGGCAGCCGCGCCATCTACAAGGCCATGGTCGAGCGCATCGACGACGGGGTCGGCATGATCCTGGCCGAACTTGAAAAGAACGGTCTCGCCGACAACACGCTCGTCGTTTTCTCCAGCGACAACGGCGGCGAGCGCTGGGCCAGCAACCTGCCGCTCTTCCACCACAAGAACACACTCTGGGAAGGCGGCATCCGCGTGCCCTGTCTCATGCGCTGGCCTGCAAAGCTGCCGAAAGGCAAGGTCACCAGCCAGATGGCCATCACCATGGACCTGCACGCTACGTTCCTGAAAATGGCGGGAGCGGAAGCACAAACGCCCGCCAACAAGCCGCTCGACGGCATCGACCTCATGCCCCTGCTCACCGGCGATGCCAAACCCGTGGACCGCACCTTCTTCTGGCGCATGGACCGCTCCATCCGGAAGCAGAAAGCCATCCGCCACGGCAAATGGAAGTACGTCAACGACGGCAACACCATGGACCTCCTGTTCGACCTCGAAGCCGACATCAGCGAGCACACGAATCTCGGCTATCAGCACCCCGACATCCTCGCCGATCTCAAGGAGCGCCTGAAAACCTGGGAGGCGGAGATGGACGCTTCGGATCGCGAAATCTGGGTGAAGTGACCTCCGTCCTGCGAACCTCAACTTTTCCACGCCCATGAAGCCGTTCCTTCTCGCCGCACTTCTTTCCACCGTCGCAACCGCCGAATTGCCGAAAGACCTTCCTCCAGCCATTCCCCTGTGGCCCGCCGGCGCTCCCGGCTCTGAAGCCCGCGCCGCCGAGCCCGAAAAGATCGAAGGCAGCAACGTCTGCAACGTTCACAATCCCACGATCACGCCCTACATCCCCGCCGCAGATCAGGCCACGGGCACGGCGGTCATCATCTGTCCCGGCGGTGGTCACCGGAAGCTCTGCCTGGGGCATGAAGGCTACGCGCTCGCGGAGTGGTTTCGTGATCGCGGCATCGCGGCCTTTGTTCTGAAGTATCGCCTCGCCCGTGAGGAGGGCAGCGGCTACACGATTCAAGATCACGCCATGGCCGACGCCCGGCGCGCCATTCGGCTCATTCGCAGCCGTGTGGACGAGTGGCATGTCCGCGCAGACCGCCTCGGCATCCTCGGTTTCTCAGCGGGAGGTGAGCTCGCCGCCTTCGCCGCGATGACGAACGACTCCGGCAAAAAAGACGCCGCCGATCCCATCGAGCGGCAGTCCTGTCGCCCGGACTTTCAGGCGCTCATTTATCCCGGCACCTCCGCCCTCTTTGAGGCGGAAAAAGGCATGCCGCCGCTCTTCATCGCCGCCGGTTACGGCGACCGGCCCGACATCTCCGAAGGCATGGCCACGCTGTATTTGAAATACAAGGCTGCGGGCGTGAAGGCCGAGCTTCACATGTATGCCAATGCCGGCCACGGCTTCGGCTACAAGCCGGATGCGAAAGCCAGCGCCGCCGCACGCTGGCCGGAGCGCTTCACCGAATGGCTCACCGACAGCGGCCTGCTGGAGTAGGCCCCTCTTGACGCACAATTTACGCAACAGGCCTTGTCAGCCGGGGTCTTTTCTGGTGCCATTCCTGCGCATCCAAATAATCCATGTCCAACTCTCCTCTTCCTCAAGACGACGTCGCCGCCATCGACGAACTGCGCCAGGTTTATCAGCGTCTCGGCAACGAGCTCAAAAAGATCATCGTCGGTCAGGACACCGTCGTGGAGCAGCTCTGCATCTGCCTCTTTGCCCGCGGTCACGCGCTGCTCATGGGCGTGCCCGGCCTGGCGAAGACGCTCCTCATCTCGCGCCTGGCTGAGACGATGTCGCTCAGCTTCAGCCGCATCCAGTTCACGCCGGATTTGATGCCGATGGACATCACCGGCACGGACATTCTGCAGGAACTTCCCGGTGGCAAACGCGCCTTCGAATTCGCCAAGGGACCCGTGTTTGCGAACATCGTCCTCGCCGACGAAATCAACCGCGCTCCCGCCAAAACGCAGGCGGCGATGCTCGAAGCGATGCAGGAGCACAAGGTCACCGTCGCCGGCCGCACCTACACGCTCGACTCGCCCTTCTTCGTCCTCGCCACGCAGAATCCCATCGAACAGGAAGGCACCTACCCGCTTCCCGAAGCGCAGCTTGACCGCTTTATGTTCATGATCGGCGTCGATTACCCGAGCCGCGACGAGGAGATCGCCATCGCACGCAGCACCACCGGCCAGATGCTGCCGAAGCTCGAGCACGTATTGGACGGTCCCAAAGTGCTCGCCTTCCAGGATCTCGTCCGACGTGTGCCCGTGCCGGATCACATCTATGAATTCGCCGTCGATCTCGCGCGGAAGACGCGGCCCGCGAGCAGCGAGGCTCCCGCGTGGTTGAAGCCGCTCGTCAGTTGGGGCGCAGGGCCGCGTGCCGTGCAGAATTTGATTCTCGGCGCCAAAGCACGCGCTGCGCTGAACGGCAGCTACATGGTGCGGCTCGAAGACATCATCGAAGTCGCCGATCCCGTGCTGCGTCATCGCGTGATGACGACATTCACCGCCGAGAGTGATGGCGTGACAAGCCGCGATGTGGCGAAGCGGCTCGTGGAGGAATTGGCGAAGGCTGGATAGCCGAAAGAAACGAAAAAAGACAAAAAGCCCAGACTTCAGGATCCCCTCTTTTTAACTCTTTCGTTCTTTTCGGCCAACTCCGCTCATGCCCGCCAACGACCGCAGCTTCCTCGACCCCGCCGTTCTCAGCCGCCTCATGGCGCTGCCGTTGAACGCGCGTCAGGCCATGCTCGGCAACGTCTCCGGCAAGCATCGCAGTCCGGTGCGCGGTTCGTCGCTCGAATTCGCGCAATATCGCAAGTACGTTCCTGGCGACGACACGCGCCGTCTCGACTGGCGGACGTGGGGTCGCAGTGATCGCTTTTACATCAAAGAATTCGAGGCCGACACCAACCTGCGCCTCTGCCTGCTCATCGACACCAGCGGCAGCATGAACTTCGGCCCCGCCGGTGCCACGCGTTTCGATTACGCAAAGAAACTCGCCGGCACGCTCGCCTACATCGCCGCGCAGCAGGGCGATGCTGTCGGCCTGCACTCGCTCGCGGAAAAGCCGGTCGAGATTCCTGCGAAGCGCGGCGCCTCGCATCTCGGACTCATCCTCGATCAAATGGCCGCCATCCAGCCGGTGGGCGACACCACGCTGCTCACCGCGCTGCACGATGCCGCTGAAAAAATCCGCCAGCGTGCGCTCGTCGTCATCTTCAGCGACCTCTTCGTGCCGCCTGCGGAGTTGAAGTCCGCCATCCAGCACCTGCGCTTCCGCAAGCATGACGTCGCGGTCTTCCATCTCCTCGATCAGAAGGAGCTCGACTTCGACTTCGACCGCCCCGCGCGCTTCATCGACATGGAAGGCGGTGAAGCCCTCCTCGCCGACCCCAGCCTCATCGCCCGCAACTATCGCGAGGCTGTGCGGCAATACATGCACGAGATCGACGACCTCATCCGCACCACCGCCATCGACTACCACCGCGTCAAACTGCACGAGAAATACGACGACGTGCTCGCGCGGTTCCTGCTGGCGCGGATTCAGAAGAAAGGAAACTAATCATGAAAGACAAGTGTTCGAAGAATCAAAAGGCCATGATGATAGTCGGTCCCTTAATGATGGGACTCGGGATAGCCAATTTGGCATCCTCATACACTCGCTATACGCGGACATCGGAAATTGATGTTGTCGGCATTCTTTTGCCTTCGGTCGTCTTAGTGATCGTTGGAATTTGGTTGGTAAGGTGTTCACAAACGTTGTCACGGGAATGACCTTCCTCGTCCCAGCGCTGCTCTTTGCCCTGCCGCTCGCGGCGTTGCCGGTGGTCATTCATTTGATTCATCTGTATCGGCGGCGGCAGGTGAAGTGGGCGGCGATGATGTTTCTGCGCATGGCGCAGCGCATGAACAAGGGACTGTCTCGACTGCGGCAGATTTTGATTCTCGCGTTTCGCGTGCTGGCGGTGGCGGCGATCCTGTTTGTCATCACGCGGCCGATGGCGGGCGGCTTGCTCGGGCTCACGGGCGGCGTGCCGGACACGGTGATCGTGCTGCTCGACCGTTCGGCGAGCATGGAGCAGCAGAATTTGGCGACGGGCACCAGCAAGCGTGCGGCGGGCCTCGCGAAGCTCTCGCAGGCGTTGCGCGACACGGTGGGCACGCGGTCGAAGCTGGTGCTCATCGAGAATGCGCATCTGCAGCCGCAGTTGCTCGACAAGCCGGAGTCGCTCATCGACCTGCCGCTCACGGGCGCCACGGACACGACGGCGGACATTCCTGCGCTGCTGCAGGGCGCGCTGGATTACATCACCACGAATCAAACCGGCCGCACGGACGTGTGGGTGCTGAGCGATCTGCGCCAGAGCGACTGGGATGCCGCGAGCGGACGGTGGCAGGCGCTGCGCAGCGCGTTCACCAGCCTCAAGGGCCTGCGCTTTCATCTGCTGACCTATTCGCAGCCGGTTTCGCAAAACCTCGCCGTCGCCGTCGAGCGCGTCATGCGCCGCGAAACTCCCGACAAGGCCGAGCTGCTGCTCGATCTGCGCATCACGCGCGACCAGGCCTCCGCCACGCCGACCGAACTGCCGCTGCGATTTGTCATCAATGACGTGAGCACGACGACGAAGGTGGAGATGAAGGACGCGCAACTCGTGCTGCAAGGCTACGCCATTCCCATCGACAAAACGACGAAGCGCGGCTCCGGCCGCGTCGAACTGCCCGCCGATGCGTCGCCGTCCGACAACGTGTTTTACTTTGTCTTCGACGAACCCGCCGTGCTGCGCTCGGTGATCGTGACGGGCGACGAAGCCGAGGCCGGTCCGCTGCAGGCCGCGCTCGAAGCCGCCGCTGACCCCACACGTCACTACGCCGCCAGCGTGCTGCCGCCCGCGCGTGCCGCGGAGATCGCATGGGACGACACCGCGCTCATCGTCTGGAACGCGCCGCTGCCGAAGTCGGATGATTTGATCGCCAAACAGTTCGCGAATCATCTCGCAGCCGGTCGCAGCATCCTGTTTCTGCCCACCGAATCGCCCGACAACGAAACCTTCGGCGGCCTGCACTGGGGCGCATGGAGCGGCGGCAGCAAACCGGCGAGTGTCGAGTGGTGGCGCAATGACACCGGCCTGCTCGCCAACACGCGCAGCGGCACCGCGCTGCCGGTCGGCGAACTCGAAATCAGCCGCCACTGCGAGATCCTCGGCGAGGGCACGCCGCTCGCGCGTCTCGGTGAAAGCGCGCCGCTGCTTATGCGCGCCGATCTGCCCGGCGACGGCAATGCGTGGTTCCTCGGCACGCTCACCGGTTCCGGTTCATCCAGCCTCGCACGCGACGGCGTGGTGATGTTTGCGTTGCTGCATCGCGCGCTCAACGCCGGTGCCCGCAGCCTCGGCAAAGCCCAGCAGCGCGAGGCCGCAGCGGCCGAGTCGTTGAACGACTGGAAGCGCCTCGGCGAGACGATGCTGAGCTCCGAGCAGTCGTTGCGCGCGGGCATTCTCTTCAAAGACGACAAGCTCATCGCCCTGAATCGTCCGCTGCGCGAAGACCGTCCGGAAACGCTCGGCAAGACCGCCTTGGAAGAACTCTTCACCGGACTCGACCATCACATCATCGAAGACCAGGTCGAAAACGAAACCAGCCTCGCCAGCGAAATCTGGCGCACCTTCCTGTTCCTCATGGCCATCGCACTTCTCGGCGAAGCGCTGCTGTGCATGCCGGGGAAACGTGAAGTTCAAACTGCGAATCCTTGATGCAGCCCACCACTTCCCAGCTCGTCTTCAATCCCACGCCCGCAGCGTTCGCGGTGGGTGTGGCGTTTGTCGTGGCGATCACGGGGCTGGCGATCATGGCCTGGCGGCGGAGCGGGTATCGGCCGTTGATGGGATGGCTGGAACTGCTGCGCGTGCTCATTGCCATCGGCATTGCGATCACGCTGCTGCAGCCGGAGTGGCTGGAGACGTTCAAGCCGGAGACGAAGCCGACGCTGGCGGTGCTGGTGGATGTTTCCGGCAGCATGACGACCAAGGACGTGCTGCGCGGCACGCAGGTGATCTCGCGCGAGGACGCAGCGAAGCCGCTCGTCGATGAGAAACTGTGGGCGCCGCTCAAGGAGCGCATGGACGTCGTCATCGAGCCGTTCTCGTCGTCGCAAACACCGGCGACGGAAGGCACGGACATTCATGCCGCGCTGGCAGGTGTGATGGAACAGCAGCCGAACCTCAAGGCGGTGGTGCTGGTCAGTGACGGCGACTGGAATTCCGGCGCACCGCCATCGCAGGCGACCACGCGGCTGCGCATGCGCGAGGTGCCCGTCTTTGCCGTGCCGACCGGGGCCGAAACGCGGCTGCCGGACGTCGAACTGACGAGCTTCGACGTGCCGACCTTCGCCGTCGCGGGCAAACCGCTGCGCATTCCGTTCACGATCGACAGTTCATTGCCGCGCGACGAAGTCGTGGTGCTCGAGATGCAGGCATCGAGCGGCGAGATCATCACCAAGGAGGTCACGCTGCCGGCGATGGGACGACTGCAGGATGCGATCGCGTGGAAGCCCGACAAGCCGGGCGAGGTGAAGCTCACGCTGACGATTCCGAAGACGCCGAACGAGCGCTACCCCGAAAACAATTCGCAGGAGGCGCCGCTCTCGATTCGCAAGGAGCAGCTCAAGGTGCTGGTGATCGAATCCTTCCCGCGCTGGGAGTATCGCTACCTGCGCAATGCGCTGGAGCGCGATCCAGGTGTCGATGTGAGCTGTCTTCTGCTGCATCCCGGGCTCGGTCACGTAGGCGCGGGCCGCGGATATTTGAAAGCGTTTCCGAAGGACGAGGAGCTGACGAAATACGACGTCGTCTTCCTCGGTGATGTGGGACTGGCCAAAGACCAGCTTACTGCCGCGCAATGCACCGCGCTGCAGAAGCTCGTGCGAGACCAGGCGGGCGGTCTCGTCTTCATGCCCGGCTTCCACGGTTTCCAAGCGACGCTGCAGGACACGCCGCTGGCCGATCTGCTGCCGGTGATCTGGGATGCGGCGCAGCCACGCGGCTGGGGCTCGTCGTCACCGGGCAAATTTGCACTCACCGAGGCCGGCACACGCAGTCTTTTGACGAAGCTCGAAGACAGCGACGAGGCGAGCGCGCGCGTGTGGAGCAATCTGCCGGGCTTTCAGTGGTATGCGCCCGCGCTGCGCGCCAAAGCAGGCAGCGAAGTGCTGGCGACGCACGGCACGGAGTCGAACCAGTTCGGCCGCGTGCCGCTGATCGTGACCAAGACCTATGGCGCGGGCAAAATTCTCTTCATGGGCACCGACGGCGCGTGGCGCTGGCGCAAGGGCGTGGAGGACAAGTATCACTACCGTTTCTGGGGTCAGGTGGTTCGCTGGATGGCGTATCAGCGGAACATGAGCAGCGGCGAAAGCATGCGCCTGTTTTACTCGCCCGACCGACCGCGCACGGGCGATGTGCTCACGCTGAACGCCAACGTGATGAGCCTGACCGGCGAGCCGTTGCGCGACGGCATGGTGATCGCGCAAATCGCCGCGCCGAGCGGCAAGGTGTCCAGCGTGCGGCTCATGCCCGCCGGCGAGGAGGCCTGGGGGCTTTTCACCGGCGTCTTCACTCCCGTCGAACCGGGTGAGCATCAGGTGGAACTCAGTTGCGCCGAGGCGGGTTCCTCGCTGGCGGCCAAGATTTCAGTGCAGGGCACAAGTCGTGAAAAACGCGGCCAGCCGGCACGGCTCGACGTGCTGCGCGAGATCGCCCGCTTCACCAAAGGCGGGATGCTTGACGCGAAAGATCCGGCTGCCGTCGTCGCCGCGATTTCAGCCATGCCGGAACCCGTCCCGCAGGAGCGCCGCCTGCCGCTCTGGGCACATCCGGCCTGGGCGGGCGTGCTGGTGCTGCTCATGGGCATTTTCTGGGTCGGAAGAAAGGCGGCCGGCGCGTTCTAAACCCCCAATCAAAAGCTCGTCAGGAACGTTTGATCACAGTAACATCTCCACAATATGAAAACCGAACTGCCGCCGATTCTCGAATCGAAGCTCGCGGATTTTCGCAAGCGGGTCTGGGTCGTGAAACTCACCGAAGGCCTGCTCGCCGCAGCGTTCGGGATCGTGCTCTCCTACGTGCTCGTGTTTGCGCTGGATCGCGTGATGGAAACGCCGGCGTGGCTGCGCGCCTCGCTGCTGCTCGCGGGCGCCTTGACGCTGGGTCTGGGACTGCCGCTCAAATGGCACCGCTGGGTGTGGCGTCAGCGCAGGCTCGAAGACGCGGCGCGGCTGTTGAAGCGCACATTTCCCCGTCTGGGTGATCAGTTGCTCGGCATCGTGGAACTGGCGCACGTGGAGGCCGGTTCCGCTGGACGCAGCGAGCGGCTGGTGCAGGCGGCGATGGACCAGGCGGCCGACGCGGTGAAGGACAAGGATTTCACGCATGCCGTGCCTGAGGCGAAGCATTTCCAATGGGGCTGGGCCGCCGGTGTGACGGCGATGCTCGCGGTCGCCGCGCTCACGCTGGTGCCGGACGCCGCGTGGAATGCGATGGCCCGATGGGTGACGCCGTGGCGTGACGTCGAGCGCTTCACCTTCGCGAAGATCGAGAAGCTGCCGGATCGTCTCGTGGTGCCGTATGCGGAGCCGTTCGATCTGAAGGTGCAGCTCGACAAGGACACGCGCTGGTCGCCGTCGCAGGCGAAGGCGCGGATCGGTGATCAGCCGGTGGTTGTGATCGGATTGCAGAAACACGAGTATCCGCTGGCATTTCCGCCGCAGAAGGAAGACGCGGCGATGAACCTTTCGCTGGGCGATGTGCGCAAGACGGTGAACGTGCTGCCGCGCACGCGGCCGGAACTGGCGTCGCTCTCGGTGCGCACGCGACTGCCTGAGTATTTGAAATACAAGACGGAGCCGGTGATCGAGGTGCGCGGCGGTTCCGTCAGCGTTCTCAAAGGCGCCAAGGCCGCGCTGGAGGCGACGGCATCGCGCGAACTGGCTTCCGCGGAAGTGGATGGCGAGGCGGAGAAAGTTTCCGGCGCGAAAGTGACGACGCCCTTCCATGAAATCGCGGGCGACGCCGAGAAGCATGTGATGTGGAAAGACCGCGATGGTTTGACGCCGCGCGAGCCGCTCGTTTTGAAGATCAATGCCATCGAAGATGAAGCGCCTCGACTCGCCGCGCGGCGTGAGACGCAGGAGCAGGTCGTGCTCGATTCCGAAGTGGTCGTGTTCAACGTCGATGTGCAGGACGACTTCGGCATTCAACGCACGGGCCTCGAATGGCGCAGCGTGAACGATGACAAAACCAAGGGCGACAAAATCGCCGCCGCGGGCGAACCGGAAAAGAAGGCGCTGGAAGCGAAGGCGACGTTCTGCGCCACGCGCGACGGCGTGGAGCCGCAGACGCTCGAGATCCGTGCCTGGGCGGAAGATTATCTACCGAACCGGAAGCGCGCGTATTCAGCCGCGTTCCTGCTGCATGTGCTGAACAAGACCGATCACGCGCTGTGGCTGACGGAGCAGTTTGGCAAATGGCTCGAAGCAGCCCGCGAAAGCTATGAACGCGAGCAGCAACTGCACGCGACCAACAAGGAACTGCGCGTCCTGAGCCCCGCCGATCTCGACCGCCCCGAGAACCGCCGCAAGATCGCACAGCAGGCGAGCGCCGAGAATGCGAACGCGGCTCGCCTGAGCAGTTTGAATCAAAGCGGACGCAGTCTGGTGGAACAGGCGACGCGGAATGACGAGTTCGACGCGAAGCGCCTCGAATCGTGGGCGACGATGCTGAAGTCCTTGCAGGACATCGCGGCAAATCGGATGCCGAGCGTGGCGGATTTGCTGAAGCAAAGTTCGAGCGCGAAGGCGGGCAAGCCGGGTCAGTCCACAGCGTCCAATTCGCCGTCGAATTCATCGCAGCAGTCGCAGAGCCAGAAGAAAGGCGAGCCGGGCGAAGGCAAAGCCGGCCAGAGCAAGCCCAGCGCGCCACAGATCGCCAACGGCCAGGATCTGCCGAAGCCTCCGTCGAGTGGAAAAGCGTCCGACGAAGCGCCGAAGAAGGAGAACATGCCGAGCATCGCCGACAAGGAAGGCTCGATGAGCAAGCCGGAACTGAAGCCCGCCGATCCCAACGCGAAACCGTCGCCACCGAAACCTAGCACGATGAAGCTGCCGACGACGCAGATGGCGGCGGCACCTTCGAAGAAGAAAGACGGCGAGGAAGAAAAGCCTCAACAAGCCCAGACGCCCGCGCAGCAGAAGATGGACGACGCGATTGACGAACAGAAGCTGCTGCTGGCCGAGTTCGCCCGCGTTTCAGACGAACTGAGCGCGATCTTGGCAAGCTTGGAAGCGAGCACCTTTGTGAAGCGGCTGAAAAAAGCCTCCCGCGAACAGCTCGTTGCGGCGAAGGACTTGAACACGAAAACGCTCAGCGCCTTCGGTCTTGAACACAAGCCCGTGAAGGATGCGAAGTCGATCGCCGAACATGAGAAGAAGCAGAGCGAAACCGTGCGCGTCATTCAAAGCGATCTGGAGGCCTACTATGCGAGGAAGCCGGAGATGCATTTCAAGAATGTCATCGGGCAGATGAAAGACACGCGGGTGGTGCAGATGCTGGCGTATCTCGGTGACCAGGCCGAGGTGAATTTGAGCGGCAGCAGCATGGCGGGTGCGGAGTTTTGGGCCGACACGCTGGACCGCTGGGCGGAGGAGATGGTGGCGGCCAGCGAGTGCAAAGCATGCAGCAGCTGCAGCGCGGACAGCCTGCCGCCGGAGATCGTGCTGAAGGTGATGAAGGCCCTGCGCGACGAGATGAAGCTTCGCGATGAAACCCGCGAACTCGAAAACGCAAAGCCGGCGCTGGCAACCGGCGAGCACGCGAAGAAGTCGGGAGGACTGGCCTCCAAGCAGTATGGCATCGAGGCGAACGTGCGCGGCGCTTTTGACGACATCCGGCGTCTGCCGCAGGGAAATGAAAAGTTTGGCCGGGAACTGAAGCTGTTGGGTGCCGTGATGCAGGTGATGACGGAGGCCGCGGGCCTTTTGGACCAGCCAGAGACGGGCGCCCCCACGATCGCCGCCGAGACCGAGGCGATCGAACTGCTGCTGCAGGCGAAGCGCCAGAGTCCAAAAGGCGGCGGTGGTGGTGGTTCGAATCCAGGCGGTGGCGGCACAGCGGAGTCGGCTTCCGAGTCGGCGCTGGCGGATTTGGGCGAGGGAGCCGACGCGGAAACGAGCGTGAATGCGCGGCCTGTAGGACAGTCGACCGGCAAGGCGGGTCGCGAATTCCCAGAGGAGTTCAAGACGGGTCTGGACGTGTACTTTAACAAGCTCGAGGCGGGAGGAGCGCTGCGATGATGCGCGCGCTGACCCTGTTGCTGCTGTTTGGGATCGTCTCCGCTCATGGACAGGCGTATCTGTCGCGAGCGGAGCTTAAGAAGCCACTCTCCGAAGCCGTGGAGAAGACTCTGGCGGAATTCGTGGAGAAGTGTGCGGAGGAAAAGAGGAAACAGCTCACGACTCACATGGAGACGGTGATCGCCGCCGTGGATGCCTCCGCAAAGCTGACGGATGAGGAAAAAAAGGCGCTGGACGAGCCGGCGCGGCGAGCGGTGGATGCCGCCGTGAAGGCATGGGTGCCGGTGGGCACGGTGGCGATGCGGACCTACCTCAGCCGGACTTCTGAAACGGCGTCCACGCGGCATATCGGCCAATGGAAGCCGGAACAGGCCGGACCCAACGAGCCAGTGGAGGATTGGACGCCTCCGCAGGAGGATGCAGCGTGGCTTGCTGCATTGGAAAAGACTCTAGGTGAAAATCGCTTCAAGGTCTGGCAGGCAGCGGATGCCAAAAAGCAGGCCGAGGAGGAGAAGGAAATTCAAGGCTACCTCGAGCGATGGGTGCGGGAGTCGCGCGGGGCGATGAACGAGGATCTGGAGGAGAAGATCGGGCAGATGAAGTCGAAAATGGAGTTGGCGGAGGACAAGGTGACCGCGTTGAAGGAGGTGGCGGACGGGCTCCTCGACAAGATCTGCACGGCGGAGAGAAAACGCGCCTT
Source organism: Prosthecobacter sp. (assembly GCA_041395065.1). Classification (GTDB taxonomy): domain Bacteria; phylum Verrucomicrobiota; class Verrucomicrobiia; order Verrucomicrobiales; family Verrucomicrobiaceae; genus Prosthecobacter. The sequence goes on along the minus strand of JAWLBG010000017.1, from coordinate 85,786 downwards.
TGGGATGCTGCGGACGATGCCGCCCGAGGCTCGGAGCAAGATCATGGGACGCAGTTACTTCTACGTCCGTTTCGACCGGCCGCGTGGCGATGTCTGGGATCGGCAATGGGAGCAGACGGCGGCCAAGGTTCTGCCGAAGGAGGAGATCATGCGCTGGCGTGCCATCGCGGAGGAGGCCAAAAGGGAGGAGGAGGAGGAACTGGCAAAGCTGATCAAGCCCTCGGAGATTTATGCGCGGCAGCAGATGGAGCGGCAGATGCTCACGGAGATGGACAACATCACGACGGAGTTGAGCGTGGACAAGGCGAGGCTGGAGGAGCTGAAGAAGCTCTCTGATGCCGCCATTGAAGAAGCGTTGAAGCTGGGACGCGTGCAGTGGATGAAGCAGGTGAGAAACTACTCCGCCGTCGAACGCAAGCGCATGGGGTCAAACGCCTACTTCGGCCTGAGCGACGAGCAGCGTGCGTCATCGCTGCCGGTGTGGAAGGATGGGTTGAAGAAAGTGCTGAGCGAGGAGGAAATGTCTCTGATGGCGGAGGGGATGGAGCAGCGCGAGCAGCGTTCACTGCGCGCGATCGCCCGCGCCTGTCTGGCGGAGATGGACCAGTCCCTGATGCTCAACGACGCACAACGCGCGAAGCTGGAGCCGCTGGTCAGAAAGCAGATGGAGCCCCTGCTGGAGCAGCGTCGGCAGGAATACTGGAGCTACAGTCCGCAGCAGTTGTTTCAAAACGCGGGGAAGATTCCTGAGCCGGAAGTGCGCGGCATTCTTGACGACCAGCAGTGGCGGCGCTGGCAGGTCCTGACGAACATTCCGAGCAACTCACGGAGCAACGTCGCCGCCAAAGACACCAAGGCTAAAATCGATGACATGGAGGCGGCGGTCTCTGCGCATCTCTACGAGATGTTCGTGGCCGAGCGTCAGAAGGTGCTGGACACGATGATGCCACATGTGGAGGAGGCAGGGCGCGTTCTCAACCTGTCGAAGGACACGCTGGCGGAACTGAAGACGGCCGCAAAGGGGGCCGTGGAGCAAAGTCTGGACTACTGGCGGCAGAATACCGAACGTTATGTGCGGCAGGCGGTGCAGACGGCCACGCCCCAAAACATTCTGCAGGCGCTGGCCGGCACTGAGCGCGTGAACTTCAGCCGCCGTGGGGACGAAAACCGTCCGGAGAACATGGAGGTGTGGCAGTCCGCCCTGAAGAACAAACTGGACGAGGTGCAGCTCCGGACGCTGAAGGAGATGGCGGAGGGGCGCAATGACTACCGGCAGCGGGCGATGGCGGCGATGACCGTCGCCGAGCTGGACCGTCGCCGCCGCCTGAACGGGGAGCAGTGCGCGAAGCTCGCCCCGTTGATGGAGAAGGTACTGGCGGAGTACCGTCCGGACATCGAGCGCTACATGTCCACGAACTGGTTTCTGCAGTATTATTACGCACTGGTGCCCATGGCCGGAGTGGAGGAGAAAGACATGGCGGCCATCCTGACGCCCGAACAGTTGAAGCATTTCAAAGACCGCGATCTGCCGGACGCGATGCAGTACTGGGAGGGCATCGAGAACAACCACAAGAACCGCATGAAGAAAGGCGTCCGCAACGAGGTGAACTTCTAATCAACGACGAATGAATGAGAAAGCTCCAGTGATGAAGCGCGGACGCATTTGGCGTTCGGCGTTTTTGTGTCTCTGCTGCGTGCTTTTTTCTCTGGGTGGCTATGCGCAGGATCCCGCGCTGCGTTTTGGCGGCGGGATGCCGCCGGAGGTGGAGGTGGTCTACGAGCGCGGGCTGGCGTGGCTGGCCTCGAAGCAGAGTGACAAGGGCAACTGGACAGGCGGACACAGCGGCTCCGGAGTGGACGGCATTTGCGTGATGGCGTTTCTCGCAGGTGGGGAGGATCCGAATTTTGGCCGATACGCGCCGAACATCCGCCGGGCGCTGCGGGCGATGATCCGCAGCCAGGACGCGAGCACGGGCTATCTGCCGAACAGCATGTACCATCACGGCTTTGCCATGTTGGCCCTCTCGGAGGCCTATGGCGCGGTGGACGAGGCGCTGCTGTGGGAGGGAGAGCAGCCGGTGCGGACGATCGCTCAGGCGCTGGACCTGGCGATCCGCTGCGCCGGAACGTCGCAGAAGAACAATCGCTGGGGGGGCTGGCGCTACATGCCGAACTCGACGGATGCGGACACCTCGGTCACAGGCGCGGTGCTGATGGGACTCTTGGCCGCGCGGAATGCGGGAATGGAGGTGGCCGACGAGATGATCGACACCGCGCTGGAATACATGCGGCGCAGTACCGGAGCGGACGGCAGCGTGACCTACAGCGGCGGTTTCGGCGGTTTCGGCGAGTCGATGAACCGCAGTGCCATCGCCACCCTGGTGGCGGCGGTTTCAAAGAACAAGGAGAGTGACGAATTCAAGGCCACGCTGAAGCACATCACCGAGCGGCTGGAGCACAGCGAGGGGAACTACAAGGAGTACTTCCGCTACTACATGGCGCAGGCGCTTTTTCAGGGCGACTACGCCGCATGGCAAAAGTGGAACACGGCGACGGCCCGCGTGCTGAGCGAGACGCAGGCAGCCGACGGCAGCTTTAACAACGGGCCTTTTGAAACCGGCATGTCGCTGCTGGCGCTGGCGCTGAACTATCGCTTTCTGCCGATCTATGAACGCTAGCAGATCCATCATCGCGCTGCTTTTCACGGGAACCGTTTTCGGTTCCGAGCTCCACTGGCGGAATGGCGAGTTCATCGGCGGGAATTTCGACGGTGCTGAGGCGGATAATGTCGTCTGGTCGGACAAGATGTTTGGCGAGCCCCTGAAGGTGCGGCGGGACGTTTTGGACGAGGTGATCCGGCACAAGCAGGATGAGAAGACGCAGGAGCCTTTCAGCGTGCGGTTGGCGGACGGCTCGCGGTTGTTCGGCGCAATCACGGGATGGAACGCAAAAACGCTGGAGATGAAGTCGGAGCGCTTTGGAACGCTGAAGATCGCGCGCGACGCCGTGCATTCCGTGCGGAGGCTGCAGGCGGAGGGGCTGCTCTTTGCCGCGCCGACGAGCACGCACGGCTGGATCGAGGGACGGCCGCCAAACAGCAGCAGCAAGGAGGCCGCTGCCAAATATTGGCGGGTCATTCCCGGCGCGGCCCTGAAGCAGGTCGGCTGGAACCGAAACGCCAGCCTGCCCCTGAAGGTGCCGGAGAAGGTTGAGATGCAGGTGACGCTGAGCGCCAGCGTGCGTCCCGAGTTCAAGCTGGAGCTGAAGGCCGGTGCCGAGGCGCGCTTGGTCGTTGAGACCTGGGTGGATGATGTGGTGCTGCAGGGCCGCGCATTTCAGAGGCTGCAATCGCTGGCGGACGATGACCGCCGTCTCACGCTGACGCTGTTTTGGGATCGCGCTACAGGGCGCAGCGCTATTTTCGGCGCGGATGGAAAAAAGCTGGCCGAGCTCACCGAGCCGTTGGTCGAGGCCGACGAAGCAGGGGCTTCCAAAGAACCGGAAAAAGAGGAGGCAAAAAAAGCCGCGCCGAAGGCCGGAGGCGGACTTTTCGGCGCCCTGCTCGGCGTCGTGCAGGGGGCGGCGCAGGTCCGGGTTCAGGCGGCTGTCGCGGAGGTCCAACTGGCCAAGGCGAGCAGCAGGTCGAGTGGTGTCGAAACGCCGGTGGGTCTGACCCTCGAAAACAAGGGGCCGGATCTCACGCTCGAAGCCCTGTGCATTCGCTCATGGGACGGCGTTCTGCCCGGCGAACTGCGCCGGGATTTTCCGCGTGTCGAGCTGACGGATGGGCACGTCCTGAAGGGGATCCCTGTGCGTGCGAGCGCGAAGGATCTGACGGTGGCGGATGCGGCCGGAAAGGAGACCACGGTGCCGTGGGAAAAGGTGCTGGAGGTGCAGGAATCAGAGGAGGAACCGCCCCAGTCTGCGGACGCGGAGGTGGAGGTTTGGTTCACAGATGGCGAGTGGGTGAAGGGTTCGCTCCAGCACGTCCGCAAGGAGACAGCCACTCTGACCACGGCGTGGTCGCAGGCACCGGTGGCGTGCAAGATCACCCGTCTGCAGCGGTTGGCGTTCATGCACGACGCGGATGAGGCAACCGAGGAAACTCTCGACGATTTTGACACGCTGACGATCAACGGCAGGACGCTGCACGGCACGCTGGACGCCGGCGGCGGGCCGCAGCCGCACTGGCGCCCGGTTGGAGGCTTGAATGCGATCGCGATGTCCGGCGGCGGGGACATGGAGATTGTTCGTTCCACGAAGGGAATTCCCGAGGGGCTCAACTGCGAGGCGCTGATCTACCTGCGCGGAGGCGACGTGCTGCCGGGGCGGCTGCGGGCGATCGATTCACGGCGGATCGACGTGGAGTCGGATCTGGCGGAGCTGAAAGAACTGCCGCCGGAGAAGTTGTTTGCCGTCCAGTTTGGCGGCGAGGCGCTGAATCTCGACGGCTTCGAGGACAAGGGTTGGTCCCGCGTGCGCGGAGCGGAAGACATGGTGAAACGGAAGGGGAAGGACGGGCTGGAGTTTGAACCCGGCGGGTCCTGGGGACACCCTTCGTTCATGCAGGTGAACGAGATCAGTTTCAACCTGCAGAGCAGCGGGTTCAACGCGTTGAGGGTGAGGCTTTTTTGTGACGGCATGAACGAGAAGAGCGCCAGCACGAACCTGCTGTTTGGTTACACGGGCAGCGAGGTGTGTTTCGGCCTCGAGGCCAGCGGCGACCAGATGGACCGGCAGTATCGCGTGCGCAGCGACGGTCCGATGCCGGTGCGCATCACGGTGGGGGATGATCGGATCGAGGTCTTCCTGAACAGCGTCTCCGCCCGCAAGATCACGCTCAACTCGAAGCTGCGCTCCGGCAACGGCATCATCATCGAACCATTCAGCCTCTGGGGAAACGGGGAGCGCAAGGTTGCGATCAACTCATTCAAGACGCGCATCGCTCCGGGACGCGTGGCCGCGCCGGTGGTCGAGGCCAACACGAAGAACCACGCGCTGACCGTGCCGCGCTTTCGGAAGGAGGACCCGCCCCGCCATGCGCTGCTCGCCGCGAACGGGGACGTGCTGCGCGGCGTGATCGAGGCCGCCACGTCGCGTCATTTCGCCGTGCGCTCCGGTTTGGAGACGGTCCAGGTGCCGCGTGACCGTGTGAAAGCCGTCGTCTGGCTGGTCAAGCCGGCGGACGATGTCAGCGCGGCCTTCGAGGAGCGGGCGCAGGAACAGGTGCCGCCGGAAATCACGCATTGGCTGCTGCTCAACAATGGCGGTCGCCTGGGCCTCAAGGTGGAAAGCTTCGCGAAGGACGTTGTCATCGGCACCCACGGTCTGCTGGGCGTCTGCCGGGTGCCTTTGAAGGAGGTTTACCTGATCCGCAGCCTCGTGCCGACGGAAACCGCCGCCATGGCGGCGCTGAAGGACTGGAGATTGAAGTTCGCGCCCGAACCCGTGCTGCCGGAAACGGGCGGGGAAAGCTCGCCGCTTTTGAATCAGGAGCCGAAACCCTTCAAGCTGCCGCTGCTGGCCGGCGGCGAGTTCGATCTCGCGGAGGAAAAGGGGAAGGTGGTCGTGCTCGACTTCTGGGCGACGTGGTGCGGCCCCTGCGTGAAGTCGCTGCCGGAGATGATCGACGAATTGTCTGCTTTTGATCCGAAAAAGGTCCGCTTCATCGGCATGAATCAGGCGGAGGGGAAGGAGCAGGTGGCGCGCTTCCTCGAAACCCGCGGCTGGCAGTTCGAGGTGGCGCTGGACGCCAGCCAGCGCGTGGGCCAGCAGTTCGGTGTCGAAGGCATCCCGCATACGGTCATCGTCGGACCCGACGGTAAGGTGGCCTATGTGAAGACCGGCTACGAACCGGGGGGCGCGAAGAAGGTCGCCGAAGTGGTGCGAAAGCTTCTGGAGAAGCGACCGTAGGAGTGTGCCCGGAGACGGGTAAATTTGTCCCAGAGCATGATTCTTCTGGCACGGAGACTGCATCCGACTCATGAATCTGTGCGTGTCGCGTAGTGCGGGTGGAAGCCGGCTCCGACATCGCCGCCAAGCCCCAGCCCCTACTTGACCTTCGCCAGCCAGTCTTCGAAGCAATCCTCCTTTCCTCCCTTGAACGGAGGAATGGAGAGCGGCTTGATGCCAAAACTCGCGGGCCATTATGACGAGCTTCGCGATGCCAAGGGAGTGCTCCGGTCCCACTATGGACTGGTCATCGAGGACCTGAAGAGACGCGGTGTGACCGGGGTGAAGCGCCTGGCCGACACCGCCCGGCGTCTTCTAAACGAGCGCGGCGTGACGTTTAACCTCTACGAGGCCGGCGGCATGGATACGCCGTGGCACATGGATCCCATACCCACGGTCATCGCTGCGGCTGAATGGGCGATGATCGAAAAGGCGCTGATCCAACGCGCCACCCTGCTCAACTCGATTCTCACCGACAGCTACGGCCCCCAGAAGCTGATCCGCCAGGGCGATCTGCCTGCGGCGCTGGTCCTGGCGCAGCCGGCCTACCTGCGGCCCTGTCACGGCATCACGGTGCCCAACAACAAGCCGTTGCAGGTCTACGGCGTCGATCTGGCCCGCTCTCCGGACGGCAATTGGTGGGTGGTCGGTGATCGCACCCAGATCCCCACTGGCGCGGGGTATGCGCTGGAAAACCGCCTGATTACCTCCCGGCTGCTGCCGGATGTTTTCCGCGATGCGCGGGTGTGCCGGTTGGCATCCTTTTTCCGGCAGATGCAGCAGTCGCTTAGCGCCCTGGCTCCGCGTCCTGTGGAGGAACCGCGGGTGGTGCTGCTGACACCCGGTCCCTACAACGAAACCTACTTTGAGCAGGCCTACCTGGCCCGCTACCTCGGCTACACGCTGGTGGAGGGGGAAGACCTCACCGTGCGCGACGACCGCGTCTTCCTGAAGACTCTCAACGGTCTGGAGCCTGTGGACGTGATCCTGCGCCGCGTGGATGATGAATTTTGTGACCCGCTGGAGCTGCGCAATGACTCGATGCTCGGGGTTCCCGGCCTCGTGCGGGCGGTTCGTGCCGGCAACGTCGCGCTGGCAAACGCGCTGGGGTCCGGCCTCGCCGAGGCGCCGGCGATGATGGCCTTTCTGCCCGGCCTTTGCCGCAAGCTGCTGGGGGAGGAGCTCCTCATGCCCTCCGTCGCCACCTGGTGGTGCGGCCAGGAGCGGCCAAAAGCGGAGGTGGAGCAGAATCTCTCCCGCCTCGTGATCAAACACGCCTTCCGCACCCGCGGGAAGCGCATCTGGTTCGGAGACAAGCTCAGCGCCGCCGAGCGCGAGGACCTGCTGAAGCAGATCCGCTTTGCCCCGGAGCGCTGGGCGGCGCAGGAGCAGGTGCGCTTTTCCGCCACCGCCGTCTGGGAGGACGGGCAGCTCGTCCCGCGGCCCATCGGCGTGCGAGCCTACGTGGTGGCGACTCCGGACGGCTACCAGGTGATGCCCGGCGGCATGACGCGTGTCGCGCCCAGTCCCGAGTCATCGCTGGTGTCCATGCAGAAAGGCGGCAGCAGCAAGGACACCTGGGTGATGAGCGAGGGACCTGTGGAAAACGTGACGCTGCTCTCCGCGACGCGCACCCCGGTGGAACTCCGCCGCGTCGGCCACAATCTCGGCAGCCGCGTGGCCAGCAATCTCTACTGGCTCGGGCGCTATGCCGAGCGCGCCGAGGCCACCGCACGCCTGCTGCGCTCCACGCTTTTCCGCTGCACGCCGGAGAGCGGGATGAGCGAGACGCCGCTGATGCTGCCGCTGCTGGAGACGCTGAAAAAACTCGCCGTGCTGGAGGAGGTGCCGGAGCCGAGCCAGCTCACCGCCCTCCAGGAGCAGATCGAAGCCCGGCTGCTGCAGGCCGTTTTTGACCCCGAAGAGCCTTCGAGCATCCGCGCCAGCGTGGGGCACATCCAGCGCATCGGCGTGCTGCTGCGGGATCGCATCTCGGTGGATACGTGGCGTGTCATCAGCCAGCTCTCCGAGCCGCTCGACTCCTTCGATGCCAATACCAGCATCACGCCGGTCTCCGACACGCTGAACGTCCTCACGCGGGTGATCATCGACCTCGCTTCCTTCCATGGTTTGGCAAAAGAAAACATGACCCGCGCCCAGGGCTGGATGTTCCTCGACATGGGGCACCGCATCGAACGCATCGCCCACATCTGCGAGCTGCTGCTGGCCGGCCTGCACAGTGCCGACGCGGAGAATCCGAGCCTTCTGGAGGCCATCCTCGAAGTGGGTGACAGCACCATCACCTACCGCAACCGCTACAGCCTGCTGCCTCGTCTGGCCGCCGTGTATGATCTCCTCATGCTGGACGACCTGAACCCCCGCGGGCTGGGTTTCCAGTTCCTGCGCATCGAGCAGTCCTTCAAGCATCTGCCGCTCGAACAGAGCACCGCCGTGATGACCCCCGCCATGCGGCTCCTGCTCGAAAACAGCACGCGGCTCCGCCTGTGTGACCCGACCGAGCTTGGTCGCGTGGAGCCGGGTGCATGGCCGCAGACTCAGGTGGCGGCGGTGCTGGCCCAGATCGCCGCCTCCATGCCCGCCCTCAACGACGCGCTGCTGGCCTCCTACTTCGCCCACTCCAGCATCAGCAGCAGCGACGACTCCACCGAAGTGGTGACCACGATGGAATGAAGTACCGCATCACCCATCGCACGACCTATGTCTATGACGAGCCGGTGGCCGTCTCCCACCACGCCGCCCACCTGCGCCCGCGTGATACGGACACGCAGCGCTGCCTGGAGTTCGCCATCACCTACGATCCGCGTCCGGACCTGACCACGGAGCACACCGACAGCTTCGGCAACCGCGTCGCCTGTTTCTCCATCCAGCAGTTGCACACGCGGTTTGAGATCACCTCCCGCAGTCTCGTCTCGATCACGCCCTGCCTGCGGCCCGAGCCCTCGCAGACCCCGCCCTGGGAGCAGGTGGCCGCCATGTTCCGCGATCCCGTGGCCGTGGACCTGCTCGATCCCTGCCAGTTCGTCTATCGCAGCCCGTTGCTGACGCCCGAACCCGTCCTGCGGGATCTCGCCGCGCCCTGCTTTCCGAAAGGGAGGCCCGTGCTCTCCGGGGCCGCCGCTCTTTGCAGTCTCATTCATCGCGAGTTTGCCTTTGATCCGAAGGCGACCTCCGTCAGCACGCCCCTCGACGAAGTTCTGGAAAAGAAACGCGGCGTCTGCCAGGACTTCGCCCACCTCGCCATCGCCAGCCTGCGCTCCATGGGGCTGCCGGCACGCTACGTCAGCGGGTACCTGCGCACCCGCCCTCCACCCGGCAAGCCGCGCCTGCAGGGCGTCGATGCCTCCCATGCCTGGGTTTCCTGCTTCGTTCCAGGCTTTGGCTGGGTGGACTTCGATCCCACCAACGACTGCTTCACCACGCTGGACCACATCACCGTATCCACCGGTCGTGACTTCTCCGATGTCAGTCCCGTGCGCGGCATCATCACCGGAGGCGGCGAGCACACCGTCGGCGTCGGCGTCGACGTCGAACCGATCGAAGGCTGATTCTCTGCTTGGAATCCGGAGCGCGAACCGTGTAGGCTCCGCTCATGACTCCGCAAAATCTCTCCCGCCGCCAGTTCGGCACCCTCGCCAGCGTCAGCGCCATCGCGGCGATGCTGCAAACGCAGATCGAAGCCGCCGACAAGGCTGCGGGCGGCAAGGTGCGGCACTCGGTTTGCAAATGGTGCTACAAGGACATCCCGTTGGAGGACTTCTGCCTCGCCGCGAAGGAGATCGGCCTCGAATCCATCGAACTGCTCGATCCAAAGGATTTCGCCACGATGAAGAAACACGGCCTGCACTGCGCCATGGTCAGCTATCCCACCATCGAAGGCCCCGGCGGTGTGAAGATCGGCCCGATTCCGAAAGGCTGGAACCGCGTCGAGCATCACGACCTGCTCGTGCAGGCCTATGAGCCGCTTTTGAAGACCAGCGCCGAGGCCGGCTTCAAGCAAGTCATCTGCTTCAGCGGCAATCGCGAGGGCATGAGCGACGAGCAGGGTCTCGAAAACTGCGCCAAAGGTCTCCAGCGCCTGCTTCCGCTTTGTGAGAAGCTTGGCGTCACGCTGGTGATGGAGCTGCTCAACAGCAAGGTGAATCACCCCGACTACATGTGCGACAAGAGCGCCTGGGGCGTGTCGCTCGTGAAGAAGCTCGCCTCGCCGCACTTCAAGCTGCTCTACGACATCTACCACATGCAGATCATGGAAGGTGATGTCATCGCGACGATCAAACGCGATCATGAGGCCTTCGCCCACTACCACACCGGCGGCGTTCCCGGCCGAGCCGAGATCGACGAGACACAGGAGCTGAACTACCCCGCCATCATCAAGGCGATCCAAGAAACCGGCTACACGGGTTATCTCGGTCAGGAGTTCATTCCCAAGCGCCCGGACAAGCTCGCCTCGCTCAAGCAGGGCGTGCAGATCTGCACCGTATGATAATCATTTTGTACAGCGATTTGTTTTAGCTCACCCACATTCTCAAGAATCTTTTCGAAGCATGTCTATTCCTTTCAACAAGATCGGCCCAAGCCAACTTGCACGGACAGTTGTTCAGATACTTGGCAAAGATGGACCCATATTTAACCCCAAGAACATTGCATACTTGTCTCCTGAAGATGTTTCATCTGAGGTTCTCGACCTTCCTCTTGGACAGGAACTCGGTGCTTCCGGGTTGGCACTTGCAAGTTCAATTGTGTCGCTTGGCATCCAAGCCCAAACGCTGGATGAGTGTCGAAAAATCACAGCGGGACTCCAAAAAGTTCAGGAATCACAAGAGCGTGTAGAGAAGGTTTTGTCGGAGATTAAGCAACGAGTTGCGCGCATTGACACCAAAGTTGCGGAGTCGCATTTGCGGGAAGCAATTCGTCACGCGATGGGCAAATCGTGCCATGCAGACCACATCGACTTACAGAGCCTGACCCCATTGGTTGACGACCTTGAGAGTTTTGAGGAAACCTTAGAGAGGGTGTTGCTTTTCAATTTTGGCATGCGCCTCACATCTGATGTTCGCGAACAACTACAGTCGATGTTGTCAATGCTTCGCAGTGCGCGCAAAGCGACGGTGATCACTCACAACCGTAAGGTATTGGGTGATCCAGACAAAGTTGTTCAATTTCGTCAAGCCTCTGATTATTTGCCTGCTACGGCTGATACAATTATTCGTTTATCGTTGGCCTTGGGTCGATCCGATAAAGCCTTTCACAATCTAGTGGAGAAGATTGTGTCTGATGTAGAGAGTCGTTTCTTCTTCTCGGACCAGAAAGACTTGGATCACTTTGCCACACTGACCTATCAAGAAGGCTATACAGCACAGTATGCTGCGTTACATAGCGTGCCGGTTACGAGTGCTGCTGCTTCGCTGTCCGAATTGTTGGACAGCCTGGAGATAAACTACGACGACGAAGATTCGGTTATCGGTTGCGCGGAAAGCATCTTTGAAGCGTGGGTATCCTCCGACTCATTTTGATCCATGCGCTGATTCATGAGCTTCAAGGAATTCAGCATGGTTACGCGGCCATATTTTACCCACAACTTCTAGGGGGCGAAACTGCCAGCCCTTCGCCTTTGCTTATTTCAATGAACTCTAGCCTAGAGAAATGAGATGTTAATCATGACAGTTTCTCCGTCTTCTCCCAAGATGTCGTCAGCTTCGCGAACTTCGGCTTCACTGTTTCGATTATGCATTGAACCGTCAAAACACCTCACCGCAACGGTTCCGTGCCCTCGCTGAGGATCGAAAGATACGCGTCGTAGGCATACAGGCGGCCATATTTGCCACCCGTCGTCTCGCGCACGATGCCGAGGGTTTGGAGTTGCTTGAGGGCGCTGCGAGCGGTGTTGACGGCCATGTCGAGCTGGGTTGCGATGGCGTTTGCGTTCGTCACCGGCTGCATCTGCATCTGCTGATGAACGCGGACGATGTTTCCGGCGGCACGACCGAGGCCGTTGATCCTCTCAAGGTCAGCGACGAACAGGGTACGCAGCCGCCGGGCGGTAGCGACGGCCTGCTCTGCGGTCTGCTTCACGCCTTGGAGAAAGAAGCGCATCCACGCCTCCCACTCGCCTTTGTGGCGCACGTTTTGCAGATGGTCGTAGTACTCGGAACGATGCTCTTTGAAGTAAAGGCTGAGATAGAGCAGCGGCTCGGTCAGCACGCCTTCCGCGCAGAGCAGGAAAGTGATCAGCAGACGGCCCAGGCGGCCGTTGCCGTCGAGAAACGGATGAATGGTCTCGAACTGCACATGGACGAGCGCCGCCTTGATCAAGGCGGGCGTGGCGACCGGATCGTCGTGCATGAATTTCTCCAGCGCTCCGAGGCAGCTCATGAGTTCGTCAGGCGGAGGCGGGACAAATCTCGCAGTGCCTGGCCGACTGCCGCCAATCCAGTTCTGGCTGCGGCGGAACTCGCCAGGTTCCTTGGTCCCGCCACGAACGCCGGACATCAAAATGGCGTGGATTTCTTTGATGAGCCGCAACGAGAGCGGAAAGCCCTCACGCAGGCGTTTCAGGCCATGATCCAAGGCGGCAACGTAATTGGAAACCTCCTGGACATCGTCCAAAGGAACGCCGGGGGCGGCCTCCAGCTCGAACAGCAGCAGGTCGGACAACGATGACTGGGTGCCCTCGATCTGTGATGACACGACGGCCTCCTTCCTCACATAGGCATAGAGAAAAATGTCGGGATGCGGCAGCAGCGCGGAGATGCCATCCAACCTGCCGACCGCCATGGCGGCCTGCTCGGCCAAGTGCCGCAGCTCATGATCCCAGACCAAATCCGGGTCTGGAGGCAACGAAGCAGGAACGAAGGCGCAAAAAGACTCCCCCGCCGTGGCGACGGTGACTTCCTGGCCTGTGGTCCGAGTTGGCATGTCAGAAGCTCAACTTGGTCGTCCAAATTGACTTTTCAGCAATTAGAATGTCAAGAAGAGCCATCAAATTGACTTTTAAGCGCGGCAAATGTCAGAAACTGACTTTTGCTGTTAAGCTACAGTCGCCTTCTCCAATTCCTCCGCGGCTTTCTCCCAATCCGTCGTCAGCTTGGCGATCTTCGGCTCGACGGCTTCCAATTCGGCGCTGAGGTCGCGGAATTTCACGGCGTCGGCGTAGGTGGCCTCGTCTTGGAGGAGTTCGACGATCTCGTGTTTGCGTTTGTCGAGCGTGGCGAGTTCGGTTTCGATCTTGCTGACGCGAGCCTCGGCTTCCTTCTTCGCCTTGCTGCGGGCATTGCGGGCTTCGGCTTCGAGACGCTTCTGTTCTTTCGATTTGGGCGGTTCGCGGACGACGGGGGCGGTGTAGGCGGTGGGCTGGGCGTTGTGCAGCGTGGCCGTGAGAGCTTCGCGGGCGCTACCGGCCTTGGTTTTGTCGAGGTAGTATTGGTAGTCGCCCGCGTAGGGCGTGATGACACCGGCGCTTACATGCAGCACCGATTTGGCCATCTTGCGGATGAAGTGAACGTCATGGCTGATGAAGACGAGCGTGCCTTCGTATTGGTCGAGCGCGTTGATCAGGGCGTCGATGCTGCCCATGTCGAGATGCGTTGTCGGCTCGTCCATGAGGAGGAAGTTCGGCGGATCGAGCAGCAGGCGCACAAGCACGAGGCGGCTCTTTTCACCACCGCTGAGCACGCCGACGGGTTTGAAGACATCGTCGCCGTGGAAAAGGAAGGAGCCGAGGAGCGTGCGGCACAGGTTTTCGCCGGGACGGCTCGGCAGATCCATCGCCGACTGCAGCACGGTGTGGCGCATGTTGAGCACGTCACCGCGATACTGGGCGAAGTAGCCGAGCTTCACGTTGTGCCCGAGTTCGCGATTGCCGGCCTGCGGCGTCAGCGCACCCGCGAGAAGCTTCAGCAGAGTTGATTTTCCCGCGCCGTTCGGTCCGACGAGCACGGTGCGCTCGCCGCGCTCCATTTCGAGGTCGAGGCCATTGTAAACCGGCTGCGAGCCATAGGCGAAATCAACGCCGGTCATGCGGATCACGCGCTGGCCGCTGCGTGGCGGTTGCGGGAAGCGGAATTTGACCGTTTTGGCGTCGGCCATGGGCGCGTCGATCTTCTCGATGCGGTCGATCATCTTTGCCTTGTCCTGCGCACGGGAGGCGAAGTTGGCCTTCGCTTTGAATTTATCGACCCAGGCCTGCATCTTCGCGAGCTCGCGCTGCTGGTTGTCGTAGGCGCCCTGGAGCTGCTCGGCGCGAGCGGCTTTCTCACGCAGGTAATTGTCGTAGTTGCCGACGTAGCGGTTGATCTTGCTGTGGGCGATTTCGAGGATGCTGTCGGTGAGCGCATTCAGGAATTCGCGGTCATGCGAGATCATGAGGATCGCGCCCGGATAGCCTTGGAGGTAGTTTTGAAACCAGATGAGCGATTCGAGGTCGAGATGGTTCGTTGGTTCGTCCAGCAGCAGCAGATCCGGTTCCTGGACGAGCAGTCGCGCCAGATGCGCGCGCATGACCCAGCCGCCGCTGAGCGTGCGGGCGTTGCGCTCGAAATCCGATTCACGAAACGCGAGGCCGCTGAGGATGCGTTTGGCCTTGGGCTCGACCTCCCAGCGGCTGTGTTCGTCCACATGGCCGGTCGCGAGCTCCAGAACGGTCACGTCGTCGATCGGAGCGCTTTCCTGCGGCAGGAAGCCGAAGGTGATGCCGCGCTCCATCACCACGCGGCCGTCATCCGGTGTGGCGTCCTGAAGCAGGAGGGAGAAGAGCGTCGATTTGCCGGCGCCATTGGGGCCGATCAGGCCGATTTTTTCGCCCCGGTTGATGTGAAACGACACCTGGCTGAACAGAGTGCGGCCGGCGAAGGTTTTGCTGACATTGGAGACGGAGAGCATGGGAAAAGGGGCGGGCACAGTGCCTTCGATTCGCCCGGTGTCGAGCAGGCAAGGCGATGTGTGCCAAACCGTTGCCAATTTCGACGGCTCCGGGGCTGCGGACTACTCGGACGGTCGGGCTGGCAGCAGTTGGGTCAGGCCGGCCACGGCCCATGCTGTGGCGGCGGTGGAGAGAAACTGATGCTCTCCATGCGGGTCGCCATTTTCGAAATAGGGCTGCGCTTTGTGCTCCAATCGTGATTCAACAAGCCACGATCCGTCGGCATGCTGCGTGCGGCGCAGCCAGTCACGGGCACGCTGAATGGCGGGATGCCCGACCGTTGTACCCGTCTTGAGCAGGAAATACAGCGCCTGGCCGGTGGAAAAGGCGTCGCCAGGCAGTCCCTCGGCCTGCGGCCATCCGCCGTCAGGCTGCTGGGAGCGGAAAATGGCATCGCGCACCGCATTCTTCACGGTCTCATCACCGCCGAGGTGGTGCAGGCCCCAGAGACGCCATACGCGGTCCTCATGGCGCTCGAGTTTCGCCTGGGAGAGCCATTTCATGGCGGCTGCCTTGGATTTGGCGAGAGCGGACTGCTGCCCGGGGGTGGCGTAGTGCTGCATGCCCAGCAGTGACAGCACGGTATCGGCGATATCGGAGTCCTGCATGGGAGGGCGACGGCACGAGGTGAGCCAGCGACCGTTTTCGACACGACTTAGATCCGCAGGTTTACGGCCCTTCAAGCGCACCACGCCCTGAATCTGCAGAACATAGGCGACCATGGCGCTGGTGGTGGCGTCGGCAGGCGCGTCTGCCAGTTGGAGCGCCCAAAATCCATAGCCCGTGGTGGTGGCCCCGCCGGGCACATGATCGCCGGCGAGCATGGTCTCGATGCGATCCTCAAAGTAGGCGTGAGTGATGGCGGCCTGCGTCTTGAGCCAGCCCTCTTGCATGCCATGCCCTGCGCGTTCAGCTTCGACGACGCTGAGCATCGGCAGCGTCTGGTGGTGGCAGGAGAAGCAGGTTTTGTGCTTCGGCCAGTCGCTCGCCGCTTGAACGACGCGAGACAGTCCCCGCGCCACGACAACCTCCAAAGTCGGCGGTTCTTCAGCCAGCGTGATCGACGCCAGGACCGGGATGATGGCGATCAGGGTTCGCATGACCCGGTCTAAACGTCGGCATGGCCTCGTTCCTTCGATGGCGGGGAGACTGAAGTGTCCGAAACTCATGCTTGGCGGGGAGCACTCTTTGTGAAAGCATGCGCTGCATTTATGAAATCGACTCAGCTCTGTTTGTTCGTCCTCGCCGTCATGTCGTTGCCTGTGGCGGCGGATTTGTCGAAACCGATCGAGGCCCTGCGTGCGGTGCAGAGGGAAGGGCAGGGCAATGAAGCGGCGGGTGAAGCCTGGCGGGAAATCGTGCAAGCGGATGCCGCGAATCTGCCGGAGGTGCTCAAGGGCATGAATGGCGCGAACCCGCTGGCGGAAAACTGGCTGCGTGCGGCGGTGGGTGTGATCGCCGATCAAGCGTTGCAGGCGAAGAAGCTGCCGGTGGAGGCGCTGGTGGCGTTCCTGCAGGATACCAGGAACAGTTCGGGGCCTCGCGTGGTCGCTTTTGACCTGATTCATCGTGCGGATGAGAAGCTGGCGGAGGATTTGACGCCGTCCTTGCTGAATGATCCGAGTTCAGATCTGCGCCGGCATCCGGTGGCGAAGCTGATAGCGGCGGGGGATGCCGCTTTGGAAAAGAAGGACAATGAAACTGCCATCGCGGCGTATCAGCAGGGTCTGACCGGCGCACGCGATGAAGATCAGATCAAAGATCTGGCGAAAAAGCTGCGCGGTCTGGGCCGGGAGGTCAATCTGCCGACGCATTTTGGCTTTCTCATGAGCTGGAAACTGATCGCGCCTTTCAGCAATGCTGACCGGGGCGGTTTCGACACGGCATATCCACCGGAGAAGGAGCTGCATTTTGACGCCATCTACGACGGAAGGAACGGCAAGGTGGAATGGGTCGATTTCACCAGCACCGACGAGTATGGAAAAATCGACTTCAACAAGCCCTTCGGGATGGAAAAGAGTGTGGTGGGCTACGCGGCGACGGATTTCTTCAGTGAGGAAGATCGCCCGGCGGAGATTCGCATCGGCTGCAAGAACGGCTGGAAAGTCTGGCTGAACGGCGAGCTGCTCTTCGCTCGTGACGAGTATCACCGCGGCGCGAAGCTCGATCAGTACAAGCTGCCATGTCAGCTCAAGAAGGGAAAGAACACAATCCTCGTGAAATGCTGCCAGAACGAGCAGAAAGAGCAGTGGACGGTGGAGTGGGAGTTCCAGCTTCGCGTGTGCGATGCGACGGGAACGGCGATTCTTGCAAAAAACTAAAGGATGAAGGCTAAAAGACAAAAAACAGACACAGCGACCACGATCATGAAGACCTCTCTTGTTTTAGCCGTCAGTCTTTATTTTTCATCTTTTGCCTTCGCCGACTGGCTGCAATTCCGCGGGCCGAATGCCTCGGCGGTTTCGACGGAGGCGAACGCGCCTGCGGATGAGCTCAAAATCGCGTGGACGGCGGATCTGCCGGGACGCGGGCTCTCCGCGCCGATTGTGGTGGGGGAGCGTGTGTTTGTGACGTGCTCCAGTGGCCCCGGGCAGGAGACGCTGCATGTGTTTTGCTTCAACGCGGCGGATGGATCGAAGCGCTGGGAACGGGCGATGCGAGCGACGGGGCGCACGATGTCGCACAACAAGACCTGCGTGGCCGCGAACACGCCGTGCAGCGATGGCGACCGTGTCTTTGCGCTGTTTTCGTCGAATGACCTGTTCGCGTTCGATCTCGATGGCAATCTGCTGTGGTTGCGCGGGCTGACGTTTGATTATCCGAATGCGAGCAACAGCCTCGGCATGTCGCAGTCGCCGGTGGTGATCGACGGGACACTGGTGGTTCAAAGCGAGAATGACAGCGAGTCATTTGCGGCGGGCCTGGATGTGGCCACGGGACGCAACCTGTGGAAACTGGAACGTCCGAAAGCGGCGAACTGGTCCAGCGCGACACTTTGGAAGGGCGCGGTGGCTTTGCAGTCCAGCAAGGGCATCCTCGGCGTCGAGCCGCGCACGGGTAAAACGATGTGGAACTACGAGGATGGGGCGAGCACGATTCCGTCGAGTGTGGTGACGGCTGAGGCCCTGTATGCGGTTTCCCATGGCATCACGGCGCTGGCGCCGGAGAAGGGCTCCGTCACGCAACTCTGGCGTAACGAGAAACTGAATTCGGGCACCGCTAGTCCGCTGGTGCTGGGTGATCACATCTATGTGGTGAATGGCGCGGGCGTGCTGATCAAGGCGGACCTCAAGAACGGCGATGAACTGTGGAAGCTGCGCATGAAGGGACCATTCAGCGGATCACCGGTGGCGGCAGGCAAGCGCATCTACGTCGTGAACGAACGCGGTATTTTCCAGGCGATCGATCCCGATGCTCCCGAAGGGAAAGTGATTCAGGAGATCGAGATGAAGGAGACGGTGCTCTCGACGCCCGCGATTTCAGGCGGTGCCGTCTATGTGCGCAGCGACGCGAAACTGTGGAAGCTGCAATAAGGTCAATGCCTGACGAATCCGAGCCAGAAGTGGAGAAGGTTGATGCTTCGATTGCCATCGAAGTTGAGCAGGAGACATCGCGTGCGCTGAACAAAGAGACGCGTCAGGTGTTGTTTGCCGTGCTGCTGGTGGCGGCGTTCATGGCGCTGGCTCACTTCACGCCATTAAAAGCATGGATCACCAACGTGCAGACCTGGAAAGGCCTCGTGCGAGAGTTTGGCTGGGGGGCGCATGCAATCTTCCTGGGAGCGTGTGCCGGCGTGGTGATGCTGGGAGTGCCAAGGCTGCCATTGTGCGCTGCTGCCGGATTGATCTTCGGCTTCGGTCAAGGCCTCGGCCTCTCGCTGCTGGGATCAACCCTTGGCTCATACGGCGCATTTGTTTTGTCGCGTCATGGTTTTCGTCGCGCAGCCGAGTCGCGCTCGGAGCAGTGGCCATGGTTGAAGAAGCTGCTGAAGAAGCCTTCGATTGTGCGAGTGTTTTGGGTGAGGCAGTTGATGGTGCCTGGGCTCGTTTTGAACGTGCTTCTTGGCATGACTCCTGTCAGGCACTCAAGATTTCTGATCGGAACCCTGCTTGGCTACATGCCATTGAATCTGGCGTTCAGCTTGGTCGGGAGCGGATTGGGGAAGGAGAGCATCACACACACACTGGCGCAGTTGCTAGGGGCGATGGCAGTGATCAACATGGCAGCGTGGTTTGTGTATCGCATGATGAAGCGGCACAGCAGTGCGATCTGACGTGAACCCAGGGAAGAAGGCAGCGGGGAAAGCCCGGTCCGAAACGCGTTGGGCTAAAAAACTTCAAATTCAAGTTGCGGGTTCTTTTGGATGTACTACTCTCGTCGCCCGCCAGCGGAAAACGGCGGCTGAGAAATGGAGGAAAAGAGAGGCATCAGCCGCTCGAAATCTCCGGGAATCAGAAGTGATCTTTCAGAAAACAGAAGCAGTGAAACGAGGTGTAAAAGCCGAGGGGATCTGCTAGAAAACAGAAGGCTAAATTGTGCGCTGCGCGTAAAAGTGCGCAGGCGCCTGTGGTTTAAACAGGCGCAGTCAATTTGGCCGGCTTTAACAAGCCGGCACCAATTTTTTGGAGAGTTTGATTCTGGCTCAGAACGAACGCTGGCGGCGTGGATAAGACATGCAAGTCGAACGGGACTTCATGAGTAGCAATACAAGTGAAGTCTAGTGGCGAACGGGTGCGTAACACGTGGATACATTCCGGGAAGCGGGGGATAGCCCAGGGAAACTTGGATTAATACCGCATGTGATCGAGAGATCAAAGACGGGGACCGCAAGGCCTGTCACTTCCCGATTGGTCCGCGGCCTATCAGCTAGTTGGCGGGGTAAAGGCCCACCAAGGCTACGACGGGTAGCTGGTCTTAGAGGACGACCAGCCACACTGGAACTGAGACACGGTCCAGACACCTACGGGTGGCAGCAGTCGAGAATCTTTCACAATGGGGGCAACCCTGATGGAGCGACGCCGCGTGGAGGATAAGGTCTTCGGATTGTAAACTCCTGTCATGCGAGAACAAGGTTGCAGGGATAATACCTTTGCAAATTGATGGTACCGCAAGAGGAAGAGACGGCTAACTCTGTGCCAGCAGCCGCGGTAATACAGAGGTCTCAAGCGTTGTTCGGAATCACTGGGCGTAAAGGGTGCGTAGGTGGCGTGGTAAGTCAGATGTGAAAGCCCGGGGCTCAACCTCGGAACTGCATCCGATACTACCATGCTAGAGTACTGAAGAGGTGACTAGAATTCTCGGTGTAGCAGTGAAATGCGTAGATATCGAGAGGAATACCAACGGCGAAGGCAGGTCACTGGGCAGTTACTGACACTGAGGCACGAAGGCCAGGGTAGCGAACGGGATTAGATACCCCGGTAGTCCTGGCAGTAAACGGTGCATACTTGGTGTGGGCGCAATCGACCGCGTCCGCGCCGGAGCTAACGCGTTAAACGTGCCGCCTGGGAAGTACGGTCGCAAGATTAAAACTCAAAGAAATTGACGGGGACCCGCACAAGCGGTGGAGTATGTGGCTTAATTCGATGCAACGCGAAGAACCTTACCTGGTCTTGACATGCATTGTGTCTCCGGTGAAAGCCGGATAGGGTAGCAATACCCGCTTTGCACAGGTGCTGCATGGCTGTCGTCAGCTCGTGTCGTGAGATGTTGGGTTAAGTCCCGCAACGAGCGCAACCCCTGTGATTTGTTGCCACCGGCGTATGCCGAGCACTCGAATCAGACTGCCTCGATCAACGAGGAGGAAGGTGGGGATGACGTCAAGTCCGTATGGCCCTTACGACCAGGGCTGCACACGTACTACAATGCCCAGTACAATGTGAACCGATACCGCGAGGTGGAGGAAATCAACAAAACTGGGCTCAGTTCAGATTGGAGTCTGCAACTCGACTCCATGAAGCTGGAATCGCTAGTAATGGTACATCAGCTACGGTACCGTGAATACGTTCCCGGGTCTTGTACACACCGCCCGTCACATCATGGAAGCTGGTTTCGCCCGAAGTGCGTGCGCCAACCGCAAGGAGGCAGCGCCCTAAGGCAAGACTGGTAACTGGGATGAAGTCGTAACAAGGTAGCCGTAGGGGAACCTGCGGCTGGATCACCTCCTTTCTATGGAGTATTGTCCGAGGCTCACGCCGTTTTAATGGACAAGGTCGACGCCTCGCTGTCGCAAGACAGACGGCGCGTGAACGATGAGAGTCGTCACAAACCTTTTTACTGTGCAAACTGTGCCGCAGCGCGCAATTTAGTCTTCATGTTTTCTGTGCCTTGAGCGGGGGTTTAGCTCAGTTGGTAGAGCGCTAGCTTTGCAAGCTTGATGTCAGGAGTTCGAGTCTCCTAACCTCCACCATCATTGATCAGCGGGCATGTAGCTCAGTTGGTTAGAGCACCGCCTTGATAAGGCGGGGGTCACTGGTTCGAGTCCAGTCCTGCCCACCATCACTCACGGCATTCTATTTTCAGGTTCCAAGTTCTTTGACAACTGCATACAGGGTAGAAACAAATTCAATTGAGTCCTTTTTGAGAACCCAACAGGTTTCAAAAAAGATAAGTAATAGAATCAGGCGAAGACATTTCCGGTGTGGCGCAAGCCGCATCAAACCGGAGATGGATCAACGCAATGCAAGATTTATAGGGTATGTAGTGGATGCCTTGGCACTAGCAGGCGATGAAGGACGTGGTAAGCTGCGATAAGCCCCGGACAGCCGCAAACTGGCTTTGACCCGGGGATCTCCGAATGGGATAACCTGTAACGATTCATGTCGTTACGTGACGCTCTGAATACATAGGAGCGTCGACGCAATACCGCCCGAAGTGAAACATCTCAGTAAGGCGAGGAAAAGAAAGCGAATGCGATTCCGTAAGTAGTGGCGAACGAAAGCGGACCAGCCCAAACCGGAAGTTTACTTCCGGGGTTAGGGGCCCGACGTGGCAGTTGAACAGTTAGGTGAAGCGAATGGAAAATCGCTCCAGAGAGGGTGAGAGGCCCGTAACCGAAAACTCGACAACGCCTAGGGACTCCCAGAGTAATACGATCCACGTGGCATTTCGTATGAACATGTGCCGACCACGGCATAAGGCTAAATACTAGCTAGTGACCGATAGTGAACAAGTACCGCGAGGGAAAGGTGAAAAGAACCGCCGTGAGCGGAGTGAAATAGTACCTGAAACCACATACCTACAAGGTGTCAGAGCCGGCTTGTCCGGTGATGGCGTGCCTTTTGCAAAATGAGTCTGCGAGTCAGTCTGTGTGGCAAGCCTAAGCCCTTTTGGGGTGGAGGCGGAGCGAAAGCGAGTCCGAACAGGGCGACTAGTCGCACGGGCTGAACCCGAAGCGGTGGCGATCTACCCATGGCCAGGTTGAAGCGTCTTTAATCGGACGTGGAGGACCGAACCGGTGAACCTTGAGACGTTCTCGGATGAGCTGTGGGTAGGAGTGAAAGGCTAATCAAGCCCCGTAATAGCTGGTTCTCCCCGAAATGTATTTAGGTGCAGCGTCATGCGCTTATCGAGGGGGGTAGAGCACTGAATGAGCTAGGGGGCACACCCGCCTACCAAACTCAATCAAACTCCGAATACCCTTGAACGTAGCATGGCAGTAAGACAGTGGGGGATAAGCTTCATTGTCGAAAGGGAAACAGCCCAGCCCTGCAGCTAAGGTGCCAAAATACCGCTCAGTGGAAAGGAAGTGAGGTTTCATTGACAGTGAGGATGTTGGCTTAGAAGCAGCCACCATTTAAACAGTGCGTAATAGCTGACTCATCGAGAGACCTCGCGCCGAAAATGATTGGCGATAAGCGGTATACCGAAGCTCTGGATTGCAACAACCAAGGTTGTTGCAGTGGTAGGGGAGCGTTCTGTGAGCGTCGAAGCTCGAAGGTGACTGACAGTGGAGTTCACAGAAGTGAGGATGCAGACATAAGTAACGTTAAGGGCGGTGAAATCCCGCCCCGCCGTAAACCCAAGGTTTCCTGGGCAACGATCGTCGTCCCAGGGTTAGTCGGGAGCTAAGTCAAGGCCGAAAGGCGTCGGCGATGCACATCGGGTTAATATTCCCGAACCGGCTATGGTTAAACCACACGTGCGCGGAAATTGAGAAAGCATGCCGGTTGAAAGTGGCAGAAGGAGGCGGGGCAACCCAAATCCGGTCTTTTGATCCGACCGCCGAGAAAAGCGTTGTGGCCCTTTCCATGGCCGCCCGTACCGCAAACCGACACAGGTGGGTGGGTAGAATATACCAAGGCGAAAGAGTGAAACCTCGTTAAGGAACTCTGCAATCTAGTCCCGTAACTTCGGAAGAAGGGATGCCCTCCTCGGAGGGTCGCAGTGAAAGGGGACAACCGACTGTTTATCAAAAACACAGCACTCTGCCAAGACGAAAGTCCAAGTATAGGGTGTGACACGTGACCAATGCGGAAAGATTAAGGCAAGGGGTTAGCCGCAAGGCGAAGCTCTGAACCCAAGTCCCCGTGAATGTCGGCCGTAACTATAACGGTCCTAAGGTAGCGAAATTCCTTGTCGGGTAAGTTCCGACCTGCACGAATCGTGTAACGAGTTGTCCGCTGTCTCAACGAGGGGCTCAGTGAAATTGTATTAGCAGTGAAGATGCTGCTTACCCGCAGAAGGACGGAAAGACCCTATGCACCTTAACTGTAAGCTGTCACTGGTCGTTTGGTTTTCATGCTTAGCGTAAGTGGGAGACTTTGAAGCGATACTTTCGGGTATCGCAGAGTCGCCAATGAAACACCACCCTTGGGTATTGAACGATCTAACCGCAGTCCATGAATCTGGATGTGGGACCATGTCAGCCGGTCAGTTTTACTGGGGCGGTATCCTCCCAAAGAGTAACGGAGGAGCGCGAAGGTTGGCTCAGCGTGGTTGGCAATCACGTGTTGAGTGCATTGGCATAAGCCAGCCTAACTGTGAGACCTACAAGTCGAACAGATGCGAAAGCAGGCCAAAGTGATCCGGTGGTTTAATGTGGAATTGCCATCGCTTAACGGACAAAAGGTACGCTAGGGATAACAGGCTGATTTCATCCAAGAGTTCATATCGACGATGAAGTTTGGCACCTCGATGTCGGCTCGTCGCATCCTGGGGCTGGAGAAGGTCCCAAGGGTCCGGCTGTTCGCCGGTTAAAGCGGCACGCGAGCTGGGTTCAGAACGTCGCGAGACAGTTCGGTCCTCTATCCTCTGTGGGCGCAGGAAAGTTGAGGGGTTCAATTCCTAGTACGAGAGGACCGGAATTGACGCACCTCTGGTGTTCCAGTTGTTCCGTCAGGAGCATCGCTGGGCAGCTATGTGCGGAAGGGATAAGCGCTGAAAGCATCTAAGCGCCAAGCCCATCCCAAGATAAGCTTTCCCTGAAGGATCGTGGAAGACTACCACGTTGATAGGCCACGGGTGCAAGCGCAGCAATGCGTTCAGCTTAGTGGTACTAATCATCCGTTTGTCTTGCATTGCTCCATCTCAATTTAAGCCTGGTTCCAAAGGCTCAGTTCGAATTTAATTCACCCCGTATGCAGTTGTCAGGGAATCCCTCCCGACAAGTTGTCGTCAGACCACGCCTCACGCCCCCCGCGGCCTGTGAAGCGACGTCTGGTGACCATGGCACAGTGGCACCACCCGTTCCCATCCCGAACACGGAAGTGAAACGCTGTTGCGCCGATGATAGTATGGCGACAGGCCATGCGAAAGTAGGACGTTGCCAGATTAAACAAACACCCCGCATCACCTCAAAACTGATGCGGGGTTTTTTGTGCCCACCCCCCACCCTCAACAGCACGGCACTCCTGTTAAACATGCCAAGCACGCCACCACCACGACCAAGGCGAATGCCAAAACCACTATTCGAATCGCTTGGACAAGTGTGGCCCAGAATTGTCTTAGAACCAAACTAACGCTTCATTTTGGCGAAGAACACGCGGGCGCTTTCCATGACTCCGTAGGCGGTTTCTTGCGGCGTCAGTTCGGCGGTTTGAATGCGTAGATCGGCCAGTTTTTTGTACAATGGCTTTCTCTCGGTTAGCAGGCGTTCAAGTTTGGACTTTGGGTTTTCTTCGCCAGCCAGAAGGGGGCGGTTGTTGTTCATGGCTGTTCTGCGGGCAAGGCGTTCAGGATCGGCGTCGAGCCAGACGACATAACCAAGATGACGGAGTAGCGGGAGATTTTCCGGTCTGGTAACGATTCCGCCCCCGGTGGCGATCACGCAGCCGCGCTTGCCGAGTAAGGAACGCAGGGTGGCGGATTCGAGCTTCCGAAATCCGGCTTCTCCATCTTTGGCAAATATCTCCGGTATCGTCAGCCCGGCTGTTTCCACGATTAATGCATCGGTATCTATGAATTGAAAGCCGATCATCTGCGCCACAATTCGTCCGACAGTGGATTTCCCTGAACCCATTAGACCGATCAAAAGAATGTTCGGCTGTCGCGGAAGTTGTGATGATTGACTTTCGTCAACGATGGCCAGGATGGATGAGGCTAACTCAGGATCATTGGCAAGCGCGTCGAAGTAGGTCGGAAAACGCAATCTCCAACCGGTGGCATGAAGCTTGGCATTGGAAACGCGTTTGTGGCTCCAGCCGCGTTTGCGGTCGGGATCCGGTTCACGTTCAGGTGGGAGATTGACGCCAAAGGTCAGGCACAGCTTTTCGAGGCACTGTCTTTGCGTCATGTCGGCGTCATCAACCACATTTAGAATGCCACGGAGGTGCTTGGTGACGATATGCACGAGGGCGCTGGCAGCATCCTCGGCGTGAATTTGATTCAGCAGTCGTCCCTCGCCGTTGTTCCCCTCGATGGCGGCGGTGCCTTCCAGCAGGTTCTTTAAAATGAAGGAACGTCCGGGGCCATAGATTCCCGCCAGACGCGCTACTGCTCCATTGGCGTTCAGGGCGATGTTTTCCGCCTCACGAAGCAGGCGACCAGTTTCACGCTTTGGCTCCGCGAAACTGTCTTCGTCAACTAACTCACCATTTGTTTGCGAATAGACGCTAGTGCTCCCGGTATAGAGAGCGAATGCATTTGGAAAAGCGGACACCAAATTCTTCATGCCATCAACATAGACAGCCTGGTACATCTCCGCGCCCCCCTTGCCGGAACTGGCGCAGTGGATGAAGGCGTCGATCCTTTCGCCCTCGATCTTTGCAGCGAGTTGTTCCACGGATTCCCGTTGTGAGATGTCCGCCGATTCGGTCCTCCACGGTTTGATGGCACCCAGACGAAGGGCCGACTTAACGGAGTGGGTCAGGCCGATGACTTCATGCCCCAGGGTGTGAAGTTGATCGGCGGCGTGTTCACCCACGAATCCGCACCCTGCGACAAGCACTCTCATTGAACGCGCTTTTTCTGATAGTAGGCAACGATTCCGTTCACGACACCGCGGACGTAGTCCTCGATGGCACTGGTCTGCACTCGTCCCGCGATCAGCGTGCGTCCCAAAAAATGGCCATTGAGCAGACGCCGGTAAGTTTCCTCATGGTTCATCACGAAAGGCTCGAGGTAGATGACAGGGCATTGGTAAATCCGGTTTGCCAGAAGGTTCCGGGCATAGACATAGGAATTCGGACCGACGCGTCGCGCATTTGGCGTTGTGTAAACATAGGCTGGCAGGCCGGTGGCGGCGCTCATGCCAACCGCCACGGCGTTGGCGAGGGGGAGTTCCTCTTCATGAATTCTGGAGAAGACGCGCCTGAACATCTCAAAGCGGACGTCCTGCTGCTCCGTCTCGAGGGGGGAGTAGCACCCGTTGACGAGAACATGGAGATGATTGACCGGCGAAAACTGGGGCGATGCGGCTGAACCCCATGCCTCGGCGTTGTAATGGAGGCAAAGCACCACGTCAGGCTTGATGCTTTCGTTGATCTTTTTCGCCCGGGCGTGAATTTCGCTGACGCGATAAAACAACTTTTCGCTCTGCCATTGGACGGTGATGATTTTTTCATCCCCCGTCATGCCGCTGTAGCTTTCCTGTGGCTGTGAAAATCCGGCTTCGACGAGCAATTGACGGGCCGGAGAGAGAAGATCTGCCGGACGTTGTTCGGTAACAGGCTCGAGCCGGTCGCGAACCAGCGTGACGTAGGCGCCAAGGGCTTTCAGCCTCTCCGCCAGCACCTGGGCCGTGGTGAGTGTCAAGGAACCCTCCTGAATCGCTTCCCCGGGAGCGAAGCTGAGGAACCGTTCCTCCATCATCGCCCAATTGCCTCCGATGTGACCCGGATCGATGGCGAAATGAATGTCGCTAAGAAGGGCGCGCCCTTTTAGCGGCGGCAGTTCGTCTGACTTTCGCCAAGTGCGTGTGTCTGCGGGTGGGGGTTGCGGACGGTTTCCGAAATCAATGCGTGTCTCCGGCACGGTGGGATCACCCGTTTTCACGACGACGCCGTCAGCCTCGACCTTCCATGGCGAAGGCAGCGGCGAAGTGTCCGAATATACGTCGCGCATCACCGCTTCAAATTCAGCGCGGGTCATCGTCTGGTGGAAGGCCTGTAGTTTGCCCCAGTCAGGCTTGACTCCGAGCGGGCTGAGGCGTTCCAGGCGACTAGGCACGGCGGGGGGCTCCGGTGTAGGAGCCGTTACCGGCGCGCCGGGGTCGGACTGCACCTCAGCTTTTTCGGGTGCCGGCTCCTTTTCCACCGGGACGACGGGCGCAGGTGCGATCGTCTGAGCCATGCCCGGCCAGGCGACGGCCCAGGCCAGCATGACGGTCGGCAGGCTGCGCGTCACATGTTTCATCATCCCGCGATCCTAGACTTGATCCACAGCGACATCATCTACTAAGTGCGCAACAATGAACGACAATACGGCTGACGTCGGGGACGGGCTCTTCCGACTCCTCTTTTTGGGCGACGTGGTGGGTGAACCCGGGCGCAAGGCGATTTCCGTACTGCTGCCCCTGCTTAAGGAAGAACTGATGATCGACTTTGTCGTCGTGAACGGTGAAAACGCGGCAGGAGGCCGCGGCATCACGCCGAAGATCGCCATCAGCCTGATGCGCGCCGGTGCAGCCGTTGTGACGAGTGGCGATCACATCTGGGACCAAAAAGAGATCATCCCTTACCTCGACGAGGAGCCGCGGATGCTCCGGCCAATGAACTATCCGGAAGGCACTCCCGGTGGCGGCTTTGTCGTGCTGGAGTCAAAGAAGTGCAAAGTCGCGGTGGTGAACCTTCAAGGCCGCACATTCATGAATCAGCAGCTCGACAATCCCTTTCCCGCCATCGCCGCCTGCGTGGAAAAGCTGCGCGAGGAGACCCCGGTCATCTTTGTCGACTTTCATGCCGAGGCCACGAGTGAAAAGGTCGCCATGGGCTGGCACCTTGATGGCAAGGTGTCCGGCGTGGTAGGCACCCATACCCATGTGCCGACCGCGGACGAGCGAGTGCTGCCAAAGGGAACCGCCTTCCAGAGCGATGCCGGGATGTGCGGTCCGATTGACAGTGTCATCGGCAGCCAGATCGAGCCTGTGCTGGAGCGTTTTCACACCATGCGACCCGCACGCTTCGGCGTGGGGCGTGGGGCGGTTCGCGTGAACGGCGCTCTCATAACCATCGATCCGGTTTCCGGGAAGGCGCTCAAGATTGAACGCATCGCCCGGATTTGGCATGAGTGAGTCAGTCATGTTCCTCTCTTTGACATTGTTGCCAAGCCCGCATGGCAGCAATACGAAGAACAATGCCAGCTGTGAGCGCTCCCCAGTCTTCGCTCATGGGTGGCATGGTGCGCGGTTCGCCTTTCGGAATCGTTGCAAGATAAGCCGCGACAACCGCAGGGGTTGGAATCAGCATCTTCTCGTCTCCGTCTTGCTGATTCCATTGGGGAATTGGCCTGAATGAGCTTCCAGTTTGGCCAGTTAGAATGCAGCACCATGTCTGAGATGCGTTTCAATCCCATCACCCTCGACTGGGTCATCATGGCCCCGGAGAGAGACATGAGGCCGGATGACTTTCGTTGCTGGCCGGAAACGCGGCCGGTACGATCTGCTCATCGGAAGGACTGCCCCTTTTGCCTTGGAAACGAACATCTGACACCCCCGGAAATTACAAGGGTGGATGCTCCGGATGGTTCATGGAATGTGCGTGTTTTTTCAAACAAATATCCGGCTTTCGTCACAGCCGATGACCTGAAACGCAGAAAGCAGGGTTTGTTCCGTTCGATGGTCGCCGCTGGCGCTCATGAGGTACTTGTCGAGCATCCCCGGCACGATCGCGACATGGGGGATATGGAGCCTTCGCATCTTGCATTGCTGCTGCGGACTTACCGGGAACGCTACACAGTCTTGCGGTCAAATCCCCTCGTGGAGAGCATCGTCATTTTTAAAAACCACGGCAAAAGTGCTGGAAGCTCGTTGGAACATTCGCATTCGCAGATCATAGCGGCCCCGGTGATTTCCTCCCAGGTCTGGAATCGCCTGCAGGAGGCGAGGCGCTATCATGAGCTCAATGGCGGCTGCCTGTATTGCACGGTTGTGAAAGAGGAACACGACGATGGAGAACGCATCGTCGAATCCAGCCCGTCTTTCGCCGCCTTCATGCCCTATGCTTCCTTGTCACCGTTTCACACGTGGGTTTTCCCACTCAAACACCAGCCATCATTCGATCAGCTCAGTGATACTGACATCGACGAGTTGGCGGTGTTGCTCGGTCGTCTTTTGCGTCGCCTGAAGGTGGCAGCTGGGGATCCCGACTTCAATATCTCCATTCGTTCGGCGCCGGTTGGCGAGATGTCATCCAATTGCTTTCATTGGTACCTGTCGCTTGTTCCCCGTTTGATCCAACTCGCCGGTTTCGAACTCGGCAGCGGAACCTACATCAACAGTATGCGGCCGGAAATCTGTGCCGAGAGGTTTCGTTCGGTGGAATTGTGATTTCGACATGAAAAAGGGAGGCTGTCGCCAGCCCCCCTTCGGAATTTTCAGACGGTCGGAGCCGAATCACGCCAGGGCGTTAGCCACGGCCTCGGCGGTGATGCCGAGTTCCTTGAAGACGGTGTTGCCCGGCGCGCTCATGCCGAAGCGGTCGATGCCGATGATCTGGCCCTGAGTGCCGACGTACTTCCACCAGAGACCGGAAACACCGGCTTCGATGGCCACACGCTTCGCGCAGGAGACCGGGAGAACGCTTTCGCGATATTCGGCACTCTGCCGGTCGAAACGCTCCATGCAAGGCATGGAGACGACACGGACGCCAGGTTTGCCCTTCGCACCTTCGACGGCCCATTGCACTTCGGAACCAGTGGCGATGACGATGGCTTCCAGCGCTGCGGTTTCCTTCACGAGGATGTAGCCGCCCTTCAGCGTGCCTTCGCGACGTGTCGCGGAGCTGGCGACGCCCTGATGTGGCAGGTCCTGACGGCTCAAAGCGAGCAGCGTTGGGCCATCGGCGCGGCTGAACGCGGCGGCAAAGGCGGCGGCGGCTTCCTCGGCGTCTCCCGGACGGATGACGTCAAGATTTGGGATCACGCGCAGACCGCTGACGGTTTCCACCGGTTGATGGGTCGGGCCATCTTCGCCCACGCCGACGCTGTCATGCGTGAAGATGTAGGTGACGGGCAGCTTGGCCAGCGCGGCGATGCGGATGCTCGGGCGGCAGTAGTCGGCGAAGACGAGGAAGGTCGCGCCGCTGGCGAGGAAGAGGCCGTCGTAGGCGATGCCGTTGCAGATCGCGCCCATGGCGTGCTCGCGGATGCCGAACCAGATGTTGCGACCGGTCGGGTTCTCCGCGGAGAAGTCGCCACCGTCCTTGATGTAGTTCTTCGTCGAGCCGAAAAGGTCGGCGCTGCCGGTGATGAGGTTCGGCACCGCCTTGGCGAGGTGGTTCAAAATTTCGCCACCGCTGTTTCGCGTCGCGGCCTTGCCTTCGGCAGGGAATTCCGGAATGGCCTTGAGCAGTTCCTCAGCGCAGAGGCTGCCGTTGCGGGCGGCGTCGAGTTCCTTGGCCAGTGCAGGATTCGCGGCGCTCCAGGCCAAGAAAACCTTGTTCCACTCGCCATGCATCGCGGCGCGTTTGGCCTTCAGGTCGGCGAAGTAGGCCTTCACCTCGTCGCTAACAAAGAAATGAGTGCCTTCCGGGATGCCGAGGCCCTTTTTGGCGGCATCGACGAACTTCGCGCCGCCTTCACCGTGGCCCTTGGCCGTGCCGGCGACTTCCGGGATGCCTTTGCCGATGATCGTCTTGGCGATGATGATGGTGGGCTTGCCGTTGTCGTTCTTCTTGGCGTCTTCGATGGCGCCGAGGATCGCGTCGAGATCGTGGCCGTCGATGGTGACCGCATCCCAGCCCAGCGCGGTGTAAAGCGCCTGCGTGTCCTCGCTTTGCGTGACCTTGGCCATCGCGTCGAGCGTCACGTCGTTGCTGTCGAAAATGAGGATCAGGTTGTCCAGCTTGTTGTGCGCGGCAAAGGCCACGGCTTCACGCGCCACCCCTTCCTGCAGGCAGCCGTCACCGGCGAGCGCGATGATGTGGTTGTCGATGATCTTGTGCTCGGCGGTGTTGTACTTCGCCGCCGCCATCTTGCCGGAAAGCGCATAGCCGACCGCATTGCCCACGCCCTGGCCCAGCGGGCCGGTGGTGGACTCGACTCCGGGTGTCTCGTGAAATTCAGGATGCCCCGGCGTGATGGAATGCAGCACGCGGAAGTTCGCCACATCGTCGATCGACACCGCATAGCCGCTGAGATGCAGCCAGCCGTAGATGAACATGGAGCCGTGGCCGGCGGAAAGGATGAAACGGTCACGGTTCAGCCACTTCGGATCGGCGGGATCGCACTGGAGGGCCTGGCCGAAGAGGACGGCACCGATTTCAGCCGAGCCGAGCGGCAAGCCGAGGTGGCCGGAGGAGCATTTGTGGACCGCGTCCATGGCGAGACCACGGGCTTCGTTGGCGGCTTGGGCGAGGAGGGCTTTGTTCATAAAACGGAGAGCGAAGGGCTAAGAGCGTAGGGTTTGAAGAAAGCGCCAGAGGCGGCCAGGCGCGGGCGTGTTCATTACTGGCACGGGGGGCGGTTTCAAGGTCGAAAACTTGGCCGAATCGGACGTTTGAAAGGCATGCAGCACGCCCTTTCCCGCCGCCGGTTCCTCGAAGCTTCCGCGCTAGCGCTTGGCTCCCATGCGCTTGGCCAGGTGCCCGGTGATCGTCCTGAACAGGACGCTGCGGTAAAAGTGCTGAATCCGCGCGCACGGGTGCCGGTGAGCATCATCGTCGATGACTCGACCTGCCTCGTGAACTTGAACAAGTTTGCCATCCCGCAGTTCGCGGCGGCGAATCCGGGCAAGTACGATCACTACCCGTGGAAAAGCTGGCCGGACGAGATCCCGGATGACTTCGTGCGCAAATTCGCCGACTGGGCCGGTGAGAACGGCGTGAAGGGCAAGTACAGCATCGTGCCGTTTCCGGCCTGCGTGGGGCGGCTCGATCGCGAAATCCCTGGTTGGACGCAGCGGGAACTGAAACAGAGCATCGACCTCGTGCGCGAGCGCATCACCCCGAACTGGGACATCCACCCGGAGATGGTCACGCACACGCGCATCATCGACACGAAGACCGGTCATCCGTATCCCGAAATCAGCCCGCGCTTCATGGAAAACTGGGATTGGTGCAACGGTCGCAGCGCCGATGAAATCGCGGACTACATGAGCTATGCGCTCACGATTTTGAAGAACATCGGCCTGCCCTGCGAAGGCGTCACCACGCCCGGTGGATTCGGCAGCAAGGCGCGACCGCAGCTCGCGCAGGCGACGTTCGAATCGTGTCGCAGTGTCTTCAAAGCCGAGATTCCGCACTACTTCCGCGATCTCTTCGCCAGCGGCGATCAAAGCGTCGCGCCCATCGTGCAAAACGCGAGCGGGCTCGATTCCGACGATCCGCGTTGCATCGTCCACATCATCGGTTGCACAGGCGACTGGACCGGCGGCTGGGATTGCGTGACGCCGAAGGGCGCGGACGCCTTCATCACCGCGGACGGTAAATCTGGCCGCATGGTCGAAGTCATCCAGCGCGGGGAACCGGCGATCATCGTCTGCCACTGGACCGGCATCTATTGGAACGGCCTTGAAATCGGCTTCGAAATCTTCCGCGAGGTCGTGAAACGTCTGCATGCGACGTTTGATCACCTGCATTGGATGAAGCTCAGCGAGATCGCCCGCTACTGGGCCGCAAAGGAGCTGACAAAGATCGAGTTCGATGCCGGTCAACGCATGCTGTCGCTCAAAGCGCCGTTCGCGTGCGAGGAGTTCACCCTGTCATTGCCGGTGAACTCAGGAACGCCCGAATCGCTGACGCAGGCAGCGTCCCGGCTGCAGTTGAAACCGGGAACATGGTGCCGAGAGAAGGATGCCACGCTCGTTTGCCTCAAGATGTCAAAGGGCACGACAAGGCTCGCCTTAAAGTAGATTCGACGGGTAGTCGCGTTCACCCCGGACTTGCCATCCCGGCGTGTGACCGGATGGTACCGCGTGAACAAGAAC
This sequence comes from Prosthecobacter sp., assembly GCA_041395065.1. Classification (GTDB taxonomy): domain Bacteria; phylum Verrucomicrobiota; class Verrucomicrobiia; order Verrucomicrobiales; family Verrucomicrobiaceae; genus Prosthecobacter. The sequence continues at coordinate 52,379 of JAWLBG010000017.1, read as the reverse complement.
AATTTCCACCTCTGGCTCATCGGCGCCGTCATGCTTTTGATGGGCTGGATCGCTTTTGACATGCTGCGGCCACCAGCGCGTGGAGGTGTCGGGACCGCCGCCTCCATTGCCGCCGTACGCACGGCAAAAGTTCCTGTGCTGGTCGAGTTCTACGCCGACTGGTGCGGTCCGTGTAAGGTCGTCGGCCCCATGGTTGAGGAATTATCCCGCGAACTGAAAGGCAAAGCCCTGGTGATTCGCATCAATGTCGATGAACAGCCCAAAGTCGCCCGTGAGCACGGCGTGCGCGGCATTCCCACCTTCATCGCCTACCGGTCCGGTCGGGAAACCGCCCGGCAGGTGGGAGGCATCCCAAAGGACAAGATGCGTGAACTGCTGGGACTATGATTGCGTGGCGTAATCCCGCATCGTGTTGAGCATGACCACCACGGAGCAGGCGCCGGCGTCGGGAAATCCGAGGCAGGCTTCGCCGAGCGTTTTGGCACGGCCAAACTGGGCGATCATGTCTTTGCTGGCCTCCTTGCCGGCTTCGGCGGCGGCCGCGACGGCTGTCAGAGCTTCGGTAAGCGGAAGTGCGGTGGATTCGCGAGCCTTGGCTGCGGCGGGTGCGACAGCGTCGATCATTGTTTTGTCACCGGGCTTGGCGCCACCGCGTTTCATGACGCCTTCGAGCGCGGCTTCGAGCAAAAGGGCAAGGCCTTCCGAATCGAACGCAGGACGTCCGGCGAGAGCCTTGCCGCCGGCGCGATAGACGGTGCCGAAGATGGCACCTGAGGCACCGCCCATGCTGGTCATCATTGCGGTGCCGGTGGTCACGAAGACCTGCTCGACGCTCGCAGGTTCGAGCTTCTCGAGCTGGGCCTTCACCGCTTCCATACCGCGCTTCATGCCGAGGCCGTGGTCACCGTCGCCGAGGTCACGGTCGGCCTGTGAGAGCATGGGTTCGGCGGCGATGATGGCATCGGCGACCTGCAGCATCATGAGCCGCACCTGGCTGGGAGTGAGTTCCATGGTTGGAGAAATGAAAGTGGTTGGAAGAAGGGGGACCCGGATGATCCCCCTTCTTGGAATGAGTTACTTCTTACGCAGCTCCTTGCGCTTGAGGTCGTTGTAGAGTTCGAAGGCCTTGTTGGCGTTGAGGCCGCCGTGCACGACGCCGTGCACCGCCTGCATCATCGACACCGGAGCGTCGCTCTGGAAGATGTTGCGGCCCATGTCCACGCCGCTCGCGCCCTGCTTGATCGCATTGGCGCACATCTTCAGCGCGTCGAGTTCCGGCAGCTTCTTGCCGCCGGCGATGACGATCGGCACCGGGCAGCAGCTCGTCACCGTGTCGAACTCCTTCTCCGTGTAGTAGCACTTCACGATGTTCGCGCCGAGCTCCGCCATGATGCGCGTGGCCAGGCGGAAGTACTGCGGCGTGCGCGCCATCGCGCGGCCCACGGCGGTCACACCCATGACGGCGATGCCGTAGCGGCTCGCGGCATCGACGAGGTCGGTGAGGTTCTTCAAAGACTGGCGCTCATAGGCGCTGCCGATGAACACCTGCACGGCAAGCACGCTGGCGTTGAGGCGGATGGCTTCTTCGATGTTGAGCGCGGTGGATTCGTTGGAGAGCGGTTCGAAGCCGGGGCGGGCGAACTTGGCCTTCTTGCCGTCGATTTCGCCTTCCCACTCTTCCATCGGGCTGATCATCGAGGTGCCACCGGAGGCACGCAGCGCGATGGCCTTGGTGGTGGAGGCAGGAATGACGCTGCGCTGGATGCCGCGGGTGAGCATGAGGCAATCCGCATACGGAGCGAGGGGCAGGATGGTCTGGTCGACGCGCTCGAGACCGGTGGTCGGGCCCTGGAAGTAGCCGTGGTCGAAGGCGAGCATGACGGTGCGGCCGTCCTTGGGATTGAAGACCTTGCTGAGGCGGTTCTTGAGGCCCCAGTCATACTGGTGGCAGCCCTTGAGGAAGAAGCCGGGGGCCTCCTGGGGGACGTGGGTGAAGAATTCCTTTTCCTTCTTGTCTGCTGCGCTGGTGGAGATGTCGGCCATGGTCGTATTGCGGGTTGAGGTTGAACGCGAATCCTTATGCACTCCGTGCTTGCCGTCCATGCACGGACCCGCCAGACTTGTGTCTGATTTTGCAATCGCCATGGAAGCGAATCACAGCATTCTCAGTCTCGTGCCTGCCGGTTCAGCCCATCGCGTGCTGGGTCAGCGCACCGTCGCCCTGCCGGGCGTGATGGTGGACATCCTGACCACGCGCAAGATCGAACTCCAGCAATGGGAACTGCGGCGGTTGAACGATCCCTACTGGCGGCTCTACTGGCCCACTACCGACGGTGGCGTCGTCGAGATTGGCGGCGCGACGACAGCCCTGAAAACAGGGCGGGTGTATCTGATTCCGCCACACACGACTTTCAGCACCACCACCGTGCGACCCTTCACCAAATGGTACGCGCATTTCAATCTGGGGCCCACGGCGGATCGCGCCGCCCCGGGTATTTATGCGCTGTCCGTGACACCTCACATGCGCACCCTGCTGAAAGGACTGGTCAAAATGGGCCGACGGCAGGCCGAGGTGCGCTTTCCGTGGTTTTCGATCCAACTCGTCGTCGAAGCCGTGCAGCGACTGCCGGAAGCCGTCTGGGAGAAGCAACGGCTGGATGCGCGGGTGCAGCGGGCAATGGAGTTCATGCATCAGCACCATGGGCTGAAGCTGACCGCCGTTCAGGTCGCGCGGCATGCCGGAGTCAGTGTGCGGAATCTGAACCACCTTTTTCAGCTCGAACTACAACAGCCGCCAATGCGGGTCCTTCTCGACTACCGCCTCGACGAGGCCTGCCGGCTGCTCCGCCACACGGAAGACAGCATTGAAGCGATTGCCGAGACCTGCGGGCTGGTGAACCGCCATTACTTCAGCCGCATGCTGCGGCAGTACCGCAACACCTCGCCGGCGGCTTATCGCAGCGAACAGGCCTGAGCGGTCAAAGGGCTTCCATCTTCACCACCAGCGCGTCGTAGCCGAGCTTGCGGTCGAATGCGGCTTCGTGTTCGACGCGTCCCTCCGCTTTCAGAATGGTGATCCGCCTCACCCGCTCGCAGCACAGTTTCAGAAGAGTGCGCAGGATCAGCCGCGCATGCGGCGCGCCGAGGCAGAGATGCGTGCCAAAGCCGAAGCTGATGTGCGGATTCGGTTTGCGGTCGAGCCGGACCTCCTCCGAATTGGGAAAGGCGTTTTCGTCGAAGTTGGCGGACGACCAGCACAGCGAGACGCGCTCTCCCGCCTTCACTGTGACGCCATTCACGTCGGTGTCTGCCGGGCAGACACGTCCGATGTGGGTGAGTGGCATGAAGACCCGGAAAAACTCCTCGCTGGCGAGGGTGATGCGGCGGGGATCCTCGCGCAGGTATTCCAGTGCCTCCGGATGCTCGGCGAGATGCCCCAGGGCGCAGGAGATGGTGTGGATGATCGTGTCACGTCCGCCGGCAAAGGCGAGGTTGGCGAAACCCATGCACTCCTCACGGGTCAGCCTGCGTCCGCGGTACTCCGCCTTCACCAGGGCGCTGAAAAAGTCCTCGCCGGGATCGGCCTCGGCGCGGTCAAACTGCGCGTGCAGGTAGTCCTCGAGTACGTTCCCCTTTTTGAACTCGCCGCCGGTGACCTTGAAGACATGAATGCCCCAGCCGATCCACGTTTCACCTTCGGCGGCGGGCACGTTCAGCAGGTGGGTCAGGGCGCGGGACTGCACGGGCAGCGCGAATTCGTTCACGATTTCGACCGAGTCGCGCTCCAGAACCTCCGTCAGCATGCCGCTGATGAGGGATTCGACCTGGGCAATCATGGCAGGGTCCTTCGCCCGTTGGAAAAAGGGCTCCACGATGGCGCGGTAGTCGGTGTGTTCCGGCGGGTTCACCTCGATTGGCAGTTGCCGCATCGTGCGCACTTCCTCCTCGGACGGAATCGGTACGCGGAAGGGAGCATCCGAACTGAAGGTCTGCCAGTCCTTCGCCGCCTTCCGCACGTCCTCGTGGCGGAGGATCATGGTGATTTTTTCGCCGTGAAACGGGCACTGCATCACGCCGGTGGCATCACGGGCGTCTTTAAAAGGGTCGGAGTAGGCGGACATGGGAGCAGGCTTCCATTGAAGACGACGACATGGACTCCCGCCAGCGCGAAACGGGCCTTCGTTGCACCGCGTCGGACAATGATGTGCGTCACCGAGGCAGGCGCGCCCACACGGTCGGAAGCTTCGCCTCCACCAGGCGGCGGCTCACTTCAGGCAGGCCGCTTCGCGTCATTGGCACCACCAGGGTGTCCTCAATCTCGAGGTGTCCGGGCTCGCGTCCGTATTTGTAGGCATGGTCGAGGACTCCGGCTTCGGCGAGTTTTGCCGAGAGACAGCGGGGATTCGCCACGGAGATGAAGAAGAGGTTTTTGGCATCTGCCGCGCCCGCTTTTCGCCGGATCCGAGCCTTGGCGAGTTCCCCGAACAGCTCGCGCGCCGTCCACTCCGCCGGATTGATGAACTCGCGTGTGCCGGCGATCCAGGGCGCGAATTCAGGCTTTTGGCGCAGGTCTTCGAAGGCTGCGTCGATCTCTTTCACCACCAGGGGAAAGTGCGTGCAGCCGAGCATGACCTTTTTGATTGGAACAACGTCGGAACCGCAGGCTTTGCGGTGCGCCTCCACCAAATCGTGAACGTCGAGAGCGATCTGCTCCGCGAGCGGTTTCGGATGGGCGGGGTCACCCTCGATCACACCCGCCAGACTTGCGCTGCCAAACTGTGTCACCGCGGCAGCTGGTCGTCCCGCAAGGCCCAGCGTGCTCTGGATCGTCTTCGGGTAAACCTCGCTGGCGCAGGTGCCCACCGTGGCCAGCACGCCGACGGCGCCATCGTTTGCGGTCGTCAAAAGTCCCCGCGCACCCGCCTCCACCACGCCAACCACGATCACCGGGATGCCCCAGGCCTTCACCGCCTCACGGATGTCCGCCAGTCCGTAAGCCGTCGCCGTGTTGCACGCGATCACGATGGCTTTGACTGGAGGCTTGTCATGTCGGGGGGGGACCGCATCGACGGCGGACCAGTAGCGTTTTCCAAGCAGGAACACCGCGTCTTTGAGAATCAATTCCCGCAGGAAGTCGACCTTTCCCGCCGAGGAGTAGTTCCCATACGGCATGTTCGCCTGATCGCCGAGGTAGATGAAGCGCTCGTCTTCAAAGTCAGGCTTTCCATCTGCTCCCGGTTTCAGGTCGTCATTGTGAAACACATCCGCCGTCAGCAGCGCCTCCAGCACGGTGAGTCCCCCGATGCCCGAGTCAAAGACGCCGATCGGCAGATCTGAAAGATCAGCGCCCCTCGAATAGGACGATGCGTCGAATGTGAACGCGCGTTCGCCATGGGGATCGTTCTCCAAATGTGCCTGCCATCCTGAAAGAAGCGTGTCCGCCGCACTCCACGGCGCAGCCGCCGTGAGAGCCAAAACGACGAGACGTGTGATGGCCGGTTTCATGACGAGAATCGTGTGTGTCGCCGGCGTCTCATGCCAGCATCTCTTTGATCACGTGGCCTTCCACGTTCGTGAGGCGGCGTTGGACGCCGTTGTGCTCGAAGGTGAGGCGTTCGTGGTCGAGGCCGAGGAGGTGCAGGATGGTGGCGTTGAAGTCGTAGAGCGGATGAATGTCCTTCACGGCCTTCTGGCCGAGTTCGTCGCATTCGCCGGTGCTGACGCCGGGCTTCACACCCGCGCCGGTCATCCAGCAGGTGAAGCCGTCGGGATTGTGGTCGCGGCCCTTGGCGCCTTTTTGGAAGAAGGGCATGCGGCCGAACTCGGTGCACCAGACGACGAGCGTGTCCTGTAGCAGGCCGCGTTGCTTCAAATCACGGATCAGCGCGGCGGCGGGCTGGTCGAGGATGCTGGCGTGCACGTCATACTGCGCCTTGAGATCGCTGTGGCCGTCCCAGTTGAGTTTGCCGCCGCTGGCATACGCGCCGTTGAAAAGCTGCACGCAGCGCACGCCACGCTCGATGAGGCGGCGAGCGAGGATGCAGTTCTTCGCGAAGGCGGCCTTGTCGGCGTTCTTGGAATCGTCCGCGCCATACATTTTCAGGATGTGCGCGGGTTCGGTGCTCAGATCGTTGATCTCCGGCACGCTGAGTTGCATGCGCGCGGCGAGTTCGTAGCTGGCGATGCGCGCTGCGAGCTTTTGATCGCCTGGATTCGCCTCCAGATGGCGTGCGTTCATCTTTTGCAGCAGCGAACGTGCGGCTTGATCCGCCTGTGTCGACACGCCGGGCGCGGAGAGATGTCTGACGGGGCTTTTGCTGCTCATCGTGGTGCCTTGGAAGGCGGCGGGGAGGAATCCGGGGCCCCAGTTGTTCGCGCCGTTCTGCGGCACGCCGCGTGGATCGGGAATCGCGACATAGCTTGGCAGATCCTGATTCTCGCTGCCGAGCGCATACGTCACCCACGAGCCGAGCGAGGGAAAACCATCGAGCGTGAAGCCGGTGGAGAGGAAATTCTCCGCAGGGCCGTGCGTGTTCGACTTGCTGGTGAGCGAGTGGATGAAGGCGATGTCGTCCGTGAGCTCCGCGAGATGCGGGATCATGTCGCTGACCCATTTGCCAGTCTGTCCGCGTGGACGAAAGGTGTATTGCGGACGCGCGAGATTGCCTGCGGGACCTTGGAAGGTCACCGCCGGGCCGCCGGGCAGCGGTTTGTCGTCCCACTTGATGAGTTCGGGCTTGTAGTCCCAGGTTTCGAGCTGGCTCACCGCGCCCGCGCAAAAGATGACGACGACGTTCTTCGCCTTCGCCGGGAAATGCGGCTGTCGCGGCGCATACGGCCGCGCCGGATCGATCAGCAAGCCGTCCGCCGCCAGCAAGCGCGTCAACGCGATCGAGCCGAGCGCCGTGGCGCTGCTCGAAAGGAAACGACGACGATCGAGCAAATGATGTCCGGCAAGGGTGAGGGGTTCGCTCATGGCAGGAAAAGAAACTCGTTGGAGTTGAACAACGCCCGGCAGAGAACCACGAGTCCGCTCTGGCGAACAATGGCTTCGCAGTCGTGCAGTTCGTCGGTGGTCGGGGAACGGTTCAGAGCGAGTTGATAGGAACGGGTGATTTGCGCAGCGATGTCGGCACCCGCTTCCTTTTCCACACGCACGGCAAAAGCATTCGCGGTGTCGAGTGTGAAGCGGCTGTTGAAGAGATTGAGCGCTTGGATCGGTGTGGTGCTGGCGCGTCGGATTGCGGTGCTTTGACCGGCGTCAGGACAATCAAACGCACCAAACACGGCCTCGGGTTCGCGACGAACTTTGTGCGCGTAGATCATGCGGCGCTTGTTGTCGGGTGTGAGTGTCTCGACGGGTTCGAAGCCGCTGAGGCCACCGCGTTTGTCGAAGAGGTTGTAGCCACGGCCATACATCTTCAAATTCAGCAGACCGCTGACAGCGAGCATCGAGTCGCGGATGGATTCGGCTTCCAAGCGGCGGGAAGGGAAGCGCCAGAGATAGCGGGCGTCGGCGTCGATGAGCGAAGGGCTAAGGGCAGAGGGCGTAGAGTCAGACGCTTCGCGGGAAGTAGAACTGGTTTGGGCCTCTTCGCTCCTCGCCCTTTGCTCTACGCTGCTTTGCCGATAGGCAGCACTCATCACAATCAGCCGGTGCATGTGCTTTAAGCTCCAGCCGCTCTTGATGAACTCGGCGGCGAGCCAGTCGAGCAGTTCAGGATGCGTGGGATTCACACCCATGCGGCCGAAGTCGCTCGGTGTTTCGACCAGACCGGTGCCGAAGTGGCCCTGCCAGATGCGATTGACCATGACGCGGGCGGTGAGCGGATTCCGCGGGCTGGCGATCCAGTCGGCGAGAACGCGGCGGCGTTCCTGCTCGGCGGTTTCCTTTGTCAGCGTCACCGTTCCCAACGCAGAGAGCACGGCGGGCACCACGGACTCCTTTGGCTGCTCGGGATCACCACGATTGAGCAGATGGATGTCATCCGGCATGCGGAAGGTGCCGGCGAAGACCTTCTGTTCCGCGCTGATGCGTTGCAGTTGTTCGTCGAGCGGACGCTTTTGATCGATGAGACGCTGGGCCTCGGCGATTTCCTCTTTGCGGAGGCCTTGGGTGGAGAACGCGGGCTGCGTGCGATCACGCTGGTCGTAGCGCTGGCGGTCGTCGGAGTCCGCCACGACGCGCCAGGTGCCGGAATCGTCGGCGATTTCGATGACGTAGCTCGTGGCGAGGCGATCCTTGAACTTTCCCTGTCGATCACGACCCCAGACGACACGGTCGATCTCCTGCTCCTGCGGGAACTCGACCATCACCCAGCCTTTGCCGACTTCGTTCGACATCCAACTGCGCGAGTTGCCGTAGTTGCCGTCGTTCACGAAACGCTGCTCATGGCGATCAGCGCTGACTTTCTCACCGGAGACGGTGATGGGGGCATTCAGCGCGATGTTTTCGCCCGCGGTGGTGAAAACCTCGAGTTCGTCGATGCAGGGTTCGAGCTTGTTCGTGTCGCGGATGGTGAAGCGCACGCGTCTGGCCTTCACGGGCATGAAACGATCGCGATTTTCACGCGCATCGATCATCGGACGTTTCACGCCTGATTTGGCGATGGGAACAAAGCGCGAGAGCTGCTTTTCGATGTCGGTGAGCTGTGCTTTGACCTTCTTCAATTCCTCGCGCGCCGCGAGAGCCTCCGGTGTGCGCAATTCACGGTCGCCATACTCGACGCCGGCGACGAAGGCCTGCATCGAGTAGTAATCCTTGGCGCTGATCGGATCGAACTTGTGATCGTGGCAGCGCGCGCAGCCGATGCTGAGCCCAAGGAAGGTCTGGCCGATGTTCACGACGATCTCGTCGATGGAATCCTGCCGCGCGAGCCGCTTCGAGGGCTCGTCCTTTCCGATCTGACCGGGAAGCAACACAGACGCGGTGACGAGGAATCCTGTGGCCGCGTCCTCGCCCATTGCATCGCCGACGATCTGCTCCTTGATGAAGCGATCGTAGGGCGTGTCGTTGTTGAAGGCGCGGATGACGTAATCGCGATACGGCCACGCGTTCGGACGTTCGGTGTTTACCTCAAAGCCGTGCGTGTCCGCGTAGCGAACGACATCGAGCCAATGCTGCGCCCAGTGTTCGCCGTAACGCGGTGAGGCGAGGAGATGCTCGACGACCGCTGCGTGATCTTTGCTCTTCAAAAAGGTGGCGACTTCCTCCGGCGTCGGCGGCAGACCGGTGAGATCAAAGGTCACGCGGCGCAGCCAGGTGACCGGATCGGCAGGCGGCGAGCGATGCAGTTCCTTTTCGGTGAGCTTTGCGTCGATGAAGGCGTCGATGGAATGTAATGCTGGCTTCGCGAGTGGCTTGAAGGCCCAGTGGTCACGCCGGTCTTCGAGTTTTGCGAGATCGACTCCATCAGGCCAATGCGCACCTTCGTTGATCCAGCGCGTGAGTGTTTCGATGTCGTTGGAGGCGAGCTTGCCCTTGGGAGGCATGATCTCATCTTCGTCGGTTGTCGTGATGAAGTGAATCAGGGAGCTCTTTGCCGCATCGCCTGCCTGAATGTTCGGCGCATGCTTGTCACCGCCTTTGAGCGCTTCCGATTTGATGTCGAGCCGCAGGCCGGATTTCTGCTTCCTCTCACCGTGACATTCGTAGCAGTGCTTTTCGAAGATCGGCCGCACCTCGCGCACGAAATCTACGGGGCCTGCAGCAACTCCCCACGTTCCCATGGCGACGGAGAAGACTGAAATGACGCGGTAGAGACCCATTGTGAAAACAACGCTGTCCCGGTCGTCAGTCTCACGGCTTTGGCATATTCTTCCAGACATCAGACCTTTTCACTCCTGCGAGCATCCCGGAAAATGGAGCGACCCCATTCAAATTGACCTGGCATACCAGTAAGATTCCAAAACTGGAGCCGTTTGGAGGGAATTGCCCGCACCCATGTCCGCCCGTTCCTTGTCCAAATCGTCGAAAAAAGCCGCGGCGGCAGCATTGCCGTCCCGTCTCCAGTCCAGGGCCTACGCCGAGCTTCGGCGCCTCATTGCGTCGGGGGAGTTTCCTGCGGGGACGTTTCTATCCGAACGCCAGCTGGCGGCCCAGCTAGAGATGAGCAAGACGCCGGTGCATGTGGCGCTGGAGCGGCTGGAGTCGGAGGGTTTTGTCACCATTTCGGCGCAGCAAGGTATCGTGGTGCGTGGTTTGACTGTGGATGACATCGTCGATCACTACGAATTGCGCGAGGCGATCGAATCCTATGCGGTAGGACGATTGGCGGGTCGCATGACCGAAGCGCAGCGGCACAGTCTGGAGGAAAGCTTGGAGAATCAGGATGCCGCGATCAAGCGGAACGATGTGGCCGAACTGATCGATCTGGATGCCCGCTTTCACCTGCTGCTGGCCACGTTTCTCGGAAACCGTCAGATCATTGCGACGATGGAGCAACTGCGGGACAAGATTCATCAGGTCATCGTCCGCGTCACCAGTCTGAATCCCGATCGCCTGAACGAGAGCGTGGAGGAGCACCGGGCCATCGCGAAGGCGGTGATCGACGGCGACTCCGCGCTCGCCGCCCGCCTTGCCACGGCGCATCTCGACGCAGGCAAGCGGCACATCCTCAGCCCGGTTCGTCTCCGCTCGTAGCATGAACCGGCGTTTGTTTCATCTTGGCCTGGCATTGGCGTCTGCGGTGTGTGCATTCGGCGAACCGGCGACGTTTGTGCGTGGGATCAATCTCAATGGACCGTCGCTGAGGATCGATGAGCGCCCATGGGAGTCTGGCAAGGATGCGAAGAACGTCGTCATCTCCGGCAAGACCTTCGAAAATCAAAAGGTGCTGCTCAAGCCGCCGGTGGATGCGGAGCGCACGCGCATGATCCGCAGCAGCGTGTGGGGCAACGATGTGAACGTGACGTTCAACGCGGTACCCGAAGGCAGCTACCAGGTCTTTCTCTATGTCTGGGAGGACAACAACAACGAGCGCTTCAGCCTGAAGGTGAACGACAAGGTCGTCGTGGAGGCTTTTGAAAGCGGTACGGAGGGAATGTGGAAAAAACTCGGCCCATGGTCGGCGCGACCGGTGGCGGGCAAGATCAAAATCACCGCGACGGCGGCGAGTCATGGCGCGGCGAATCTGTCTGGCATCGAATTGTGGAAAGGCGAGGGCGGTATTCCGCAGCTTGCGAAAGCAGGATTCGCCGATGAACCGACGGCGGAGCAGCTCGCCTTTTTTGAAAACAAGATCCGCCCGGTGCTCGTCGAGCACTGCTACCAATGCCACAGCGCCACGGCGAAAAAGATCAAAGGCGGGCTCGTGGTCGATTCGCGGGCGGGCGTTCGCAAAGGCGGCGGCACCGGTCCGCTGCTCACACCGGGTGATCCGGATGCTAGTTTGCTGATCGAAGCGGTGCGCCATCTCACTGAGGACACCGCGATGCCGCCGAAGAAGAAGCTGTCGGCGAATGTGATCGCCGATCTCGAAGCATGGGTTCGCATGGGAGCGCCTGATCCGCGTGCCACCGACACTGTTGCCGCAGTCGAGGCGAAGTCGGCGATCAACTGGGACAAGGCCCGCGAATGGTGGTCGCTCCAGCCGCTGAAACAACCGACGCTGCCTACGATCAAGGAAGAGAAATGGCCCGCAGGTGACGTCGATCATTTCGTCCTCGCAAAGATTGAAGCTGCCGGACTGAAACCCTCGCAAGATGCTGACAAGCGCACACTCATTCGTCGTGCGACTTTCGATCTGATCGGTCTGCCGCCGACTCCGGAGGAGGTGGATGCATTCCTTGCGGATCAATCCGATAACGCCTTCGTCAAAGAGGTGGATCGACTCCTCGATTCGCCGGCTTATGGCGAGCGCTGGGGACGTCACTGGCTCGATGTGGTGCGCTACGCGGACACGGCGGGTGACAATTCGGACTATCCCATCCCTCAGATGCGCCGGTACCGCGACTGGGTCATCGCGGCGTTCAATCGAGATCTGCCGTATGATGAATTCGTGCGCGATCAACTCGCGGGCGACCTGCGTGGCGGCTCAACGGATGCGGAACGCTATGATCGCATCATCGCCACCGGCTACATCGGCAATGCACGGCGTTTCGGCTCACGCGTGGACGATTATCCTCAGCATCTCACGATTGAGGACACGATCGACAATCTCGGCCGTACGTTCCTGGGTCTGTCGCTGAATTGCGCTCGCTGCCACGATCACAAATTCGATCCGGTCAGCAACGAAGACTACTACGCGCTCTACGGCATCTTCAATAGCACGCGTTATCCGTGGCCGGGCATCGAACTGGACAAAAAGCAGCGCGATCTTGTGCCGCTGGTGCCCGTCTCGATGGTGGCCGATGCCGAAGCCAAACGCGCGGCACGCGAGAAGGAGCAGACGCAGTTGCGCAAGGAGGCCGACAAACTCAAGATCGACCTCAAGACCGCCTCCAAAGATCAGAAGCCTGCGATGGAGGCGAAGATGAAGGAGGCGCAGGCAAAGCTGGCCGCGCTGACGAAGAAACCGCTGCCGTTTGAGTTCGCGTATGCCGTGGCCGATGCGAAAAAGGTCGGTGATTCGAGCGTGCAGCAGAAAGGTGATCCCGCGAAGCCCGGTGCCATCGTGCCGCGTCGCTTCCTGACGGTGTTTGGCGGACAGAAGCTGCCGACGAACGAGTCTTCCAGCGGTCGTGCGCAGCTTGCGGAGTGGATTCTGTCCGACAACAACCCGCTCACGGCCCGCGTGATGGCGAACCGCATCTGGCAGCATCATTTTGGCCGCGGCATCGTGCCGACTCCGAACGATTTCGGCAAACAGGGGCGTCCGGCCACGAATCCCGAACTGCTCGATTTTCTGGCGGTGAAGTTCCGTGAAGGTGGCTGGTCGATGAAGGCGATGCACCGCCTCATCATGCTCTCGCGCACCTATCGCATGTCCTCGGAGCGCGATGAGTCATCCATCGCCGCCGATCCGACGAACGAACATCTCTCATCCTTCCCGCGTCTCCGTCTCGATGCGGAGAGCATTCGGGACACGCTGCTGCTGCTCGGCGGAAACCTCGACACCACCCCCGCCGGCGAGCATCCCTTCCCACCGCAGAACGAGTGGAACTTCACACAGCACAACGCCTTCAAGGCCGTCTATCCGAGCAATCATCGCAGCGTGTATCTGATGACGCAGCGCATCCAGCGGCATCCTTATCTGGCGATCTTTGACGGCGCTGATCCCAGTGCGAGCACCGCCGCCCGCCCGACCAGCACGACACCGCTTCAGGCGCTCTTCCTCCTCAATGATCCGCTCGTGCATGAGCAGGCGGGCCTGATCGCGGATCGTCTGATCCGGCATGCCTCGGATTCGGTTGAACGCGTGAAGTTCGCCTATCAGCTGCTCTTTGCCCGGCCGCCGAGTTCGGATGAATTGCAGGCGGCCACCCGCTTCCTGGCCGATGCCGGGCAGAGCCTGCCGGAAGGCGGCAAGAATGGAAACGAAGCCTGGAACGCCTATGTGCGCGTCCTGCTGCGCCTGAACGAGTTCGTCTACATCGATTGATTCCTGTATGAATTCAGCACTTCATCCTCGCCGCGAAATCCTGCGCTCTCTGGTGGGCGGATCGCTGCTCATGCCCGGCCTGCTCTCGCAACTGCTCGCGGAGGACATCGCCGATCCCTTGTCGCCGAAACGGTCGCATTTTCCGGCGAAGGCCAAGCGCGTCATCTTCATCTTCTCCAATGGCGGCGTGTCGCACATGGACACGTTCGATTACAAGCCGGAGCTGTTCAAAGCCGACGGCAAGAAGACTGGCATCGGCGGCGGCATTTCCAATCAGCAGCGCGTGCTGCTCAAGCCCGGCTGGGAGTTCCGCCCTGGCGGCAAATGCGGCACGCTCGTCAGCGATCTATTTCCGCATCTGCGCGAGATGATGGACGACATCTGCCTCATTCGCTCGATGAAGGGCGAGGACAACGAACACGCGAACGCCACGCTCGGCATGCACACGGGTTCATTCTTCTTCTCACGACCGAGCATCGGCTCCTGGGTGAGCTACGGCCTCGGGACACTGAACGGCAACCTGCCCTCGTTTATCGCGATCGCGCCGCAGATGCCGTATGCCGGCACGCAGATCTTCAACAACGACTTCCTGCCCGCCTATCATCAAGGCGTGCGCGTGGTCGGTGGTGCGGAACCGATCGCCGATCTCGATCGTCGCACACGTCAGAAGGGACTGCAGGAACTCGAACTCGGTCTCGCAGACGTGCTCAACAACAAGCACCTCAGCACCCGTGCGGGCGATGGCGACCTCTCCGCGCGGATCCGCACCTTTGAAACCGCGTTTCACATGCAGACGGAGGCGCACGACGCTTTTGACGTGAACAAGGAGAGCGACGCCACGCTGTCGATGTACGGCATGAAACGTGGCGACAATGAAAGCTTCGGCTGGCAGTGCATCGTCGCCCGTCGGCTCGCTGAACGCGGGGTTCGCTTCATCGAAGTCGTGGACGGCAGCAGCAGCAAGAACTGGGACGATCACGCTGACATGGCGAAACACGCCGATCATGCGAAGCGCGTCGATCAACCCATCGCCGGACTGCTGCGCGATCTCAAACAGCGCGGCATGCTGGAGGACACGCTCGTCGTCTGGACCACTGAATTCGGCCGCACCCCCGGAGTCGATGGCAGCAAAGGCCGCGGCCATCACAGCGCCTGTTTTTCGTCCTGGCTGGCCGGGGCCGGCGTCAAAGGAGGCATCGCGCACGGCGAGACCGACGAAGTCGGTGCCACCGTCGCCAAGGACAAAGTCCACGTGCACGACTTCCACGCCACCATCCTGCACCTGCTCGGCTTCAACCACGAGAAACTGACCTATCGATTTGGCGGTCGCGACCATCGTCTGACCGACGTGTTTGGAAATGTAATCCCCGAATTGCTGGCATGACTTGCGTCACGGCTTCTGCCACGGTGTTCTCCCACCGCGCTGAATCTGCTGACGGAGGGCGGTGCCGAGTTCATTGAAAACCTTCGGGGCTTTTGCGGAGAGGTCGGTCGTCTCGTAGGGGTCGTTTTTGAGGTTGAAGAGTTCAAGCGGGCGGTAGGGATCATTTTGCATGAGCTTCCACTCGCCGCGGATGATGGCTTCGTAGCTTTTTCCGCCGTAGGTCCGGTTGCCTTCGCGGCGGACGAAATAGAGATCGCGCGGCGTGTCGATCTTGCCGCCATTGAGAATGGGCACGAGGCTGACGGCGTCGAGTTCGGGCGAGGGGGCGGCGCCGGCGAGCTCGAGGAAGGTGGGGAAGAGGTCGAAGTTCAGCCCTTCGTAGTCGCTGCGGCTACCCGCCTTGATGTGACCGGGCCAGCGGATCATGAAAGGCACGCGCAGACCGCCGTCGTAGTGGTCCTGCTTTCCGCCGCGCCAGGGATCGTTGTTTTGCGCGTGAGGCACGGAACCGCCGTTATCCGAGCCGTAGGCCACGAGGGTGGTTTCGTCCAAGCCGGCTTCCTTCAGCACGGCGAGCACCCTGCCGACGCAATCGTCGAGGTGCTCGACCAGCGCGACATTCAGTGCTCGTTTTTCCGTGAGAGCCGGATTGCGCGCCTTGACCCTGGCGAGCCAGTCCGCGGGCGGTTCGATGGGAAAGTGCGGCGCGTTGTAGGCAAGGTAGAGGAAGAAGGGCTTGTCCTTCGTCGCGGCGCGTTCGCGGATGTAGTCGGACGCCCATGCGGTGAAAATGTCGCTGGCATGGCCCTTCGGATCCACCTCCTCGCCGTTGAGGCGCATGTAGTTGTTCCCGTGGCGGAGGTGCGTGACATAGCTGTCCATCATGTCGCCGAGAAAGCCGTGAAAGTGGTCGAAGCCGCGTTCGTTCGGCGTGTTCGGTGACTCGAGTCCCAGGTGCCACTTGCCGACGATGCCGGTGTGGTAGCCGACTTTTTTCAGCTCATTGGCGAGGGTCGGCACCTTCGGGTCGAAGTAACCCCAGGAGTCCTCCGGCTTTGTGCGAATGACACCCGGGACACCGACGCGATCCGCGTAGCGCCCGGTGAGCAGCGCGGCGCGGGAGGGGGAGCACACGGTGCAGTTCGCCCGCATGGCGGTGAAGAGCATGCCTTCCTTGCCGATGCGGTCGATGTTCGGCGTTTGCGCGTCGGACTCGTGGTAGGCGGAGACGTCTCCGTAGCCGTGGTCGTCCGCGTAGATGATGATGAAATTCGGCTTGGCGGCCTGAAGCGAAGAGCAGAGAGCAAGGAGGAGGATGGACGGAATGCGCATGACCCCTTGATCAACGCTCTCGAACCCCCGCACTTACTTGAATTGAAGCTCGGTCTTTGGCAGCAGCGACTTGATCTTCGCCTGCGTTTCCGGAGTGAACGGCGTTTTCCCGGGAACGATCCGCATGGATTTGAGAAAGGAGAAAGCCTGCAGCGCGGGGAGGCGCTCGTCGGGAAGATCGATTTTTCCGAGCTCGAGATGATCGAGCTGCTTCAATGCGGCGACGATTTCCAGGTCGGCGTCGGTGAGATCCTTGGCGTTTGTGAGCGTGAGACGACGCAGCGTGGGAATGGCCTGGATGATCTTGACGGACTCGGGGCCTTCGAAACCTTCGCCGAGCTGAAGGTACTCAAGCGGGAGACCGGTGAGGTGCTTCAAGGCTGCAGACGTGGCATTGCGCGTGCCGATTTCGAGGCCTTTCAGCTTGGAGAGGCTGGCCAGATGCGCGGCGCCGGTGTCGGTGAATTTGGCGTGAGCGAGGCTGATGCTTTCCAGATTCGGCAGATGCCCGCACAGCAACTTCAATCCTTCGTCATCGATGCTGCTGCCACGATGACTGACTTTGACGACTTTCGTCCAGCCTTCGCACAGGGCATAGGCCCGCCCGGTGATTTGGGTGCCGACAAAGGAAAAGGTTTCGAGGTTTTTGAGTCCCGCGATCTTCTCCATTCCCGCGTCACTGAGCTTGCCGTTGTTGGTGAACTTGAGCGTCTTGAGATTTGCCAGCTTTCCGATCGGCGCGATCCATTCGTCGTTGAGCTTCGTGGAAATGACATTCAGCGACTCCAGTGTGGTGATGTGGCCGAGTTGCTCAAAGAAGGCCGCGTCATAGGGATCGTTTTCGCGATGATCATGCGGCCCCGCACCGGGCACGACGAGATCGACGAGCTTCAAGCTGCGCCCGTCCTCGGTCTTCTCCACCTTCCCGCCTGCGCCTTCGACGATGCGGGCGACGGCTTCCGCGTGCGGGTCGAGCTTGGGGGACGCGCCGTAGAGCGGGGAAATCAAAATCAGCAAGGACGTCTGAAAAGCTGAACGCCAAAGGGGCATGGTCATGATGGTGTGAAGTGATTGGGCGATTTTGGCGATGGCTTCTTCAGCGAAGCCACCGTCTGCGACAGATCCATTCCGGCTGCTGTCAGGGCATCACCGGCTTCACCGGTGTCGTGGTGCCCTTCTCGACGGGATAGACGGCCTTCTGAGCCTCCAGGCCTGCGATGAGCCCCTGCATGAGGCGCTTCAATTCCTCCGGGTTCGACTTGGCGAGGTCATTCTGTTCGAAGGGATCTTCCTTGAGGTTGAAGAGCTGGTAGTGGCTGCCGCCGCTGACTTCGGTGGGGAAGTAGTGGTAGATGACCTTCCAGTCGCCATCGCGGAAGGAGGTGAAGTAGATGCTGCGATGCGGCGAGTGCGGGTAGTGCATGAGGAACTTCTCATCGCGCGAGCTGTCAGCTTTGCCCTTGAGCAGGGTGTCGAGTTTCTTGCCGTCGATGGCATGACCGGAGGGTGCCTCGACACCGGTGAGACCGAGAACGGTGGGGAACATGTCATACACGGCCGCCTGCTGGCTCTGAATGGCGTTCACAGCGATGGGCAGTTTCTGCTGATTCGGATTGGCGGCATCCGCCTTCGCCCAGGCGGCGATGAAGGGCACGCGCATGCCGCCTTCATAGTGCGAGCCCTTCTTGCCGCGCAGCGGTGCGGCGCAGGCGACGGCGTGTTCGTGTCCGAGCGGCGCATCGCTACCGTTGTCCCCGAGGAACATCACGAGCGTGTTGTCGGCGACGCCGAGCGTGTCGAGATGGTCGAGGATGTCGCCCAGCGATTTGTCCATGCCCTCGATCAGCGTGGCAAACGCCTTTGCCTGCTCGGGTTTGTCACTGTCCTTGTAGTGGTCGATGAAGCGCGGGTCGGTGTTGAAGGGCGCATGCACCGCATACTGCGCGAAGTAGAGGAAGAAGGGCTTCTTCTCCTTCACCGCATCGCTGAGGTGCGATTTCGCCTCCAGCGTGAGTGCTTCTGTGAGGAAGATGTCCTGGCCGTGGTATTTTTCCAGGCCCGGCACCATGTAGCTGCCGCGGTTGGCATTGGCCTTGCCTTTGCCCTTGGAGGGACGGTCGAAATTCTCTTTGCCGTAGTAGCTGCCCGGCGCGCCGATGGAGGCACCGGCGACATTGATGTCGAAACCGATTTTCGACGGGTCAGCGCCATCAAACGCACGCGGGGCAAAGTGGCCTTTGCCGACGTGAATCGTGCGGTAGCCTGCACCTTCGAGCAGGCCGGCAAGTGTGACATCTCCGCGGTTGAGACCTTTCCAGTTCCAGTCGGGCGGGCCCTGCGGTCCGGCGTTGTCGTTGTCGGGATTGATCCAGTTCGTGGTGCGATGCCGTGCGGCGTTCTGCCCGGACTGAATCGAGATGCGCGTGGGCGAGCACACGCTCATGGCGCAGAAGTTGTTGAAGCGCACGCCCTTCGCCGCGAGGCGCTCCATGTTCGGCGTGCGATACCAGTCGTTGAGCGGATAGCGCTTGGGTTTGCCATCAGCGTCCGTCAAAAACGGCAGGGAGGTGTCCATGACGCCCATGTCATCGACGAGCATGATGACGATGTTCGGCGGCGTAGCCGCGAAGAGCGAAGGGCAGAGAGCGAAGAGGAAAAGGAAGAGGCGTTTCATGGTCGGTGGGTGGGTGAAGGTTTATTCGGGAATGGGATCGCCGCGCTTGACGGTCTTGCCTTCCCAGACGGCTTCGTCGGTCTCCTTGTCATAGGTCAGCACGCGGCTGGCGCTGTTGGGTGCGGGCGGAACGTCGATCTTCGGAATCCACTTTTTGTGTTCCTCGATGATGGGGGCGTTTTCCTGTCTGTAGGCGACGTTGGTCCATTCGTTGGGGTCGTTGACCATGTCGTAGAGTTCTTCGGTGCCGTCGGCGTAGCGGATGTAGCGCCAGTTTTCGCTGCGGACGCCGTGGTTGCCCTGGTTGTGGCTGGTGACGGCGGGGCGTTCGCGCTTGGCGGCTGCGTCCTTGAGCTGCGGGGCGAGGCTGATGCCTTCCAGGTCGTCGCGTTTCGGCAGGCTCGCGAGTTCGATGAGCGTGGGGTAGATGTCGAGAAGCTCGGCGGGCTGGGTGCAGCGCTGTCCGGCCTTCACGCCCGGCCCGGCGAAGATGAGGGGGACCTTCGTGCCGCGATCCCAGAGCGTGTTCTTGCCGGTGATCTCCTTCTCGCCGAGATGCCAGCCGTGGTCGCCCCACAGCACGACGATGGTATCGTCGGCGTGGCCAGACTCCTCGAGCGCGGTCATGAGGCGTCCGATCTGCGAATCCACAAAGCTGGTGCAGGCGAGGTAGCTGCGCACGAGATTGCGCCACTGGCCTGCTTCCTTGAGAAACTTCAGGCGCGGCTCCGGCAGTTCCCAGTGCAGGTACCAGGAGAAGCGCGGCGTATCGGCGCGGTCGTTTTCGAGGATCTTCGGCAGCACGCTGTCGTCATCGGGATAGAGGTCGAACCACTTCTGCGTGGCGTAGCACGGCACATGCGGCAGGAAGAATCCCGCAGCGATGAAGAAGGGCTTGTCCTTCGGCGCGGATTTGATCTGCTCGACGGTCCAGCTCGCGACCTTGTAGTCGCCTTTCTCCGTGTCGTCATTGTCCAGCGGCCACACGCCCCAGTCCACGAGCGCGTGATTGCCCATCGGCGTGGGATTGACGAGTTTTTGAGGCGGCTTGGTGCCCACCCCGCCATAGGGGGCGGTGATTTGGAATTCGGGCTTGTCCGCCGGTGCCGCGGCCTTGTTTTTGCCTTTGCCCTTGGCGGCGCCGCGGCCTCCGGTGCCGCCGTGGTAGATCTTGCCGGTCGCGGCGGTGAGGTAGCCGCTGTTTTCAAAGTGCTGCGGCAGGGCCACGCGGTCTTTCCATTTCGGCAGAGTGCGGAACCAGGGCGAGAGGCCGTAGATGCCCGTCGTGGTCGGACGCAGGCCCAGCAGCAGGCTCGTGCGCGAGGGATTGCACAGCGGCGCGTTGCAGTGCGCGTTCAGGAACGTCGTGCCACGCGCCGCCAGCTTGTCCATGTGCGGCGTCTTGGCCATCGCATGACCGCCGAGGTGGCCGATCCAGTTGTTCTGGTCGTCGATGGCGATGAACAGGACGTTGGGCTTGTCGGCGGCGGAGAGCCAGGAGCCGAGGGCGAAGAGAATGGGGAGGATGCGTTTCATGAATTGAATGGAGATGATCAGTTCTTTTTCTTCTTCGCCTTCGGCTTTGCGGCTTTGGAATCGGGTTTCAGGTACCGCTGGTAGGCCCAGTAGTCTTTCCACTTCGGCAGCCAGTCTTTGTAGCGGTCGGTTTCGTACCAGCTCACGGATTCGGGATCGGGCGGCGAGACTTTGCCTTCGGGGTAGTCCCTTCCTTCAAAGCTGGCCTGCACGCTGTCGTTCCACGCGAGGAATTTCTTCTTCATCGCCTCGAACAGCTTCGGTTGCTCAGCGCTGAGGTCCTTGGTTTCGTGCGGGTCGGCTTCCAAGTCGTAGAGTTCGAAGACGTCTTTCGCGATGTTGTCGGTGAGCAGTTTGTGGTTGTTGTCGACGAATGCGGCCTTGGTGCCGTAACGAAAACCGAGAGGCCGCTCGCGCGGGCCGAGCTCGGCGGTGAA
This sequence comes from Prosthecobacter sp., assembly GCA_041395065.1. Lineage (GTDB taxonomy): Bacteria > Verrucomicrobiota > Verrucomicrobiia > Verrucomicrobiales > Verrucomicrobiaceae > Prosthecobacter. The sequence continues at coordinate 31,475 of JAWLBG010000017.1, read as the reverse complement.
GAGTGGTTTCAGGCTCATGCCGTCGAGTGGTTGGACAAAAATGTCCTGCGGCAGGCCGACGACGTCGGCGACGGTCGGGAACAAGTCCACGGTGCCCGCGGGATGGCTGGTGACGCGCGGCTTGATGACAGCGGGCCATTCGATGATGGCGGGGACGCGCAGGCCGCCCTCGTAGACCATGCCCTTGTTGCCGCGCAGGCCGCCGGTGGTGGCTGGCTTGATGCCGGGGAGTCCGCCGTTGTCGCTGTTGAAAACGAAGAGGGTGTTTTCGGCGATGCCGAGTTCGCGCAGTTTCGCGCGCAGGGTGCCGATGCTGCGGTCCATTGTGACCAGTTCGCCGTGATGATTGGCGGAATCATCGTCGAGGTCGGAGAAGGCGGCCTTGTCGGCCTCGTAGGCTTTGAAGGGTGAATGCGGTGTGCCGTACCAGATGATGGTGAAGCTCGGCTTTTTCGCTGCGTGCTGTTTTTCGATGAAGCGCAGCGCCTCCGCGACGATCACCTCCGAAGAGTCGCCCTTGAACTGCTCAGGCACGCCCTGGCGGCCCAGCCAGGGATCCATGTCGATGAAATTCGTGGCGGAAATGTACTCGTCGAAGCCGAAGCCCGTGGGGCTCCGCGGATCCTCGGCCAGCACCGGCGCGCCGGGACCCTTATAACCGTTGAGATGCCACTTGCCGAAATGGCCCGTGGCATAACCCGCGTCCTTCAGCGCCTGTGCGATTGTCTTTTCCTGCAGACGCAGCGCGTAGCCGTGGCTGAGCACGCCGGTACGGTCGTTCGTGCGGCCGGTGAGCACGGTGGCGCGTGTCGGCGAGCAGACGGGATTGCCCGCGTAGAAGCGCTCGAAGCGCAGGCCGTTGGCGGCCATCGCGTCGAGATTCGGCGTCTTGAGAATCGGATGCCCGCGGTAACCGGTCTGGCCCCAGCCCATGTCGTCGGCCATCACGAAAATGATGTTGGGTTTGTCGGTCGCGGCGAGTGACGACGCGAGAGCGAGGAGGAGAAGTGGAAGGAATCTCATGGCGGACCCCTGCAAACGGCCCCGAGGGGCGAATCATTCGTCTTTTGCGTCTGTGGAGGACTTCCGCAGGACGACGAAGGAATCATCCGTCGCGTCGTTCAATGCGGCGGCGACCGAAGCATCGTCAAACAGATGTCGCCGAAGCATGGCGAGAGCGAGGCGTTCATAGACGGCGCGACGCGCGGCATCGGTGTCACCGCAGACGATTTGTGCCAGGAGACTTGTCGGATTTTCGGGATCGCAGTGAGTGGAACCGCGAATGCGCAACGCGGTCATCCTGGCTTCGGGCGGTTCCAGCCATGCGAGGGCGTTGGCATAACGGTTCCACGCTCCAGATTCCGCCAGCAGCATGAGCCCCGGCGCGCGCAGCTGCTTCACCGCACGCAGACCGTGGTCGTTGAAGTCCACCGGATCGAGACCGATCCAGCAGCGCACACGTTCTTCGCGGGACGCGGCGATGAGCGTGTCAAAGCCGCCCGCCGAGTGTCCGATGAGCGCCACGTCGCCGGAGGGCGAAGGATTCATGAGACGGCCCGCTTCGTGAACGATCGCGATCAACTGACGGATGGCGCGGATGTTCACTCCCTGGTCGGCAAACGCGGGCAGATTTGGCACGACGGCAATCATGCCGTTTTTTGCCAGCAGGTGGCCCCAGCCTGTCATGACGCGGCGGTGACGAGAAAAACCGTGCGCCACGATGGCGACGGGTGCCTTTTCAACTCCGTGGGGAAGGAAAAAATCCACGAGCACGGCCTCGCCCTGCAGCATGAGCTTTTCGGTGCGGTGGGTGATCTCCGGTGGCACCGGCAGCTTTGGCACACGGTTGGCGAAACCCGCGGCGAACCCGAGTGCCGTGATCATCAGCGCCGAATAGATCAGCCACCGGAGGAGACGTTTCATTTGGGATCGCGCACGGTGCTGATCGCCTCCGAATAGACGTGCGCACCGGTGCGACCGTCGAAGTATTGGAAGATGATCTGCGGATGCGGATACGCCACCCAGCGGGTGCCGCCGAGTTTCTTCGGCATGTTGAAGACGTTGTTCACCTGTACGGTGCAGTAATACGGATACATGCGCTGTGAGCGCTCCAGATCCGGCAGGATGTAGCTGGACCAGCGGATGTCACAGGTGCGCGGGCCGGACTGGTAGAGACCGGTGGCGGGGCGGTCGCCTTCGTCGTTGAGCGGGACGTGATTGACGGAGTTCAGCGGGCCGGAGGCGAACTCCCACACGGTGTCGGTGATCTTGATGGCGAAGCTGTTGTGCAGATCGGCAGTGAAGATACACACGGGCTTTTTCAAGGCGTCGAAGGCGTCGATCAGCTCCTCGCGTTCGGCCATCATGGAGGTCCAGGCTTCGTCTTTGCCTTCGGTGAATTCGTGGCCGCCGGCACCATTGTGCTTGATCATGAAATTCACCGAGGACACGACGAAGAAGAAGTCGGCCTTGCTTTCGCGCATGGAATCGAGCAGCCACTTTTTCTGCGCCTCGCCCAGCAGCGTGAGATTCGGTGCCATGGGGTTCTTCATGTCGTGCATCTGGCGATGCGTTTTGCAGTCGAGCACGAAGTAGTCGCAGTTCGCGACGGTGAATTTCCCGTATGAATGGCGGCCGATGGAATACGAGCCGGTGCTGTCGGCGTACGCCGCCGGAGTGATGCGCAGGCGGTGCGCGTCGAGGATTTCGGCGATGCCGAAGACGCCCGCGTTCGGATTGCCGGGCGGTTCGTTGTCGAGGCGGATGTCGTCTTCTCCGGCCGTGATCTTGCCCCAGTGGACGTGAAGCGTGCCGGCCTGCTTGAGGTCGATTTTGGTGAAGTCCGCGCTTTCATCCACAAGGATGTCGCTGCCCTTTTTCAGCGTCGCCTTGCCAAAGTGAATGTCCTGCGTGGTGGCGCGCGGATTTGCCCAGCCAGCGTAGTCATCCCAGGCGCGGATGCCGATGTCGCGAAAGACGGCGCGGCGCTCGCGGAAGCCGATGGTGGCGGTGCCGCGCAGGTCGTTGACGAGTTCGTGGTCGTCGAAGGTGAACACGGTGGGCATGTTGCGCTGATACGCCGCCAGGTTCACGCCGCGGGAGAGGTAGGTTTTATAGTTCTCCCACAGACCAACCACATTCGGCGCGAGATTGAGGATCTTCGGCGTCTGCTCCGGTTTCAGTCCGACCTCCATCAGCCAGTCGGAGACCGGCATGGAGCGATGCTCTTCATAAATGAAGTCGCCGTTCATGATCGAGAACAACGACTTGCCGTGCAGCTCGCGCAGCATGGTCGCATGCGTCGGCAGGCTCGGCCCGACACCGCTTTTCGGGTTTTGATTGGCACAGGAGCCAAACTGGAAGCGGAAGTTGAAGAGTCCCTTCGGATTGTGCGTGGCCTCGCGATGCTCTTTGGCGCTCGGCAGCGTCAGGAAGCTGCCCGCCGGACCGCTGGGCACGAGGCCGATGTAGATCTGATAGTGATACTTCGTCTGTGGCTTCAGTCCGGTGAGCGTGACCGAGCCGGTGTGGTCATGATCCGCGACGGTTTTGACGACGGTGGAGGATTGATCCAGCAGCGTCTCCGAAGTGCCGTAGCGCACGATGAATTCGCCCGCCTTGTGCGTCCGAGCCCACACCCGCACACTGTTTTCGGTGACGAGTCCGAGCATCGGCCCGTGGGTGACGTGGTTCGTGCTGTACTCTTCCAGCGGCACCTGGGCCAGGGCGCTGAAGGTCAGAAGGCAGGGGAGCAGGAGGTGGTTGAAGCTCATGAATTCATGAAAACGAGAATGGCGAGCAATCCAATCGGTAAATCAGGAACGTGGCGACGGCTTCCCTGCGATAAAAATGACAACTTTCCCGTAGGCGGGAGACGCGGATGGCATAAACTCCCGCACTTTTTTCACCCCGTTTTATTGGAGCGTTTGCCATGTCCCCGGCTTCCATCGCATCCGCAGCCTCAGCAAGTCTGCCCTCGGGGCAGAGCGGCCTCTTTCCAGCGACGATGTGGTCGGTCATTCAGGCGGCGAACGGAGAAGAGGCGCTGACGGGATTGGACCGTCTGGCGCGGGCCTACTGGCGTCCGCTGCATGTCTTTGCGCTGCAGCGCGGCATGGAGCATGACACGGCGGCGGACGCGGTTCAGGGATTTTTTGAGCACCTCCTTTCCCACGAGATGCTGGCGAACGTGCAACGTGGCGAGGTGCGCTTTCGAAGCTTCCTGCTGCGCTGCTTCACGAACTGGCTGCTTAACGAACGAAAAAAGAGTCGTGCAGCCAAGCGTGGCGGTGGCGCGGCAGAGATTGCGGCGGATGAATTCGGCTCCCGCGTGACGGAGCCGGCGCTGATCGAAGGGGAGGCTCCGGACCGGGCCTACGACCGGGTGTGGGCGCGGTCGATGGTGGATCATGCACTAGCCAGACTGGACGAGGAACTGGCACAGCGTGAAAGGAGCGGATTCTTGCAGGAGCTCCGGCGGCGCACGTTTGCCACGGGCGGGGAGAGTCCCGACTGGGAGGAGCTGGCCGCGCGGTTCGGGATGAGCCACGGGGCGGTGCGCAAAGCGGCGGCGGATTTGCGGCGCCGTTTCGGTTCCCTGCTGCGTGAGGAGGTGCGGAATGTCGTTTCGAGCGACGCGGAGGTGGATGCTGAGTTGCGCTATCTCGTGAGCCTGCTGTCATCCGCATGAGTGCCCTGGTTTTGCAGATCTGTCCTTCGTGCGCCGGGCGTCTCGAGTCGGATGGCCTTTGCCTGGTATGCCTGCTGAACGAGGGCATCGAGTCCGATCACGGCTCCACTGCGAATGAGGCGGCTGTTGCGCGCGGCTTTTCCCTTCCCTGCGAGTTCGCAGGCTACAAGCTGGTGCGGGAGATCGCCAGCGGTGGGATGGGGATCGTCTATGAGGCGGAGGATTTGAAACTGCGGCGCGTGGTGGCGCTGAAAGTGATCCGCAATGTGCTCTTTGCCACGCGTGAGGAGGCGTCGCGGTTCAAGGCGGAGACGCAAGCCATCGCGCAGCTCGATCATCCGAACATCGTGCCGATCTATGAAAGCGGGGAGGTGGACGGGCTGCCCTATTATACGATGCGACTGGCGGAGGGCGGCTCGCTGGCGGACCGGCTGAAGCGGCGCGGCGTGCTGCCGGACCGCGAGGCGGCTGCGCTGATGAGCCGGATCGCCCGTTCGGTGCAGCATGCGCACGAACACGGTGTGCTGCATCGCGATCTGAAACCGGCGAACATCCTACTGGACGTGGCGGGTCGGCCGATGCTGTCCGACTTCGGGCTGGCGAAGCTGCTGGACGCGGAGTACCACCTGACGCGCACCCAGGCGCATGTGGGCACGCCGCATTACATGAGTCCCGAGCAGGCGGCGGGCAGGGCGAAGGAAATCACCACGGCGAGTGACGTGTGGGCGCTGGGCGTGATGCTGTACCAGATGCTGACGGCGAAGCTGCCCTTCCAGGGCGGCAGCGCGGTGGAGGTGATGCGGCGGATCACGCACGAAGAGCCTGAGATCAGCTCCACCGGGAAGCTGATCTCTCGCTCCCGTGTCGGGCAGGTCGAAACCAAGCCGGAGGAATCCGCGCTGAAGCAGATCACCCACATTCAGCGGGATCTGGCCACGCTGATCCTTCGCTGTCTGGAAAAACAGCCTTCTCGGCGTCTGCCGAACGCGGGCTTTCTTGCCGATGAGTTGGAGCGCTTTCTCAACGGGGAACCGATCCACTCGCGGGCAGTGGGTTCTTTTGAGCGAGTGGTGAAGCTGGCGCTGCGGAACAAGGCTGCTGCTGTGGCGATCCTGGGCACTTCGGTTTCCCTGATCGCCGGAACGGTGGTCTCCGTGTGGCAGGCGAACACAGCCCGGGCGGCGGCCGCCGCGGCGATCCGGCAGAGGGACAATGCGGAAAGCGTCAGCGACATCGTACTGCAAACGGTGAACGAGCTCTCCGGGCGTGAGACGCACCTGCGGCTGGATGCCGAGGGGGTGCGTCGGCAGCTGCTGAAGCGGATCAATGAATTCAAGGGCGATCTGGAACGCAAAGCGGATCTCCTCAACGGCATCGATCTCATTCAGGCGGGCGATGAAACCGTCAGGATCTTCGAGAGCGTGCTGGAGGAGCTCCGGCAACAGGTGGGAGACGACGATCCGCGCCTGTGGCGTCTGCGCTACAACCTGGCGGCGCGGCGCGCCTACTCGGTTTCCAGGGCGGAAAGCATTCAAGAATTGAGGACCGTGCACGCATGGCAGCGGAAGCACCAGGGACTCGACGACTGGGACACCATCAACACGCAGGTGACTCTGTGCGATCATTTGATCCTTTCAGGGGAAAAGGAGGCGCAGGAGGCGGTGGGACTGATGCGCGAGTTGTTGCAGACCGTGACCAGCCACGCCGAACCCAGTGCAAGCTTTCTGGTGCGTTGCCGCTTCACGCTGGCGAGCGCCCTGTTCCGTTCCGGCCGTCGGGAGGAAGCGCTCGCCATGGGGCGGGAAAACTGCCGGCTGGCCGTGCTGGAGCTGGGGGACGAGCAGTTGCGAACGGCATTCACCTTCGGGCGGCATGCGAAGAACTGCCGCGAAGCCGGTCTGATGGATGAGGCGGCTAGCACTGGACGCCGCGCATTGGAAATCTACTGGTGCGGCGTGGGTCCGGCGCAGGAGGATGCGGCAGCCTTCCTGCGCTGGCTTTCGGAGACGCTGCTGGAAATGGGTGACCGCGAGGGCCGAATCACCCTGATGCGTGACGCGGTGCGGGAATGCGACCACCAGCTCGGCCCGGTGCATGGCATGACCCTGTTTCGAGTGGAGGCGCTGATGGTGGCGCTGGAAAACATGCAGCGGCAGGCCGAGGCGGAAAGGCTGGGAGCGGAGTGGCTGACACGGGCGCGGGGCCGCGATGGCACACTGCCCGTCGCTGCACTGGAGATGCTGCGTCAGCATGCCTACACGCTGCGGCTGCTGGCACGTCACGCAGAGGCCGAAGCGGAACTGCGTGAACTCGTCGCCATGATGGACGAGCACCGACCGGGTGACTTGAAGCGCTTTTCAGATCTCTCGAATCTCGCGCAAACGCTGATCAAGCAAAAGCGCGTGACCGAGGCGGTGCCGCTGCTGCAGCAGGTGGTGCGGGCTTTTGAAGAGCGCGGGGCCGAAAATTCCAAACTGACGGAAACGACCCTGCCGCTGGCGCAGAGGCGGCTGCGTGAAGCGCTGGAAGCCCAGTAGGAGCACGGGAAATTATTTTCAGCGGGCCGGGTAACATGCCTGGCGGGAAGTTGTGGATCGGGGGTGCACCCAATGTGCATACCCATGAAAACACAATATCCTAAACTCAAAAAACTGCCCCAAGGGGCACTCGCGGCGATCCTTTCGCTGTCTCTCGTTCTCAACCCCGCCTATGCGGTGGATCCCACAACCGGCACCGTCATGGACGGCAGCTTCTCCCTCGATGGTGCCGGCAGCATCATCGACGGCAGCAGCGCCAATGGCTACTTCCTCAAAAGTGGAGACATGACACTCAGCAACGTCACGCTGCAAAACTTCGCTGTGAAAGGCGGTGACGGCAGTGGCGGCGGCGCAGGCATGGGCGGTGCGCTGTTCATCAATGAAGGCGCCAGCGTGACCCTGAACAATGTGAACTTTCTTTCCAACAATGCTGTGGGCGGCAATGGTGGAGTGGGCACGGTCGGTGGTTCACTCAATAACTTGTTTAATTCCGGAACTTTGGCTGCATCGGGCACTCCTGGCTACACACCGGACTATATCCTCCTTGTGGGTGCTGATGGATCCAGTGGCTCCAAGGCGGGCAACGGGGCCAGCAGTACAACAGGATTTGGCGGCACAGGTGGTAATGGAAGTGACGGCACCAGTGGAGGTGACAGCAGTCCGCTGCTGATTGCTTCGGCAGTAACTGCCGCCGCCACTCTCGCGGTGAACATTGCCAAGGCGGGGGGGGACTCCGCCAATCCATTCACTGCCAATGTGGGTGCTGGAGATGTGCCCGTCGTTATATTGGATACCCTCAATCTGAGCAAAGCTCTCATAGACGTCATCGTGTTTGACACAGCGCTGGCCAATGGGCAGATCGGCACCGGGGGTTCCGGGGGGAATGGGGGACAAGGGGGGAACAGTGGTTTTGGCTATGGCGGGGCTGCTGGTGGCGATGGTGGCGATGGTGGCGCGGGGGGACAACCCTGGGCAGGATCTCTGTTTGCCAACGCTGGTGGTGCGATGGGCGGCGATGGTGGCTCCGGCGGCGCGGGTGGTGTGGGGGGGTTTGGTGCTGGTGGTGGCTCGGGCGGCGATGGTGGCACCGGTGGTGCAGGCGCAAGCTGGAGTCTTGGCGGTGCTCTGGCACCCGTTGCAGCAGTGGAAGGGTCGGTGACGACTACGCCAGGTTACTGGGATCAGGTGGAACGCCAGCCGGGCTTTGATGACGATGGCAATCCGGTGCAGCGTGACAACGTATACTTGCCCAACTATGACGCCACGGCCTCCTACTACACAACTCGCATGGTCAACACGGTGTATCATCCACCGGTGACTACGGTGGTGGAGCCGGTGGCAGGTTTTGATGGATGGACAGAACTCCAAGGCAAGCGGCCAGACGGTTATGACGGCGGCAGCGGCAGCGGCGGAGCAGGCGGCTTCGGCGGTGGCACGGGTGCCAGTGGCATTGACAATCTCACACCCACAGCAGGCGGCGACGGCGGCAATGGCTTTGGTGGCGCCATCTTTGTGCGTGCAGGAGGCACGCTCATGATCACCGGCAATGCCTTGTTTGACGGCAACGGCGTTAGTGGCGGAGACGGCCAGGCACGTGAAGACGGCACCAACCCCGGCCAGAGCGGCATCGGCGCGGGATCCAGCCTGTTCATGATGAAAGGCTCCACCGTGATTCTCAATCCCGGCGAAGGCAATGTGATCACCTTCAACGGTGATGCCCTTGGCTCGAGCATTGCAGACGACAGTGCAGCCTCGAATGTTCTCGATGGCGGTAACTACCCAATTCAATCTGGCGACGGAGCAGGCCTCAGCATCGCCAGTGGTTTGGTGCAGTTCAATGGTGGCAATACCTACTCAGGCCAGACCAAGATCGAGGGCGGCACCCTGCAGGCACAGGACGGCACAGGTATTTACTGGAACAGCAACATCAACTTTGCCGGCACGCTTACCTCCAATGCGGTTCTGATGTCGAACGGAGATTTCACCCGCTACGTCGGCGCGCAAAGCAATCGCGTGCAGTGGACGGGCAGTGGTGGTTTCGCAGCCGTCGATGGCGAACTGAACGTAAGGCTCAGCAACAGCCAGACCATGAAGTGGGCCGACCCGTCGTCGGGTTTCGTCAAAGACGGCTTCGCCTTGATCTTTGGATCCCGATACGCCACCGACAAGGTGAACTTCGCCAACAACATTAACCTTAACGGCGGAGACCGCACCATTCTGGTGAAAGCGAATGATGCCGATCCGGCCAGCAATGTGGACGCCAACGTGGACTGGGCTGTCATGAATGGTGTCATCTCCAACGGTTCCCTCACCATCAACGACGCCAATCACAACGGGAAGCTGGTGCTCGCAGGCGACAACACCTACACCGGCAGCACCATGATCAACGCCGGCACGGTGGAACTCACCGGCAGTGTGAAAAGCGGCGCCGTCAGCATCGCGGCAGGCGCAATCCTCGACAGCATGACCGGGGGCCTCGATGCCTCGACTGCGGTGACAAACGCCGGCACGCTGAACCTTGGTTCCGTCAACGACACCATCGCCTCCCTGACAAACACTGGCACGCTCAACGGCACCGGGACACTCACGGCTGCCACCTACAACCTGAACGACGGCTCCGTTCTTAACGCCAACCTCGGCTCCGGCACGCTCAACACCGCAGGGGCGGTGACTTTGAACGGCGAGGTGGCAGCCGGCATGGTGAATGTCGCCATTGGCAGCACACTGAATCTGGCAGCCCCCGAGCTCATTCTCGATACCGCCAGTGTCACGGTGAACGGTACGCTGAACCTCAATGGCGGCGACGAAACATTCATGACGCTTCTCGGTGCCGGAACGGTGAACACCAACGCCAACAAACTCAGTGTTACCGACGCGGGCGGCTTCACCGGAACGCTCAATGCGCCAAACACGGCGGTGACGGGAAGCAACCTCACCGTCGGCGGCGGCACCACCACCACCGATTCGACCATGGTGGACAACAACCTCACCGTGACCGGCGGCGGGACGCTCAACAGCAACAACATCACGCTGAACAACACCGGCACCCTCGACCTGACCAACGGGAGCATCATTTACAACACGCTCAACGGACTCGGTCCCATCGGTGGCACCGTGAACACCGGGGCGCTTGGTTTTGTCAATCCGTTCGGCTCCACCGTGAGTGGCTTCCTCACTTTTAGCGGGGACTTCACCAACAACGGGGTCCTCTCCCCCGGAGCCTCGCCGGGTATCACAGTTGTCGGCGGGAACTTCAACAACGGGGTCGGCACGCTCAACAGTGAAATCGGCGGCCTCGGCGCTGCGGGGGCAAACCCCGGCGGCTTTGACCAGACCCAGGTGGGCGGTACCGCCACGGCGGGAGGCACGCTGAATGTGCAGGGCTTTGGCGGCTTCCTTCCAGCGCAGGGGAACAGCTTTCAGATCATCTCGAATGCAGTTGGTGCACCCATCCGCATTATTGGGACCTTTGCGGCGGTCACTTTTGATGCGGATGGCGTGGCTGGAGCGGGTGCTCCGGTGACCAATGCGGCAGTGGTCTTTGACGTGAACACTGGGGACATCACCGCAACGGGACTCAACGGCCCGACCAGCACCTTCGCTGAACTCGGTGCCAATGCGAACCAGGGCGCGGCGGCGGCTTCGATCTTTAATGCGGCCTTCGTCGGTCAAAACCAGATCGACTCGGCCACGACGGCCGGCTTCCTCGCCAAGCAGATCATTGATGCCACCGGGAGTGCGGCTGGAGACCTCGCCAAATACGTCCCTGACTACTACGGCTCTGTGGCCGACTACGCCTTCCAGGGGGATCAGGTGCTTGCACGCAGCATCCAGGACCGCGTTTCCATGATGAACTACGCCAACGCCGGCGGCTCCGGGGAGGACTACCCCTCGCAGGTCCCTGAGCACATGTCCGTGTTCTTCGGCTACATGAGCACCAGCCAGAACACTGCCGACGACGCGCAACTCAGCCGCAATGACTACTTCGTCGGACTCAATTTTCTCGCCACCGAGGACTTTGTCGCGGGGATCGCCTTCAGTTTGAGCGATGGCAGCATCAGCGCCCCGCTGGGGCGTGCGGATGTGGCCGGCTTTGGCGGCATGCTCTATGCACGGGTCACCGTGGCTGAAGACTGGACGGTCTTTGGTACTGCGGGCTACTCAAGCCAGGACTTCGATTTCACCCGCACCACGGTCAACGGCACCGCCGTCGGCAGCACAGACGCCGCCACCTGGACCGGCGTCATTGGCTTGCAGCACAAGGGCTGGAAGATCGGGCAAGTCTCCATCGCCCCGCGCGTTTCGCTGGCGTATTCGAAAACCGATGTCGGCGGATTCAGTGAGACGGGTCCCATCGACGCCCTCACCCTGGGCGGCTGGTCAGCCACGCGATTCATTGGCGAGGCAGGCGTTTCCGCCCTCTGGACCACCGAGGTGGGCGGGCGTCCGCTCAGCATGGAACTGGCCGTGGCGGTCCAGCAGGCTTTTGAAAACAGCAAGGACCGCATGCAGGCGACCATCAGTACCGTTCCGGCGGCCAGCTATCCGGTTTCCTTCGCGGAAAATGCCGACACTCAGGCCGTGGTGCGACTGAACGCCAGCTACACCGTCTCCAACGCCGTGAGCATTTATGCCGGCTATGAGGGCAACTACGGCGGCGAAACCGCCCACTACGCCAAGGCCGGCCTGCGCATCAACTTCTAGCCGGAACGCCGCACTCCGGCGGAAACCCACGCAGGCGCGATCTTTTTCATGGGAGGTCGCGCCTGCTCTTTTTTTCAGCGAAAATCATCGAACCCGTCACCGCGATGATTCCGTTCAGCAGCATGGCGTAGAGGCCGGAATGGAAGCCGGACGTTTTGATCGCCGTCATCCAGCCGTCGCCTTCGGCGGGAACCCAGAAGAACGAGAAGGCGAAGGCGAGGCCGATGAACATGCCGGCGAAGACCGGCCCGGCGCGCATGCCTTTCCAGTGGATGCCGATGATGAAGGCGGGCGCGAGCTGCAGCAGCATGTCGAACTTCATCTCCAGCAACTGCACGAGCGTGAGTTGGGTGCCGGAGTTGTTCAGCCACACGGCGAGTGCGGCGAGCGAGATCATGAAAAAGGTCGAGAGGCCCTTTCCGAGGCGGGTCAATGCTTCCTGACTCGCGTCCGGCTTCACGAAACCGGCATACAGGTCCTTGGTGACCATGCTGGAGATAGACAGCAGGGAGGAGTCCGCCGTGGACATGATGGCACCCAGTACAGCGGCAAAGATGACCACCACAACGACGTGGCCGAAGAGGCTCTGCTCCTGGATGTGCCGCAGCATGACGCCAAGCACCGCGTCGCTTCCCGCGCCCTGCAGATCACCCGCGAGATGCGCCGCCGCCGTCACGCCGACCAGCACGGCGATCAAGGCGGTGCCCAGCGGCATGAAGGCCATCAGCGCGAGGCTCTTGCGCAGCGTGGCGGATGACTTCGCCGCGTAAATGCGCTGAATGGCCTGCGGGTACAGCGCCGCACCCACGCCGAGCAGGAAGATGTAGCTGATCCAGTTTCTAAGAGCCAGGGGACTTGGCGGCAGAACCTTTTCAGGAGCGATTTCGAGCAGCTTCCGGGTGGTCTCCTCCATCGAGCCGTACTCGACGAAGATGAGTGCCATCAGGACCGCAAAACCGATGGCCAGGATGCCGCCCTGAATCATGTCTGTCCACGCCACCGCGCGGAATCCGCCGAGTGTCTCATACACCAGCATGATCGCCGCCAGGATGACGACGCCCCAGGTGAAAGCCGTCTTCGGCTCCAGCGTGGTCAGGCCTTCCGCGACGCGGCCCATCGCCGTGAGTTGTGCGAGGAAGAAATTCGAAAGCGCCGCGACCATGATCAGCGTGGCCAGCAGATTCAGGCCGCGATGCTGAAAGCGGTGCGCCAGGTAGTCCGTGGGCGTGATGAAGTGGTGCCGCTTTGCGAGGCGGTGCAGCTTTGGCGCGAAGAGCAGGTAGGTCACGACGATGGCCGTCATGAAGTGCACGCAGGTCAGCCAGGAGAAGCCGATGCGGTAGGCTTTGCCGGAGAAGCCAAGGATCGTGTTCCCGCTGTACTGCGTGGCGAAGAGCGTCAGCAGCAGCACGAAGAAGCCCACACCCGATCCGCCGAGGAAGTGATCCTTCAGTGTGTTTTCCTCGCGCGCCCGCCGTCCCAGCCAGCCGATCCAGATGAGCGAGACGAGATAGACGGTGATGAAGATGATCCCTCCCGTGCCGAACGGGAGGGCGCCTGTCGCGGCGATCACGACGCGTCCTCCTCCTCGTCGTCCGGCCAGCGAAACGCGAACAGCCACGCCGTGTAGCATGAGATGGCTGCGGAGCCCGCCACGGACACCACCACCCACACGGGGAAGCCCAGCAGCGTGCGTGCATCGTCAGATGGCCAGTACCAGGGGACGGCGATGCCAAGCAGCACCGCATAGACGGCCCAGATGCGCCAGGAGAGATAGGTGTGCGCCGGTTTCATGAAGAATAAAGACTCATGCCGGAATCTGCCGGAATTGTCGAGTGCGCGGCAGTGTCTCCCGCTGGTTTCGGAAACGCCGCCAGGATTTCCCTGCGCCTCGCTTCCAGCGCCTTGGCGATGTCGAGGTCTGCGGCTTTGACCAAATCGCGCTGCACCGCATCCAGCGACTGGTCGAGGGCGGTGACAAGCGAGTGTTCGATCTTCACCAGTTCGCGGTCGAAGATGGCGCGCAGATCCTTGAGCCGCTGCGACACGCCGGCTCCCAGCGGTGGCAGGGTCGAGAGCGGTTTGACGATGGGGGAGCCGCGGTTCTTCCCGATCTCTTCCTCCAATGCGGTGGCGCGTTTGATGGCGGCATCGAGTTCGTCCACATCTGCCAGCACTCCGGTCTTCCTGGCTTCGTCGCGTGCGGAGGAAAGGGCGTTGCGGTACTTGCCGACGAGATCCGAAAGCCGGGCGTGACGCGTCTTTTGGTAGTTAGACACCCGGGTAACGAAGGCCGGCAGGTTGTCCAGGGAGCGTACGGGTGCGGCTGCCTTTTTTGGACTCGGGACTGCGACTGCTTTTGCGGGCGCCGACTGCCCGTCGAACCACAGGAGCTTGGCGAAGGTCTTGTTGATTTTGCCGTCGAAATGAACCCGGATGGAGATCAAGCCGTCCTTTGCCCCGTGAATGCACGGTAGCACCGAGTCCAGGATGCGGGTGTCCGTGAGCCCCTCGAATTGCATATGCGGCCGGCCCTCGGGGGTCAGGAAATAGGCGGTCAAATGTCCCGCCTCGTGCACGCTTTTCGCGGCTGACAAACCGGTCACCGCCCGGAATTGCAAATCGTCCTTTTTCCAACTCACAGGAAGTCCGTTATCGAGGAGGGCCAACATTCGATTGTTGGTGAGAGCGATGGACTGAAACGGCTGTATGGCGATTGATGGGGGCAGCACGACCGCTCCGTTGGGCTTCCAAAGCTTGACGGTTTTATTTTCCAACTGGAAGCCCCAGAGGCCTTCCGAATGTGAAATGGCGATGGCGAGGCGGCCTTTGGGGACGACCGGAGTGTCTTCCCACTCGGGATTTTGGGGAGGATCGTTGATTCCGTCAAAGACTCTGCCCCAGGCAGCGACCGCGCCTTCTGGCGTGAGCACATAATTGCCTCCCGGCGCCAGAAACGCATCCTGTGCCTTCAAATTCGGCGGCGGTTTGCGCTCTGGAAAGTTGTTGATGTCCGGGACCATGGACTCAAAGCTGCCATCCTTGTGGATCAGGCCGTAGAAGCCCAGCGCACCGGGACAGATGCGTGTGATGTTTTTACGCTCCATTTCCTGCGGACGCTCGGAAGCGATTGTGTCACCGTTCTCACGTAGGACGACCCACAGGCCGTTGCCCTGGTAAACCTGACGAACATCGTTGACGCCCTTCAACCGCTCCAACTGTTCGATTTGCAGCGGTGAAAAAGGGTCCGACTGCCAGGCTTTGAAGCGCCCCGCCTGTCGAAAGAACAGGCCGTCCGCCGGCCACGCGGTCAGCGGTACGCTGGATTTGTCGACAGCATCAGCACTCTCGTCATACCATATGAGGCGCGTGTTGTAAGGTTCGCCCATGTTGAGATGGGCGGAGATGTGCTCCGGGTTGGTTTTGGAAACGAAAGAGATGATGTCAGTAATGGCTGGTTCGGCCTTGGCGAAGCCGCCGGTGACCATGGGCTTCCCTTTGGCATCCAGGATCATCATGTCCCGGTTGGTCTGGATCAGGCGCGTCGCACGCATGTTGTCCGGCAGGCGACCAACCGGCTTTTTGTCATCCAGCGGCCAGCTCAGAGTGAGTCCGCCTTCTTTCGGCACAGCGAGAAGAAAGCTGCGATTGACGGCAAACTCGGTGGTTTTCCCCGGCCCAAATTCAGGCGGCATTTTCAGCGCTCCACGGTCGATGTGCCAGGCCAGCAGGGAGCCGTCGTCCAGCTTGACCGCCAAGCTGAGGTCGGTGGCCGAGAGCGCCACTGCCTTGCGCCCCGCAGGCAGCGCGGGCTTGGCCTTCCATTCTCCGTTGCCCTGTTCCTTGGTGCCATCGAAGGCCTTCCCCCACACTACCAGTTTGCCGTCCTCCTGAATGACCGCATGGAATTGAGGGGAGATGAAGGCGTCCTTCACGGGCCCCAGGTTGGCTGGCGGCGTTCGGGTCGGGTCGTTGCGGTTCACGCCGAACATCTGCAACTCGCCCTTGTTGCCGATCAGCGCCAGCGAGCCCCCGAAGCCCCGGCAGATGCGTCGGATGCCTCTCAAACCACTTGCGCCCAAAGCGTTGGCCACCGTCGTGCCGTCATTGCGCAGCACGATCCAGCCTTTTTCATGCACAATGACCTGCTTCACATCACTCACGGATCGAAGCAGTCCGAGGTCCACGGCGGAATCATTCCGGATCGCGGACCACGCGCGAAACCGACCGACACGGGTGTAGTTGGGACCGGTCGGCCAGAGGGGCGGTTCGGCAGGCGCTTTGGGTGCGCTCTTTGCAGCGACGGTCGCAACAGGGGGCGCAGGCGCGGCCGCCTTGGCGGGCGTTGTTGCCTTTGGCGTTTCGGATCGCGTGAACAAAACCATCAGGACTCCTGCTAGAACCAGCAACCCGGAGCCCACCCACAGGAGGGAGGAAAGTCCGCCTTTCGACCTCTGCACATGCCTCTTGCTGCGGTGCGGCTGCTCCGCGGTTTGCGGGGATGTCCTCTGCGGACGCGCCCGCGTGGGTAGCGCCGCGGGAGGCGGCTCTTTCTCACCCGTTTCCGAGGCCTCGACGCGTGCCACCGGCTGCGTCAGGATGGCGTCCAGCGCCGTGCGCAGCTCCAGCACGCTTTGGTAGCGCACCTCGCGGTCGTCGCGAATCGCCTGCTTGATGATCTCGTCAAAACGCGGGTCGAGTCCTGCAATCTGCTTCGACGGCGGGTCAAACATGCCCTGCGGCAGCTTGCCGGTGAGCATCTGGTAGAGCATCACGCCCACCGCGTAGATGTCCACGCGGTGATCCGCGCTGCCTCCGAGCATCAGCACCTCCGGCGCCATGTAGTGCAGCGTGCCCATCGCCATGCCGCTCTGCGTGAGTCCCGTGTTGGGAGCCTTCGTCATCTTCGCCAAGCCGAAGTCCGCGACCTTCACCACACCGTCGTAGCTGACCATGATGTTCGCCGGCTTGATGTCGCGGTGGATGATGTCCTTGCCGTGCGCGTAGCCCAGCGCATCGCAGATATGCGCGGTGATGGCTAGCGCGTGCTCCGGCGGCAGCTTGCCCTGTTTGGCCAGCATTCGCGACACATCCGTGCCCGCCACGAATTCCATGGCGATGTAAAGCAGCCCCTCCGGCGTTTGCCCAAAGTCATGCACGCCGATAATGCCGGGATGATTCAGCTTCGCCATGGATCGCGCCTCGTTCTTGAAGCGTTCCGAAAATCCCTGCTCCTTCTCGTCCAGTTCGGCGGAGAGAATCTTGATGGCGACGGCGCGCTCCAGTGACTTTTGGATGCCCTTGTAAACCGCCCCCATACCGCCACGCCCCAGCAGCGCCGTGACCTCGAATTTCGGCAGCATTTTTTGCAACTCCTCCGGCGTTGGGGGCTCCCATGCCGCAGCCCTGCTGCTGCCGGAAGCCTGAGATGAGGGCCTGCTTGATTCGTCACTCATGGACATGCGTAGAGTTAGAGTATTTCATTAGCGGAATTCATGCTTCGTGCCAATGCTGAATCCTCGGTGAGGGGGTAAACAATCACGGGACACCTGTTTGTAACGAATTGAGAAAGTCCGGTTACAGCCCGGCGAACAGTTTCCGATTTCAGCAGCGCCGCAGGAAGGCCGTCAGGTCCTCTTCGTTCACATCGGCGTATTCGCGGCCGAAGGTGCCCTCGCGGTCCATGCCAAAGGCGTAGCCGGTCTGCCGGCGCACATCGAGGTAGTTCTGCGGGTAGAAGACGGCGACCGGCTTGTTCTCGAACCATGCCGCCTGCTGCAGGCTGGACCAGCTGCCGACGTAGGCGCGGCAGGTTTTGATCATGTTCAGCGTGGCGGGAACAGTGAGGCTGTCGAGCACGGTGATGTTTCCGCCTTCGATGAAACGGGCGTCTTCGACGGCGTGGATCGTCTTCCCTGCGAGTCCAGGGCGAAAGTAGCTGCGGGTGACGACGAAGACCTGACACGGCAGCTTGCGCAGGACGCGGGCGGTCTTTTCGATCAGCTCGGACGGAAGGGATCGGACCGACGCGCTTCCGGCGAAGGGCTGAAAAACAATGTGGCCGGTGGACTCGACGCGATCCGGCGCGTCGAATTCCGGGATGTGCCCACTTGCGTCGCCGCGGATTAGTTTTGCGTAGTCGTGTCCGACGAACTCGCAGAGAGCCCGGCTGATGTCCGGTCCGCGCAGGCCTGCGTTGAAGAACTCTTCAAACTTGTGCGCCAGATCGTAGAGGATGAAGTTTCCTGCATTGCGGTGGTGACGGAAAATCTCGATGGAGAAGGGATTGTGCGATGCCACGATGACAGGGGTCGGCCGGGTGACTTCACCCAGCATGCGGTAGCCGGCTCTGAGGTAGCAGGCACGGATGACATCGCCGAGACCTGCGGAGAACAACGCGACGGACATCACGAAAGCAGTCGCGTCCTGACCGCAGATGCAAGGGGCTTCTGCACCGCCATTGACACAAAAAATCCCTGCGAGGGCGGGACACCACGATTCGGAGGGCTTTACTCAAAGCCGAAGAGCAAACTCTACATCTGACACTACTTGAGGGCCCTGTGGACATGCTCCAAGGCGAGCACGGTGTAGGCGGTGACGAGGACCGGACTGCTTTCCATCCAGCGTCCGGAGGCGGTGTTGGCCCACGAGCCGTCGCTGCTTTGCAGGCTGATGAGCTTGCGACCCAGAGGGTCCGTCCATTCCACCGGGCCGGATTTGGTGGTCAATGTGGAGATGCCGACGGTGGAGAGCGCCTTGGCCATGGTGTGATAGTAATAAAAAAGTCCCTCGGCCCCCATGCCGGGGTTTTCATCGACGGTGTAATTGTCGCCGAGCCACTGGAGCGCAGCCTTCACGCGTGGATCGTTCGGAGTGAGCCCGGCGTAGATGAAGCTGAGCATTCCGGCGTAGCTGATGCTGCCGTAATAGCGCATGGGGGTGGGGCCGTCCTTTTTCTGACCTCTGGCGGGTTGGGGAACCGGGGTGTATCCGAAGGCTCCAAGGTTGCCTTTGTCATCGCCAGCCCAGGGCTGATCGTTGGATTCCTTGCGGTTCTGACAGCGGGAGATGAATTGGATGGCGGCCTCGAAGTTGAGATCGTTCTCTTTCTCCACCGGCTTGCCGCTGTCTTGAAACAGCTTCTTGGAATGATACAAGGCTTCGAGGGCGAATGCGGTGTTGGAAAGATCGGCATGCGCGCCCGCACCAGGCTTTGAGTCGCCATACCCGATGCCCCCGTCGAAGGGATTGTCGGTCTTGCCCGGAGTGTCGGCGTCATTCTGCTGGTGGGCGACGAAGCGGCGTGCGGCGCGGATGATTTCCTCGTCTTCCGGCCGCGCCCGCAGCACAAGCGCCATGAGAGCGATGGAGGTGTTGTAGTTTGCGCGTGCCTTGGCGTAGATGCCACCATCGGGCTTGACGTTGCGGAGGAGGAAGTCATAGCCGCGTTTGATCGCATCCTGATGATCTGTCTGAGACGGATCTTGAATCAACGCGGAGAGCACGAGAGCGCTCAGGGCAGGGTCATCAGAGGTGACCCAGAAGCCTCCTTCTGCTTCCTGCTGTGCAGACAGAAATTCGAGGCCCCGGGTGATGGCCTGCTGAATGTCCTTTTTCAAAGCTTCATTGGTGGTCGCGGCTTGCAAAGCACCAAAGGAACAGGCCAGGAGAAGCAAAAAGCACTTGGAGATCATGACTGAAGTGGATGGTTGGCTGGAGGATCGCTTTGTGGCAGATCCATGCAACCGCAGGGCTTTGAAATTGGCAGCAGCGGACAGTTTTAATCCACGCCGGTCCCAGGTGGATACTTTGCCTGCTCCCAATCGGGGAATCGTCAGGAGCAGATGTCCCTGCGGAGGCGAAACACCACTTTCGCACTCCGCAGGGAGTCGACCCGACCTCAGGGATCAAATCTCAGGCTGACGTGCTGGATGTTTTGCCGTTTGGAAGAAGGACTGCCGCTCGCCAGGGAATGTGCGTGGGAGGCGATGGCCAGGAAAATCAGGGCTCCGACAGCGAGGGCTGGACCAAGGGTGGAAGGCAGGGGAGCGTTGGTGGTCTTCATGAGATGAGCGATGCTTTGAAAAACCGTCTCCAGGCCAAAGCAAAACCCGTCCAGACCAGCATGATGGCGCTGAGGGTGCAGAGGGCGGCGATGGTCTGGCCGACGAAGCCGAAGAGTTCGCCGGTGTGAAGAAAGCGCGCATACATGCGCAGACGGCGACCCAGGTTCTGTCGCGGGAAATCGTCGGGGCTTGGCAGCACTCTGTCTTGGGCGGTGTCGAGATTGACCATGGTGCGGCGGTGGACCTCGCCCCGACCGCCTCGATCAACCATGACGGGGAATGGATCGCTCGGCTTCGTGGGCATACGGAGGCTGAGCGTCTGCCAGTCGGTGATTTGCTCGCGTACCTGCCGGACGAGCGGTGAGAGGCCGGTGAGCGCCACAGGCGGCGACTTGCGCTCGCCGACTTCGCTACCTCCACCCCGGGGACCGCCAGGGCCACCGGCGGGGCGTTGGCGTGGTGGTGGAGGTTCGGATCCTGTGAGGGTGAAGAGCAGGTTGTTCGCCCAGCCGTAGGACATCACGAGTCCGGTGAGGATGATGAGGAGCATGGGAAAGGCGCTCCAGAAACCGATCACATTGTGCCAGTTCCAGTCACGAGCGCGGCCCTTGAGGTTGCGATTGAAGAGCGTGACGGCGCGGAGGTTTGACCAGCGCCATTGGCGCGGCCACCACAGATAAATTCCGCTGAGAAGCAGCAGTCCGAAAACGAGGCAGCCCGCACCTGTGATGGCCTTTCCCGTCTCCTTCGAAAGTCCGCTGCCTGTGAGGAAGCGATGCCAGTCCGTGGCGGAGTGGAAGAAGTCGTGCCATGCATGATTTCCCTCGCTGAGAAACTCGCCCGTGTAGGGATTGGCGAAGAAGACGCCCTCGCGTCCGACGGTCAGCGTGACTGGCGACGCGGGATCGGCTTTCCAAGTGATGCCTGAGGGTTGGAAGTCAGGTTTGGTTTCGTGGACTTTGGCCAGCAGTGTTTCGACATCGAGATGCGCCGTGTTTGCGGCGGGCGGCGTGACACGCAGATCACGATTGGCCCACTCCATGATCTGGACCTCGTAGGCGATCAAGAGACCGCTGACGGCCATGGAGAGGATGACCACGCCGGCAAGCAGGCCTGCGATGAGATGCCCCCAAAAAATGAGGCGATGGAAAGTGGGCTTCATGGAACGCTGATGCGAGGCAATTACATCTCCGCCCATTGGCGGAGCAGATTGTGGTAAACGCCGGTGAGCTGCACGGTGGTCTTCTCCGCCACGGGATTTCCACCGAACTCCTGCCCGAGACGCTGGATGGCGAGGTCGAGATCGAACAGCAGCGAGCGATGTCCGTCATCCCGGATCATGCTCTGCAGCCAGAAGAAGGAGCAGATGCGCGCACCGCGTGTGACGGGCGTGACGTGATGCAGACTGGTGGACGGATAGAGCACCATGTGTCCCGGAGGCAGCTTCACTTTTTTCACGCCGTAGGTGTCCTCGACACACAGCTCACCACCGTCGTACTCTTCCGGTCCTGCGAAGAACAACGTGGCGCTGAGATCGGTGCGGATGCGCACGGGCGCGTTGGGGAACTGACGGATGGCATTGTCCACATGCGTGCCGAAGGACTGGCCTCCAGAGTAGCGGTTGAACAACGGCGGGAAGATGCGCAACGGCAGCGCCGCTGCGAGGAACAGCGGGTTTTGTGACAGCGCAGCGAGGATCATCTCGCCGATCTCGCGTGCCGCCGGACTGCCCTCGGGCAGTTGCATGTTGTCCTTCGCTTTGGCGGACTGATAGCCCGCAGTGGCTTTGCCGTCGATCCATTCGGCCGTGTCGAGCAGCTTGCGTGCGTGCGCGACCTGATCCGGCGTGAGGACGTCTGGGATGGTGATGAGCATGGAGGTGTAGGGCGGTTAGAATTTGACGCTCGCCGTCAGTGCGGCGGAGCGACCGGGGCCGGGAACAAAGTGCCCGCCGCCTACGCGGTCGATGTAGCGTTCGTTGGCGAGGTTGTAGACGTTCAGTTGCAGGCTGAGCTTCTCGCTGACCTTGTAGCTGATCATCGCATCCAGCGTCCAGTAGGCGGGGGCGGTGCGCACGGCGTTCGTTCCGGCGGCGTTGGTGTTGCCGTTGGTACGGTAACCCACATACTGGGCTCCGAAGCCGACCTGCAGATCCTCGAGCACGTTGTAAGTCGTCCACAGGTTGAACGAGTGCCTGGGCGCGTTGGAGAGCACCTGCCCCACCTGGTTGGGGTTGGTGGAGGACTTGGTTTCGCTCTGCATGAAGGCGTAACCGGAAAACACCTGCCATTTACGGGTGATGCTGCCCGAGGCGCCGAGCTCGATCCCCTGCACGACCTGATCTCCTCCGAGCGTCGTAAGACCGGCGGCGTCCGTCGTGCGCACATTGGTCTTCTCCGAACGGAACAGCGCTGCGGAGATGGAGAGTCGCTCTTCGAGCAGATCCCATTTGGTGCCGAGTTCATAGCTGCGGGATTGCTCGGGATCGAGGCCCGCCGTGGTCGCAGTGGCACCGAGACCGGTGTTCACCGCACCGTCGATGGAGGGGTTGAAAGAGGTGCCGTAACCGAAGAAGACGCTGCCGTATTCCACCGGCTTGTACACCAGTCCGGCTTTCCAACTGAAGAGGTCATCCGAATTGGCGAATCCCTGCGCGCCTCCCGCTGCCCGCGTCTCCGCGTCCAGGTGGTCGTAGCGGATGCCCCCGGAGAGCTCCCAATGGGAGCCGATTTTCACGGTGTCGAAAAGATAGAGGCCGATGGTGTCGAGGTGGGACTCCGCTGCGCCCGGGAGGCCTGGGATGCCGCCCGTCGCCGCCAACGGCTGGGGAATGTTCACCGAAGTGTCGAACACATCGGTCACGGATGCGATGCCCGCAGCGTTGGCGTTCAACTGGCGCTCCCAGTAAAGCTCCAGGCCAAAGAGAAGGGTGTGCTTCAGCGGGCCGGTGTCAAAATCAGCCGTGAGGTTGGCCTGATTGGAAAGAACCTCGCTGGTCATCTGCCGCCGCTGCAGCTGGCGGTTCAGCAGGTTGGAATACTGCACGGGGGCTCCCCCGGCGAGATCCCTGAAGCGCGGCGCCGTGTAAATGGAATCGCGGTGCGTGCGCGAGTAGCGCGTCGCATTGCGGAAGCGCAGTTTGTCCGAGAAATCGTGCTCGAAAATCCCGGTGATCGTGTCGTTCTGCACATGTTCGTAGTCCACGCCGATGAGGCCGAACCAAGTGTCAAAACTGACCGGGGCGGGTTGGTTGGCCACTGCACCGAGGTTGGCGCCTGTGCCGAGCCAGGGAAGGGTGTTGTTGCTGGGAACCCAGGGGATGCCGTAGTCTGGAATGTTGTTTTCCTCGAGTCGCTGATAGTTCAACGTGAAACGCGTGTCCGTATCGAGACCGAAAGCCAGCGATGCCGCGATGCCGTAGCGTTCCTGTCCCACCTCGTCCCGTCCCGCTGTGTCTTCATGGTGGAACATGCCGTTCAGACGCAGTGCGACGTGGTCACCCAGCGGTTCGTTCACATCCGCCGTGGCGCGATACAGGTTGTTGGAACCGTAAGAGAAGGTGCTCATCTGTGAGCGCTCAAGATTCGCCATCTTGGTGGCCATGTTGATCGAGCCGCCTGTGGTGCCGCGACCGCCTGTTGTGGAGGAGGGCCCCTTGGTCACCTCGACCTGTTCCGTGTTGAAGGGGTCACGATTGTACGCGCCGTAGTCGCGCATGCCGTCCATGAAGAAGTCGCTGCGGGAACTGAAGCCTCGAATGCTCAGGCTGTCGCCCGGCAGACCGCCGCCGCCTTCACCCGCCTGCATGGAGATGCCGGGCGTGTTGCGCAAAACGTCACGCAGACTGAAGGCACCGCGATCTTCGATCACCGTTTTGGGGATGACGGTGATGGTTTGCGGGATGTCACGCAGCGGCTCGGTGTACTTGGAGTTCAGCAGGCGGTTGGGATTGTACACCTGGCCGTCGGCTTCGATGACGATCTCCGGCATGTCGGTCTGAAACTCGTTCGCATTCTCCGAGGTCTTGGATTGGGGAGCTGTTTGAGCGGTGAGGCTGCCGGCGGCGCAGAGCAGGGAGGTGACGGTGAGAGCTTCAGTTCCTGAAGAGCGGGGGCGAGACGAGGTTTGTTGCATGGAGAGAGGGCTTGAGAGGTTAAGATGCTACTGAGACGCGTTTTCAATAACGAATACTGCGATTAAGTCTCAGTTTCATCACTCGTCAACCAATGAAGTGCGAAATTCTTTCCGTGAACAAAAAACGCCGCTTTGAGCCCTTTCCCGGTCAGGGTTGTGGTTCAAGCGCCTCATGTCTGCGGCTTCCGCTTGTCCGCATGGGTATCAAAAGGTTCGATTCTCCGACTAGAATTTGACACTCGCAGTCACTGCAAGCGAACGGCCGGGGCCGGGAATGAAGTGGCCAGTGCTGCTGCTGGTTTCGATGTAGCGGTTATCCGCCAGATTGTAGAGATTGAGCCGCAGGCTGAAATTCTCGGAGAACCGGTAGGATACCATGGCATCCATCGTCCAGTAGTCTGGCACGACACGGGTGGGATTGGTGGAGTTGCCGATCACGTTGCCCATGTATTGGGCGCCAAAGCCGACCTGGAGGTCTTCCAGCACGTTGTAGGTGGTCCAAAGATTGAAGGTGTAGTCGGGCGCGTTGGCGAGCGGTCGTCCGATCTCGGCGGGGTTGGATGACATCTTGACCTTGCTCGTCATGTGAGTGGCGCCGGCAAAGATCTGCCAGTTTTTAGTGAGCTGGCCGGCGATGCCGAGTTCGATGCCTTCCACGACCTGATCCCCCGCCAGACTTGTCACCCCCGCATTGGTGGTGCGCGCATTGATTTTCTCCGTGCGGAAGAGCGCCGCCGTCAGGGAAAGGCGTTCCTTTAGGAGATCCCACTTGGTACCAAGCTCGTAGCTGTTGCTCTGCTCGGCGTTCAGCCCCTGGGCGCTCGCTCCGGCGGGGCCGAAGCTGGCAACACCGAGACCGCCGGTGACCGCGCCATCCACGGTGGGATTGAACGAGGTGCCGTAGCCGAAGTAAATGCTGCCGTAATCAACGGGTTTGAAGATGAGCGCCGCCTTCCAACTGAACAAGTCGTCGCTGTTCGATGGTCCGGCGTTGCCGCCGCCAAAAATGTCGTTTCTGCCGGTTGGGTAAATGCCGCGCTGTTCGGCATCGAGATGATCATAACGAACGCCCGCGCTGAGTTCCCAGTGCCTGCCGATTTCGATGGTGTCGAAGATGAAGATCGAAATCGTGTCCAGATGTGCCTCAGCGGAGCCGGTAAGATCGGTGGGAGACACACCAAACACCGTGGTGTCGCGATTTACGTTCACCGGCCCGACGAGCCCGGCCGTGGTCCCGGGATTGAACAAGTCCGTGGTGGTGGTGTTTCCGGCACGTGTGGCGGTCAACTGGCGTTCCCAGTAAAATTCGAGTCCTGTGACGAGAGCATGCTTGAGGGGACCGGTTTCGAAGTCCGCCATGAGCATCGTTTGATTGGCGAAATACTCGTTGGTCATGCGCCGACGCTGCTCTTCACGGACGAGTATGCTGGTGTATTGGTTTCCGCCAGCCGCCGCAGTGTCGCGGAAACGCGGAGCTGTTATGCGTGCGTCACTGTGCATGCGCGAATAGCGCATTACATTGCGGATGCGCAGGCTCTTGGAAAAATCATGTTCAAAAATGGCGGTGATCATGTCACCCTGGGTTCTTTGGAAGTCGTAGTTCCTGCGACCGTAGAAACTGTCGTAGCTCACGGGCGGTGGCTGATTGCCGTAGCTCTGCAGCCCCGCACCAGAGCCGGCAAACGTGCCGTTGGTGGGAGTCCACGGGATGCCGAAGTCCGGCAGGTTGTTTTCTTCCACCCGCTGGTAGTTCAGGGTGAAGCGCGTATCGGTTCCCAGACCAAAGGCCAGCGAGGCGGCGATTCCGTAGCGCTCCTGAAATACATCGTTGCGACCGGGCGTGTCCGAATGGTGGTACATGCCGTTCAGGCGAAGGGCGGAGTGCTCTCCCAGCCGCTCATTCACATCGACGGTGCCGCGGTACAAGTTGCTCGTGCCGACGGAGAAGGTGCTGAGATTGTAGGGGTCGAGGCCGGCCATCTTGGTGGCCAGATTGATCGAGCCACCGGTCGAGCCGCGACCGTAAATGGTGGAGGCTGGCCCTTTGGCTACTTCGACCTGCTCGGTGTTGAAGGGATCGCGATTGTAGGTGCCGAAGTCTCGCATGCCGTCGATGAACCAGTCGCTGCGCGAGCTGAAACCACGGATGGCAAGATTATCTCCCGCTCCGGCTCCGCTGACCCCCTCCCCTGCTTGCATGGAGATGCCGGGCGTGTTGCGCAGAACATCGCGCAGACTGAAGGCGCCGCGATCCTGAATCACTGCCTTTGGAATGACCGTCACCGTCTGGGGGACCTCGCGCAAAGGTTCCGAGTACTTGGGATTGATCAGCTTCTGCGGATTGTAGACGTTTGCCGGTGCCTCTACGATAATCTCCTTCAAGTTGGTGTCCGGCTTTTCCCCGGACTCGACGTCAGCGGGTTTGTTATCCGCCGTTTGCGCCGCGAGTCCACCTGCAGCACACAGCAGTGAAGTGACGGTCATTTTTTCGCTGGCGGACCGGGTCAGACGAGATGGGTAAGAGTGACAGGTTTTCATGGTGAGAGAGGTTGCGGAAGGCTGCCGTCATAGCGATTTGCCGCCTTCTCTCCAAGCCGCTCTGGCAGGGATATTCTCCTCAGGTTAAAAATAGCCCGCCACGAAGGCTACTTGGACAATTTTTGAATCCGTTCGCCGGCTTCCTTCAGCGACTCCAGCACGCCAAGCAGACGGTCCATCCCCTGCAAACCCAGATCCAGCGGACCGCGGCGGCTCAACTCTGCCGCCGCCAGTTCCAGCATTTCCAGCGCGGCACTGTGGAGATCGTCCGCAGCGGAATGCAGCGGCGATCCCCTGTCCGGATCGAGCACGTCGAGCAAAAACTCCGCGAGGAAATGCGGCTGCCAGGCGAGGTACATGTGGCAGCCGAAGCGGAAGAGTTCGTTGCGCAACGTCAGCAAGACTTCGGGCGCCCCCTGCTTTTCCCAGTGTGCGATGAGGTGCATCGCCTCGTCGACCTTGTCCGTAGCCCGCAGGATCCATTCGTCCGCGTGCGTCGTGTCCACGGGGGGCGTCTCGAGCAGGACCGCGACCGCCCTGCAAAACACGTGCCGCGCTTTCAGTCCCAGTTCCGCCGCCAGCGCCTCCGTGGTTTCCGTTGGCCGGCACATTTCCAGCAGCCTCTCGGCATCGTTCATGGCTTCGAGCGGGCGAGGGGAGGGGAGTTCCAGCAGCAATGCAGCGCGATTCATCATGACGGAAGCGCGCAGTGAGAGATCGGGGGCGCGCGTTCCCGCCAGCAAGGCCTCATGTGCGCAATCCAATGAGATGAGCGCATCGTTCAAGGCGTCGGCATTTCCTTGGGAGCGCAACGCCACGGCGCGATTCATCCACGCCAGCACCAGTCGTCCGCGATACTGCGGATCGTCGTCCAGGGGCAGGCGTTCGAGATGCTGGATCGCCTCGTCAAAGCTGCTCACGGCATCGGCGAGATTCTGCGTGGAACCCAAACGCGTGAGCACGTCACCGCGATTCATCCAGCACGCGGTCAGCAACCAGCGAAACCAGACGCTTTCCCCAACCGGCAGACGCTGGCGCAGTTGCAGGGCTTCATCGAAACATCGCAGGGCTTCCGGCAGGTTTTCACGACGGTCGGAAGAGAGAAGCGCGATACCTCGTTTCATGCACGTTTTGGCCCGGGCCGCATGCTCCTGCTGCTCCGCTGACAGCGTGCAGAGATCGGGCAGAGTGCCTTCAGGCTTGGGGGAAGTGGCGTCATTCATGGCAAAATCGAGGCAATGACACGCAAATACTGCGACAGAGTCTCAATTGCAAATTGACAGTGTGAACTTGCGTTTCATTTTGGGCACCCTGCTCCCGCTCTGTGAAATGAATTCGTCTGTCCTTCACCCGTTGCCCTCGATGGCCTTCACTCATGCCAAACCCGAACTGCCGCCTGCGAGCGCCGCACGTTCTGCGGTCTGGCAGCGCCGCAGCACCGTTCAGGCTGTGCTGGCCCTGTCATGGATCGTCGGCATCAGCGCCAGCTTTCTCACCGTTGGCATCATTGGCCTCTTCGCAGCAGACGTCCCGCCGATTCATCTCATCTCTCTGGAATCCGACACGGTGGACGATCAGGTGATGATTGAAACCACGATGGCCGAACTGCAAACGCTCGAAGCCAGTGAAGAGCAGCTTCCCGAGACCGAACCGGAGTTGCCGGTGGAAATCGCCGAAGCCGTGGAGACACCTCCCGAGAATTTCGATCTACCCGAAGTCGCCGAGGCGATGACCATGGACGACGTCTTCTCTGTTCCCACCGCTCCGAAAATCGAAGATGCTCTGCGCCCGGTCGATCCCGTGGTCAAACCCAAGCCGGCACCGACACCTCCGCGTCCGCGCACTCCTTCAGTGGCGCGCAGCAGCGGAACGCCGTCCACCACATCGCAGTCAGGAACCGCAGGCGGCACGGGGGCCTCCGGCACCGGTCGCGGCAAGTTCCCCTCGCCTCCCTATCCCTCCTTTGCCCGCAGCGGCGGAATGCAGGGCACAGTGCGTCTGAGCATCAGCGTCGGGGCCTCCGGTGCGGTGGAGTCCGTCTCGGTCATGGGCAGCACCGGCTTCAGCGCACTCGATGAATACGCCGCCTCATGGGTGCGGAGGAACTGGCGCTGGCCCGGCGGAACGGCAAAGCGCTACAGCCTTCCGCTCACTTTCCGCCTGCGCTGATCCAGTGCGTCATTCCGGTTTCGTCATTTCCCCATCATGTCCCCCCTCCTTGCCAACGCTGTCGTCGACCTCTTTCACAAA
Source organism: Prosthecobacter sp. (assembly GCA_041395065.1). Classification (GTDB taxonomy): domain Bacteria; phylum Verrucomicrobiota; class Verrucomicrobiia; order Verrucomicrobiales; family Verrucomicrobiaceae; genus Prosthecobacter. Next base: position 2,556 of record JAWLBG010000017.1, on the reverse strand, counting down.
GGCGGCCCGATCATGTATCCGATCGCGGTCGTCACGCTCTTTGCCATCTGTGTTTTCATTGAGCGCATGTTCTGGTGGCTGCGCTTCACCACCAAACGATCACCGAAACAGGTCGATGCCGTTTACGAGGCGCTCGAAGCCGGGAGTCTCTCCAAAGCCATCGAGCAATCCGCGAAATCGGGTGATCCCGTCGTGCGCATGATCCATCACGGACTCAACCATCGTCACACCAGCATGCAGGGCGCGCTCGAAGTTGCCGCCGGTCAGGAATTGCGCGACGCGGGCCGCTTCCTTAGCGCGATGGACACCATCGTCACGCTTGCACCTCTGCTCGGCCTGCTGGGCACCGTCACCGGCATTATGGGCAGCTTCACCAGCATCGGCGGCAGCGAACTCGCTGTCGAAAAAGTCACCGGTGGCATCGGCGAGGCGCTCATTGCCACCGCAGCGGGACTCGGCATCGCCATCGGCACTCTGGTGCCCATGAACTACTTCCACTCGCGTCTCGCTGCGTTGAAGTTCGATCTCGAAGCCGCCGCCAACAACGTGCTCATCCTCGCCGCGCAGCACGGCTTTGACAAAGTCGGCCCGAAAGCCTGATCTCGCCGTGAAACTGCATTCCCCACTGCCCGAGCGCAAAACGCGGCTGGAGATCATCCCGCTCATCGACGTGATGTTCTTCCTGCTCGCGTCCTTCATGATGGTGAGTCTCACCATGACGAAGCAGCAGACGATCAAGGTCAACCTGCCCGTCGCCTCATCCGCGCAGTCCGATTTTAAACCGGACATGATCAACCTCGCCGTCAATGCAGCCGGCGACGTCTTTTTTGACAAGACGGCCATCGTTTTGCCGGAGCTTGACCGCAAGCTCGCCGAACGCTTCGGCAGGGATCCCGCCACGCCGGTGTACATCAGTGCGGATGTGAACACGCGCTATGCCGACCTCGTGAAGGTGCTCGACGCCGCCAAGCGCGTCGGTTTCACCAAGGTCGCCTTCAACGTGAAGCCCGCGAACGCCGCCACGCCTCAATGAAGCGCCTGCTCACCACGCTCCTCATTCTCATCTCGCTGGGCCTCTGCGCCGTCTGCGTCGAGCAGTGGCGGCGCGAAGCCCGCTATCGCAGCGACATTCTCGATCTGGTGAAACAGCTGGAGGCCGAGAATCGCGAAAAGGTGGAGGCCTTGCGCAAGGTGCGCGAATACGAAAAGGAGATTGCGCGCCTGACGGAAATCCGCGCCGAAGTGGAGGCGAAGCTCGTCGAGGTGACTCGCGACTACAACGATCTCTCGCATGACTCCGTCGCGCGCGGCATCACCATCGCCATCTACATGCGCGAGCTCATGCAGATGCAGGTCGGCTTTGAAGCCGCGCAGATCGCGCTTGGCCAGGGCAGCACCGCCATCCAGGAGCGCAACACCACTGTGAACGAGCAGAACGACGCCATTTCCAAACAGAACGAGCTGCTCAGGCAGGTCGTCAGCCAGCGCGACGACGCCATTGCCAAGCTCAACGCCCGCACCCGCGAGTTCAACGAACTCGTCGAGAAGTACAACAAGCTGGCGAAGGAGCGCTGACGCGATCAGGGCTGGGTGATTTCGACGCGATAAAATTTCCGCGTTCCACCCGCATCGAGATCGGTGACTGTGCGCGTGCTGCCGTCATCCGAGGTGCTGAAGCTCGTGAGATCCTCCCACATCGCGCCCGCGCCCAGCATCAGGCTGGACTTCACCGTGTAGGTGCGGCCTGCCAGCACGGGACCGAAGACGATGTTGATCTGGCCGGTCACGCGCTCGGTGCTCAGCAGAAACCGCGCGACACTGTTGACGGGATTGAGGCCGGCGGTGAACTCGAACTGGTTCGTGTGTCCGTCCCCATCGGGATCGAGGCCCGGCGCGGCGTTTGGATTGTTGAGGCCGAAGTACTGCTGCTGCCAGTCATCGGCGATGCCGTCGCCCGCGTAGCTGCCGAAGTTGTCCGGGATCGTGTCGAGCACGGTGAGATTCAAGGTGCCGTTCACTCCTGCAAAACTGCCCTGCGCCACGGCCGCGGTATCCGTATACACGGCTGCCGCGGTGGCCAGTCCGTCCGCGTCGATGCTGGAGAGCGGACCACTCGACACGCTCCAGGCAATGCTCGACGGCGGCACGACAATGGTCGTGAGATCATCCAGCACCTGCGCGGCCCCGAGCTGCCGCGTGCCCAGTTCATTGACCGTCGCCGGGCTGGCCGCGATCTGCAGCGCCGTCACCTCGTAAAGCTGGCCCATGTAGCCTGCCTTCGCGGTGGTGACGGGAGCCGCGGCATCGGACGTTCCGCTTACGCCACCCACACTACCTTCATTCGTGTAGCTCACACTCGCCGCCCGTTTGCCGCCCGCATCCGTGCTGTCGGTCGCCACGCGGTAATCGGTGCTGTTCCGCGGTCCCGCATGCGCCAGTGCGGTGAACAGGAGAGCTGTCAGGAACAGTGCTGTTTTCATGGGAGGAACCAAAGGGTGGTGTGTGCAGGTCACTTCCGCTGATAAAGATAAAAATTCCGCGCCGGGGTGAGACGCG
>JAWLBG010000016.1:0-110782 GCA_041395065.1 Prosthecobacter sp. | reverse complement strand
CGCCCGCGAGCTGTTCGCGGACAAACGCATCGAACGGCTTGTCCGCATTCAGCGCGGCGATCACATAGTCGCGGTACTTGAAGGCATGCGGACGCTCGGGGTCCTTGTCCGAGTAACCGTCACTGTCCGCGTAACCCGCCACATCCAGCCACATGCGCGACCACCTTTCGCCGTAACTCGCGGAACCCAGGAGACGCGTGATCAGCCGGTCCAGTGCGAGGTTAGGCTGCGCAGCGTAGTCCGCTTCAAAGGCGGCCGCCTCCTGCGGCGTGGGTGGCAGTCCGGTCAGATTCACGCTCATGCGGCGAATCAGCGTGGCGGCTGGCGCCTGCGGGGAAAAGGACAGACCATGCTCCTTCAGCCTGGCCTCGATGAAAGCGTCGATCGGATTCGACCCGGCGGAGGTCTTCGGAACGGACGGACGCCGGATCGGCTGGAAGGCCCACCACGCGCGCTCCTCATCGGTGAACGCATGCTCGGGGCCGAGTTGCGCGGGCTCGGGACGCGCCGTCTTCGCTCCCTGGGCGATCCATTCCTCCAGCACCTTGATTTGAGCCGGCGACAGGGGCGCCTTGCCCTTTGGCATCTCGCCATTCTTCACCAGTTCCAGCAGATGACTCTCCTGCGGCTTCCCCGCGACGACCGCCGGTCCGGACTCCCCGCCCTGCAGGAGGAAGCGCGCCAGACGCACATCGAGATCCCCCTTCATCTCCCCGTCCTCGCCATGGCAGTGAAAGCACTGCGCTTTCAAGATGGGCCGAATGTCCTTTTCGAACGTGCGAGTCCCGGCATCGCCACCCGCCGACACCGCAAGGGCGAACGTCGGGGCGGACAGCCAGGTCAGCAGGACAATGGGGCGATGTGAAAATCCGGGCATGGGAGAGAGGCGTCGCGTTCATACGGCCCTCCCCCGCTCCGCCTTGCGAACCGATTGCCCGCCCCCAGCAACGAGGAGGAATTTGGAAGCAGCCGTTGGTTGACTTTTTTGCCCCCTGACATCGTTTCCGAGTTCGGTGAGCCGCAACCCGAGTTCGGTGAGCCGCAACCCGAGTTCGGTGAGCCGCAACCCGAGTTCGGTGAGCCGCAACCCGAGTTCGGTGAGCCGCAACCCGAGTTCGGTGAGCCGCAACCCGAGTTCGGTGAGCCGCAACCCGAGTTCGGTGAGCCGCAACCCAGTTCGGTGAGCGCAACCCGAGTTCGGTGAAGGCCGCAACCCGGGTTCGGTGAGCCGCAACCCGAGTTCGGTGAGCCGCAACCCCAGTTCGGTAGTACAACCCCGGTTCGGTGAGCCGCAACCCAGTTCGGTGAGCCGCAACCCGAGTTCGGTGAGCCGCAACCCGAGTTCGGTGAGCCGCAACCCGAGTCCGGTGGATCGCAACCCGAGTCCGGAGGGTCGCAACCCGGGTTCGGTTCGTCGTAACCCGGGTTCGGTGGATCACAACCCGAGTCCGGTGGATCACAACCCGAGTCCGGTGGGTCGTAACCCCGGGCGTGGTCCAAGCCCAAAGGGCTTGTGTCGATAGCCCAGGGTTGGCACAACCCTGGGGACCGCCCAACCATTCGCCACCCGCCCGCCCAGCAACCCCAACGGGGTTGCGTCCCAATCCGAATCACCCAGGTCACCCTTCAGGACGACAATCGGGCGTTGCGGCGGTGCCACGGGCAGGCCTCGGATCAGGCGTCTGACCGGGATTGAAAAGGACGCGGGGGACGATGCGACGATGGACGCAACCCCGTTGGGGTTGCCCCTTGAGACGTGGCGTGTGGGGCGTGGCCACCCAGGGTTGTTCCAACCCTGGGCTAAGTTATGGAAGGCCTTTGGCCTTCGGGGAGGATGGCGCGCATGAGCCGGGGTTTCGTGGGTAGACGATGGGCGGGTTCAAGGCGGTCTGTTCGACCACACGCCGTTGCACCAACAGTGGGTTGATCATTGGCAGCCGGACGTCATTTCTCCGCCAACTCTGCCAAGGCTTGCAGAGCCATCCCTGTCAACGATCGCCCCGACCCCTTTCTGCTCGGCACGCCGGGCCTACAGGGCGCAAGCCCGTTGGGCTTGGATGTGCGAGTGAAAGATCAGCTTGTTGATTTTTTGCACACCGACCCCGTTTCCCTTTTATCCTTTTTGCCTTCGCCGAGGGACATGAAGCGATAGAGGGACGGACATCTTATTCAAGGTCTGCACGCGTGTCACCGCACGGCGGCAACTGCCATCGGCGTCGAGTGTCTGGGAGAGAAAGGCCCAGAAAGTCACCTGGGTGTGTAGATGCGGTGGCGGCTGTTGGAACCTTGAGCAGCTTTCTAGGCGGCCAGCGATGACGGCAGGACATTACCAAAGAGCGTGTGCAACTGTGTCAGACAGAGCTCGTCGGCCTCGCGTGCCTTGCGCTGCAAAAGCAGCCTCTCAGTGACGGGCGGACGCATGAAAAGACACCTGTGAAACGAGGGAAAGAACTTCGTGTGCGCTGCCATTGTTCTTCAACGAACACATACCAAAACCATGTTCGTTTTTCATCCCAAACCGCGCTTAATTCAGTGCCATCCCCCCGACCCCTTCCTGTGCACACGGTGAGGCGGCGATGGACGCAGCCCCGTTGGGGTTGCCCCTGAAGATGATCGTGGGTGGTTGTTTCCCAGGAGAGCGCTCGCTATCGCCCGTCGCAAAGCATACCCCATACCTGCCTCTTAGTTCTATCAAAAGAGTCGGAACCGCTCGCTGCCAAGGGTTAACCAATAAGTTGCACCGTATTCGACTTTAAAATTTCCATGGATGCTCATTTCTTCGATCATCCTCTTTCCTAACTCTTCATTTGGCGGCTCGAGATTTGCAAATGGAACCCCATCCGAAGTCCTGCCAACGCTCAAAATAGTGTGACAACTACCTTTGTAGTCGATTGTGCCTGTCAGGATGCAGTTTGTTTCCATATAATGATGATCTTTGGGTATCCATCACTTTTGTTACTCACCATTTTCACTCTTGTCTCCCTTGCCGTTTTGCCACCCAAAATATAGGCCAATGCTCATTGCGAGCCAATAGGTGAAAAAAGTTTCACCCTTAGATTCGGCAAACATCACGAGGAGCAAAATCGGTGCAATAATTACGACAAACAATCCCGGCAAACCCTTTCCAACAAAGTAACCGCAGAACCCAGCGAATGAGTGAAACGCAGCCATTAAAAGCATTGAGATTGGTGAATACATAAAAAGAACTGTCTGAACAGAACGCCATGCTCCTTGTAACAAACAGCACTCCGACTTTCTACTGACACGCTTCGCACGTCCCACCGTTGCGCATGGCTTCGATGGAGCAGGCTTGGACTTCCTCGGCGGTGTATTCGCGCTTGGCGCCGGCGATGACGCTGCTGCGGATTTCCTTCTGGAATTCGGCGGTGCTCTTTTCGATGTTCGAGGCGCTGCGGGTGCGGAGGTAGTAGGTGGTCTTGAGGCCTTTTCTCCACGCGCCGCGATACATGTGGGAGAGGGTGCTCATCTCGGTGCTGCCGAAGAAGAGGTTCACGCTCTGGCTCTGATCGATCCACTTCTGACGGCGGGCGGCGGCATCGACGACCCAGGCCCAGTCGATGCTGAAGGCGGTGGCGTAGCGGCGCTTGAGGTCGACGGGGATTTCCTCGATGGCCTCGATCTCGCCGTCCATGTACTTGAGCTTGTTCTGGATGTCGGCGGTCCACAGGCCGCGCTTTTTGAGGTCGCGGATGAGGAAGGGATTCAGAAGCATGAAGTCTCCGGAGAGGTTGGCCTTCACGAGCATGTTGCTGAGCAGGGGCTCGATGCACGGCGAGGAGCCCATGATGTTCGAGATGGTGGCCGTCGGGGCGATGGCGAGGACGTTGCTGTTGCGCATGCCCTGCTTGGCGATCTTCGCACGGAGGGCGGACCAGTCCATCTTGCCGCCGCGGGGGACGTCGATCTCCTGGCCGCGTTCCTGGGCGAGGAGATCGAGCGTGTCCTGCGGCAGGAGTCCGCGGTCCCACTTGCTGCCCTTGTAGGTGGAGTACTGGCCGCGTTCGGCGGCGAGGTCGCTGGAGGCCTCGTAGGCGTAGTAGGCGATGGCTTCCATCATCTCGTCGTTGAACTCGACGGCCTCCTTCGAGGCGAAGGGAATGCCTTTGCGATAGAGCGCATACTGCAGGCCCATGACGCCGAGGCCGATGGGGCGGTGGCGGGTGTTGGAGGTCTTCGCCGCGTCAGTGGGGTAGAAGTTGATGTCGATGACGTTGTCGAGCGCACGGACGGCGCTGCGGATGGTCTCGCGCAGCTTGGCGTGGTCGATGTTGCCGGCGTCGTCGAGGTGGTTGTCGATGAGGACGGAGCCGAGGTTGCAGACGGCGGTTTCATCCGCAGAGGTGTTCAGCGTGATCTCGGTGCAGAGATTCGAGCTGTGGATGACGCCGACGTGATCCTGCGGGCTGCGGACGTTGCAGGGATCCTTGAAGGTGATCCAGGGGTGGCCGGTCTCAAAGATGGCCTTGAGCATGAGCTTCCAGAGATCGATGGCGGGCATCTGCTTGCCGAAGATTTTGCCGTCCCTGGCGAGGGCCTCATACTGCTCGTAGCGTTTCTCAAAGGCGGAGCCGTAGAGGTTGTGGAGGTCGGGCACTTCGTTGGCGCGGAAGAGGGTCCACGTCTCGCGGGACTCGACGCGCTTCATGAAGAGGTCGGGGATCCAGTTGGCGGTGTTGAGGTCGTGCGTGCGGCGGCGCTCGTCACCGGTGTTGATGCGGAGCTGGAGGAAGTCCTCGATGTCGTTGTGCCAGACTTCGAGGTAGGCGCAGCCGGAGCCGCGGCGCTTGCCGCCCTGATTGACGGCGATGAGCTGATCGTTGTGCAGCTTGAGGAAGGGAATGACGCCCTGCGACTCGCCATTGGTGCCCTTGATGTAGCCGCCGGTGCCGCGCACCGAAGTCCAGGAACCGCCGAGACCGCCGGCCCACTTCGAGAGGAAGGCATTCTCCGCGATGCCGCGGATCATGATGGACTCGATGCTGTCGTCCACCTTGTAGAGATAGCAGGAGGAAAGCTGGGAGTGAAGCGTGCCGCTGTTGAAGAGCGTGGGAGTGGAGGAGCAGAAGCGGCGGCCTTTGTAGAGCTTGTAGATGCCGATGATGCTGTCCTCGATGTTGTCGCCCTTTTCACCGATGTTGAGGCCCATGGCGACGCGCATCCAGAAGAGCTGCGGCGTCTCGAGGCGCTTGGCGGGCTTGACCTTTTTATCGACGATGAGGTAGCGGTCGTAGAGGGTCTGGACGCCGAGGAAGTCGAAGTCCATGTCGGCGGCGGGATCGAGCGCGTCGGCGAGCTTGTCGAGGTCGAACTGAAGGAGCTTCGGATTGTAGCGGTCGATCTCGATGCCGCGGGCGAGGTTGCGGCGGAAGGTGCGGCGGTGGAACTCGCGGAGCTGGTCGATGCCGTCGCGGACGATGTCCCAGCCGAGGACCTCCTCGTAGATGTAGCTGAGCAGGATGCGGGCGGCGAACTTGGTGAAGTCGGCGTCCTTCTGCATCAGGGTCTTGGCATTGAGCGTGATGGTCTGCTTCAGGTGGTCGAGGGTGATGTCGGAATTGAGCGAGCGGCGCAGCTCCATCTCGATCTCGGAGCGGGTGAGGCACAAATCGAGGCCCAGCATGGCGAAGTCGATGCGCTTCTTGAGATCAGCGCCGTCCCAGAGGAAGGAGTTGCCGTCGGCGGTCTTGACGAGGATGAGCGCCTGCTGGTCTTCGCTGTCGGCGGCGTCGGCTTCGGCGGCCTCCTGCACCTCCAGGTCGCGCATGTTGTTGCGAAGAGCACGGTACTGAATGTAGGCGCGGGCAACCTTGAAGTAGCCCTGCTTCATGAGTTCCTCCTCGACGAGGTTCTGGACGTCCTCGATGTGGATGAACTGCTTGTTTTCAGCGGCGATGTCCCGGCTGACGGTCTCGGCGATCTGCACGGCGGGCGAAGAGTCGAGCTCGAGAGAGAGGAAGGCCTTGCGGATGGCGATCTCGATCTTGTTGTGGTTCCAGGGGACGAGCTGACCGCTGCGGCGGATGACCTTGGTGTCCATGACGAGCGGCTGGGGCGAGGCGTCTGAAATGGGATCGTGCGCGGCGGTGCGCTTGCGCTTTTCCGCGAGGGTGCGGGCCACGTCGTGGGCATTGTGGTGGACGAGCGCCTGCTCAATGCAGTGGTAGATCTCCCGCGCGTTCAGTGTGGCGGCGCCCTTCCCTCCGGAGAGCTGGGCGGTGCGGCGGTGGATCTCCTTGGTCACAGCCTGCGAAATCTTCTGCACCAACTGCTGGTTGTGCTCGCTGTAGATGTCCCCCTCATCCTTCTGACGCGCCAGAAAGAGGTCCGTCAGGGCGCTGCCCACCGTGTCGGCGATCTCCGCTGCGTCGAAATCCGCGCTCACACTAGCGTTGACCTTGATGGAGGCCGGAGGTTCCTCGACCGACGTCGGGGCGAGGGCACCTCCATTCAAAGTGGGGCTTCTGATCCTTCGGCGTTTGGGTGACTTTCTTGAGGACTTGGTCCTCTTGCAGCAGTGAGGTGATCATGACGGGAGGAGGGAGTGGAGGGTGAGGTTGATTAAGAGGAGCGAGGGAATTCGGAAGATGGGAAAACTCCGCCGGATCACTCCGGCGAGAGTGTCGGGAGGGCTGCGCTTACAAATCGTCGTCTGAGCTTTGCACGAGGGCGGAGGCTTTCTGATAGTCGGTGACCTTGCCCTCGAAGAAATTCTGCTCCTTGCGGACATCCATCATCTCCGCCAGCCAGGGCAGCGGATTGGTGACTCCGGGATTCAGGGCGGCCAGACCGCAGCCGGCGAGGCGGCGGTCGGCGATAAAGTCGATGTATTGTTCGAATTCGGCGGCGCTGAGACCGACGGCATTCACGGGCAGACAGTCGCGGATGAACTCCTTCTCGAGCCGGATGGCCTCGCGCATGATTTCGACCAGCTCTTCGCGGAACTCGGGGGTCCACAGGTCGGGATTCTCCTCGACGAGGTCCATGAACAGGTTGCGGAAGACCTCGATGTGGTTCGACTCGTCACGCAGGGTGTAGCGGAACATCTGGCCGATGCCGGGGAACTTGTTCTGACGGTAGAGGCTGAGGATCATGCCGAACAGCCCGTAGAACTGGGTGCCCTCCATGCACTGGCCGAAAATGAAGATGTTCTTCGCCAGCAGCTGCTTGTTCTCGAGTTTCGTGAGGTCGAGGTCGCGACGCATGTTCTGGGACGTGCGGGTGACGAACTCGTTCTTCTTCACGATCGTCGGGATCTGCTCGAACATCGCCTCGCACTCATGCGGATTGATCCCGAGGGACGAAATCATGTACAGCAGGGAGTCGGCGTGGATGTTTTCCTCGTGTGCGTGGCGGCCGAGAACGAGCTTCAGTTCCGGCGCGGTGACGAGTTCGCGAACGACGTGCTGGATGTTGTCCCCGACGATGCCTTCCGCAGCGGAGAAATAGCCGATGCCCATCATGATGATCCAGCGCTCGTTCTGGGTGATCTCGTGGGAGCGCCACTGCTCCACGTCCTTCTGCATCTGAATGTCTTCCGGCTCCCAATGGTTGGCCTTCATGATGCGGTAAAGGTCATAGGCCCACTGATACTTCAGGGGGAGCAGGTTAAAGGTCATGCTCTTGCGGCCATTGATGACCTTCTTGTCTGCAAAAGCGGCTTCAGCTTTGTCTTGATCGAGCGGGAACTCGCGGTTGCCGATTTTGTACATTTTTTCCATGGCGGTTTCGTTGCAGATTGAGAGGTGAATTGACTGAGTTATCGGGAAAACAGGCTAGAAGCCAGCCAACACTATAAATACTAGATATAGCGACTTCGAAGACCAATGATGCACAAGATATTGTGTTCTGGCGAGAATTTTCTCCCATCCATTGTGCCGAAAATTGTTTCTCGCCCGATAATCAAGGGTTCCACGGGCAAAATATTTTCTCGGCGTTAAAAAGCCGATCCGAGCGGCTCAAAATGCGACTTTTTTCGGCCCAATTCCAGCGCACTGAAAACCAACGAATCACGAAAAATTGCCGAAAAAGACTGCCCGCACGATCCCATTCGGTCCCATGTTGTCATAAAATTTGCTTTAATCTCCGACGATGAAATTCCACCCAATCGCCCTCGGGGGACTGCTGACTCTGCTCTTGGGAGCCTGCTCATCTTTCGTCTCCCAACGCACGCCTCCCGGGGTGACGGTGGATCTCGTGCCAAGAGGCCGCTACGCCCGCACCTACCACCGTCCCATGGTGCCGCGGTACATCACGATTCACGCGACAGAAAACCGTTCCCGCGGAGCGGGAGCCTATTCGCACGCGCAAATGCTGAAGAAGGGCGCGCTGAAGGGCCGTCACAATGCGATCGGTTACGTGGCGTGGCATTTCACCGTGGATGATCATGCCACCTATCAAAGTCTGCCGACGAACGAGCGCGGCGAACATGCGGACTATGACGGTCCGGGAAATCGCAGCTCCATCGGCATCGAAATGTGTGAAAACCGTGGAAACGACCGCGGCCAGACCATCGAACGCACAGCACGCCTCGTCGCCTGGCTGATGCGGGAGCACGGGATCCCGCTGTCGCATGTCGTGCCGCACATGCACTGGCGCATGATCCGCCACGACGACCACCGCGACCTCGGTCACAAGAAGTGTCCGCATTTCCTCCTCGACCAAGGGCGGCTGGGACCGAAGTGGCAGGCTTTTCTGAGCAAGGTGGAAGGCTACCGCAGGCGACTCGGCCCGTGAACGCGAGACAGGACGGGGGTTGTCTTCTCCGCAGCAAAGCTTGCCCATTTGTCTGATCTCTGAAACATTGCAGGAATACTCCAACTGCATTCGACTGTGAATCCTGATCCGGCCAACCCATCCACGCCCTCTGACAAGGACACCCCTGCGACGGATTCCCCGCCCGGCTCTTCCGATACGGGAGCCTTCACGCTTGGGCCGGAGGACGCCACCATCGCCATTCCCAATCTGAAAAAGACATCGCCGCCGCCTGAGGCGAGCACGCCCACAGGCATGGTCACGCTTGGCCCCGAAGATGTCACCATCGCCATTCCCACCAAAGGGTCGTCGCTACCCGCGGCCACCATGGGCGGCTCAGCCGGTCCGGGTGTGCCCACGAGTGCGATGACGCTCGGCCCCGAGGACGCCACCATCGCCATTCCCACCGGCAAACAACACGGCACTCTGCCCGGTGCGGCGACCATTCACAGCCATGGAGGGCTGCCCGCAGCCACGGCGAGTTCCATGACGAGCATGGGCACCACGAAGCCCAGATCCCACATGGAATCGCTGACTGGCAACGATGGCTGGATTGGCGACCGCTACCGTCTGCTCGACAAGCTCGGCGAAGGCGGCTTCGGCCTCGTCTATCGTGCGGAGCAGGTGAAACCGCTGCACCGCCTTGTCGCCATCAAGCTGCTCAAGGCCGGTGTCACCTCCTCCGACATCCTCGGACGCTTCGCCATCGAGAAGCAGACGCTCGCCATCATGGAGCACCCGAACATCGCCAAGGTGCTCGACGCCGGCGAGACGGACATGGGCGCGCCGTTCTTCGCGATGGAGCTCGTCAAAGGCCGCTCCATCACCTCCTACTGCAAGCAGAACGACTACGACATGCGGCAGCGCATGGCCCTTTTCATTCCCGTCTGCCAGGCCGTGCATCACGCCCATCAGAAGGGAATCATCCACCGTGACTTGAAGCCCGGCAACGTTCTGGTCACGGACGAGGACGGCAAGGCAGTGCCGAAGGTCATTGACTTTGGCATTGCGAAAGTTCTGGAAGGGGAAGGCTCCGGGCACACGATCGCCACCGGTGTGGATCAACTCGTCGGCACGCCCGGCTACATCAGCCCTGAACAGATCGAGCACGGCAGCGCCCACATGGACACGCGCTCGGACGTTTACGCCCTTGGCGCCATCCTCTTTGAACTCGTCTGCGGAAAGCCGCTGGTGACGCCTTCGGACATCGCGCAAAAGCCCATTCACATCCTGCTGCGCGAGATCGCTGAAAAGGATGCGCCGAAGCCCTCCACCATCGAGCCCCTGATCAAGGGGGACATCGACTGGATCGCGCTCAAGGCTCTGGAACGTGATCCCAACCGCCGCTACTCCAGCGCCGACGAACTGGCCAACGACCTTAAGCGCTTTCTCAACTACGAACCCATCGTGGCCCGTCCGCCCAGCCGCGGCTACCTCGTCTCACGCTTCGTGCGACGTCACCGCATGGGTGTGGCGGCAGCAGCGGCCGTCGCCTTCGCGGTCGTCGCCGGTGGCATCACCAGCACCGCGATGTATTTCAAAGCGGAGCGCAACCGAATCGCGGCCGAACTGGGGCGGGAAAACCTGCGCAAGGCCTACAGCCGCTCCGATGAACAGATGGCCCGCCAGCGCATGGAGAACGGGCAGTCTGCGGAAGCCGTGGCCTACCTTGCGCGTTCCCTGCGCACGGACCCGGCCAACGACATCGCCACGACAAACCTCCTGTCCCTCCTGGCCAACAAACACCTCATTCGCCCAGATGTGGATCCGCTGCCTTTACCTGACGGCGGTCTGGCCACGAAGGTCGCCATCAGCAATACGGAAGAGTTTGCCCTGGCGGCCTGCCGTCTCCTCGCGAACGCCCCCAGCGCGCCCGGACAAAACGGAGCGCAAATCCGCGAGGTTGTCTGCCTTTGGAACCTGAAGACTGGCAAACGCACGGACCATCCGCTGCCGCCGGGCGTGCAGGTCACATGCTTGGAAGTCACACCGGACGGGCAAAACGCCGTGGTTGGCCGTGACGACGCGAACGTGGAGCTCTGGTCCCTCAAGGACGGAAAGCGCCGCAACCTGCAGCCGGGCCTGCCCAGCATGGTCACCTGCCTCGCCTTCTCCGGCAACGGGGAGAAACTCGTCGCCGGCAGCGAGATCGGCATCGACGGCATGGCCGGCATTCACGCCTGGGACCTGCGCCATCCGCAGGACGAACCCCGGATCATGAAGCAAAAGGGCACCGTTGGCGAAATCGTCGTGGATCACGAGGGCGTCTTTGCCGCCTCCATCTACAGCGGTGATCCCATCAACCCCGAAGGAGCCGACGGCACCGCGACCACGTGGGACCTGCGCAACGGCATGGCTTTGGGCGAGCCCATCGAGGTGGACAAGGGTCTGCTGCACGTCGCCATTGAACCCCGGCAGGAACTCATCGCGCTGGGCATGAACGACGGACTCGTCTTTGTCGGCAGTTTCCGCAATGGCGGCGAAGTAATGCCTCCCATCTCCCACCCTTCGTCCGTGACCGCGCTTTCGTTCACGGCGGACGGCCTCTCCATCGTCGTCGGAGACGCGGGAGGCGCCGTCCACACCTGGAATGTGTCAGACGGGAAACCGCGCCACACCATGCGGCAACATGCCGGAGACATCCTCAAGGCCGTGCCCGCCGCCGACACCAGCCTCGTCACCAGCGTGTCGAGACAGGGAGAAGTGAGTGTCTTCGACAACGACACCGGAGCGCTGCTGACGACACGATTGAAGCTCACCATCAGGGACGCCAAATTCTCACGCGACGGCTCCCGCATTGTTTTTGCATCTCCCGGCATGCCCACGATCCAAGTGTGGAACATCCACGAGCGGATGACATCACGCCGGTTCGTCGACGTACTGGAGAAGAACCTCATCACACGCATCGAGGGTCCGGAGAACTCACCGGACCAGTTGCGCCATTCGCTCGCCGGGGGCGCCAACCTTCAGAAGTCGCTGTATGCCGCCGCCGATCCAGACGGCACGGTGTTTGTTTACGACGCGAAAACGCTGAAACCGATCGGCGATCCCATCATCCACAGGCCGGCCGTCGGGGCGGTCACCGTGACGAAGGACGAAAAATATCTCATCACCTCTGGTCGTGACCGCGAGGTGCGTGTCTGGGATCTCGCCACCAGGCAGAACATCATCAGCATGCGCCACGACTCTTTCGTATCGGTCATCGCGCTCAGCCCCGATGATGAACGCCTTTTCACCGTCACCGACGAAGGCGAGATGCGAGTCTGGAATTTCCGCACGGGCGAATGCCTCACCCCGGGCATCCGCGACACGCCACGCAAGAGCAAGGAGCAGGAAGGCGTGGTCGTCGCCCGCGTCTCCGACGATGACTCCAAAGTAGTCTTCCGCATCTCCGAGCACGCATTCTTCAGCAGGCCGATGCCGCCAAAGAACACTCTTTTGCCGGAGTGGTTCCTGCAATTCGCCGAGGCTCTGGCGAGACGCCGAATCACCGAAGACGGCCGCATTGACTTGCTGACTCCGGCTGACTTTGCCGCAGCCGTTGCCGCCATTCCAGCGGAACCCCGTCAAGGAGAGGAAACCGCCGTGCGCTGGGCACGATGGCTGACAACACCGCCTGCAACGCGACCTCTTTCACCCTTCGATGATCAGACTTTCCCGGAGTACCTCGCTTCGCTGAAGGAACAGGGCTCACCGGCCGCGGCGCGCGAGTATCTGCGCTTCCGTCCGAATGACGCGACCGCACGGGAACGCGCGGCGAAATTCGTCCCGGCACCGCCCAAGTGATGCGCCTGCCTACTCCGGCACAATGATCTGATCCTCGGGCTGAAGCAGGATGTCGCGCGACGGATTGGCGCTGATGTCCTTCAGATTGATCTCCTGGGTGGCGCCATTGCGGATGAGCTTGGTCCGGCTCGGCTTGGCAAAGGGGCTGAAACCGCCGGCGATGCCCACCGCCTTCAGGATGGTGAGGTTTGAGCTGTAGGGAACAGGCCCGTTCTTGTTGGTGCCACTGACCACATAAACCCAGCGCTCCGTGCCACCGCCGGCGCCGTCGATGGAAACGGTGACCGTGGGCCGTGTGTAGATTTCGCGCGCCACGTAAGTCTGCTCAATGCTGCGCTGAAGCATGGAGGGCTTCAAACCCGCCGCCCGCACTTCGCCAATGAAAAGCAGGTTGATCGTACCGGCGTCGCTGACGGTGTACACCTTGTTGATCTGTGCCACCTCGCTGTCCGGGATACCGCCGATGGAGAGCGTGATGCGGTCGTTGGGCTTGAGAGCCAGTTCGCCGTTTTGAGCCCGGACAGGACTGAACAGGCTGAACACGAAAAGCGCGATGAGGATTTTTCGAAGGTTCATAAGCATGGAACGGTTGATTTAAAAAACATCGTCGCCTCCAAGCGGAGATGCGGGGCGAACGTCAGCAAACACGGGGGCGGTGGTCTCCGTCTTGATCTTGCGGCGCCGGGCTTTCTTGCCGCCCGAACCATCTGAAGGAGAGTTCGTGGGCGAGTAGTAGGTGTAGTAGCTCGTGTGATACTGAAACTGCGCGTCGCTGGCGAGATCAACATTGTTCAAGACCACGCCAACGACTTTTCCACCGACGTTTTCGACAGTCTGCTTCACGCGCAGGAGCATGTGGCGCGGCAGCTTGCGATGCTGGACGACGATGATGGACATGTCGGCCTCGTTGGCGAGTACCGAAGCGTCGCTGACGCCGAGGATGGGCGGAGAGTCGATGAGCACCAGATCGAATCGGCTCTTCACATCGGCGATGAGATCGACCATGCGCTGAGAGTTCAGAAGGCCCGCACTGTCCGCGGGAAGAAGTCCGCTGGGCAGGAAGTAGAGATTCTCGACCTGGGTGCGAACAACGACATCCTCAATCTGAATGTCCGTAGTCAGGTAATTCGTGAGTCCGACAGTGTGACTGACATCAAAGTGCTTGTGCTGGCTGGGGCGGCGCAAGTCAGCGTCGATCAGAAGCACATTGTAACCACCCTGGGCGCAGACATAGGCGAGGTTGACCATCGTGGTGGACTTCCCCTCCCCCGCTCCACCACTGACCACGCTGATGCAGTTGGCATCCGGTGACCGGCGGTTGAATTCAATGTTCGTGCGCAGGATTCGATAAGCCTCCGCATCCGGGCTGAAGCCACTGGCGCGGTGGAGGACACCAACTCCCTTCGGGACGATGGCCAGGACGGGAACGTTGAGATACTGCTCCACATCGTCGAGGCTCTTCACCGTGGTGTCCATGTACTCGAGGAAGAAGGCTAGGCCGAGACCGAACATCAAACCAAGGACGCCGCCAAGTGCGAGATGAAGCGGCACATTGGGCTTAGCGGGCTTGGTCTCCGGCTCCGCATCGGCATAGATGGTGGCGGGAGACTTAACGAGTTCGATGTTGGCTTTTTCCTCAAAGAAGCGCGAACGCATTTTGACCAGCAACTCCTCCAGGTAGGTGACTTCGTCCTTGGCGGTCTTGTACTCGTTGTAGAGCGACTGCATGTTCATCAACTCCTGCTTCGCGTCTTCGTTGTAGTTCTGCAGGGACTCGCGCATCTTCCTGGCGCTGTCTAGGCGGCCCTGCAGCCCCTGAACATGAGCCTTGGCGTCGGCGTCGATTTGGAGCTTGAGGGTTTCGATCTGGCTGGTGAGGCTCTCGACATTCGGGTGCCGCCTGCCCATGCCGGCGTTCATCATGCCTTCGCGCTGAACGAGGAGGTCCTGATACTTCGCAGTCTGACCGATGAGGGCCTGGTTTTCCAGCTTCAACCCCGATGCGCGAGCGATGAGTTCGTCGGCGGTCAACTTGCCGATTTGATCAATCTCCGCCTCCAGTGCGAGGATATCCTGGTCGGCCATCATCAATGCCTGCTCGCGGGAAATGACCATCGAATCCTTTTCACTGCGCATTTCACCACCCGGGTTCAGGGAACTGCCTCCACCGACAATCCAATCACCAACGATCCCCGCCTTCCGCTTGGCCTCCTGCGAGCGGACCTGCGCCTGTCGGCGCAACTCCTCCTGATCGGAGATTTGCTGCTGAAGCACGGCTAGGGCCTTTTGCTTTTTCTCGGTCTCGATGCTGTTGCGCTGCGCCATGTAGCTTTTGGCGACCTCGTTGGCCACGTCGGCGGCAAGCTGCGGATCCTGATCGTAGAAATCGATGCTGACGAAGTCGGAGCGCAGCATCGACTGGGTGTCGAGATTTCCCCGAAGCTTGGCGAGGGCAGCCTGGCGTGAAGGCAGCTCCCAGCGTTTCACCAGATTGAGCGTCTCCACCACGGGATAGAGCGTGGTGGGCTTGGTGATCGTTTCGAACTGAGTCTTTATGTATTCCTGCGTGAAGGCGAGGCTGTCGCTGCGATTGCGGTCGAAGACGTTGATGTCCTGGGTGATTCGCTCGATCGTCATCTCCACGTGGCCGCGATATTTCCTCGGCATGATGTAGGTCAGAACGGCGGCGGCGGCGAAAATGAGGATGAAGCACAGCGTGATGAGACCGAGCCGGTTCTTGACCACCTGCCAGGTGTCCATGGCGTGCTTTTGCAGTTCATTTCCGCTCTGGTTCATGCAGGACGTTGGGAAAGTATTTCGCAATGGTTAAGAATCAGGGCTTGAAATACCGCCAGCGGGAAATTCGTGGTGTCCGAATATGCCCGCCGGCGGATGGGGTCTGGCTGTTGAGGAGATTTTAGAAGGAAGCGGTCGCGCCAAGGGACACACGATGGCGGTCAAATTCACGCAGCGCGTCGGTGGCCTTCAGCACGGAGTAGGAGTAACCGGCGTTGACGTTGAAGTTCTCGAAAAGCTGGTAACCGATGCCGGCAGATAGCAGCCCCGCATGCTCCACGGAATCAGTCCCGCCGGCGCTTTCAAACGTGCTGTAGGAATAGGACGCCCCCATGTTGGTGCTCAGGCGCTTGGTGATGTTGTGATTGACTTGGATGCCGGTATTCAAGCCGTAGCGGCTGTTGAAGGCGGCGAGTTCGGCACCGTTGAATCCAAGGGCGGCAAACCAACGAACCATCGTGTGACGGTCCACAGCATAGTTGAGTGCGCCTTCGGCGTAGGGAGCGACGCTGCTTACGCGATCCGAATCATAAAACTCTGCACCTGCACGGGCCGATCCCGACATGCGCTCACTCCAGGCATGATCAACACCGACGAGGGCAAAGTGTGAATTGAAGTTCTTGGACGGCGATTTGTCGAACACCGTCATCCGGTACCGATACTCTGCCGTGATGCTCGTCTGCTTGGAAAGACGGTAGGCAAACTGTTGCGAAAACAATTGCGTGTAGCGATCCTCAGGATTGGCGACCAAATTGTCCTGATATCCGATGCCGTCGAGGGTGTAGGAGGTTGTCGTCGAAAACCGTGGCGACCAGGCGTAGCTCACGTTGAAATTGTTGTAGCCGTAAAAGTACTGTCCGTTCCACAGCGTCGTCGATCCGCCGTAACCGAACCCGTTGCTGGGATCCACACCATAGGTGGCGTAAAAGTTATTGCTGATCTTGAGGCGCTCGGAGAAAGCGTGCTCAAAGTTGAACGTGGCTCGCGCATTGTAGAAAGTGTCACCAAAGCGCGGCACTCCGTCGATGTAGTTGATCACGCTGGTATCCAGCGAGAACGACCACGGCGTGGTACGATCCTTCTCCGTGTAGGCAACACTGAACCCCGCCTGCGCATACCAAGATTCGATGTCCTGAACAAGAGGTGAATTGACCCGGTAGCTAAGGAAGTCGTATCCACCCTGGCTTGTGATGGAAAACGTAAGGGGCTGCTCTGTTTTGAAATCAGCCGAGTAATTTTGAATCGCCACCAAGCCCTGCGCACGCGCTGCAACGGGGCAGACCATCGCAGCGGCAATGAAGATCATGGCAATTCGAATTCGCATGGCGTATGAGTGCGTGAAAGGGGGAGGAGACTCGGATTATCCTGTCAAACGACTCAACTCGTCGCCACCGAGGGAGACACCGGATTCGGATTGCAGTTGCGATTGGTAGGATCGCAGGGGAGCGGACCGGAAGCAGGAGGCTGGATCAAGTAAACACCGCGAATCGAGGCGGGAACGAAGAAATCCTCCTCCACGGCAGGAGCGGGAGGAATGACCGGGTTTTTCCCCGGATTCTTATCAATGACCAAATCGGGGCTGATCGCTTCCTCGGTCGGCGTCGCAACAGCGATTCCCGGCGCAGCAATGGCAGCGGCACTGTTGATCGCAGCCGCCATTTTGGGAGCCACCGAAACTGCGGTCTGCACAATCTGGGAAGCCAGTGTTGCATCCGCCTTGGAGGCCAGAATGGCCGCCTTCACGATGTCTGACGCGCAGCTTTCGTTGATAACCAACGCGTCTTCTACCACCATCAATACTTTGGAGGGGTCCTTCTCAACGGCGACTTGAACGTCGGCGGCGATATCAAAACACCCGCCCTGCACTTGAGCGATGCTAGGAGCAGTCCACACGAATAGCGACGCACAGACGGATAAACCTGCGTTGCGAGCAGAAGACAAAGCTTTCATAGGCGGCAGTAATTATAGGATTTGCAAAAACGAGCGCTTTCTCAGAGCGGGTAGTGGGAATCGAACCCACATGGCCAGCGTGGAAGGCTGGAACTTTACCATTAAGCTATACCCGCAATTAAGATTATATTATCACGCAACACCTTACTGCCGCAAGATGTTTTTAGAATTAGCATGAAGTTTTTGAAATTTTAGAATCACTGATGGATTTATAATTCTAATATTCCGACACTTCGATCCTTTAATCCAAGCCGTTAATTAGCACGCTTGTGCTATGTGGCAAGTGGCGAGTCGAAACTTCCTCATGCTCGGTCTGATCGCTCACCAAATCCGTCAAAAACTGCCATTTTTTCCCGACTGGGAGCATCGGGTGTGTCTTTTTGCCCTCAGAGCCACTCGACCTGATGAGAAAGCATCGTGTCTTCATCAAACACGAACCGCCCAAGAAACCGGCGGCGCTCGACCAAGGTTTCCGCAAGCCAATGGATGTCATCCGCCCACATCTCATCGAACGGCAGCGCCTCCAAGCTAGTCCACAGAGGCAGCGCCTCTTGGGTCTCGACGGGTATTCCCTCGTATTCGACGGCAACAAAGACGTCCACATGCATGCGCAGGCCCTCCACGAATTGGAATGAAAGCTCGCCATGATGCGCGGGGTTCAAAGCCGTAACGCCCAACTCCTCCTGGGTTTCTCGAACGGCACACTCCACAGAGGTTTCTCCAGGCTCCAGCTTGCCACCTGGTCCATTGATCTTGCCGGCTCCGAGACCACGCTTTTTGCGTATGAGCAGCACTTCCCCTCGCGATTCATTAATAATAAACATCAATGTTGCCCGCACATCCGGCGTCCATGTCTGCCAGTCGATGCTCACGTCAAATTAGCGCTTTTTCCAAGGCAGGCCGCGCAACCAACGGGTGCCGCTTTTGATGTTCATGGACTCTGACAGAATCTCGATGTCTCCTGCATCGAAGTCCTCGGCGCGGGGAAGTCCTGCAGGCAAATCCGCATCGGTTGCAGACTCCCGATCGGGGGCCGGAATGTCTTCAACCGCCGCCGGTCTCTGGTTCAACGGAGGCACGGAATTCGTGGGAACCACGAGCCCGCCGGAAATGATCATCTTCATCGCCTCCTCAATGGTAATCGGCGCATCGCTGACTTTTTCCGAATCGACCACCAGCAGAAAACCGGTCATCGGACTCGGCGCCGTGGGCAGGAGAACGCATGTCATCGCCTTGCCGTTCTGCGGATCGCAAAACTGGCCGGTGGCAAAACCCAGCATGCGCATCCCGGAGACCGGATAGTCCACGAAGACCACACGCTTGAAGTTCTGCTTCGTGCCTCCGAGATTGCGAAAGGCGTCAATCACCTGCTTCAGAGGCCGGTAGATGACGGCGACGAGTGGTATGCGCAGCAAGAGTTTGTCAACGGCCGTAACCACATGCACGCCGATGAAATTGGTGGCCATGAAGCCCAGACCTAGAATGGTCGCCAGCGAGAAGAGAAATCCGACGAAGTTGGTAAGGTTGGCGAGCTTGGGATCATCGATGTCGAGAAGGGGCCGATCCGACAACTCGTTCACAAGGCTCACAATCTGCGCCAGCACCGGCTTGCTCCAGCCGTGCAGGAGGTCGTAGATCGAGTACAGGATCCAAAAGGTGATGATGAGCGGCAGTGCCAGCGCCAGCCCCGCGAGGAACTTGTTCCGCAGCCACACGGCCCACCCTTTCGGCGCGTGCGCTTCGTGTGGCGGAAGGGTGCTGGGGGATTCGGGGGTCATTGCTTCTTCTTTCAGTGCTTGTCTGAGAACGCACCGCAACCGCTTTGTTCAGCAATATTACGTCACACAAACGGTGAAAGCCGCCGAGACCTCAGGAAACGAGCTGTGAAATGGCCTGCCACAGCCCCGTGACACTCAGTGCGCTGACGAGCCAGTAAACGGCCTCCATCACCGGCTGCTTTAAAAAGGGCATGAATGCTCCATGGGACAATCCCTTGATGTCGTTCGCCAGTTTTTCCGTGTTTTCGTCCACCGGAGAAGCTTGGATGTCCTGCAAAGCCTGGCGCCTGAGGCGTTCCGCAGCGGCATGCGCCCTCCACGCGGCGAGGATAACGAGCAGGACCATGAATCCGATCGCCGCGCCGATGTGCGTCGGCCAGCGCCAGGCGTCAAAAAAACTCAGCCGCGACATGAACAGGAGCGCGAGAACGAAAAATGGCAGCGCGGTCAGCCGGCCCATGTCCCGTGTCCAATCCGCGATCAGCCTCAGGTCGATGTAATCTCGCACCGACTTGGACGGCTGCACCATCCGAACATGCCTGCCGGTCGCGGACGTCGGCCAGTTGCTCGTTCCACGCCCAAACCAGTCGATAAAAATGCGGTTGAGCCACAGGGCGTCAAAAACCAGCACCCCCAACCAAATGAAGACGATCAGCGACGCCTTTTCCACCCACCAAAACATCATCCTCGCCGCGCCGCCTCGCACCGGCATGTTCGGCTGCGGCAGGAGATCGGAAAGCAGCCAGACCGCAGCCAGGATGGCACAGGTGATGATTCCAGATCTCGCCAGCCTCACACTGGACATGCTGCTGCCACGAAAAGCCCGCCACAGTCGCGAGACTTCCAAAACCGGCTCGCCGCCACCTTTCGCAGCGGACACCAGCCGCGATTTGTCCCAGTTCAAGGTGATGCGGGACAGCCACGCGTCCCGTCCGGTCTTCTCCGGCTGCGGCTCATCCGCAAAGTACTGCGCATCCAGCTTTTTGCGTCCCTGATGCAGGATCGAAAGCGCTCTTAGCATCAAAAACGCCCCCACCAAAACGGCCGCGAGATTCATGGAGAAAAACGGCCACGAGCTCACACCGGCCCGATACAGAAAAACTTCGCCCTCTCCCGCCTGCGACAGCCAACAGGCATAGGTCACGAACTGGGTGCCGATCACGATCACAAGAAGCCATGCAGGATTCTGCGCCAGCCGCGTGATTTCCTCTTCGCTGATCCGAAAGCCCCCCTTCCCTGCCTCCGCAGTGCTGCGCATCCGCACATCGGGCATGTTGCTGATCACATACCATGACGCAAAACACACCAGACAGAGAAACACCAGCGCCATCGTGCGCCACACTCGCCCGTACTGCGTCCAGAACGGCTTTTGTGTTTCCGGGTCCGGATGCAGGGAGGACCCGCCGGTCGAAAGAGACATGTCCACCGGCAGCTCGCGCCCGACTTCAAAAAGACGGGCCTCCCGCTTGCGCACTCCATTCGGACGCACGGCTGACTTCAACTCGTCCGCACCCGTGATCAGCGTCAGTGCCGCGGCATAAACAGAAGTCTGGTAGCTGTCCCGAAATGGCGGCTTGCCCGCCTGCCAGCGGTCGGACAGACGCAGGTCGAATGGAGAACCCACGATCAAATTCCGCGTCGTGCGCAACTCGTTCGATTCCCACAGCCATGCGTCCAGGTTGTTGGTGAAGAACAAGCTGTTCGTCAGCAACGGACGCAAGGCACGAAACACCAGCAGCTTGTCATAGACGTCCCCGCCCAGCACACCGACGGCCACGATGCCCGGCTTTCCTTCCCGCTGCCGGCTCTGGTGCAGTTCCACCAGTTGCACCGCCAGGCGTCTGAGAGCATCGGTCTGATCCGGTCCGCGCGGTACATCCCCCGCTACGGAGTTTCTGGCGTCACCACCGGACTTCGCAGCCGATTCCAAATGAACTGCGGCGCCAAATCGTCCGTCGAGTCCGCGGGTGAACGCAGTCCAGTGCCAGCGACTGCCGGGTTCGTTGAGCACCTTCTTGGGATTGCTCACTCCCGCAGCCGACAGAAAACCAAGCGGAAGTTCCCGGCCATAGCTCGTATCAAATTCGGATATCAGGACGATGTCCCCTCTCTTTGTCTCTTCTTCGCCGTCTGCTGCGGAGAAGTCGATCCCCCTTCGACCCAGTTCATCGACCAGCGCTTCGGCCACATGGTCGTCACTCAGCGGCGTCCGTGTAAAAAGGTTTTGCACACCCGGCTCCGCCTGTTGACCACGCAGGGCCGCGTCCATCCATAAACTCACCTCCTCTTCACGGACGCGCCGGTCTGCCTCCGTGTAACCCGTTGCACGAGACCGGTCGCTTCTTCCTGCCGATCTCATCAGAGCCTCTGCGGACGATGTGGCGTAGGGAGACGCCATGATAAGCGACTGTTCCCAGAGACGATCACTTTTCCTGCCCTTTGCATAAGCCGTCTGAGCCTCAGCCAACATCACTGAAAGCGTTCCGCTGTCCGGAGGGCCAAGCAGAGCCGTTTCGACCAGGCTCGGGTCAAACTCCTGCCTTTGTGCCGCAGTGATCGGGCGCGGATGACCCGTCAGCATCGCATGCAAAATGCTTCTCATCCGCTCAAGAGGCTTGGGATTCATTTCCCTGCCCATCACGGCCTCCATGTCGAACCACAGCACGCAGATCTTGCTAAATCGCTTCTTCTCCCCGAAGCCCGGCAGCACACCCGTGGGTTTGAACCATTCAAAAGGCACATCCATCGTGTCGTTGCCGAGCTTCCAGTCCATGACGAAGGCCTCGGGGTTTTTGCTCACAATGTCCTTCAGCCTGCACACCTGCATGCGGCGTGAGGATTCTGGCACATACCCGGAACTCGCCAGCGCGGAAACGACCGCCAATCTCGCGCGATGCCGCTGCTCACGGGACGCCAGATCCGTCCCGGACCTCAACATGGCACAAATCACCTGCACCTTGCGGTTGTCCTCCACGGCCTCCTCGATCTCCAAAAAATAGCCCCAGTGGCTGAAGGCTTTGACCTGCGCCGATGGATCGAAATTCTCCACGCCAGGATCCACCACCTTCTGCGCCTTGAGAGCCATCAGGGGATCCTCGATGTGGGAGGCCAGAAACTTGTGATCGTCCCCCAATGCGGAGGCGGGTCCGGCCAGATCAAGCTCGCGCCGCGACTGCAGTGGCTGGATTTGCAGTAAGACCGTGCTGCTGACCAAAGTCAAAACAGCCAGCACCTGCTGGGGTGTGATGGAGCTGAAAAACGAGCTTTGTGAATCACCTGCCATGACCGTTCGGAGGATGGAACGGTGTGATCATGGCAAAATCACGGATGGCTGACCACAAAAAACGATGCTCACGCACCAACAAGCATCCTAGCCGGATTCTCGATGCAGTCCTTCACGCGGATGAGGAAGGTCACCGCCTCCTTGCCATCGACCACCCGGTGGTCGTAGCTCAGGGCGAGGTTCATCATCGGTCGGATCACGACCTGACCATCAATGGCCACCGGACGCTTCTGGATCGTGTGCATTCCCAGGATGGCGCTCTGCGGTGGGTTGATGATCGGCGTGCTGAGCAGGGAGCCGTAAACACCGCCGTTGGAAATGGTGAAGACGCCACCTGTCAGGTCGCTTACCTGCAGCTTTCCTTCCTTCGCCTTGGCTGCGTAGGCCAGGATGTCTTTCTCGAGTCCTGCAAAGGACTGCTGGTCGGCGTCACGCAGCACCGGCACGATCAGCCCGCGCTCCGTGCCTACGGCAACGCCGATGTCATAGTAATGCTGCTGAACGATCTCGTCGCCCTCGACGCGCACGTTGATCTGCGGCACCGCCTTCAGCGCCTCGACCACGGCCTTGATGAAAAAGCTCATGAAACCCAGCTTCACACCGTGCTTGGCCACAAAATTGTCCTGCAATTTCGACCGCAGAGCCATCACGTTTGACATGTCGCACTCGTTGAAGGTGGTAAGGATAGCGGCGGTGCGTTGGGCGCTGACGAGCTGGTCGGCGATCTTTTTCCGCAGCGGACTCATCTTCTTCCGCGTCACACGGCCTGCGGTGGTGGTCGCTGCCTTGGCGACAGGCTCGGGCGCAGGCGCGGTTTTGACCTCCGGCGCGGGCGCTGGTTTTTGCACGGGAGCAGGCGCTGGAGCCTCCGCAGCGGGCGCGGAAGGCGGCGGCGCCTCGGCGGGTTTCGCGGCAGGTGCGGCCGCAGATTCGTCGATTTGGCCGACGACGGCACCGATTTCGACCTCGTCGTCCACATGCTTGGTGATGGTCAGGGTGCCACTGGCTTCGGCGGTGACTTCAGCGGCCACTTTGTCCGTTTCGAGAACGAGCAGGATGTCGCCGGTTTTGACGTAGTCGCCGTCTTTGAAGTTCCATTTCGAGATCTGGCCTCCGGTGACGGATTCGCCGAGAGCGGGGATTTTGATTTCGTGGGGCATGGCTTTGGGAATCGTGAATTGAGAAAGACGGAATCAGACACTGAAGGCGTCCTCGACCAGTTTCTCCTGCTCGAGTGTGTGGATGGCCTTGGAGCCCGCCGCAGGGCTGGAGGAGCGCTCGCGACCGGCGTAGCGGACCTTGTGATTGGACAACTCCTCGAGGCGCGGACGAATGTAGTAAAAGGCGCCCATGTTGCGGGGCTCCTCCTGGCACCAGATCCATTTCTTCTGCGCCTGCGGATACTTGGCCACGATCTCTTTCAGCATCGTGTAGTTCAGCGGATAGAGCTGCTCGATGCGGATGATCGCGGCGTTTTTGATCTTGTTCTCCTCGCGGAACTCCAGCAGGTCGTAATACACCTTTCCGCTGCACAGAATAAGGCGCGTGACCCGCTCCGGCGGGCTGGAGAGCTGGTCGTCGTCCAGCACCTCTTTGAAGGTCGAACCCTCGGCCATGTCGCCGAGTTTCGATACGCATTTGGGATGACGCAGCAGGCTCTTGGGCGTCATGACGACAAGCGGCTTGCGGGTGTTCCGTTTGAGCTGGCGGCGGAGGGCGTGGAAATACTGCGCCGGGGTGGTGAAATTGCACACCTGCATGTTCCCGCCCGCACAAAGCTGGAGGAAGCGTTCCAGACGGGCGCTGGAGTGTTCCGGGCCCTGGCCTTCGTAACCGTGCGGCAGCAGCAAGGTGATATGACAGGGACGCTGCCACTTGCTTTCCGCGCTGGCGATGAACTGATCGATAATGACCTGCGCACCGTTGACGAAATCGCCGAACTGCGCCTCCCAGCACACGAGCAGATTGCTGGTCAGCAGCGCGTAGCCGTAGTCGAAACCAAGGACCGCCGCCTCGGACAAAAGACTGTTGTAAACGCAGAATCGGCCCTGATCGGGATCGATGTTGTTGAGCGGGATGTGGCGCTCCCGCGTCTGCGAGTCATAAAACACGCTGTGCCGCTGGCTGAAAGTGCCGCGGCGGACGTCCTGGCCGCTGAGGCGCACGCCGTGCCCCTCGGTGAGCAGCGTTCCGAATGCGAGCGACTCGGCGTAAGCCCAGTCGATGCCCTCCCCAGCGGCGATGGCCTTCTTGCGGGCCGCGAGAAAACGCTTCGAAATGGTCGGGTGCAGGTTGAAACCCTCGGGGACTTCAAGCAGACGCTCTCCCACCCTCTTGAGCTGTTCCAACGCCACGCCGGTTGCCACGGGAACGTAGTCGTAGGCAGCCTGCGGTTCAGCCATGCTGCCTTCATACGGATTGCCGCCGTTGGCCACCTTGTCGCGATCAGCCAGCGTATCGATCCCCTGCTCCAGTTCCTCTTCAAGCTCGCGCTGCAGGGCCGCCGCGCCGACCTCGTCCAGCACCCCCTGCGTCGCCAAATCCAGGCGAAAAAGCGTGGCTGTTGAAGGATGCTGCGCGATCGAGCGCGCCATGTTCGGCTGCGTGAATCCAGGCTCATCCGTCTCGTTGTGCCCGTGACGGCGGTAACAAACGATGTCGATGATGACGTCGCGTCCAAAGGTCTGGCGGAAATCGAGTGCCAGCTTGGCGGCGTTGACCACCTCCATCGGGCAGTCGCCGTTTACATGGAAGACCGGCGCTTCGATCATCTTCGCCACGTCCGTGCAGTAGTCGGAGCTGCGCGCGTCCTCCGGCTGCGTCGTGAAGCCGATCTGATTGTTCGCGATGATGTGAATTGTGCCTCCCGTTTGATAGCCGGGCAATTGCGAGAGGTTCAACACCTCCGCCACCAATCCCTGGCCGGCAAAGGCCGCATCACCATGCAGAAGCAGGGGAATGACCTGCTTGCGCTCCTTCGTATCGCCCAAAGCCCGCTGGCGCGCACGCGCCATGCCTTCGACCACCGGATCGACGGCCTCCAAATGACTCGGGTTCGGAGCCAGCATGACGCTCACCTTGTCCCCGCTGCGGGTTTCCCGGGTCGTCTCAAATCCGAGGTGGTATTTCACGTCGCCATCGCCCGCCACCATGTTCGGCACATAGTTTTCACTGAACTCGTAAAACAGGTAGTCCAGCGGTTTGCGCAGGAAATTGGCCAGCACGCTGAGACGTCCCCGGTGCGCCATGCCCATGATGATTTCCTTGCCGCCTTTGGCAGGCAGGCACTCGAGAATCGTCTCCAACGCCACAAGTAGCGATTCTCCGCCTTCAACGGAAAAGCGCTTCTGGCCGACGAAACGACGGTGAAGAAAGCGCTCAAAAGTCTCGGCTTCCAGCAGCCAGCGCAAAGCATCGATCTGCTCCTCAGAGGAAGGTTTCGCATCCAAGTCGCGACCTTCGATGCGTTCCAGCAGCCAGGTGCGCACTTCCGGATTGTGGATGTGCATGAATTCGAACCCTGTTTTCCCACAGAAAGTGCGGCGCAGTTCGGCCAGCATCGTCTTCAGCTTCATGGGCTGACCGCCGCGAAACAGGTGCGTCTGCACCTCCTCCTCCAGCTCGCTCTCGGTGAAACCCAGTCCGGCGATTGTCAAGGAGGGTATCTCGGGACCCTCCGGACTCAGCGGGTCGAGGTGCGCGGCCGTGTGCCCCAACTCCCGGAAGTGCTGGATCGCATTCGCCACTCGGGTGCGGAAACTCAGGGTCTCCTCGGAAAGCGTCGCAGCATCCCCTCCTCCTGAATCCTTGCCCGGGGAGGCAGCCAGACGGGCCATTCCGAGCTCAAAACCTTCAAAAAACGACGACCACAGCGGCTCGACGGACGCAGGGTCTTTTTTCCAGTCGGCATATTTCGACTCGAGGAAATCCGCATTGGCGCGGTAGGGGAGTGAAGCACTCATGGTTGAACTTTGGGGGGCGGGCAGAATGCGTCCTTTCGCTACGAGTGCAAATACGGAAAGGCCTCATTTGCAGCTCTTTTTCACGACCATTCGTGCCTCCATGACAAAGTAGCGCAGCACCCGTGCCACTTTGCTCATTTACAGGCTTTTCAGGCCATTTCCCGCCCGAAACTCGCAATGCAAGCGATCCGCGCCCCAGTTTCCGCGTCCGAAAACGGTGCATGGCCGAACTTGCATCTCGCCTAATGGCCGCTCCTCAAGGCCAGCTCTGGGTGTCCTTGGTGAACGGCAACGCGTCATCCATGTCAGCAATCCCGTCCGCATCGGCATCGTCGGCTTTCAATCGCTTCCATGCAGCCGGAGATTGTTCCTTGATCGCAGTCCACAAACGGATGGCGAACTCACCGCGGGTGAGCTGGTCAGGTGTGGACAGACTGAAGTCATAACCCATGCAGCGCTTCAGCACGGCATCGCGCCATTCCTTGGTTGCCGGTGCATCGGGTTGAAAATCGACCTCGTGTCGATCGACGGGAAGCAAGCCGCGTGCGCTCAAGCGGTTGATCGCGACGAACGCCGCGTGATCCGCAGGAAGATCGCGCCAGGGAAACAGCAGCATCGGCACACCTTCCGTGCCGCCACATAGTGCGTGCTGGATTTCTTCGAGGCGCTCGCGGTTCCACGCCATGTCGCGCGGCTGGATGTGATGCTTCATCGCCAGCATGGCGAGCGCTGCGGCTGCCTGACCGATATGCACCCGATGATCGTGCAGTCGAATCGCGGAACTGACGATGCTGCTGAAACCCACATTGCCCTGCGCGCCGATCAGTCCGTCCATTTTCACGGGAATCAGGCTGCGCAGCGGGAAGACGCTGCGTTCGCTGAGATTGTGCACGCCGCGACCGGGCTTCTCGTAATGCGTCCATGGACCGGAATCGCCCTCGCTTTTTAAATAAGTGCGACCGGTATCGTGGAAGTCGTAGTGGAACTGCCAGCAGAAGACGCCGTCAGGATACATCACCTTCGCGAAGGCTTCCTTGGCGCCGTTCTTGCCATTGCCATCGATGACGAGGCTGTCCTGCTCGCGCATCATGTGCAGCGCCTTCAGCCGCAGGCTCTCGCGGATGTAGGGCTTCATCGGCAGATTGTCCGGCGTGCCGAATTCGGTGCTGAGATGGCAATGACGCAGGCTGTTCGCCGTGTCCTTGGCGCGATCATGCACGGTCGTCTGCAAATGATACAACAGGCCGAGCGAATGTGCGCGGCAGTCGGCAAACACGATCTCGCGCTGCGCACGCGTCATCAAAACGAGATTCTTCGTCGAGGCGCCGGCTTCCGTGGCCTCGAGCGCATCGCATACGCGCCGCGGCAGTCGCTCCAGCGGATAGTCCTGCCCGTTCGAGTAGCAGATGAGCGCCGACGTGATGCCGTCCTTGCTCGTCGTGCCTTCCACAATGCGGCGCATCGTGAGAATCGTTCCCTGTCGCGCTGCTTCGCGACCTTTCGGCGGCCACGGTGCCATGCCGCTGGCGCGCACCTTGCGCTCCCACTTTTGTTTGTCGGCCTCTGCCTTGCCAAACTTCGTCGTTCCCCAGTAGAGCCGGTCATCGTAATGCGGCGGCCGCGGGATCGGCGTGTCGGTTTTGCTTTCCTCGACGATGAGCGTCCACGTGATCGGATTCATCTCGTTCGGTGGATTCACGGAAACATCCTCCTGCGCGCTCGGCTCGCCGTAGCGCGACTTCGGATCCGGACCGACTTCAAACTCCGTGCCGGAAAGCTGCACGACATCACCCCAGTCCGACGCATCGATGGTCAGCGGTGCTTCGACGCTCAGTTCCTCGCCCTTGGTCGAACGAAACGTCATGCCGGTGATGCGATTGCCGTCGTTCGACTTCATCGCGCTCTCCGGGATGAAGTTCAGATGCAGCTTCACTTGCCCGCCGGCGATGTAAGGCTGCAGCATCTCGCGAAAAATCGCCTCGGCTTCCGCCGGACGAAACGTGGTCGGCCCATGCATCGGCTTTCCGGGCATTGGCGAGCCGTACTTCTGCGTGTTGAAGGCCTCGATGCGATCCATAAGCTCTTTGAAGAGGCCGAAGCGATGAAACGAGCGCTTCATCGGATGCCAGTCCGGTCCCCAGCCGACTTTGCCCACGCCTTTGTTCTCATCCACGCACACGAGTCCCTGCTCCGTATATTGCCCTCCGAGCCATTCACCGTCGTGCACGATCGTGATCGACTTCACGCCCATGCGCGCCGCCTGAATCGCCGCCGCCCAGCCAGACTCCGTCCCGCCAACGATGAGGAGATCGGTTTGAATCGATTCGGCAGCGGCGAGACCGGTCAGGAGAAACGTGAGAAGAAAGGCTTTCATGAAATGGGAGGCAGAGTGAACGGCTCCGGCAACCGTCATGTTGCCCTGCATTCCGCTGGCAATTCGTCGTGTCATGACGGACAGCAGCGCCATGTCAGACGCCCCCCATCCTTTTACCGCCCTCGGAATCCCATCGGAGATGATCCGTGGCCTGGAAGAACTGGGCATTGTCAATCCAACGGAGGTGCAGGCAAAGGTGATCCCGTTTCTGCTGACCGATGGCGGCGATCTCATCGCACAGGCGCAGACCGGTACCGGAAAGACGGCTGCGTTTGGGCTGCCGCTGCTGACGAAGATGAATCCGAAGCACCGCGACATTCAGGGGCTGGTGCTCGCGCCGACGCGCGAGCTGGCGAAGCAGATCGGCAAGCAGCTCTTCCGCTTCACGAAGTACACCGAGAAGATTTTCATCGAGGTGGTCGGCGGCGGTGACAACATCGACCAGCAGATCGAGAGGCTGCGCCGCCCCACGCACATTCTCGTCGCCACGCCGGGCCGACTCCTCGATCTGATCGAGCGCGATGCACTCACGCTGGAGTTTGTGCGTTATGTCGTGCTGGACGAGGCCGACGAGATGCTGAGCATGGGTTTCAAGAAGCAGCTCACGGAGATTCTCAAACTGGCCGCCATGCGCCGCAGCACCTGGCTTTTCTCCGCGACGTTTCCGGAGGCGATCCAGCAGCTCATCAAAGGTTGCATGTCCGCCACCGCGCACTCGATCCAGATCGATCAGGCGAA
Source organism: Prosthecobacter sp. (assembly GCA_041395065.1). GTDB lineage: Bacteria > Verrucomicrobiota > Verrucomicrobiia > Verrucomicrobiales > Verrucomicrobiaceae > Prosthecobacter. The sequence goes on along the minus strand of JAWLBG010000016.1, from coordinate 81,343 downwards.
CGTGGTGAACCGCGACATCGACCACCGCTTTGCCTTCTGCAAACGCGAGAAGAAGACCGATTTCATCTACGACTTCCTCAAGCGCCAGAAAGGCAAACGCGGCCTCATCTTCTGCCGCACCAAGGCGGGCGCGATGGCACTGTTCAACGAACTGACCGAGCTCGGAATGCCCGTCGATGTGCTGCAGGGCGATCTGATGCAAAAGGAGCGCGACAAGGTGATGCGCGCCTTTAAGAAACAGCGTGTTCCGTTCGTCATTGCCACCGATGTCGCCGCGCGCGGCATTGACGTCGCCGACCTGTCCTTCGTCATCCATCACCAGCTTCCCGAGCAGCTCGAGTATTACACGCACCGCAGCGGACGCACTGCCCGTGCAGGCAAGAAGGGCATGTCGCTCGCACTGATCGAACCAAAGGAGAAGTGGCAGATCACGCAACTCGAAACCAAGCTGAACGTGAAGTTCAGCGAGTTTCGACGGTGATTACTGCGGCAGCTCCGTGTTGCAGACTCCCGCGGTGCCGGGGTGAAACAGATTGTTCGAGAAATGCAGGCCGCGCGGCGCATTGGGGCCACCGGGAATGATCACGGCAAATTTGTAGCGCGGTTTGCCGATGCAGTGGATGAGGTTGCCGGTGATGACCACATCAACGAGCGGCGGATCATCGGGCTGCTGGCCGGTGTCGAACTTGATGGGCGAACGCTCATCACCCCAGACCCAATGCGCGTCGCCGTGGCCGAAGTCGGAGATGATGTTGTTCGAGACGATGGAACCGCCGTCGAAGTTGTCGGCGTTTGCCGCCGCGCCCGGCATGAGACCGATGGCCCAGAGCGAGTTGCGAACGAACTGGTTGCCTGTGATGAGCACGTTGCGGCTGCCGTGCATCGCCTTCATGCCGATGAAGGCGTTGGTGATGATGTTCTGCGAAACGATCACGTGATCCGCGTGGATGTCCAGGCCCTGCGCGGCGTTCTCGATGTGGTTGCCAATCACACGCGTGAGGTCGTTTACTTCGGGCGCATTGATGACGATGGCGGAGCCCTGTTGCCACGCATCCGTGTAGTTCGCATCCCACATCTGCTGATTGATGATCGCGCCCTTCTCCGCGTTCTTTTTCACGAAGTCACCGAGCTTGTGCTTTGCCTTGATCTCCGGCGTCGGCACGAGGTTGTCCTCGATGACGCGGTTGCCCTCGACCAGCGTGCCAGTGCTGTATGTTACGTTGATGCCGGTGCCGTCGGTGCAGTTGAAGGCGTAGCCGAGTTCCTTGTTCGCCGTGCGGTCGTCGATGCTCACGCGCATGTAGTTGCGCACCAGACACCGGCTGATGCGTGTGTCCTTGCATTCCCGAACTTCAATCACACTCGACCGCGAGCGGTTGTCGATCACTCGCACATTGTCGATGACGAGATCACGGCACTTGATCGCCAGAATGCCCTCGTTCCGCGTTTCCATCTTCCCTTCAGGCCGCGTGAGGGTGAGATCGCGAACCTCCGCGGCATTGGCATTTTCGATCTCGATGATCGGCTGGTCGTCGCTCTGCTGAATGATGCGACCAGGGCCAAACAACCCGCTGCGCTCGCCGCGGATGCGAATCTTGTCCTTAATCACGTAGTCACCCGCCGGAACGAAGAGCATGCGGTTCGGGTTCGCATCCAGCGCCACCTGAATGGACGGATAAGCGGCGACGGAAAGTTCGGCGGCAGTAACCGCACTGGCAGTGACGCAGAAGCATAGGAGGCGAATCAGCATTGGCGTGGGTGTACCGGGGGCTGGCGAAAAGCACAACAGGAAAGGCACGACGCCGCAAAAAACGCCTCGCGGCATCGGTTGCCCACTCTTTGGATTCACGAAACAGGACCTTAACCCCGGTCACGAACCACTGGATTCTCCGGCCATCCCGCTATCATTGAAGCATTGCCATGCAGGAAACCACGACCCCACCGCCCGTCTTCGTCGCGCGCGGGGTTAGCAAGGTTTATCCCATGGGTGACACGGAGGTGCATGCGCTCCGCGAGATCAATCTTGAGCTCTACTCCGGCGAGTTCGTGGTTCTGCTCGGTCCGTCCGGCAGTGGCAAGTCCACCCTGCTCAACATCCTCGGAGGCCTCGACGTTCCCACTTTAGGCACCGTTCGCTATCGCGACCACGATCTGACCGAGTTCGATGACGCCAAGCTCACACGCTATCGCCGCGAGCACGTCGGCTTTGTGTTTCAGTTCTACAACCTCGTACCGAGCCTCACCGCGCGCGAAAACGTGGCCCTCATCACCGAGATCGCGGACAACCCGATGACGCCCGAGGAGGCGCTCGCTCTGGTCGGTTTGGAAAAGCGCATGGACCACTTCCCGTCCCACCTCTCGGGCGGCGAGCAACAGCGCGTCGCGATTGCGCGTTCGATCGCGAAGCGACCGGATGTGCTTCTGTGTGACGAACCCACAGGTGCACTTGACGTCGGCACCGGAATCATGGTGCTCGAAGCGATTCAGCGTGTGAACGACGAACTCGGCACCACGACCGCCATCATCACGCACAACGCCGTCATCGCCGGCATGGCCGACCGCGTTCTTCAACTCAGCGACGGCCAGATTTCCTCGGTCGAGAAAAACGCCTCCAAGCTTCCCGCCTCGCAACTCAACTGGTGATACCGAATGAGAGCGATCGACCGCAAACTCGTCCGCGATCTCTTCACCATGAAGAGCCAGGCGATCGCCATCGCGCTCGTGATCGGCTGCGGTGTGTCCGCCTTCGTGATGGCGCTGAGCACGATGACCTCGCTCAACACGACGCGCGCCGCTTACTATCAGGAGCAGCGCTTTGGCGACATCTTCGCACGACTCAAACGCGCGCCCAATGCCCTCGCCGATCGCATCGCGGAGATTCCCGGTGTGCTTCGGGTGCAAACCCGCGTCGAAGTCGAGATCATTCTCGACATGCCCGACATGGAGGAACCCGCTTCGGGCCGCCTCATCTCCGTGCTCGATGAACCCGGCCACAGCCTCAACGAGGTCTATCTCCGCACCGGACGTTGGATCGACCCTGCCAAACCCGGCGAGGTCATTGTCAGCGAGGCCTTCGCTGCGGCGCATCATCTTCACCCCGGCGACAGCTTCCGCGCCATCGTTCAGGGCAACCGCATGACGCTCACCGTCGCGGGCACCGGACTTTCACCCGAGTACATCTACGAGGTACGTCCCGGCGAACTCCTGCCGGACAACCTCCGCTTTGGCGTCATGTGGATGGCCTATCGCCAGCTAGCCCAGCTCAGCGATCTCGACGGCTCCTTCAACAGTGTTTCGCTCCAGCTCATGCGCGGTGCCTCGGTGCCCGATGTCCTGCGCCGACTCGACACCCTCATTGCCCCCTATGGTGGCGCGGGCTCCTACACGCGCGAAGATCAGATCTCCCACCGCATGGTCAGCGACGAGATGACCCAGCTCCGCGCCATGGCCACGCTGCCGACGTCCATCTTTCTCGGCGTGGCCGCCTTCCTCCTGAACGTCGTGCTCGCCCGCCTCATCAGCACCCAGCGCGAGCAGATCGCCATGATCAAGGCCTTCGGCTACAGCGGCCGCGAGGTCGGTCTTCACTACGCGAAGCTCGCCGGCAGCATCGCCTTCACCGGCTGCGTCGCAGGGATCGCGGGCGGCACCTACATCGGTCAGTCGCTGACCCGCATGTACAGCCGCTTTTTTCACCTGCCCGTCATGCGTCACGAGGTGGAGCTTTGGCAGATCGCCGTTGCCATCCTTGTCACGCTTGGAGCCGCGGGCATTGGCGTCTTCAAAACGGTGCGCAAAGCCGCCGCACTCCCGCCCGCCGAGGCCATGCGCCCCGAGGCACCCGTCGCCGCTCGCATCACATGGTTGGAGAAATTCGGCGTGCTTGGCCGCCTCAGCCAAAGCAAAAAGATCTCCATCCGCAATCTCGCCGCGCGTCCCCTTCGGACACTGCTCAGCATCGTCGGCATCTCGATGGCGCTCGGTGTGTTGATTCTCGGCACCTTCACCGAGGACATCGTCAACGTCGTCCTCGACACGCAGTTTCAGCGTGCCCAGCGGCAGGATTTCAGCCTCGCCTTGATGGAGCCCTCGTCGGAGGACGTGCTTCACGATTTGGAAAACCTGCCCGGCGTGGGCCGCACGGAGGTGTTCCGTTCGGTGTCCACCCGCATCCGCTCCGGCCATCGCTGGCGCCGCGTCGGTTTGATGGGATACGAGGGCGACCGCGTCATCTACCCCGTGCTCGACATGGACATGAAACCCATCGCCATGCGCGATGACGGCATCCTCATTTCCAAAACCCTCGCCGAGATCCTCCACGTCCGTCCGGGCGACTCCGTGCAAGTCGAAGTCCTTGAGGGCCGTCGGCCCGTCGCGAACCTGATCGTTCGCGGACTCGTCAACGACTTCGCCGGCCTCTCCGCCTACATGCGCATCGAGGGCGTTTGGCGACTGCTTGAGGAAGGCCCCACCATTTCCGGCGCGCACGTGAAGATCGATCCCCAGCAGCGCACGCGATTTTATCGGGAAGTGAAAAACACACCCGCCATCGCGGCTGTGAACTCGAAGGGAGCCATGCTCCAAAGCTTCCGCGACACCATGGCCGAGAACCTTCTCACCATGAAGCTCTTCAACGTCGGCTTCGCCTGCATCATCGCGTTCGGCGTCGTTTACAACAGCGCCCGCATCGCCGCGTCCGAGCGCAGCCGCGAGTTCGCCACGCTGCGCGTGCTCGGCTTTTCCCGTCAGGAAGTCTCGCGCCTGTTTCTTGGAGAAGTCGGTTCGGTCCTCGCCGCTGGACTGCCGATCGGCCTGCTCTGCGGTTACGGCTTCGCCGTCCTCGCCGTCGTCGGACTGCAAACCGAGAGCCAGCGCTTTCCCCTCGTCATCCTTCGCTCGACCTACGCCTTCGCGCTCAGCGTCATCACTGTCGCCTCCGTCATCTCCAGCCTCTGGGTCCGACGAAAGCTGGACAAACTGGACCTCATCGGCGTGCTTAAGGCGCGCGATTGACACTTTCCCATGAAGAAAAAACCCCGCCTCCTTCTCTGGACCGTCTTTGTACTGACGGCGGCGGCTTTGGCGTGGGCGTTTCGACCGCAACCGGTCGAGGTCGACGTGGCGGTGATCCAACGCGGTCCCATGATGGTCACTGTCGATCACGAAGGCCGCACGCGGGTGAAGGATCGCTTCGTCATCTCGGCGCCTCTTTCCGGCCGACTTCAGCGCGCCGTGCTCAAGCCGGGTGACCCGGTCGTTGCCGGAGAAACGGTCGTCGCATTGATCGAGCCCACCGATCCCGAACTGCTGAATCCGCGAGCACTGGCCCAAGCCGAAGCACGCGTCAAAGCCGCCCAAGCCGCCGTCCTGCAGGCCGAGCCCAACGTCCAGCGCGCGCACTCCGCCTGGGATCTCGCCAAGATCGAACTCGACCGCACCAGCGGACTCGTGCCCTCCGGAGGCGCGCCCAGAAGCAAGCTCGACGAAGCCGCGCATCGCGAGCAGGCCGCGCGTGAGGAACTCCATGCGGCGGAGTTCGCCAAGAAGGTCGCCGAATTCGAACTCGAACTCGCCAAAGCCGCGCTTCTCTACTCCAAGCCCAGCGACAACGCGACCGGGGAAGATCAGGGTCCGCGCATGGCCATTCGCTCGCCCATCACCGGTCGCGTCTTTCGTGTCATTCAGGAGAGCTCGAAGGTTGTCACACCCGGCGAACCCCTGATCGAACTGGCCGATCCAACGAACATCGAAATCGAGGTCGATGTCCTCTCCACCGACGCCGTCAAGATTCACCCCGGCACGCGGATGATCGTCGATCACTGGGGTGGTGACACGATCCTGGAAGCGCGCGTGCGCACGGTCGAGCCCTCCGCTTTCACCAAGGTTTCCGCTCTAGGCATTGAGGAGCAGAGAGTCAATGTGATCGCCGATTTTGTCGATCCGCCCGAAAAGCGCAGCGCCCTCGGCGACGGCTACCGCATCGAAGCCCGGCTTGTCGTGTGGGAATCTGAAGATGTCCTGATCGCTCCCGCAGGCGCCCTCTTCCGCGAAGGCGGAGAGTGGTCAGTCTTCGCTCTCCGGGATGACAAAGCGGTGCTTCAGAAGGTGAAGCTCGATCACCGAAACGACCTGCAGGCCGAGGTTCTTGAAGGTTTGGCCAAAGGCGACACCGTGGTCCTCTATCCCAGCGACAAGATCGCCGACGACATCCGAGTGATGGCGGAGGAGTGAACCTCACTCCGCAAACTGAAACGAATAGATGTCGGCGTTTTGGAGGCGCAGACGAAGTCGCGCGGTTTTGCCGGCTATTTGGGAAAGGTCACGGTCACTCCGCCACGCGACCTCGTGTTCGAGTTCATTGCCAAAGAGAGTTTCGGAGTCGTAGAACGAGAAGCCATCGAGCGGTTTGCCATCTTGATCACAAAGCTCGAAACGAATCCAGCCGACGGCGTCGGTGGCGTGGTTGATGAGCAGGCGCTTGCCGGTGATAACGAGCGGACGGGTGATCACCTCGCCTGTTTCGCCGCCCGCGTGCAGGGCGACGAATCCGTCTTTGCGCAGCGTGCCCCGGCGCAGACGCATGCCGGGATGGCGGTAGTGCTCGGTCCAATACACCGACAACTCCTCTGGTCCGGATTCGAGAATTCCCCATGCGGGATAATTGTTCCGATCCGTCCACACCTCGGGCTCGGTCGACGGACGGATGAAGGCCTCTGACCAGCGGTCGAAGTGCAGTCCGTCGCGACTGCTCATGAGCACCGCGTCACTGACGCCCGGCTCCTTGCGCCCGACGATTTTCGTACGCCCCGGCACGAAGCGGGCAGGCAGGCCGAGATAGACATGAGGCGCACGCGAGTAGGGAAGGATCCCGTTCGTGTAGAGGTGTTCCTGTCGCGGATCGGCGTATTCGAGAAACACAGGCGCAGTCCAAGTCCTGAAGTCCTTGCTGGTGCAGGTCATGATGTCGCGCACACCGTTGCGACCCTTGCGATGGTAATCGACATACAGACCCCGCTGCGCGTCGAAGAAGGCGAGGTTCTGCGAATCAAAGGCTCCATCCGTGATCGCCGCGTGATCGAGCAGCTCGCGCCAGTGCACGCCATCCGGTGATCCGAAAACACCGAGGCCCTTGCCGTGGTGCGAGTAGGCCATCGCCTTGAAGCGCTCGTCTGCCGGAGCGTTGGGATTCGAGTCGAGAATGGGCGTGAAGTTATGCGCGCCCACGCCTTTCCAGATGATGTTGTTGTCCTTGGAGCCCTCGAACTCATAGAGCCCGGCGTTCAGCCGCTCAAAGTGGACACCGTCCCTGCTTTCCGCCACGCAGCACACCTGGCCCTCACTGCCAGGACTGACCTGACCGCGGTAATACATCAGCACGCGTTCCCCGTCCCGCACCATGGCGAAGTAGGCGGAGGTTTCCCCTTCCCAAGGCTTGTCCAGTTTCAAAACAATCTCCCTCGGCACCGGATGCTGCAGGCGCCGCTCGATCGCACCGCTCTGACCGTCGATCAGAAAGTCATCGACGAACAACTCGCGCCGCGATCCGATTTCATACGCCGTTTTGTCTCCAGGTTCGGCCGGTTTGAGTCCTGCCGATCCAGGCTCGCCGCCGCCCTGCACGAGCAGTTCCGCATCGTCCGCATCAAACACGCCAACATCGCCCGAATAGGCGTAGATCGACACCGTCACCTCCCAGACATCCGCCGGGGCCGTGTCCTTCACCTCCACTCGCTGCCAGTCCGTGGCAGAGCCCACTGTGCGCTCGTAGCGGTGCGCGATGCGATGGCCATACATGTCGTAGAAATTCAAATAGACGCCGGGACGGCACTTGTCCTCCGTGCGCAGCCACGCCGACGCGGTGTACTGACCGCCGGGGCGCGCTGGCACACGACGACATTCGAGAAACTGGCCGGCTCTCGGACTATCGTCCTTGAAGCGCATGAACGCATTGCCGCTATGCCCGCCATTCGTGACGCGCACGACCGTGATGCCTTCACGCGTGATCCAGTCATCCACCAACACGCCCTCGGCGTCGGCTTGTTCAAACGAGGGATTCAACACGAGATTGGCCTCACCGCGAACGGTGGACAGCGATCCCAGCGCGACCAGCAGCATGGTGGAGAGCTTCATGCGGAGGATAACCTGCCATGCACGACGCTCTTTCAGAACCCATCCATCAGGGGAAATGCGTCAGGGCACCTTGTTCTCGGTGCCGAGCAGGTCGTTCACGGCGCGGTTGGCGACACGGATGATGTATTTGTTCGGCTGATCCTTGAGCGCCTTCTTCATCACGGGAAGCGCCGGTCGCGCCATCTCTTCGATCTCGTCGAGGACGATGATATCCTGCAGGCGCAACCACTCGTGCTCGCTTTCCATTTCTTTCTCAAGCAGCGGCAGGCCGAGTTCCGGTTTGCCCGAGTGGCAAAGCGCACGCGCTGAAGCGACTCGCACGCAGGGTGACGCATCGGCGAGTCCCGCCTCCGCCAGCGTCAGCGAGTCGTTGTCGAGTTTCTCACCGGCCTGCGCGAGATTGCCGAGACCGGTGGCCGCCCAGTAGCGCACGGCGGCGTCTTCATCATTCATCGCCTTTTTCAGCTCCGGCAGTGCGGACGGACCGTCCGAGGCGAGCTTGGCGATGTTTCCGAGTCGCGCGTTGAGTTCGTCGCCGCCGTCCTGCCGAAGAATGGCGTATTCGGAGCCCAGCCTGGCGCGGCGAATTCCCAGCTCGGATTCGGGGATCAATCCGGTGTCCTTCGTGTCCTGAACCCATTGCAGGTGCACGTTGCGCATCGCCTCAAGCCTCGCGGCATGCGCGGGATCTCCGGCCAGATTGTGAATCTCATGCGGATCGGCTTCGACATCGTAAAGCTCCTCGACCGTCTTCCGCGGTCCGGTGAAAAGCGCCGCCGCTTCCGGGAGCGTGCTGGCTGCCGCCATTCGGCGGATTTCGCTCATCGTCGCGCCCTGCTCCGGCGTGTTCATGTATTGATACCAGGTTTTGAGCGGCTCGTAGTTGCGGATGTAGCGGTAGCGCTGGTCGCGCACGCTGCGGATGATGTCGTAGCGCTCATCCATGCGGTCGCGGGCGCCGTAGATGTAGCTTCGCGGCGCGCCAAGTCCGGCGCCGAGGAATGCCCGGCCCTGCATGTAGCCGGGCGTTTCGACACCGGCCAGATTCAATACCGTGGGGCCGAAGTCGATCGAGCTGACGAGCTGGTCGTCCACCGTCCCCGGCGCCCCCTGCCCCGCGACGCGCAGGCCCTCCGGCGTGCGCACGATCAGGGGAATGTGCGTGCCGGATTCGTAAAGCCAGCGCTTCGCCCGTGGCAGGCCGACGCCATGGTCCGACCAGAAAAACACGATCGTATTCTCCGCCAGACCGTCCTCCTCCAACTGTCTCAGCAGATCACCCGCCCACGCGTCCATGGCGGTGATGACCTCGTAGTTTCGCTTCCAGTCCTCGCGCACGACGGACGTGTCCGGATAATACGGTGGCAGTTCCAGCTTAGTCGGGTCCTGACGCTGCTCCGGTTTCAGATCCTTCGTCACTTGCCGATACTTCGACTCGCTGGCAATGCCGCTTTCGTGGCAGCCGGTGTAGTTGAAGACGGAGAAAAAGGGCTGGCTGGGATCCTGGCGTTCACGCCAGTGCGACTTGCCGCCCACGCTGTTCCAGATGTCCCGCGGCGAAGGTTTGCTGAACTGGTAGTCCGTCTTTGAGTTGTTCGTGCAGAAGTAGCCGGCCTCCCGCAGATACATCGGGAAGGGCTTGATGAAGTCCGGCAGCATCGCGTTGCAGCGCATGTGCTGCGTTCCGATGGACGTCTGATACATGCCCGTGATGATGCCGGAACGACACGGCGCACAGACACCCGCCGTGGTGTAGGCGTGTGAAAAACGCACGCCTTGCTTTGCCAGACGGTCAAGGTTCGGCGTGATCGCATGCGGATCACCGTAGCAGCCGAGATGCGGGCTGATGTCCTCGCAGGAAAGCCAGAGAATGTTGGGACGGGACTCGGCCGCAGGTGCGAGGGTGCCGAGTGTCAAAACGATCAGAAGAAGTCGCATGCTCATGGTTCCCCCTTTAAAACGCCCTGACGGGTGAATCAACGCGTTCCCACCCCCGGAGCCCTCCGGCAAACTCCGACACTCTATTTGCGAAGCTGTTCCTTGAAGAAGGCGGCGGTCTTTTCCATCACCTCGCCAAACCACTGCGGGCTGTTCCAGAACGCGTGTCCGCCGTTTTCGATTTTGACCAGGTCGCCGGTCAATCCCAGCTCCTTGTACTTCGCCAGCATCCCTTCCGAGTGAGCGATCGGAACCGTGCGGTCGTTGGTGCTGTGAATGAGCAGCATGGGCGCGGACTCCTTGTCGATGTGGGTCATCGGCGAAATCAGCGCTGCAAGTTCGGCATCAGCTCCCGTCCGCTGCGCATAGGCGCTCATGTCACCCGGCGCGGCCATGGCCACGGCCGCCTGGATGCGGCTGGACACACCGGGATTGCCGCCCTCACCTTCCAGCGCCGCCACCTTGTAACTGCTGGCGAGCATTGCCGTCAGGTGGCCGCCCGCCGATCCGCCCGTGGCACCGATGCTATCCGGGTCGATGCCGTATTTCACGGCGTTCGCACGCACCCAGCGCACCGCTGCCTTGCAATCGACTATGGGGGCCGGGAAAGTCACCTCCGGCAGCAACCGGTAACCGATGCACGCCGCCGCGAATCCCTGATCCGCCAAATAAGCGGCCTGCGCGGCAAACTTGGTTTTGTCGCCCATGCGCCAGCCGCCGCCGTGGATCACCACGATGCATGGGATCTTTTCTGACGCCGGACTCTTCGGCAGATACAGGTCCAGGATCACCTTACGATCTCCATAGGTCGCATAGACGATGTCACGCTCGACCTTGACCGTGTCGGGCAGCGCCCTGCGCAGTGCGGGCCCCTCCGGGTTGGCGCGTTGCGCGAAGATCGAATTCGCACCGAGGATGAAGACAAGCGGCAGAAGGAAGTGGCGGAGAGTGGACAGCATGCCGCGTGGAAACCCGCCAAAGCAGGGCAAAGTTGCTCCCGACTTGGAGAATCTGCTTCGCATATGAAGTCGGCGGTAGCAAAGTCTCAGCGGTAGATCTCATCCTTCAGAACATCGACCGGCGCATCGAGAATCTGGATCTGGTTGATGGTCTTGAACTGCGCGTGATCAGCGAAGGACCAGACGAGCTTCTTGTCCGGTGTGACTTCATAGACCTGCGGATTCTCGCCGATGTGGCCGTGACCGAGGTAGTTGCACAGGATCGTGTTGCCGTTGGGAAGACGCTGCGCTCCGGCCATGAGGCGCAGCGGATTGCCGGGCAGGTCGTTTTCGCCGAGCGACCAGACGGTTTCACCCGCCGGATTGACCTCGACGACCTGGTGACCATCGCCACAGGTGACGAGCCAGTTGCCATTCTTGAGCGCAATCGCTTCGTGCGGGTCGCCGGGAACCTTCTGTTCGCGCAGGATTTTGCCATCGCCGTCGAGTTCGACGACTTTTCCCTCCCCCTTGAAGACGACGAGATAGTGGCCGTTCGGCAGCTTGCGCGCACCGCGATACTGATTGTGCAGCTTGACCTCCGGCACGGTGACGAGCGGGATCTCCTTGGCGATCTTTCCCTCGCGATCCACCTCGATCAGGCGGCTGGTGCCACATTCGACGACGAGCACCCGCCCATCAGGCAAAGGCTGCGCCGCGTGGCATTCGACACCTTTTTCCGGCGCCTTGTATTCCCAGACGACTTCCCCGCCCTGCGTCACCTCTTTGGCTCCGCCGACGTAGGCAAAAAGAACGTGACCGTTCGGCAGCAGCCAGCAGTCCTGCGGACGACGCGCCTCGACCTGCCACTCGATCTTTCCTTCCGCACTGACCATGCAGACCTTGTCGCCGCTGTAATCGCAGCACAGAAACCGGTGACGGATGTCGGCCCCGACGACCGGAGACGCGAGAGTGAGGGCGAGAAAGAGAAAGCAATGTAGGCGGACCATGCGAATCAAACGCATCCCGGACCGGGTTATAGCGGCTTCTTCCGAAACACGCGGTCCAGGGTGGCAAAATTCTTCTGGTAGGCATCGACGAGCTCCGCGCCCTTTGGTGTGGCACCCTCAATGATCAACCAGTCGGTGTAACCAGCTCTTTCGAGTGATGTCCTAACCTTACCAAAGTCGATCGCGCCATCGCCCAGCAGTGCACCATCCTCCTTGCAGTGAGCCTGGCAGATGCGGTCGGCTCCGAGTCGGGTGATCTCGTCGTAGATGTCGTAGCCCATCCGGTGCGAATTCGCAGTGTCGTAATAGATCTGAACGGCCTTCGAACCAACGCCGTCGATGATCTTCAAATGATCGTCAGCAGACAGATACGACTCAATGCCAAGCACCACGCCGTGGTCCTCGGCCTTTCGGACGACTGTTTTCAGCTTCGCCGTTACCGCATCCATCAGCTCGGGATGTCCGTTGATGTCGCCTTGCCCGAAAAACGCGAGCAGGCAGATGCCCGGCGCGAGATCCTCGCGTTCCTTCGCCATGGCGGCCATGACGTCGATCGCGTCTCCGACCCAGGCGATAGATTCGGAATTCGTCGCGAGCGGCAACTTGTTGAGAATGCCCATGCCGAGCGAGGCCAGCCTGATGCCGGTCTCATCGACTCGGCGATAGTACTGTTCTCGAACCTTCACGTCGCGCAGGTCGAACTCGGATCCTGGCGTGCTGAAGCTCACCTGCAATCCTTCGAGTCCCATCTTCTGCGCGACCTCAAAGGCGCCGACGTGCTGCTGCCGCTTGATCGACCAGTCACAGGCGCCGATGGGGAACTTCTCCGCGCCCTTTCCGAGAATCGGCAGACAGGTCGATGCGGCGGAAGCGCAAAGGAGTTGGATCGCAGAACGGCGCGTGGTCATTGGCCTGACTGTTTGTTCACAATTACCGGACGCCAGACGATGTTGCGATACTTCACCGCTGTGTGGTCGCCTTGAAGATGATGCGGTCCCAGTTGGGTGATGTCGGCCTGAAACGCGCCGTTGGTGTTTCCGATCACGGGTTCGTTGTCGATGACCTTTTCGCCGTTGAGGACGACCGTCGCGTGCCGGTCCACGATGTGATCTCGTAGCTCTGCCATTCGCCGCCCGGCTTGTAAACGTTCCTGACTGGAACGATCCGGCTGAAAATGGCACCCGGCCCCTGGATGCCCTGCATCTTGCTGTCGCGATCGACCACCTGCGCCTCGCGCACCGCGGACATACACGCCGCTGTTGCCGCACGGAGAGCGTTGAATTCCAGAGTCAGTTTGCCGTCGCCGAAAACCGCATCGGTACGGAGGTTGCCGTATTGAGAGAAGGGATCGAAGGACTTTTTCAGTCGTTTTCCAATATGCCATCGACGACTTTCCAGCCGTTGATCTGCACAGGATTGACCAACCGCCAGCCGGTCAGGTCGGTTCCGTTGAAGGACTTGCGGTTCACCGAAACGAATCGCCGCGAGATCAGGCTTCATGCGGCATGGGCAGCTGCTTCGACCGGTGTGCGTCTGCGTCACGCCATTGGGCCCGTTCATCACAATCCGAATCGCATCGCCGTCGACCGTTGCCACGAAATCGCACGCCACAGGCTTACCGGTGGGAGGCCCGCCGACAAACTCCGGCTCGCCGATCTTGCACTGCCGCACAAAGGTCAACTTTCCACCGGCGTAGGCGATGTCGCTGACCGCCTTAGGCCTGCCCACAGTCCAAAAGCTGCGCACTCCAGACGCCGTCGACGTGCTCAATCGGCGTCCAGCCCGCATCGCCGTTGTTCATCTTCAGCGCCCAATATCCGACAAAGACGTCGCCTTCATCAGCAATACCGAGACACAGCCGAACGCCAGGCATGCGGCCCGGAGACAGCGAATGCGGTTCACGGGATGAGCGGGGTGTCTTGCCCAAAATGGCCTTCACTCCAGTAGGCCAGATCTTCAGATCATCCACCACGGCACTCTTCGGCACCGCGAGGCACCAGCATCTTCTTGGTCGGATGCGCGAAGCCGTCGGAGGTCGCGGTCGCAGCTTCCTTTCCGTCAATGGAGGCGGTGACGGTGTCGCCCTTGATCGTCACGAGCAGGGTGTACCATTGTCCGGCCTTCAACTTGGCCGGAAAGGTCTTCTTCTTTGAAGCAATGAAGGCCATCTGTTCCTTGGTGAGGGTCTTGGCCTTTTTCGCGTCGTAAATTTCATGTTCATGCCACCGGACTGCTTCTCGTCATTCGGATACTTTTTCGTGCCGACATCGACTTTGAAAAAAGATGGCCCGCGTGAACCTCCTTGAACTGCAGGTCGGCGAAATCGAGCCCAAGTGTGTCAGCTTCGTTTTCAAACATGAAGCGCAGTTCCACGTACCGTTCGTAAACTCCGCAGGGTGGGTGACGGACGCGGCGTGATCAGCCTCGGCGTGCGTGGTGATGTGCATGGCACCATCCTTCAGGTCGACCTGCTTGTTGCGCTAACGCGCGACTTGCTGTTCGTGCCCCAGCCGTTGCCGATCTCCTCTTTGACTTCCTGCGACTCGTTGCGGTCAAAGTTGTCTTCAAAGATCAGTCTGCCGTGTTCCTCGGCGAACAGGCCAGTGGCGAGGAAAATGCGAGAGTGGCAATGGATTGGATTTTCATGGCGATGGTTGGACGAAAGGCATCTTGCGACACTTTCCGTCGGATTGCTTCAAAAAAACGCAAGGCCGACTCCCTTGCGACGCAAAACACGCGATAGATGAATGCGCCGCGCCGGGTTGATTGTGGGCATGCGTTCCTTTGCCTTCTGATCGTCTGCCTGCTTACCACCATGCGGCTTCGCGTGCGCACAGACGCCGAACATCGTTTACATCATTGCCGACGATCAGACCTATCGCGATTTCGGCTTCATGGGCAGCACAGACGCACTCACTCCGCATTGAGCAAACTGGCGGCACAGTCGGCACGATTCGTGAACGGCTATGTGCCGAGCAGGACCTGTGCAGCCCCTCGCTCGGCGTGTTGCTCACGGGACGCTATCCGCATCAAAGCGGGCTGCATTACAATCACCCACCGCCGGGCAACAGCGGCTTCAACAAGATGACCTCCCGCGCCGATGCTGAATCCGCGCGCAGTGTGGCGTTTGACCTGATCCGGCGGCAATGGCGCTGCCGCGCACGCTCGGCACACTGGGTTACGACTCGTTTCAAACCGGAAAGTTCTGGGAGGGCATTTTTCCAATCATAGAAACTGCCAAGGGAATGACGGTGTTCGAGCCCGCACCGCACCTGAACTACGGCGGTGTCACGCGCACGCTGGCGGATGGATCGAAGGCCGCGCACGGCAACGGTGATCACGGACTCGCCATCGGGCGTGAGACGATGCAGCCCATTGCGGACTTCCTCGACCGGCGGGACGAGCGAAGCCGTTTTTCCTCTGGTACGCTCCCTACCTGCCGCATCAGCCTCACGATTCACCGCAGAAGTATTTTGATCTGCATCGAAAGCGCGGTGCGGCGGAGAATCGCATCCCCTACCTCGCCTCGGTGAGTCAGTTTGACGACACG
This sequence comes from Prosthecobacter sp., assembly GCA_041395065.1. Taxonomy (GTDB): domain Bacteria; phylum Verrucomicrobiota; class Verrucomicrobiia; order Verrucomicrobiales; family Verrucomicrobiaceae; genus Prosthecobacter. Next base: position 65,777 of record JAWLBG010000016.1, on the reverse strand, counting down.
GTGGGCGATCTGATGGCCATGATCGACCGGCGCGGCCTGACAAAAGACACGCTGTTCATTTTCGTCGTGGACAACGGCTGGACGCCAAGCAAGACGCGCATGAAGAAGAATCCAAAGGAGTTTGCGCATACGCACGAGAGCAAGTACTCGCCTTTCGAGGATGGTCTGCGCACACCGATCCTGATTCGCTGGGACGATCACACCCAGGCCGCAACGCATGAGCAACTCGTCAGCAGTGTGGATCTTCTGCCCACGGTCCTCGCAGCCATTGGCAAACCGGAAGCCATCACGCCGCTGCCGGGACGAAGCCTGTGGTCGGCGGCGACCGGCGAGTCACAACTCGAAGACCAGCCCGTGTTTGGCGAAATTTATCCCGGCGACGCCTCCAGTCTCGGACATCCTTCGCGCGACATCGCCTACCGTTGGATGCGCGACGGCAGGATGAAGCTGATCGTTCCCCAACAGCAGAAGGGTGCCGCCGCCTGGGGCGGTTACCTGACGAATGTGGCCCTGTTCGACGTCGTGGCCGACCCGGAGGAAAGACCAATCTGTGCGGCGGGCAGTCCCGGATCTGGTGAAAGTCATGCGCATTCAACTCGACGCCTGGTGGAAACCGGGAAACGACTCCGAGGTGCCGAAAGTGCCCGGTCATTCTGCAACAGCCAAGCCCTAATACTCCCTCACAGGGCGTGATTTTGTCCGGTTTTGTTCTCTTCCGCGGGATACATGACGCGCTCCACTGCGTTTTCTTCGACCTTTCCAATGACCAAGACAACCACCCTCCTGCTCGCCCTCCTTTCATTGGCGGGATTCACTCAAGCCGCGCCGCTCGTTTATGAAGGCACGGACGGCCCTGGCAAGGGCAAGCACATTGTCTTCCTCGCCGGTGATCACGAATACCGCTCGGAGGAGACGCTGCCGGCTTTGGCGCGCATTTTGGCGAAGCATCAGGGTTTCAGATGCACGGTGCTTTTCGACATCGATCCAGATGGCAATATCGCCGCCGGTGAGCCGCAGAACATCCCGGGCATGGAGGCGCTGGATTCCGCCGATCTCGCCGTGGTGTTCCTGCGCTTTCAAGGGCTGCCGCCGGAGCAGATGAAGCACTTCGACGATTATCTCAAGCGCGGTGGTCCCGTCGTCGGTCTGCGCACGGCCACGCATGCCTTCAAAGGCACGCCGGAGCCCTACTCAAGTATGATTACAACTCCAAGGTCGCCGGTTACGAACTCGGCTTCGGTCATCAGGTGCTCGGGCAGACCTGGGTGGGGCACTACGGCAAAAATCACGTGCAGAGCACTCGCATCACCGTCGTGCCTGAGAAGGCATCGAACCCGATTCTGCGCGGTGTGAAGGACGTGTGGGTGCAGGCGGGCGGTTACGTCGGCAAACCGACGGACGGTGAGATTTTGACGATGGCGCAGCCGCTGGACGGCATGTCGCCAGACTCGCCTTCGAAGACACAGCCACCACAACCGAGCGAATGGACGCGCACCTACAAGAGCGCTTCCGGCAAAGTGGGCCGCGTGTTCACCTCGCTTTACGGCACGTCGGAAGACATCACGAACGAAGGTTATCGTCGCCTGCTCGTGAACGGCATTCTTTGGGCGGTGGGATTGGAAGACGCGATCAAGCCGGACCGCAACATCGCTTCGTCGGCGCCGACAAACCGAACGCGTATGGCGGCGGCGCGTATGCGCGCGGCATCAAGCCGGAGACCTACGCGGGTTTCACGAGCCCGATCCCGGCGAACCACAACACGAAGGGACCGGAGACAAAGAAGGGGGACAAGAAGGCGAAGCGCGAGGAGAAGAAGTCCGAAAAGCAGGCCGCCGCACGGCCTGCGGGCACTTCGGTTGAGGCAAAGCCGACCATCACAACGGGCAAACCGGCCCGCTATGTGCGCATCGAGATTCCAGGCGAAAAGAAGTGCCTGCAGATCGCTGAGATCGAGATCATGAGCGGTGGAAAAAACATCGCGAAGACAGGCAAGGCGACGCAATCGACGACCAAGAACGGCGGCGTGCCGGAGCGTGCCTTCGATGGCAACAAAAGTCCGGACTGGGGCAAGGGCGGACAGACGCACACGACGGAAAACCAGCCGAATCCGTGGTGGGAAGTGGACCTTGGTTCCAGTCAGCCCATCGACACGATCGGCCTGTGGGCGCGCCAGGGCTTTTCGGATCGACTGGGCGACTTCACACTTCAGTTGCTCGATGACGCCCGCAAACCGGTGTTTGAACTCAAGAACATCGCCGGGCCGGAAGCGCTGACGATTGATGTGAAAGGCGGCGGGAAGCTCGCCTACCTGACGTTTGATGGGAAGCCGGGCAAACCAGTGGTGAAAGGTTCAGGAGGCGGGAAGTCCTCCGGTCCACCGGAGCCGCCGCTTGCCGATGTGCCTGCGGGTTACAAGGATCCGATGCCTTTTGCGTTCAACAAAGGCGATGTCGTCGCGATCCTCGGCAACGGTCTGCCGGACCGCATGCAGCACGATGGCTGGATGGAGACGCTGCTGCAAAGCGCGCTGCCGGAGCTGAACGTGCGCTTCCGCAACATGAGCACGAGCGGCGACCGTCCGAATTCGTATCCGCGCAGCCCCGGCCAGATCTCGATGACCACCTATTTGCAGCATGTGAAGGCGGATGTGGTGTTCGGTTTCTTTGGCTACAACGAGTCCTTCGACAACAAGCCGGACGAATACCAAAAGCTGCTCGTCGAGTTCGTGAAGAAGACGCGTGGCAGCAAGGCAAATGGCAAATCCTTCCCGCGCATCGTGCTCTTCAGCCCCATCGCGCACGAAGACACGCGCAACGTGAACGTTCCCGACGGCAAGGCGCACAATCCGCAGCTCGAAGCCTACACGAAGGTTACCGAAGCCTCGGCAAAAGAGGCGGGTGTCGCATTTGTGGATCTGTTCCATCCATCGCAGGAGCTGTTCAAGGCCGCGAAGGAGCCGCTGACGATCAACGGCGTGCATCTCACACCCGACGGCAACCGCCAGCTCGCCGAAGTGATCGCGAAGGCGCTGCTCGGCAAGCAAGTGAGCGCGTCACCGTCGATGGAACCGCTGCGCGAGGCCGTGGTGGACAAGAGCTATCATTGGTATCAGCGCTATCACGCCTCCGACGGCAACGACGTGTGGGGCAGCCGTTCGACGTTGAGTTTCGTGGACGGCCAGACCAATGGCGTCGTGCTGCAGCATGAGCTTTCGATGCTCGATGTGATGACGAACAACCGCGACGAGCGCGTGTGGGCGCGCATCACCGGCGGCGACAAGAAGATCGACGACAGCAACGTGCCGAAGCCCATCCCCGTGATCTCCAACGTCGGCGGCGGCAGCAAGAGCAGCAATGCGCAGAAGGAAGGCGTGCTGCGCTACATCAGCGGCGAAGAGGCGATCAAGCACATGGCGGTGAAGAAAGGCTTCGAGGTGCATCTCTTTGCCGATGAAGCGCAGTTCCCCGAGCTCGCGAATCCGGTGCAGATGCAGTTCGACACCAAGGGTCGCCTCTGGGTCGCCGCGTGGTCGGACTATCCGAAATGGGAGCCGCTGAAGGAGTCCAAGGACGCGCTGCTCATTCTTCACGACGACAACAACGACGGCAAAGCCGATCGCATGACCGAGTTCGCGCGGGTTAACAATCCATTGGGCTTTGAGTTCTGGAACGACGGTGTGCTCGTCACTCGTCAGAGCGAACTGCTTTTTCTGAAGGACACCGACGGCGACGACAAAGCTGACGTGCAGACGATCATGCTGCAGGGCCTCGACAGCAGCGACACGCATCACGGCGCGAACAATCTCATCTACGGTCCCGACGGCGGTGTTTACTGGCAGAGCGGCGTCTTCATGCAGCACAACTACGAGCATCCATGGGGCCCGTCGCTGAACGCCACCGCCTCCGCGATGTATCGCTTCGATCCGCGCCGCTTCACGATCTCGCTGCATGCGACGAACTCGCCCAATCCGCACGGCACCTCGTTCGACACCTGGGGCTATCACTACGCCACCGACGGCACCGGCGGTCGTGCGTATCAGGTGCGTCCTGAGGGCAACGGCTTCAAGATGTATGAACTGCTCAAGAAGGAAGTGCGTCCGGTCACCGCGAGCGAAGTCGTCAGCAGCACGCACTTCCCGGAGGAAATGCAGGGCGACTTCCTGATCTGCAACGTCATCGGGTTCCTCGGCGTGAAGGAGTATCACCTCGAACGCGATGCGGAAAAAGGCACCGTCTGGGGCGAACCCAACGGCGACGAACTCACCGTCAAAGTCACACAGGCAGACGGCACCGTCACGGAGGAAACCTCGCGCGGCTTCCTCATGAGCGGCGACAAGAACTTCCGCCCCTCCGACGCCATCTTCGCGCCTGATGGCTCGCTCTACGTGAGCGACTGGCACAACGTGATCATCGGCCACATGCAGCACAACGTGCGCGATCCGAACCGCGACCACAAACACGGCCGCATCTACCGCATCACCGCCACGGGCCGTCCGTTGCAGAAGATCGTGCCCGTCGCCGGCCAGCCGATTCCCGCGCTGCTCGAAAACCTGAAGCATCCCACCGACAGCGTGCGCCACCGGACGCACATCGAACTCAGCGGTCGTGATTCCAAAGAAGTGATCGCCGCCACGCAGGAATGGATGAAGCAGTTCGATGCGAAGAAGAAGGAAGACGCGCATCCTCTGCTCGAAGCGCTGTGGATTCATCAGCAGCACAACGTGCGCAACACGCAGCTGCTCGCCATGGTGCAGCAGTCGCCCGAACTGCATGCGCGCAACGCCGCGAATGTCGTGCAGCACCTGTGGTTCAATGTCGAGGCCAGCATGCACGGCGGCGTCATCGCGGCCGAGAAAGAAGAGAAGGCGCAAAAGTCCGGCATCCTCAGCGACACGCCCGAACTCACCACCATCCGCATCGCCACCATCCCCGAACGCATGATGTATGACGTGAAGGAACTCACCGTGAAAGTTGGCAAGAAAGTGAAGCTCACCTTCGCCAATCCCGATTTCATGCCGCACAACCTCCTGCTCGTGAACAACGGCAAGGTGGACGAAATCGCGAACAAAGCGCTCGTCATGGGCGCGAAAGGCTTTGAAACCGGATTCATCCCCGAGAGCACCGACATCATCTGGCACACGAAGCTCCTTGATCACGGCAAGGAGGAAGTCATCGAGTTCACCGCTCCGGCCAAACCCGGCGACTACCCTTACATGTGCTCCTTCCCCGGTCACAGCATCCTCATGCGCGGTATGCTGCATGTGAAGTAGCGCCGCTTTAGGCTTGTCGCGAATTCTTGCCCTGCGCCAGTTCATGTCACTCCACCGCATTCTCTTCGCGCTGCTGCTTCCGTCGCTCACGCTGTCTGCGGAGACGCGCTATGATCCGAACGTGCTGCCTAAAGGGCATGAGTACTTCGATCTGCGCGACGGCATCGCCAATGCGCGGCTGAAGTTCGAACGGGACAAGGTGGGGCGCATCGCCTTCCTCGGCGGATCCATCACCGCCGGAGGCGGCTGGCGTGAGCATACGATGAAGTATTTCGAACAGAAGTTTCCGCAGACGAAGTTCGAATTCATCGGCGCCGGGATCGGTTCGATGGGCTCCGTGCCGCACGCATTCCGGCTGGAGCGTGACGTGTTGTCGAAGGGCCCGGTCGATCTGCTCTTCGTCGAAGCGGCAGTGAACGACACCTCCAACATCCCGGATCACCCGGACCAGATGCTGCGCGGCCTGGAAGGCGTGGTGCGCCATGCGCGCCGCGTGAATCCGCTCACGGACATCATTCACCTGCACTTCGTCATGCCGCCGCACATGGACGACTACAACAAGGGCAGGGTGCCCGTGGCCATTGCCGAGCACGAGAAGGTCGCGGTCGCGTATGGCAATCCCACGCTCAATCTCGCGCTCGAGGTCACCGATCGGATCAATGCTGGCGAATTCACCTGGGAGAAGGATTTTAAAGGCCTGCACCCGTCGCCCTTCGGCCATCAGCTGTACGCCGTCAGCATTGCCCGCATGCTGGATGCTGCGTTCGCCAGCCCGCCGGCCGGAACGGAGAAACCGCATGTTCTGCCGTCGATGGTGGATCCGCGAAGCTACGCCAATGGCCGTCTGGGGAACATCGCCGGGGCGAAGATCCTGAAAGGCTTCTCATTGGAGACTGACTGGAAGCCTGCGGACAAGAAAGGCACCCGCGCCGGATTCGTCGATGTGCCCGCGCTCGTGGGCGCGGAGTTCGAATTTAGTTTCGATGGCACGGGCTGCGGTCTGTTCATCGCCGCTGGTCCGGATGCCGGTCGCATCGAGTTCAGCATCGACGGCGGAGAGTATCGCCAGATGGATACATTCACCCGCTGGAGCGCCGGTTTGCACCTGCCCTGGGCCGTGATCCTCGACGATGGCCTCAAGGACGGTCATCACACCGCCAAGGTGCGCATTGCCGAAGGTCACGATGCGAAAAGCACCGGCACCGCGCTGCGCGTGTTTCACCTGCTGCTCAACTGAGGGTCAAACCTTCGCCAAAATCGCATTGAAGGTCGCGCTCGGGCGGACTTGAGTCTACTGCATGCGTGCTTTCACAAGCCGCATGCAGCCTTGATCTCCTCCAACTCCGCCCAGCGCGTGAATTTTGTCTCCAATTCGGACTTCTTGGCCTCAAGCTTCGCAAGATAGTCATTCGTTCCCGCACCCAGCTTCACGAACGTCTCCGGATTGTTGAGTTCAGCCTCCATGTCTGCAATTTCGGCCTCCAGCGTGGCAATGTGGCCTTCGAGGTCGGAAAGTTCACGCTGCTCGCGGTTCGTCATCTTGCGCGGCCTCGAGTTGCGGGCAGCGGTCTTTTCCTTTTTAACCGGGGCGGCGACAAGAGCCAGTTCGGCGGCGGCCTGGGCGGCGCGTTTTTCCTGGTAGTAGCTGTAGTTCCCGGCGCATTCGTGGATGCGGCCCTGGCCTTCGAAGGCGATCAGGCGATCGCACACGCGATCGAGAAAATAGCGGTCATGACTGACGACGAGCACGCAGCCTTTGAACGCGAGGATCGCCTCCTCCAGCACGCGCATTGTGGCGAGATCGAGGTCGTTCGTCGGCTCGTCGAGAATGAGGAAGTTGCCGCCGCGGCGGAGGATCTTGGCCAGCAGCACACGGCTTTGCTCGCCACCGCTGAGCTCCTTCACGCGCATCGTTGCGCGTTCGTCGGTGAAGAGGAAGCGGCGCAGATACGTGCGCACATGCAGCTTCTCCGGGCCGAACTGCACGAAGTCGCTGTTCGGTCCCGCGACTTCTTCCATCACGCTCTTTTCCGGATCGAGCAGCAGGCGTTGCTGATCGACGTAGTTGAAGATGGTGCGCTTGCCGATCACGACGGTGCCTTCGTTCGGCTGTTGCTCACCCATGAGAATGCGCAGCAGCGTTGTTTTGCCGAGGCCGTTGCGGCCGATGATGCCGGTGCAGGTGCCGGCTTCGAAGCTGAGATCGAGATGACTGAACAACCAGCGGTCGCCGACATGCGCGCCGACTCCTTTTGCGTCCACGACGGTGTTGGCGAGCGGTGGCGCAGGCGGGATGATCAAATCCATCACCAGTTCCGCCTCGGGTGCAGCGATGGCAGAGACGCGCTCGAATTCATCGAGACGTGACCGTTGTTTCGTGCGGCGTGCACTGACTCCGGCGCGGACGAATTCCAGTTCATGTCGCAGGAAGCTCTGGCGGCGGCGCTCGGAGTTCGCCTCCACACCTTCGCGGATGGCCTTGCTCTCCAGGAACGCGCTGTAGTTGCCGGGATGACTGTAAATGCGGGCGTCGTCGATCTCGATCATGCGCGTGGCCACGCGGTCGAGGAAGTAGCGGTCGTGCGTGACGAAGAGCACCGCGCCAGTGAAGTCGCGCAGGAATTTTTCCAGCCACTCAATCGATTCGGCATCAAGGTGGTTGGTCGGCTCGTCGAGCAGCAGCAGATCGGGCTGCGCCACAAGCGCGCGCGCCAGGGCCACGCGACGTTTTTCACCACCGGAGAGTCCTTTGACGAGACGATCCGGCGCGGGCACACCGAGCTCGTTCATCGCCGTCTGAATGCGGGTCTCGACTCCCCAGCCGTCATGAAGTTGAATCTGATGCAGCAGTTCGTCCTCCTGGCCGCTCGTGTAGTCGCCGGATTCGTAACGTGCGACCATGTCGAGCAGTTCCTTGGCTCCGGCGCGCACGTTGTCGATCACACTGGCGTCTTCATCCAGCGTGAACTCCTGCGCGAGGTGGCTCACGATGATGCCGTTGCGCCGTGAAATCGTGCCGCTGTCCGGCTTCTCCGTGCCGACGAGGATGCGCATGAGACTCGTCTTGCCGGAGCCGTTGCGGCCCACAAGGCCGAGCTTCTCGCCCTCGTGGATGCTCATCGTCGCGTCGTTGAAGACCTGCTGCAGCCCGAATTGAAGGCGCAGGTCTTTGGCGGAAACGACGGCAGGAGTGATGGGAGACATAAATTATGGAGTGGCGACGATTCGTCGCCTGAAACTGGAACCTTCTTCATTGGCGACGATTCGTCGCCGCTCCACAAGAATCAGCGCAAAGCCTCGCGTGCCATCACGGGGTCGTCGGTGGTGATGCCATCGACGCCCAGTCTGGCAAAGCGCTGCACATCCGCCGGTTTGTTCACTGTCCATACGTAAAGACCGAAGCCGGCATCACGGATCTGTTTCACCATCGCCTCGTCCCATGGAAAATCAGCGGCACTTAGGTCAAGACCGTCGAGCTGATCGGCCTTCGTATCGGCGATGAGCTGGGCGAGATTCGTGGGCATCTTGGTCTTCGTTTTGCCCGAGGCCAGCCGGTAAACCTTCACCCAAGGCAGCGCCTTCTTTGACTCCGCGGCGGCCTCGCGATTGAATGCAATGATGGCGATCTGCGCTGCGCGGTCCTTCATCGGCTCCAGGATGCGCTTCAGCTCCGGCACGATCTCCGCGCCGCACTTCACTTCGATGAAGAAGCGCTGCTTGCCCTTTGGCATCGTCGCGAGCGCTTGTTCCAGCGTGGGGATCTTCTCGTTCGACCATTCCTTGCCTTTCCACGAGCCGGCATCGAGCACGGTTAGATCCACCTGCTTCGATGCCGCGACATCGAGCTTCACGCCAGCGGTGCGCATCGTGTCCTTGTCATGAATGACGGCGGTTTTGCCGTCGGCGGTGAGATAGACGTCCAGTTCACAGGCGTCGCTGCCGTTTTTCCATGCCAGTTCGAACGCTCCGACCGTGTTCTCCGGCGCACGTGCGGAAAACCCGCGATGGGCGATGATTTCGACGGCGTGGGCGGACATGGAGGTCACGGCAAACATGACGAGAAGGAAACGGTTCATCGGTCGGTGGAAAATCGGCGGTTGGCGGGGCGTTAACTCGCGGTCAAAAAATGCACGCCCGAATGAAACACGCCACCATCATCTTTGCGGCCGCTCTCTCTTGGAGCGCTTCGCAGGGGCGCGAGGTGCCGCGGGCCATTTCGGAATCCTGCATCGACTGTCACGACAAGAACACCGCCAAAGGCAGCCTCGATATCACGGCGCTGGCCTTTGAGCCCAAGGATCGAGCCAATCGCGAGCGCTGGATCCGCATTCATGATCGGGTCGAAAAGGGCGAGATGCCGCCGAAGGACGAAGACCTGCCGAAGGCGCAGCGTGCGGAGCTGCTGAAGACTCTCGACTCGGCGATCTTTGACGCCGATCACGCCGAGGTTCTCGCCCAGGGACGCGGGCCGCTGCGCCGGCTGAACCGGGACGAATACGAGCAGAATCTGCGTGATGTGCTGCAACTGCCGGACCTCGACATCCGCGACATTTTGCCCGAGGACCGCGAGGGGCATCGCTTCAACAAGACGAGTGACATGCTTGACATGTCGCGCGTGCAGCTCGCGGCTTATCTGGATGCCGCGGAGGCGGCTCTGAGTGCAGCCATGGTGACGGAGCGCGAACCGCCGCCGGTGATGAAACGTCGCGTCGTGGGCACGGATCTGTTCCCCGGCACCAACACCTTCGGCAATCGCGAGGCGATGTTCTTCGCCAAAGACAACAAGTTCATCGAACTGGGCCGCGACAAGGCCAAGGAGGCCGTGACGGACGAGAGCCTCGAACTGGCGCTGTTTCGTTCGGCGAGCTGGCCCTACCTGGGAACGCCGAAAGGCATCGTGGCGAAGCATGCCGGGCACTACCGGGTGCGCTTCTCCGCGCGGGCCGTGCTGCAACAGCCGGGCTTCACCTTGCTTCCTGCGAAACAACCGGTGCCGATGACCTTCCGCACGCGCAAACCCGCCGGTGTGGACATCATCAATGAGGTGCGTGCCTCCGGCGGTGTCATCGACATCCAGCCGGAGATGCAGGTGTATGAAACGACGGTTTTGCTGCGCGAGGGAGAGTCGTTCGAATACAGCCTGCTCGGTCTGCCGATGCCGCTGGCGATGAATCCCAACGGCTCCGCGCCGACCTATCGCTATCCGCCGTTTCCGGAGGGCGGCCAGCCGGGCATCGCGGTGCAGTGGCTTGAAGTTGAAGGCCCCATTCCGCCGTCAAGCTGGCCTCCGCCGTCGCATCGCGTGTTGTTTGACGATCTTGGCATCGAGATGAAGCCCAAGCATGCGCAGGAAGATGCGAAACGATTGCTGCGCCGGTTTGTGAAACTCGCGGCACGCGAACCGGTGTCGGAGGACGATCTGCAGATGTTCGATACGCTCATCCGGCAGCGGCTGGACAAGGGCGCGCCCTTCAGCGAGGCGATGCTGGCCGGTTACAAGGCCTTCCTTGCCTCCGGCGATTTCATTTATCTGCGCGAGCCGGAATCCGCCGACGATCACTTCGCCATCGCCTCGCGTTTGTCGCACTTCCTCACGAACTCGCGGCCCGATGCGCAGCTGCTCGATCTCGCGACGAAGAAACAACTGCGCGATGGGAAGACACTGCGCGACGAGACCACGCGTTTGATTGCGAGCAGCGGCTTCGACCGCTTCGTGAAAAACTTCACCGACTACTGGCTCAGCCTGCGTCATGTCCGCCGTGATGATCCCGACATCCGTTTGTTTCCCGAGTATCGCTTCGACGAGTATCTCGTGGAAAGCATGGAGCGCGAGACGCGCACCTTCTTCACCGCGATGATTCGCGACAATCTGCCTGCCAGCGTGCTGGTGAAGTCGGACTTCGTCTATGCGAACGATCGCCTCGCGAAGCACTACAATCTGCCGCCGCTGGTCGGTTCCGCGATGCGCAAGATCCCGCTGCCCGCCGGCAGTCCCTTTGGCGGTCTGCTCACCCAGGCGGCCGTTTTGAAGGTGAGCGCGAATGGCACGAACACTTCGCCGGTCGTGCGTGGCGCGTGGGTGATGGAGCGCCTCATCGGCCAGCCGCCGCCACCCCCGCCGCCGAGCGTGCCCGCCGTCGAACCGGACATCCGCGGCGCCAAAACCATCCGCGATCTGCTCGCGCTGCATACGAAGTCCAAGACCTGCGCCGGATGCCACGCGAAGTTTGATCCCGTGGGCCTCGCGTTGGAAAACTTCGACATCCTCGGTGGCTGGCGCACACGCTATCGCGGTGTCGAGGAAGGCGAGCGTATCACCGGCATCGACCGCGCCGGGCACGACTTCGCCTACACGCTGTCGGCATCGGTCGATCCGAGCGGCAAACTGATCGACGGCCGTGAGTTCAAAAACGTGAACGACCTCAAAGCCATCCTCGCCGCCAATTCACGCCAGCTCGCGCGGAACCTGCTGCACCAGTTCACCGTTTACGCCACCGGCACACCCGTCCGCTACTCCGATCGCCGCGAGATCGAGTCGATGCTCGATGCGTGCGAGGAAGACGGCTATCGCGTGCGGGATTTGATGCTCGCGCTGGTGGAGAGCCGAATTTTCCTCGGAAACCACGGAGGAGAACCGTAAACCTTCAGTTCATGAACGCCCCCCACATCGCCCGCTCCTTCTCGCGTCGTCGCTTTTTGCAAAGCGCGGGCGTCACGCTGGGGCTGCCGTTGCTCGAATGCATGACGCCGGTGTTTGGCCGGGCCGCGCAGGCGAAGGCGCCACGGCGGATGCTCATCATCTCGAACAACCTTGGATTCCTGCCGAAGCCGTTCTTCCCGAAGACGGCCGGACGCGATTACGAGCTGACGCAGACCCTTGCGCCGATGGCGGAGGTGCGCAGTGAGTTCAGCATCTTCAGCGGCATGTCGCATCCGGATGTGAACGGCGGGCACAGCGCGGAGAACTGCTTCCTCACCGCCGCACGTGGGCCGACGAAAAGCGGTTTCCGCAATCAGATCTCGCTCGACCAGTTTGCGGTCGAAAAGCTCGGCCAGCTCACACGGTTTCCGACACTGAACCTCGGCGTGAACATCGACAAGGCGAACCGCAGCCTCTCATGGACACGCGACGGCGTGCTTCTGCCCGCCGAGGACAGCGCGCCCGCCTTGTTCCGCCGCATGTTTGTGCAGGGCGATCCCGAGGCGGTGAAGAAGCAGCTCAACCGCCTCGACGAACGCGGCAGCATCCTCGACACGCTCATGGAGCACACGAAGAAGCTCAGCCGCGGCCTCGGCAGCGATGACCGTTCGCGCCTCGACCAATATCTCACCTCCGTGCGCGAGGTGGAGGAGCGCCTGCTCACCGCCCGCGAGTGGGAATTGAAACCCAAGCCCGCGACCACGCTGCCGGAGCCTGCGGACATTCAGGACAAGAAGCTCATCTTTGTAAAGTTCGACCTCATGCTCGCCATGGCGCAGCTCGCGTTCGAGTCCGACTCCACGCGCATCATCACGCTGATGGTCGATGCCTTCGCCACGCCCGCCTTCAAGATTCACGACGGTGAAAACACCACGGAGGGCTATCACGGCCTCAGTCATCACGGCCAGGCCCCGGAAAAAGTGAAGCAGCTCGAGGACGCCGACCGCCAGCAGATGGTGCTGCTGCGCAAGCTCATCCAAAACCTCGCTGCCAAGAAAGAGGACGACTCGCGGCTGCTCGACCGCACCATGGTGCTCTTCGGCAGCAACATGGGAGACGCCAACAAACACGACAACACCAACCTCCCGATCCTGCTCGCCGGCGGCGGTCTCAAGCACGGTCTGCATCACGCCTTCAAGGCGGACAACAACCTGCCGCTGAGCAATCTCTTCGTCACCATGCTGCAGCACGTGGGCGCTGAGACGGACGCATTCGGTTCGAGCACGGGAGCGTTGAGCGGCCTGGTCTAGCACGGGCAAACGGTTTGAACCGCCAGCCTGCCGCACCTCGTATTTTCTGGGGACTGTGCGCTATGCAAGGTGGTTTCATGGCGTTAAATGGAGTCTCTCATGCCTTTTCGTTTTAGTTTTCGATCATTCTTTGCCGCCACTTTTCTCCTGACAGTCGGCTTCAGCTTCGTCTGCGCAGCCCGAGCGGTGGAGCCCTTTGAGGCGTTTCTGAAGACGCATTGCATCCGCTGCCACGGACCCGAGAAGGAGAAGGGGGATCTGCGCATTGACCAGCTCTCGCGGGATTTCAAACTGGGCGCGGATGCGCATCATTGGGGGGAAGTGATCGAGCAGGTCAATTCGGGGGAGATGCCGCCGAAGAAGGACAAGGAGAAGAAACCGACGCAGGAGGAAATGGCGGCGTTTGTGACGAATCTCGATGCTCGCCTCAAAGAGGGGCGTGCAGCACGAATGGCGGCACGGCCGGCGGTGGCGCATTACCGGCTGAGCCGGAAGGAGTATCAAAACACGGTCTATGACCTGCTCGGCGTGCGCTACGATCCAGCGAAGCCCGGAGAGCTGAACGAGGACAATCTGTGGCACGGGTTTGAACGCATCGGGTCGGAGCTGTCGCTGTCGCCCTCGCATGTGGACCGGTATTACCGCGCGGCGGAGCAGGTGCTGGATCGTGCATTTCCTGCCGCGACGAGCGAGGCGCGCAAGGTGCACATGACGGCGGCGGATTTGCGCTACAACGGCGGAAAAGACCAGCAGGCGGCGCTGGACCGCTTCGGCATCAAGCGACCGCTGCGCTACCTGATGTTTCCCGGCACCGTCCAGCCTGCGCTATCGACGAACTGGTTCGGGAAGACCGGGCCGGAGCATAGCGGGCTCTACAAACTCCGCATCCAGGCCAGCGGCACCCGTCCGCCCGACGGCCAGATCGCGCACCTGAGCATCGGCACGCGGACCGGCGAGGAAACGGTGGATGGCATGATCGAGTTCGACATCACGGCACCGGAGGACAAACCGCAGGTGTATGAGTTTCAGGTGTTTCTCGAGATGCCTGCGACGCTGCACTTCTGCGTGGTGGCCACGGATGTGGTGGATCGCCGGGCAGGCGCGGCCTTCCGCAATGCGCTCGCCAGCCGCGGCGGCTACATTTTCACGCACAGCAGCGAGACCTTGCTGCTGAATCCGAACGCGCCGCAGATGTTCGACGACAAGGGCAACGGCCTTTTCTCCACCGTGCTGCTCGACTGGATCGAATGGGAAGGACCGTTGGTGTCAGAGACGGAAAAATCGCGTCGCAAGGATGTGGTCCCGCCGGATGACGCGACGACCGAAGTAGTTGCCGAGCATTTGCAGCGCTTCGCCGAGCGTGCGTGGCGTCGTCCGGTGAAGCAGGAGGAGCTGGCTGAGTTTTTGAAATCGTATCGCGACGAGCGCGAGGCGGGCGAGAAGCTGGTCGATGCCTATCGTGTCGCGTTGCAGGGCGTGCTGACCTCGCGGCATTTCATTTACATCGTCGAGGGCGATCCGGTGGCCCGTGAGCGTCTCACCGACTCGGAACTCGCCACGCGGCTCTCGTATTTGCTCTGGAGTTCGATGCCGGACAGCGCGCTCTTTGCCGCGGCGAAATCCGGCAAGCTGAATGGCGACAGCTTGAAGAAAGAGGTGGATCGCATGCTCGCAGACGGCAAAGCCAGCCGCTTCATCGACGATTTCGCGCGGCAGTGGCTGCAACTGAATCGCGTGGGCATGTTCCCGCCGGACAAGAAGCTCTACCCTGTTTACGACGCGTGGCTGGAGGAAAGCATGCGCTCCGAGCCGGTGGAATTCTTCCGCGAGATGTTCAGCAAAAACATGCCCATCGACGGCTTCATCGAGTCCGACTGGACCATGGCCAATGCGCGGCTCTGCGATTTTTACGGCATGCCGGAGCCGAAGTCGGGCGGCTTTGAGCGAGTCTCGCTGAAGCCCGGAGATCATCGCGGGGGCCTCCTCACGATGGGTGCGGTGCTCGGCCTCACGTCTGACGGCACGCGGCATCGTCCGGTGCATCGCGGTGTGTGGCTCAGCGAAGTGGTTCTCGGCAAGCCGCCGCCGCCACCACCGGCGAACGTGCCTGCGATCGAGCCCAATCCGCCCACAAGCCCCAAAGCCACGCTGCGTGACAAACTGGAGGCGCACCGCGAAGACGCCAACTGCGCCGCCTGCCACGCGAAAATCGACCCGCTCGGCCTCGCCTGGGACAACTACGATGCCATCGGCCAGTGGCGCACCCGTGAAAAAGTCGCCGCAGGCGTCGGCGAGGACCCCTTGATCAATCCCGCCGGTGCGATGCCCGATGGCCGCGCCTTCAAGGATGCGAACGATTTCAAGCAGCGCCTCCTCGAAGACCGCGACAAGCTTGGCCGCGCCTTCATCGAGCATCTCTGCACCTACGCCCTCCGGCGCGCCATCGCCTTTGACGACCAGGACGACCTCAACGCCATCCAGGCCGAAGCAAAGAAGAACAACTATCGAATCAAAGACATCGTTCGCGCCGTTGCTCTCTCCGACTTGATGAAAAAGCGCTGATCGAATCCAGCAATCCACTGCCCTGATCCTCCACCCGTCGTTTTTATGAACATCCAAACCCAATCCTGGCTTCTCAATCGCCGCCACACTCTCAAAGCCCTCGGCAGTTTCATCTCGCTGCCCATGCTCGAGTGCATGGTGCCCCTGCGTGCCTCTGAAAAAGCCGTCGAATCGCCCAAACGCAGTGCGTTCATCTACCTCGCGAATGGCGTTCACTCGCTGAACTACCAGATCACTTCGTCGGGAAAGGATTACCAGTTCTCGCGGTCGCTGCAGCCGTTGGAGAAGCATCGCGATGCCATCACGCCGATCAGCGGATTGCATCATCCAGGAGCGCTCGGCCACCATCACAACTGCATCTCCGTGTGGCTCACCGGCGCCAAGATCGGGCCTTCGGACCGCAACACGATTTCGGTGGACCAGAAGATGGCGGAGATGACCGCGCCGCACACGCGCTACCCTTCGATGGAGGTCGCACTCACGCAGGGCTCGCTGGCGTGGACCGCGGATGGCGTGCAATTGCCCGCGCTGCGTCGTTGCAGTGAGATTTTCGCATCGCTCTTCGAAGAACCGAAGGGCGGGAAAATGGCCCAACGTCGCGCTTTGCGCCGCAAGGCCAGCGTGCTCGACGCCAACCTTGCCGAAGTGCGCCAGTTGGAGAAAAAAATGGGCGCAGAGGACAAGGGGCGCATGGAGCAATACCTCACCTCCGTGCGTGAGGCAGAGATCCGCACGCGCCGCGCCGATGCGTGGCTCGACACACCGCTGCCGACCATTTCCGAAGCGGATCGCAAACGCACCAACCGCGACATCGCTAAAACGATGGCGGGCGATTACTTCCGCACCGTGTATGACCTCATGGTGCTCGCGTTCCAGACGGATGTGACACGCGTGGCCACCTTCAGCCTCGGCGGCGAAGGCGATGCGTTTTCCATTCCCGAAATCGGCATCACCGAATCGCGCCACCAGCTCAGTCATCATGGCGGCGATGCCGGTTACATGGAGAAACTCACCAACTACGACACCTTCGCCATCGAGCAGTTCAGCTACTTCCTCACCCGTCTTTCCGAGACGAAGGACCTCAATGGCAAGGCGCTCCTAGGCTCCACGATGTCGCTTTTCGGCAGCGGCATGTGCTACGGTCACAGCCACGGCAACGCCAACCTCCCGCTGGTGCTCGCCGGCGGTTCGGACCTCGGCCTGAAGCACGGCAGCCATCTCGACTTCAACAAGGAGGCCAAAGATTTCGGAGGTTACTCGCTCGGCGCGGACGGTGCGCTCACCACGGCGCATTACCAGGTTTGCAGCCGCCCCGTGAACACCGACGCTCACATGAGCAACCTCCTTCTCCTCATGGCCCAGCGCATGGGCGTGGAGACGGACACGTTTGGCGACAGCAACAAGGTGATCGCGTTGTGATCAGGTTCCTTGTTGTTGGTTCGTCGTTGTTGGTTCTTGGTTTGTGCACGGCACACGCTGAGGAGGAAGTGTTCAGGCCCGAAGCTGGAAAATTTCCGCCTCTGGAAAAAGCGCACTCTTACCGCGGCGAACTCGTCTTTGTCGATCATGCGAACCGCCGCGGCAGCCTTCGCGTGGAAGGGTCGGGCCAGTTTCGCAGGAACGATCCGCATCCGTTCGCCCTGCTGCCCTATGGCATCGTTCGCTATCATGGGGCACCGGCGGATCTGCGCGACATCCCGCTCGGCACCGTGATGCACGTCCGCGCCTTTCTTCCACCCGATCCGACCATCTCCGCCGTTCCGGTGCTGCCGGTGAACAACAAGGACAAAGACGCGAACCACAATCGTGGTGCGGGCATTTTTCCCGCCGAGAACCACGTCCTTCTCCTCGAAGACGAGCCCAGCCATTGCCAGCGCGAGGGACTCGTCTGGAAGCTCAAGGAATTGGAAATCAAAAACCGTGAAGGCACGATCATCGCCAGCCGCGCGCCGAAGCAAGGTGGCGGTGGCAAGGCCGTCGATGAAACGCTGAGCTTCGATGCCGCCACGCGCGTCTGGCGCGGTCGCGAATTCCTCCGCATTGAACACCTCATCACCGAAGGCGCGTGGCCTGCGGAAGGGAAGAAAGCCCTCGATGGCCAGGCCGTGATGCTCGGCATCACCTGGAAACCCACGCTGGGCGGTGTCTTCACCCGCTTTCACATCTCGGACATCTGGCTGGACGACGCTGCGATGCAAAACGCAGCGCAGCATCAAACCGAAGTGCACAAGGCCTTCATGCGCAGTCGCTGGCTGCCCGCCTGGGTCGATGCGGTCGAGTATGGCAAGTTCGGCCGCGCCACCGTGACGGCGACCTTGTTCGGCGGCATGGATCCTTCGCTTTACGCCGATTTCAAAAAGGGCGTCGCCGCCTTGATGAATGGCGCCGAAAACACGCTGAAGCATACCGAAGGCGGCTCTGCCGGACCCGCGCAAATGGCCGCACGCGGCAAACTCATCGACGTTACGCAGGTGGCCGGAGACATCCCTCTTGGCAGCAGCGGCATTCAGATTTGTTTCGAAACCGATCTGATCACCGAAGGCATGCGTCCCACGCGCATCGTCAAAGTTCGTCCCGCTGACTGGCCCGATGTCCACCTGCCGCGCGAAGAGCATCTCGGCAACGGAGCCTCCAACATCGACGAGCGTTTCCCAAATCCGTCCATCTTTCCGAAGTACTGATCCTTGCCAAAGTCCCGCCCGCCTTATGACACGTTCTCGTTTCGTTCTTGGTTGTTCGTTCCTCGTTCTTGGTTGCTGCGTTGCCAAGGCTGCCGACGAACCCTTCCGCCCCGAAGCCGGGAAGTTTCCTCCTTTGGAAAAGGCGCACTCCTATCGTGGTGAACTCGTCTTCGTCGATCATGCGAACCGCCGCGGTAGCCTCCGAGTCGAGGGACAGGGAACGTATTACCGAAATGCACCGCATCCTTTCGCCATGCTGCCCTACGGCATCGTGCGTTATCACGGCGCGCCGGCGGATCTGCGGGACATCCCACTCGGCACCGTGCTCCATGTCCGGGCCTTTCTTCCGCCCGACCCGAAGATCTCCGCCGTACCGGTGCTGCCGATCGACAACCGAACGAAGACCGCCGGTTACAGCGGCAAGGGCATCGCACCCGCCGAAAATCATGTCCTGCTGCTCGAAGACGAACCCAGCCACTGCCAGCGCGAGGGTCTCATCTGGAAGCTCAAGGAAGTGCAGATCAAAAACCGCGAAGGCATGATCACTGCCAGTTGCGGACCGAAGCAAGGCACCAAAGGCAATGCTGAGGCAGAAGAAATGTCCTTCGACGCCGCCACCCGCATTTGGCGCGGTCGCGAATGTTTGGGCATCGACGATCTGATCGCCGAAGGCGCATGGCCCGCCGAAGGAAAGAAGAAGCTCGATGATCAGGGCGTCCTGCTCGGTGTCACCTGGAAACCCACCCCAGGAGGCGTGTTCACCCGCTTTCACATCTCGGACATCTGGCTGGACGACGACGCGATGCAGCGCGCCGCCCGCAATCAGACCGAAACTCACAAGGCCTTCATCCGCAGCCGCTGGATGCCCGCCTGGGTCGACGCCGTCGAGTATGGAAAGTTCTACCGCGCCACCGTGACCGCGACCTTGTTCGGCGGCATGGACACCTCGCTTTACGCGGATTTCAAAAAGAATGCCTCCGCCTCCATGAACGCCGCGGAGAACACGCTGAAGCACGCGGGCGGCAACTACGGTCCGGCGCACATGGCCTCGAAGGGAACCATTCTCGACATCACGAAGGCGGCTGGTGAGGCGCCCCTCGGCAGCAGCGGCATCCAGATCCGCTGTGAGACCGACCTCATCATCGAAGGCATCCGCCCCGGACGAATCATCCGCATTCGACCTGCGGGCTGGCCTGAGGTGAACCTGCCGCGTGAAGAATACCTCGGCGACAGCAGCTTCGGCCACGAAGACCGCTTTCCCACCCCCGCGATCTTTCCAAAGTACTGACGGAGATCCGGCAGGTTGGCGGCCCGCCCGCTACCCGGGGTTGCGTGCCGGGGCTACGTCCGTTTTGATAGGATTCCCATGAAACACTTCGGCGCACTGCTCCTCCTCATCCTTGCCTCTGCGGCCAACGCCGTCGACAGGCCCAATGTCGTGGTCCTCCTCTCCGACGATCTCGGCTGGAAGGACATCGGCTGTTATGGCGGCCCTGTGAAAACGCCCGCGTTGGACGGTTTGGCGGCACAGGGCACGCGCTTCACGCAATTTTACTCGGGATGCGCCGTCTGCTCGCCCTCGCGTGCCACACTGCTCACCGGTCGCCACCACATTCGCGCCGGTGTCTACAGCTGGATCAGTGATGCAGGCCAGAAATCCCACCTGCTCGAACGCGAAATCACCCTGGCCGAGGTGCTCAAAGCCGAAGGCTACGCGACCGCCCACATCGGCAAATGGCATCTGGGCCTGCCCACCGAGAAGTACAAAAAGCCCACGCCTTCCGATCACGGCTTCGACCACTGGTTCGCCACCTGGAACAACGCCGAACCCAGCCACCGCAACCCGAAGAACTTCATCCGCAACGGTGAACCGGTCGGGGAAATCAAGGGCTACTCCTGCCAGATCGTCGCCGACGAAGCGATTCGCTGGCTGGATGAGAAGCGGGACAAGGAGCAACCCTTCTTCCTCAACATCTGGTTTCACGAACCGCATGCGCCGATCGCCGCGCCAGACGAGATCGTTTCCGGCTACGGCAAAGCGAAAGACCCCGGAGCGGTTTACTCCGGCACCATCGACAACGAGGACCGCGCCGTCGCAAGACTGCTGGCCAAACTGAAGGAAGTCGCTCCCGAAGAGAACACGCTGATCATTTACGCCTCCGACAACGGCAGCTACCGCAAGGACCGAGTTGGCAACCTGCGCGGCCAGAAAGGCCTGAACTGGGAAGGCGGCATTCGTGTGCCGGGCATCTACTGCTGGCCGGGTGTCATTCCCGCCGGTCGCGTGGAAACCACCCCCGGCGGGGTCATCGACACCCTGCCGACCGTCTGCGGCCTGCTCGGCATCGCGCCGCCAAAGGACGTCCATCTCGACGGCTCCAACCTCGCCCCCCTGCTCCGGTCCGGCGACGCCGCGAAGTTTACCCGTCATCAACCTCTGTTCTGGCACCTGCAAAAGTCGCGGCCCATCGTCGCCATGCGTGACGGCCGGTTTTCCCTCGTCGCGGAGCCGGACTACGAACTCTCCACCGACAACATGTTCCAGGAATCCTGGATTCCGAAGATCAAGGCAGGGGGCTACGTCAACTTCCAACTCTACGACCTCGAAGCCGACCCGTCGCAGGAGCACGACATCGCCTCGTCCAATCAGGATGTCGTCGAACGACTCAAAAAGAAGCTGCTCGAAATCAACGCCAGCATCATGGCCGACGGTCCCGACTGGCATTTGACGGCGAAACCTTGACGCCTGCGACTCTCCCCTCCCATACTCGCCACTCTCCATGAACACCCAATTCCCCGCTGAACGCATCCTTCTCGGCCCCGGCCCCAGTCCTGTCCCCTCGCGTGTGCTGCGTGCGCTCGGCGCGCCGACGCTCGGTCACCTCGATCCGCAATACGTCGCCATCATGGACGAGGTCTGCGAGATGCTGCGGCAGGTCTTTCGCACGAAGAACTCGCTCACCTTTCCCGTCAGCGGCACCGGCATGGCGGGGATGGAATGCATCGCCACGAATCTCATCGAACCGGGCGATGAGGTGATCGTCTGCGTGAACGGCGTCTTCGGCGGCCGCATGAAGGACGTCATGGAGCGCTGCGGTGCCACGGTGCATGCCGTTGAGGCCGCGTGGGGTGACGTGATTCAGTTCGATCAAATCGCCACCGCTCTTGAGCAGCATCCGAAATCCAAGCTCGTCGGCATCGTGCATGCCGAGACGAGCACCGGCGCGCTGCAACCGCTCGAAGGTCTTGCCGAACTCGTGCACGGCAAAGGCGCGCTGCTGGTCGTCGATGCCGTCACCAGCCTCGGCGGTCACGAATTGAAGGTCGATGACTGGGGCATCGACGCGATCTACAGCGGCACACAGAAATGCCTGAGTTGCCCGCCCGGCCTCGCGCCGGTGAGTTTTGGGGATCGCGCCCTCGCCATCATGGATGCGCGCAAAACGAAGGTGCAGTCCTGGTATCTCGACGTCTCGATGCTGCGCAAATACTACACCTCCGGCGGTGGCGGCCGCGTGTATCACCACACTGCGCCGATCAACATGACCTACGCGCTGCGCGAGGCGCTCGCCATCGTGCTCGAGGAAGGACTCGAAGCCCGCATCGCCCGTCATGCGCAGATGCATCAGCGTCTGCGTGCCGGACTGGAGGCGATGGGCATCAGCTACGTGCCGAAGCACTCGCTGCACACGCTCAACTGCATCCACATCCCCGCCGGAGCCGACGACGCTGGCACGCGCAAGCGCTTGCTCGAAGAATACGGCATCGAAATTGGCGCCGGACTCGGCGTCATGGCCGGCAAAGCCTGGCGCATCGGCCTCATGGGCCACGGAGCGACCGTGCGGAACGTCGATCTCGTGCTCACGGCGCTGCAGAACGTACTGAAATCATAGGCTCAAGGCATGCCGATGTTCTTCCTCCAGTTTGAGGTTCAACCCTCACGGCAAGCGAATTACGGAGGCGCTGTTGTCAATTGCTGGATCAAGCGTGATGAGCTTTCAGATGCTGATGCTGTCGCTCGAGACATGATTTGCAAAGCTGGGTGGAAGATTGTGAACCATGTCGAGTCGGGAGTGATGACTCGTGAGAATCAGCTTCCATCTGGCATGCAATACTTCGAACAGGCGGAGATCGATGACGAGGTCTTAGTGTTCCACACATACCCAAGCGAGGAGCCTGGCGATGGAGGATGATTTCATATTTCAACTCTCCCGAATTCTTCCGCACGCCCGCATCCTCACGCGTCCGGTGGAACTCGCCGCTTACGAAAGCGACGGCCTCACTGCGTTTCGCACGCGGCCGCTTGCGGTGGTCGTGCCGGAGACGATGGATGAAGTGATCGCCATCGTGCGGTTGTGTCATGAGTTGAAACTGCCGTTTGTCGCACGCGGCAGCGGCACGAGTCTCTCCGGCGGATCGCTGCCCATTGCGGAAGGCATCGTCATTGCGCTGAACCGGCTCAATCGCATCCTGAAGCTCGATCCCCAGCAACGCATCGCTGTAGTGGAATCGGGAGTGGTGAACACGCAGGTCACGACGGCTGCCGCGCCGTTCGGATTGCACTACGCGCCGGATCCATCGTCACAGAGCATTTGCACCATCGGCGGAAACGTCGCCTTCAACTCCGGCGGTGCGCACTGCCTGAAATACGGCATGACGGCGAATCACATCCTCGGCATCAAGGCGGTGCTCGCCACCGGCGAGGTCGTCGAATGGGGCGGTGGCAGCCGCGAACGGCTCGGGCCGGACTGGTGCGGGCTGTTCACCGGCAACGAAGGCCTCTTTGGCATCGCGCTGGAGATCACACTGCAACTGCTGCCCAAAGCGGAATGCTTTCACACCGTGCTCGCGGGTTATCGCACGCTCGAACAGGCGGGTGACGCTGTTTCCGCTGTGATCGCGAGCGGATTGCTGCCCGGTGCCATCGAGATCATGGATGCGCTCGCGTTGGAGGCCGCGACGGCCGCCGTGCATGCCGAGTATCCGCCGGGATGCGAGGCCGTGCTCATCGTGGAGCTCGAAGGACCACGCGAAGTCGTCGCCATCGAACGTGAACGCCTGGATGCGATCCTCGCAGCGAGCCAGCCCGTTGAGATGCGGCCTGCACGCGATGCCGAGGAGCGGCTCGCCATTTGGAAAGGCCGCAAGAGTGCCTTCAGCGCTGTAGGCAGGCTCTCGCCGGATTTCATCGTGCAGGATGGCGTGGTGCCGCGTCGTCGATTGGGCGAGGCATTGCGCTGCATCGCCGAGATGTCGAAGGAGACCGGCCTCCGTGTGGCGAATGTCTTTCATGCAGGCGATGGCAATCTGCATCCGCTCATCCTTTTCGATGGTCGCGAAGAAGGCGCACTGCATCGCGCCGAGGATTTCGCCGGCCGCATCCTGAGGATGTGCGTCGAGATGGGCGGCTCCATCACCGGCGAGCACGGCATCGGCGTCGAGAAGCGCGACTTCCTGCCCGACATGTTCACCGCCGACGAGATCGACTGCATGCAGCGTCTGCGCGCCGCCTTTGATCCGCTCTGCATCGCGAATCCCGGCAAGATGTTTCCCGGCAGCGAAGCACCGTCGCTGTCCCATGTTGGCCTGCACCCGCTGGAGAAGGCCGGCGTCATTTCACGCGAATGATTGCTCCCGCCACACTCACCGAACTCCGCGACGCCGTGCTCTCCGCACCGCGCGTGATCGCCGTGGGCGCGGAGACGAAGCCGCGATTGTCGGCAGTGGAGGCGGTGAAGCTTTCGACGCGGCAGTTGAGCAGCATCACGGAGTATGAGCCGAGCGAGTTCACCTTCACCGCGCTCGCGGGCACGCCCGTGCGCGAGATCATCGCGGCGCTGGATGAGAAAGGGCAGTATCTGCCCTTCGATCCGATGCTCGTTGAGGCCGGCAGCACCATCGGCGGCGTGGTGGCAAGCGGGTTGAGCGGCCCTGGGCGCTTTCGCTACGGCGGCGTGCGTGATTTCATCCTCGGTGTGCGCTTTGTCGATGGCTTGGGCCGTTTGCTGAAGCTCGGCGGCAAAGTCGTCAAAAACGCGGCGGGATTCGATGTGCCGAAGTTTCTCGTCGGCAGCCTCGGGAGATTCGGTGTGATCGGCGAAGTGACGTTCAAAGTGTTTCCGAAGCCGGAATCGACGCTCACGCTTCAACAACCGTTTTCCTCTGAAAAACTGGCTAAACTCGCCAACTCTCGTTTCGAGATCGATGCCCTCGACGTGCCGCCCGGCGGCGAAACGATGATCGCGAGGCTTGCCGGACCTGCGAGGGCGCTTGAAGTGCTCGCGAAGGAAATCGGCGGTGAGATCATCGATAATCTGGTGTGGCGCGAGATCCGTGAAACGCCGTGGAGTTTCAAAGCCGACATCACACCGGATCAGATCAACGATTGCAAGACTGCGCACGTGAGCTGCGGTGGCAACGTCGCCTTCTCGAACACGCCACCACCTCGCGGCATGACGCTGCGCGGTGATTCGCCGCTGTGGATCGGCGGCAGGACTCGATTTGCCATTGAAGCCGCGGTGAAGCAGGCGCTCGATCCGCAGAACCGTTTTCCAACTCTCGACGACTGATGCTGCACGAGATCGACACCACCAAACTCGGCCCGCTGGGCGAACCGATGGCGAAGGCGGTGTCTGCCTGCGTGCATTGCGGGTTCTGTCTGGCCGCGTGCCCGACGTATCGTGAACTGGGGCAGGAGATGGACACGCCGCGCGGGCGCATCGTGCTGATGAAGGAGGTGCTGGAGGGCAAGATGAGCTTCGAGTCCGCGCAGCCGCATGTGGATCGCTGTCTTGGATGCCTCGCGTGCGAGCCCGCATGTCCGAGCGGTGTGCCGTATCGCGATTTGATCAGCCCGTTCCGGGCGCTGGCGGCTCCGAAGATGAATCGCAGTCCGCTGGAACGGCTGCGGCGATTCTTCGCGGCGCAGACCGTGCCGTTTCCGAAGCGGTTTCGTTTTGCGGCCTGGCTGGGACGAATGGGACGGTGGTTGCCGATGCCCAAGGCGATGCGGCCGATGCTGGATTTGATTCCGGATGAGTTGCCGCCAAAGCAGACGTGGGAGGCGCAGTACGCGGCTCAGGGAGAAACGCTGGCGCGGGTGGCTTTGCTGCTCGGTTGCGCGCAGCAGGTGCTCGATCCGGACATCAACACGGCGACGATCGAGGTGCTGACGCGAAATGGAGTCGAAGTGGTTATTCCACGTTCGCAGGGATGCTGCGGCGGTCTCGCATGGCACACGGGCGATCTGGAGGCGGCGCGTTCGTTTGCACGTCAGAATCTGGATGCGTTCCCGGACGATGTGGACGCGATCCTCACGAACGCCGCAGGCTGCGGCTCGGCGATGCATGAGTATCACCTCGTGCTCCGCGGCACGCCGGATGAGGCGCGCGCTGAATCCTTCCGGCATCGCGTGATGGATGTGAGCGTGTTTTTGGCGAAGCTCGGTCTGCGCGAGTCTTTGCGTGAAACGAAACTCAAAGCCGCCTACCACGATGCCTGCCATCTCTCGAATGCGCAGAACGTTCGCAAGCAGCCGCGTGATCTTTTGAAAACCATTCCAGGCCTGCAACTGCTCGAAATCAGCGACGCGCATCTCTGCTGCGGCAGCGCGGGCAGTTACAACATGGACCAGCCGGAGATCGCGTCGTCGCTCGGTGAGCAGAAGGCGAGGAACATCATCGCCACCGGCGCGGAGGTCGTTGTCACCGGCAACATCGGCTGCATGACGCAGGTGAAACTTCATCTGAAGAAACTCGGATCACCGATTCAGGTGAAACATACGCTGCAAGTGATCCGTGATGCCATGCTCTCATCATGACCTGGTCCCAAAACTACGATCCTCTCGGCAGTCTCATTCTTTCGTCGCTCGTCGCGGCGCTGCCGGTGGTCGTGCTGCTGGGATTGCTGGCGTTCTGGCATGTGCGGGCGCATCTGGCGGCGCTGGCCGGTCTTCTCGTCGCGGCGGGGATTGCGATTTTTGTGTATCACATGCCGGCGCAGCTTGCGGGCATGGCGGCGGTGAATGGCGCGGCGTTTGGGCTGTTTCCCATCGGCTGGATCGTGTTGAACGCGATGTTTGTGTACAACCTGAGCGTCGAGACAGGCCAGTTCGCCGTGCTGCAAAAGCAAATCGCCGGTGTCTCGAGTGATCGGCGCATTCAGGCGTTGCTGATCGCGTTCAGCTTTGGCGCGTTCATCGAAGGCGCGGCAGGTTTTGGTGCGCCGGTGGCGATTACGGGGGCGTTGATGATCGGCCTCGGCTTCAAACCGCTCGAAGCCGCGAAGCTCGCGCTCATCGGCAACACGGCGCCGGTCGCGTTTGGATCACTCGGCACGCCGTTGACCACACTGGCGGACATCACGCATCTCGATGTGCATCTGCTCAGCGCGATGGTGGGCAGACAGTTGCCGCTGTTCTCGTTGATCGTGCCGTTCTGGCTAGTGGCGGCGCAAGTAGGATGGCGCGGCATGCTCGGCGTGTGGCCCGCGTGCTTGGTGACAGGATTGAGCTTTGGTGTGATGCAGTTTGTGATGAGCAACTTCCACGGCCCGTGGCTGGTGGACATCGTGAGCGCGGTCGTGGCGATGCTGGCGCTCGTTGGCTTCATGAAAGTGTGGAAGCCGGCGCTCGCCCATGAGCATGTGAATGAAGAGCCCGTGGGTGGTGCATCGGGCGCGGCATGGAAGGCCTGGCTGCCGTGGATTTTCCTCACGGTCTTCGTCTTTGCGTGGGGCATGCCGGCGGTGAAGAGCGGACTGAACGCCAGCTTCAATCAGGAGATCGAGGTTCCGGTGCTGCACAAGGCAGTCGAGCGCGTGCCTCCGGTGGTGGTGCATGCGGAACTCGAGAAGGCGGTGTTCAAATTCAATGCGCTCTCCGCCACCGGCACGGCGGCGATGCTGGCGGGCGTGCTGGCGGGCTTCTGCCTCGGCTTGGGGCCGGTGCGCATCGCGAAACTGTATGCGACGACGATTTGGAAGCTGCGCGTGCCCTTGCTGACGATCTCGCTCATGCTCGCGCTCGGCTACGTGACGCGATACAGCGGAACGGACACAACGATGGGCCTGATGATGGCGTCCACGGGTGCGCTGTTTCCGTTTTTCTCACCGATCATCGGCTGGCTTGGCGTGGCGCTCACGGGCAGCGACACCGCGTCAAACGTGCTGTTTGGCAATCTGCAGCAGGTCACCGCGAACCAGCTGCATCTCTCGCCGATTCACATGGCGGCCTCGAACAGTTCCGGCGGCGTGATGGGCAAGATGATCGACGCGCAAAGCATCGTCGTCGCCGCCGTGGCGACGGGCGGTCATCCGGACAGTCCCGATGCCGGCACCGTGCTGCGAAGTGTCTTCTGGCACAGCGTGGCGCTCGCACTGCTCATGGGCGTGCTGGTGATGGCGCAGGCGTACTGGCTGCCGTGGATGGTTGTGAAGTGACCGTCCCAGGAAGCGCTACTTTTTGTCGAAAAAGGCGGCGAGGTTTTGCAGATCCCGACCGTCAGCGGGCTGCATGGCGCTCTTGATCGCCTCGTCCTGGATGGCGACGAGCTCCTTGATGCCCTTGCGACCGTATTGCAGCATGGAATGAAGCTGCGCCTCGGTGAAGGTGGCTTCTTCGCCGCTGCCCTGGATTTCGACGAACTCGCCGTCTTCGGTCAGGACAATGTTGCTGTCCACATCGGCCGCAGCGTCCTCCTCGTAACAGAGGTCGAGGAGCGTTTCCCCCTTGAGGACACCGACGCTGACGGCGGCGAGCTTTTTCTTGAGCGGCTGGCGGGTGATCTTGCCCTTTTCGAGCAGGCGGTTGAAGGCGATGGCGGTGGCGATGCAGGCGCCGGTAATGGAAGCGGTGCGGGTGCCGCCGTCGGCCTGAAGCACGTCGCAATCGACGTAAAGGGTGCGGGCGCCGAGCTTTTCAAGATCGACGACAGCCCGCAGGCTGCGGCCGATGAGGCGCTGGATCTCCGTGCTGCGCCCGTCGGGCCTGCCGCGGGAGCTTTCGCGATCCTTGCGCTCCAGGGTCGAATAAGGAAGCATCGAGTACTCGGCGGTCAGCCAGCCTCCCTTGACGCCCTGCACCTTCATCCAACGCGGGACTTCCTCATTGATGCAGGCGGTGCAAATGACGCGGGTGTTGCCAAAGGCGATGAGAACGGAGCCTGCGGCATGCGGGGCGACGTCGAGGATGTATTCGATTTTGCGGAGCTGGTCGGGCGCACGGCCGTCGGTTCTGGTCATGGCGGTGCTTAGCACGGGGGCGGGTCTGTCCAAAGGGTTTTGTGGACCCGCTTACAAAGAGCGCCCCGAAGTAATTGAACACCGGGAACACGGCACATTTCCAAATGACAATCCAATCTGGCACCTGATATGCTAATTGCAGAAGACAGCACCCAATTGATCACCATGACGCGCTTTCCCCGCCCTGGATGTTGGTTCCGTTTCACTCCGACGGATTGGAATTTCATCCGCGACACGCTGGCCCACGACGAGCGCGGAAAGGAGGGCTTCGACGCCATGCTCGACGATCCGGATGCGGTGCCGATCATTCTGGACAACGACAAGCTCTTCGACGCGGCGCTCGTCTCAAAAAAAGCCGCGCTGCTGTCGCCGGAGCTGTTCTTCTTCATCGTCGTGCGGCATTCGCTGAAGGAATTCGGCATCAAGGAGATTGCCGTGGCCGACTACATGGCGGTGGTGTGCGCGGACTTTGGCTGCACGCCGACGAAGGGCCCCGAGGACATCAACCACAGCATCGACAGCCTTTACAGCGTCGACTACCTGGAGGCGATCGAGAACGCGAGCCGGCATCACAAGTTCTTCCTGCATGTGCAGTGCGCGAACCAGTTCCTCGTTCTGACCTGCCTGTATCCCGACTTTTTGCATCGCCGTGCCGCACGACGCGGCGCGCCGGATGTGGACTACTACGAGCAGGTGGTCGTCAGTCATCTCGACTCCGCCCGAAAGCACATCCTCGCCGAAGAGTTCGCCCTGGAGGACACATTCGAAAAAGTCGCCGGGTGCTTCCCTCCGGCACGACGCGCGATGAATCACACGGTGCGCGAATATCTGAGCCTCGGGCAGTGAACGCGGTTCAAGCCGCCAGCAGTCTCTCCACCAGTTGCGGCAGCTCCACTGCGACGGGACCGATGATGCGTTCGTGAAATTGACGCGAGATGGCGGTGGCTTCCAGATTCATTTCGATGAGGTGGCAGCCGGGTCGTTCGGCGGCGATTTGGGCGAAGCCGGCGGCAGGATAGACGACACCGGAGGTGCCGATGCAGAGGAAAAGATCGGCATGTTTCAGCGCCCCCATGATGGTCTCCATCCCGAAGGGAAACTCGCCAAACCAAACGATGTGCGGGCGCAGGCCGCCAATTTCGCCGCAGGCGCGGCAGCGGGTGCCGGAATCGAGGTCATCGTTCCATGACAACACGGCGTCGCAGCATTCGCAGCGGGCTTTGCGCAGCTCGCCGTGCATGTGGATGAGCTTTTCACTGCCGGCGCGTTCGTGGAGGTCATCGACGTTCTGCGTGACGAGCAGGAAGCGTCCCCGCCATTCGCGTTCGAGCTTGGCGAGAGCGTGATGACCGGCGTTCGGCTCCACCTTGTTCAGAGCGGCGCGCCGCAGGTTGTAGAAGCGATGCACGAGCTCAGGATCACGGGCGAAACCTTCCGGAGAGGCGACGTCTTCAATGCGATGCCCTTCCCACAAGCCGTCCACACCGCGAAACGTGGGCACGCCGGATTCGGCGGACATGCCTGCGCCAGTGAGGACGACGATGCGGGCATCCGGCCTGATCATGCGGCGGGAGGCGGTGGAATGCGATCGCGGGCGGTGGCGAGCTTCTCTTTCAGTTCGCCGATTTCCTCTTCGAGGTCGGCGATCTTCTTTTCGAGCGCGGCGCAGTACTTCACGGGATTGCGCTGCTGCAGCCGCTCAAAAAGGTTGAACAGCAGGGCCAGACGCCAGACACGCGTGAACAGGCCGCGCAGCCGGTAGGCGCGCAGCAGCTTGCCGGCACGCAGCGTGCGGGCGAAACGGAAGACATTCAGCACGCGCAGGAAGGCCACCAGTGGCAGCAGGATGATGACGAGGTTGATCCAGTTCTTGAGGCAGTAGGTCAGCTTTTTCGGCGCGGCGGCCACCATCCAGAGAAACTCGGCGGTGAAGCCGATCCAGATGACGCAGGTGGTGAGATGCGTCGCCAGTGCGAGGCGCGGGTGATTGTCCAGAGTCTCTCCGCCGGTCAGTTCCGCGCCGAGGACGGGCAGCACGAGCAGCGTGAGGACGAGCATCGGCATCGCGAGCTTCTGCTCGAGTTTTTCGGAGATTTCCGCGCCCGCCCGCCTCCAGCCGACACTCGGCAGCCACAGCCAGCCATTCGACTTGCTGCTGGCGGTGGTGATGCGCAGCGGCGGGAGCAGCGAGGTCAGCAGAAAGCGCTTGATGCGGGCAGACCAGGCGTCACCCGCCCAAAACAAGCCCAGCAGTCCCTCGACCACAACGACCGCCCAGAGACCGCCCACGGCCAGCAGGAAGAACCGGTGCTCCATGAGCCAGATGCGAAATTCGTCGCCACTGTCGCCGTGGGGCAGCACAAGGCCGACGAGGGTGAGGAAGGCAAGCGCAACGGCGAGCATCAGGCCATGTCGAAGGCCGCTGCCGTGAGGAGGGGATACAGGTGAGTTCGCCGTGCTCATGCTGTCATGTTAGAGCCACCTCGGCGTTTGCAAAGCGGCGGCTTTCCCCCATCTTGCGCGCCCTTTTATGCCCGAACTCGAAAAGACCTACACCCCGGCGGACGTCGAAGCCCGCTGGTATCAGCGCTGGCTGGATGACAAATGCTTTGAAGCAGATCCCGCCCGCGTCAGCGAGAAGCGCCCGGCCTATTCCATCGTCATCCCGCCGCCGAACGTCACGGGCATCCTCACGCTCGGCCATGTGCTGAACAACACCATCCAGGACATCCTCGCCCGCCGCGCCCGCATGCTCGGGAAGGAAGTGCTCTGGCTGCCCGGCACCGACCACGCCGGCATCGCCACGCAAAACGTCGTCGAAAAGACGCTGAAAAAGCAGGGCGTCATCAAGCACCGCGACGACCTGGGCCGCGAGGGCCTCGTGGCGAAGATCTGGGAGTGGAAGGAGAAGCACGGCGGCATCATCATCGAGCAGCTCAAGAAACTCGGCGCCTCCTGCGACTGGAGCCGCGAGCGCTTCACCTTTGACGACGACTACAACGCCTGCGTCATGCGCGTGTTCGTCGATCTCTACAAAAAGGGCCTCATCTACCGTGGCAAGCGCATGGTGAACTGGTGCCCGTCCTCCCTCACCGCGCTCAGCGATGAGGAGGTCGTCATGAAGGCGCAAAACGCCATCATGTATCACTTCAAAGTCGAGGTCGTCGAGGAACCCGGCACCTGGCTCACCATCGCCACCACGCGGCCTGAAGTGATCCCGGGCGACCAGGCCATCGCCGTGAATCCGAAGGACGAGCGCTATGCGCATCTCATCGGCAAACACGTGCGTCGTCCGCTGCCGGTCGAAGACCAGGTGCTGCTGCCGATCATCGCCGATGAGCATGTCGATTTCACCTTCGGCACCGGCGTGCTGAAAGTCACGCCCGCGCATGACAAGGCCGACTTTGAGATCGCGCAGCGTCACAACCTGCCCGCGGTCGATGTCATGCATCCGAACGGCGTGCTCAACGAGCTCGCTGGCAAAGACCTCGCCGGCATGGAGCGCTTCGCCGCCCGCAAACGCGCCGCCGAGCTGCTCGCGGAAATCGGCAGCCTCGTCAAAGAGGAGCCCTATCAGAACAACCTCGGCTACTCCGAGCGTGCCGATGTGCCGATCGAGAGCCGCTTGAGCGAGCAGTGGTTCCTGAAGTATCCGAGCGTGAAGGAAAGCCAGGCCGTCGTGGCGAATGGCGAGATGAAATTCCACCCCGACCGCTGGGCGAAGGTCTATGACCACTGGATGACCGGCCTGCAGGATTGGTGCATCAGCCGCCAGGTCTGGTGGGGGCATCGGATTCCGGTGTGGTCACTCACAATCAAAGACTACTCAGCCGTGTCCGTCATTTGGGATGCTGCCCGCGAGGCAGAAATGTCTTCTCGTGAAGGTTCGAGCATTTCGCTTTCGGGTATTGCCGAGCATCAAACTTATGTCAGCCAAGCCATCGAAAATGCTGATGGCACAATCACATTCGCCTGTGCCACGGATTCTGAGAAGGAAGGCGGGGAGTTGGCAAAACTCGGCTTCACCCAAGACCCCGACGTCCTCGACACCTGGTTCAGCTCCTGGCTGTGGCCGTTTGCCACGATGGGATGGCCGGAGAAGACCTCCACGTTGAAGGCCTTCTACCCCACGACCGATCTCGTCACGGGGCCGGACATCATCTTCTTCTGGGTCGCCCGCATGATCATGGCGGGCTTCGAGTGGATGGGCGAGCTGCCGTTCAAGAACGTCTATTTCACCGGCATCATCCGTGACAAGCAGGGCCGCAAGATGTCCAAGTCGCTCGGCAATTCGCCCGATCCGCTGGAGCTCATCGCGAACTACAGCGCGGATGCGTTGCGCTTTGGCATCATGCGCAGCGCTCCGCTGGGTCAGGACATCTGCTTCGACGAAAAGAACGTCGAGCTCGGCCGCAACTTCTGCACCAAGCTCTGGAACGCCGCCCGCTTCCGTCAGATGCAATCTGTGGGCGGGGGCAATGACCCCGCTTCCGGCCTCACTGAGGCCGGCTACAGCAGCGAAGCCGAGATCAGCGCCGCGCTGCTCAGCAGCGACGACAAATGGATCCTCCTGCGCCTCAACACCGCCATCGCCGAGGTCAGCACCGCGCTCGAAGAATACCGCTTCAGCGACGCCACCGCCACGCTCTACCGCTTCTTCTGGAGCGAGTACTGTGACTGGTATGTCGAAGCCAGCAAAGCCGTGCTGCAAGGCAGCGACGAAAAGCGCAAAGCGAACACGCTGGCCGTCATCGACTTCGTGCTCGGCCACACGCTGCGTCTGTTTCATCCGTTCCTGCCGTTCATTACCGAGGAGCTGTGGCACGGCATGGGCTTCAACGCCGACATGCCGGAAAACCAGGGTGGCAAGAGCATCATGTTCGCCCCGTGGCCGAAACCGCTCGACGCGGACGAACTCGCCCACTTCGGCATCCTTCCCGAGGACGAAAAGACCGCGAACGACAAATACGAAGCGGTCAATCTCGGCCGCGGTTTGAAGAGCACCTTCAACATCAACAAGCGCGTCCGCTTTGTCCTCAAGCCAGCCGAGGAACTGCCTGCGCACGAAATTGAAGTCATTCGCATCCTGCTCAACGCCGAACCGCTTGATGTCGATGCGAACTATGCGCCGACCAAAGGCACGCCTAGCGCCCTGACGCCTCTTGGAACCATCTTCCTGCCGCTTGACGGACTCATCGACGTCGAAGCCGAGCGTGCACGCATCGGCAAGGAACTCGCCAAGGCCGAATCCGAGCTGGAGAAAGTCACCGCTAAGCTCGCCGACGAAAAGTTCACCTCCAAGGTCCCGCAGAAGGTGCTCGACGAGCATCAGCAGCGGAAGACCGACTGGCAGGAGAAGCTGGCAAAGCTCAAGGAGATGATGGCCGCGCTGGGGTGATTTTAGGCTTGTCGCTGAAGCCATGGGTGGACCATGCTCGGGCCAATCCCCAACCAACCCGAACCCAACTCACTCATGCTCAAGCTCCTGAAACTGTCTTTCCTGCCAAAGTCTCCCGACTATGGTTTGCTCATCCTGCGAGTCACTCTCGGCTTCTCCATGCTGTTGCTGCACGGTCGCGGCAAGATGCTGAACTTTTCCGCCACGGTGGAGAAAATGAACGGGCTCATGGGCCTGCCGGGAAACGTGAACGCCGGTCTGGCTGTGTTTGCGGAAGTCGTCTGTTCGGCATTGATCATCGCCGGCCTGTTTACCCGCTTCGCGGCTCTGATGCTGGCGATCACGATGGGGGTGGCCTTTTTCATCGTGCACAAGTCAGCCTTGGTCGACATCGCGGCCAGCGGCGTGAAGTCCGGCGAACTGGCGATGATCTATCTCGTCGCGTACGTCAGCCTGCTGTTCACCGGCGCGGGCAAGTTCTCAGTGGATCGCGGGTAAGCATTCCCCCAATCGCGAAGCCCGGCGCCGTAAGCGCCGGGCTTTTTTGTGGCCACAGCCTTCTTGCATTCCCCGCCATGCGGTGAACCATCGCGCCCTATGTCGAAAGTCACCCTCGGCCTGGTGCAAAGCCGGGCATTTTCCAGCAAGGACGAAAGCCTGCGCGAGCACATCCGCCTGATTCGCGATGCGGCGGCCCGTGGCGCGCAAATCGTGTGCCTGCAGGAGCTTTTCAACACGCCGTACTTCTGCATCACCCAGGACACCGGGTTGTTCAATCTGGCTGAAAGCGTGCCGGGACCGACGACGGACGCTCTGGCCCCGCTGGCGAAAGAACTCGGCGTGGTGATCATCGTGCCGCTCTTCGAGAAGCGCGGACCGGGCCTCTACCACAACACGGCGGCCGTGATCGACGCCGACGGCACCGTCCTGGGCAAGTATCGCAAGATGCACATCCCGCAGGACCCGGGCTTCGAGGAGAAGTTTTACTTCACGCCCGGCGACCTCGGCTATCGCGTGTGGGACACGAAGTTCGGCCGCATCGGCGTGCTGATCTGCTGGGACCAGTGGTATCCGGAAGCGGCGCGCATGACGGCGCTCATGGGCGCGGAGATTCTGTTTTATCCCACGGCCATCGGCTGGCTGCCCAGCGAAAAGGCCGAACTGGGCGCCGCCCAGCATTGCGCCTGGGAAACCGTCCAGCGCGGGCATGCCGTGGCGAACGGCTGCTTCGTGGCGGCGGTCAACCGCGTGGGCACCGAGCAGCAGAGCGAGTTCTGGGGCCAGAGTTTTGTGGCGAATCCATATGGAGAAATCGTTGCAAAGGCCGGCGTCACGGATGAGGAAATCCTCATTGTGGAATGCGATTTGCAGGCCGTGGAAGACTTCCGCCGCATCTGGCCGTTTTTCCGTGATCGCCGCATTGACACCTACGCTCCCCTGACCAAACGCTACATCGATGAGTAAAGCCTCCTACCCCAAAAACTACCGTCTGCCCGCCGAATTCGAGCCGCAGGAGGCAATCTGGCTGTCCTGGCCGTCCAACAAGGAGAGCTGCCCGAAGACTTTCCACAAGCTGCAGGACAAGTTTGGTGAAATCGCGTCCACCATCTCCCGCTACGAGCGCGTGCGCATCAACGCCCCGATGCTCAGCCACATGAACATCCGCCTCAGCATCGCCGACAACGAGGGCGACCTGAGCCAGGTGGACATCTACGAGCACAACACGAACGACGTGTGGTGCCGCGACCACGGCCCGATTTTCATCAAGCACAACGAAACCGGCAAAGTCGCGATCACCGACTGGGAATTCAACGCCTGGGGCGGCAAGTTCCCGCCGTTCGACCTCGACAACTCGATTCCGGAGAAAGCCGCGAACGTTTTGAAGATGGAACGCTTCAAGTCGAAGATGATCCTCGAAGGCGGCGCCATCGAGACGAATGGCAAGGGCATGCTGCTCACGACCGAGTCCGTTCTGCTCAATCCGAACCGCCATGGCGGCAAGCCCGGCAACAAGGCCGAGGTCGAAAAGGAGCTGAAAGCCATGCTTGGGGTGAACGACATCGTTTGGTTCAAGAAAGGCATCGAAGGCGACGACACTGACGGCCACATCGACGACATCGTGCGCTTCATCCGCGAAGACGCTGTCATCTGCATGGTCGAGCCGCGTGATTCCGACCCGAACCACAAGGTGCTCAAAGACATTCGCGAACGTCTGAACGACCTGCGTGCTCCCGACGGCGGCAAACTTGAAATCATCGAAATTGAGATGCCGCAGGCCCTCGAAATGAAGGACTGGCGCCTCAGCCGACTGCCGGCCAGCTACGCAAATTTCCTGATTTTGAACAATGCCGTGCTGGTGCCTCTTTTTGGCAACAAGAAGAAGGACGCTGCCGCCGAGGACAAGATCGCCGAATGCTTCCCAGGCCGTGAAATCATCTCGATGATGGCCAAGGATCTCGTCACCGAAGGCGGTGCGCTGCACTGCATCGCGATGCACGAGCCCAAAGGGGCTTGAGCCGTCGGATGAGTTGAATGTTTGGCGATCCGCAACAATTCCTTCGAATTTTTAGAGTGGCTGGAATCCACTGAAAATAAAGCCGACTCGGTCGCCGAAGAGTTTGTTGGAGTTGGTATGAGGCCTGATACGCTCTTGCTGTTATGACGGCTGCGCGAAATCATGCTTCTCTAACTCTATTCCGACGGTTCGGCGGATTCATGGCCGTGCTCGGCATCGCCGGGTGCGCCCTGCCGGATGAGGCCTTTCGGAACTATGCGGGAGCGAAACGCGTTGAGCAGTGGAACGGGGTTCTCGACGCACTGACCGGCGGCAGCGTGCGCCGGGCGGAAAGCGCCGGACGCGGCCCGCTCTACAACGGTGCGGCATCCATGAACGTGCCGTCGCAGTCGTCCTCGATCAACAACATCGCCCGGCTCTTCGCCGGAATGGACGGTGGAGGTTTGGTCAACTCTTCTGTCATGGCCTCGCACAGGCTTCGCATGGATCGCCTCTGGGTCACGCACCAGAACGCGTATCGGGCACCGCTCCAGGCATGGGCGGCATCCGAAATCGGCGACGTGCAGGGAGCCAACGCCCTGTTTTACCCCTTCAGCGGTCCGGATTTTCTCTTCGCCAGCGCGATCTGCCCCAACGCTGAGACCTATGTGCTCGTCGGCCTCGAACCGGCCGAACCCCTGCCGCGCCTAGCGAGCCTCACGCAGGAGGAAATCGAGCGCGGGCTCTACGGCCTGCACAGCTCGGTCTCCACGATCATGACGAGCAGCTACTTCATCACCACCGAGATGAAGAACGATCTCGTGGCCACCCGCTTCCGCGGCGTGCTGCCGGTCATTCTGGCCTTCATGGCCCGCACGGGGCATTCCGTCGAATCCGTGGACACCGTCAGAATCGACGGCACAGGGAATGTGACGCTAGCGGGTTCGTCCGGCAACACGGGGCTGATGATCCGCTGCCGCAGCGGATTCGGGAGGTCCAAGCGGGTGTTCTACTTCCGCCAAGACCTTTCAAACGGCGGAGGCGCCGGTCCGCTCCTGAACTACGTTTCAAGGTTGGGGCGCATCCCGTCCTTCATGAAAAGCGCCTCCTACCTGATGCATGACGGCGGATTCTCCGGCATCCGCGACTTCATCCTGCGGCACAGCAGCGTGATCGTGCAGGACCCCTCCGGCATCCCCTACCGCGAATTTATCCGCCAAGGTTGGAACCTGAGCCTGTATGGCAACCATCGCGGAACGCTGAGCATCTTCTCCGGCTGCCAGCAGCCGGACCTCACGGCGGCCTACTCCTCCGGTCGACACCCGGTGCAGCCCCTGAACTTCGGCATTGGCTATCTCATGAACCCCGAAACGACGTGCCTGATGGTGGGCCGTCCCGGTCGATGATGATGAAAGCAGGACTTTTGGTTGACGCACCGGTGTCCTCGGCTAGTATCGCGGCCCCCTTCCCCCGAACCCTTTTATTTTTATGGCAAAAGTTTGTGAAATCACCGGAGTTGGCGCAACACGCGGCCATCACATCCACCGCAGCGGTAAAGCCAAGAAAGAAGGCGGTATCGGACGTCACATCACCAAGCGCGTGAAGCGCGTGATCATGCCGAACCTCCGCTCGAAGCGCATCTGGGTGGCCGAACTGAACAAGTTCGTCGAAGTGAAGCTGACCGCACGCGCCCTGAAGACCGTGAACAAGAACGGCGCCTACAGCACGCTGAAGAAGGCTGGCCTCATCTAACTGACGACCGATCAATCCCATTCCCGACGGGCGGACTTGCAACAGGTCCGCCCGTTTTTTTATTTGGGTGCGCCCAGCGAAACACCGCCGCTCCGTCCCACGCCGGACACCACTGCAGGCGGAGCCGGTGCCGGTGCCGCCAAGCCCGGCACCACGCCAAAGGTTCCGAGGGAAGGCGCTGCGGGCGGCGCGTAGCGTCCCGGATTGTAGTAGCCCAGCGTCGGGCTGTAGTGCACCTGAGGAACGCCAGTGAAGACGAAGCCGCCGCTTTGCGGCACGTAAATGCCACCGCTGCCCGCGCCAATCGTAGCGATGCCCACATTGCTCCAGGCACCGCCCCGGGAAGCCGGCCAATGCTGCGGATGAAAGTAACCGCCACCCCATCCGGATGCGGCAAAGCCAACTGCGGGGACGGGACCAGAGAAGTAGGCCCCCGAAGGCGACTGCATCACGACCAATGGCCGCTGGGCCAAACGTTTAATCTCAGCCAGCCGCGTCTCGTGACGCAGTTCGGCAGCGCGTTCCCGCTGCTTCTGCTCCTGCTCGGCTTTTTCCTTCCGGGCAAGATCGCGCTTCCTTTGCAGATCGGCTGCCGCCCCCGCATTGTAGCCGAGTTCGACCCGCAGGCTCTCCGGCAGATCGCTGAACAAAACGCGGGCGATGCCCTTGCGGTGCGAAAAGGCCACGCCATCAGCGTCACGCTGCATGATCCTGCACTGCTGATAACTCTTTCCCCTCAACGTGTGAATGACGTCGAACTCCTGCTCCGGCGCAGCCAAGGCAAAACCGCAGGTCAGCATGACGAGGGCGAAAAGAATCGTTTTCATCGCTGAGTCTCAGTTGACCGCGAAGATCGCACTTTTGCCAGCCTTTTATGCTTCGGAAAACCAAAGCATCAGGCTCACGGAAACACGCGCAGCGCTGTGCCGAAAGGCGAGATTCCGAGCCCCACCCGCACCCCGCCACCGACACTCCACGATCTAAAAATCGTGGGACTCACATAGGCTCCTGCAGGAGCGCAGCCGTAACCGCCAAAAGGGTAGCCGTAGCCCACCGTCGGATAGAAACCACCGCCGCCATAACCCGCCGGATAGTTACCCCAGTAGGAGTAGGAGGAGCGCGTGTAAACGCGTCCACCCATCGGCGTCCCGGTGATCGGCGCACCCAGCCACGTCGGTCGTGTTTGAGCCACCTGCAGCGTCTCTCCCGGCAAAGCCAGCGACATGCCCGGAGTGCCGCTCGCAGGACGATAAACCGTGTTCGCCGCCGCGAGATAGCTGGCCTCAGCCATCTGGGCCTCCATGAGCTTCTCCTCCATGGCAATCTCCCGCAGTCTGGCCCGTTCAGCCTCCTGCTTGCGCAGTTCCGCCTGGGCGCGCTGATACTCCGCTTCCTTCTTCGGGTCGTAGCGGAATTCCCTGCGCAGGCTCTCCGGCAGTTCTTTGAAGGCGATCTTTGCCGCACCCTTCTGATGAATGAAAGACACGCCGTCGGGATGGACCCGCACGATCTTGCAGTTCAGGAAGGTCTTTCCGCTTCGTGTCGTGATGGTGCGCTCTTTTTCAGCGGCCGTGAGGCCGGGTGCCGCCAGCAGCAGGGAAAAGAAGAGGACGATGCGTTTCATGGGAAAACCTCAGGACGGTGATCAGGGCTTCAGACAACGGCAGACGGGCCAACGTTGCATTGAATTCAAATCCCGAAACGCAAAAAGCGTTCCCAGCCCACGCGTCAGGCCGTCGGGCAGCTCAACCAGAAGGTGGTCGTATTGTTCTCCGAAGCCACGCCGAGCTGGATGTTCATCTGATGGCTCAGCATTACGGCGATCGTGAGGCCGAGGCCGAGATGATTGCTGTCCTTCGAGCCGTGGAAGGGACGAAACACCTCCTGGATCTTCTCGACCGGAATCTGGGAACCCGTGTTGCTGACGAGGACATCCACGCGTTTTTGCTCCGCGGGCGTAATCGCTCCCGGACCGCAGATTTTCAGCGCGCACCGACCGCCGCTTTTCGACGCTTCTTCAGCGGCGTTTTTCAGCAACTCCACGAGGATGTCCTTGAACTTCGTGGGATCGACGAGGATCGGCGGCAGCCCCTGCTGCACATCGGCTTCGAGTTGGACGCCCGCCTTTTGAAACGGTTCCATGATCGCGCCTTCAATGACACCGAGATATTCGTTCAGGTTCAGCGCCTGCGGACTGAGCTTGGCACACCCACCGGCGGAGCGAATGCGCTCGCTGAGGTTCGTCACGCCGACGGAGGCTTCGCGGATGTGCTGCATGTTTTCGCTCACCCCCGGATCCAGATCGTCCGTCATCAGGATGAGGCTGCTGAAACCCTGGATGACCGCCAGCAGATTGTTCAGCTTGTGGGTCAGGCCGCGGAGAAGTTCCTGGTGAAAGCCTTCGCTGTGTTCGTTGCCGAGATTCAGGGATGTGGGGAAGTGAAACTGCATGATGGGCGGGGGCGGGACAGGCGGAGTAATGCAGTCTCGCGGCGGCGGAGGCAAACACCAATTTGGAGACTTGTTGCAACCGCATCACTAAACGCTGGCAACACCCCGGGCACACG
This sequence comes from Prosthecobacter sp., assembly GCA_041395065.1. GTDB lineage: Bacteria > Verrucomicrobiota > Verrucomicrobiia > Verrucomicrobiales > Verrucomicrobiaceae > Prosthecobacter. Next base: position 24,865 of record JAWLBG010000016.1, on the reverse strand, counting down.
CCACAATTCGCACTCCATGGCCCTCCTCGAAGTCCGACATCTCTCCAAGCGCTGGCCCACCGGCCGCCTCGCGCTGGACGATGTGAGCTTCGAGGTCAGGCAGGGCGAAATCCTCGGACTCCTCGGACACAACGGCGCGGGCAAAAGCACCATCATGGGCGTCACCCTCGGCATGGTGCGCCCCGATGTGGGAGAGGTGCGCATCGGAGGCCGCAGCGTGCAGACAGACCGCGGCGGAGCCCTGCGACAAATTGGAGCGATTTACGAAGCGGCGGTATTCTACGACTACCTCAGCGGCTGGCAGAACCTCCGGGCCATCTGCGCCCTCTCCGGCTGGTGGGACGAGGCGGAGGTCAAACGCGTCGTGCAGATGGTCAATCTAACCCGCGCCATTCAGCAGAAGACGTCCACCTACAGTCACGGCATGCGCCAGCGGCTCGCCCTCGCCCAGGCCCTGCTGCCGCAGCCGAAAATCCTCCTCCTCGACGAACCCACGGACGGCCTTGATCCCGAGGGAATCCGCGAATTTCGCGAGCTCATCCTGCACCTGCGCCAACACGATGGCATGACGATCCTGTTGAACTCGCACCTCCTCGCCGAAGTGGAGCAGATGTGCGACCGCTGCGTGATTCTGAAGGACGGACGCAAGGTCTTCGAGGGACCTGTGCCCTCCCAAGAAAAGACACGCCGGGTGTTTCAGTTGGAGACCGGCGACATGGGACTCGCCCGTGAAGTGATGAACCGCGCCGGTGCCACCATGGACAAGCACGGCGTCGTCGAAGTGCCGCTGAACATGGAGCCGCACGAACTCGTCGCCGCACTGGTGAACGGCGGGGTGCAAGTCAACGCCTGGCTGCCTCACCGCCGCACACTGGAGGAACTCTACATGGGACTCTCGTCGAAATCATGACTCTCTTCTTCCAGCAGTGGTATGGCGAGCTGATGAAGCTTTTTGCCCGCCGCCGAACCTACATCGGATTCGGCGCCTTCCTCGCGCTGCAGATCCTGGTCTTCCTCCTCGTCAAAAAGTTCGGCCTGCCGACACGGCGCGTCATCGCCGCTGCCGGCGAAAGCGCCGACTACTATCTTTCGGCGCTCACCGTGGCCAGCTTTGTCGTCGGCGTTTCCGTGTTTCTTCTCGGCGCGCTCTTTCTCAGCCTCGTCGCCGGAGACATTGTCGCGAAGGAAGCGGAGGACGGCCACCTGCGCCTGCTGCTGGCGCGGCCCGTGAGTCGCTTCCGTCTGCTGCTGCTGAAATACCTCACCTGCTGCTGCTACGCGGTCTTTCTGATTCAATTTCTCGTCGTGTCAGCCTTCATACTGGGACTCGCGCTGCACGGCTGGGGAGGCGGTTACTTCGTCCTCGTGCCGGAGGTTTCCGTGGTGGCGTTCCATGACTGGAGCACCGGACTTGAGCGGTACTTTTTCAGCGCCGTGTTTCTCGGATTCAGCATGACCGCCATCGGCAGCATCGCATTTTTCCTCTCCTGCTTTCGCATCAAACCCGCCGCCGCAACCATCGGCGCGCTCACTTACGTGTTGGTGGACTTCATCCTGCGCACCAGCGGTTTCATGGAGGACTACCAGCACCTTCTCATCACCAAACACATGGCCGTATGGGGACGCCTGCTGGCGGAAACCATCGACTGGCCGCTTGTCGTGCGCGGCTACACCGTCATCTTTGCCGTAAACATCTCGCTTTTCACACTGGGCTATGCCGTGTTTGAATCCAGGGATCTGAAATCATGAATGTCATCAACAACATCCGCCAGATTCGCTCCTGGGTGACCATCAACAAGGGAACCCGGTGCGCGTTCGTCCCGACCATGGGCGCTCTGCACGAAGGCCACGCAGAACTGATCCGCACCGCGCGCGAAGTCGCCGGACCGAACGGCAATGTCGTCGTCAGCCTGTTCGTCAATCCGCTGCAGTTTGGACAGAACGAGGACTATGAGAGCTATCCGCGCACGCTCATTGAGGATCTCAGCCTTTGCCGCGACAACGGCGCCGACATGATCTTCGCTCCGAAGGCGGAGGAAATGTACCCTGAAGACCGCAGCATCCAGCTCTTCGAAACCAGTCTCTCCAAGACGCTCTGCGGCGCCAGCCGGCCCGGGCATTTTGACGGCGTCTGCACCATCGTCGCCAAGCTCTTCAACCTCGTCCAGTGCGACGACGCCGTCTTTGGCAAGAAGGACTACCAGCAGGTCGCCATCATCCGCCGCCTTGTGAGAGATCTCGACTTCAACATCGTCGTTCACGCCGTGGACACCATCCGTGAACCGGACGGCCTCGCCATGAGCAGCCGGAACAAATACCTCACTCCCGAGGAACGCGCCCAGGCGCCCGAGATTCACACGGCTCTCACCCTCGCCCGAGACGCCTGGAAAAACGGCGAACGCGAACCCGCCGCGCTCGAAAAGCTCATCACCGGCCATCTTCAACAAAACGCGCCGCTCGGAAGCATCGACTACGTCTCCGCCGTCGACGCCGTTTCGCTTCAGCCCGTCTCCGCCTCCACCGAACTCGTCGTCATCGCCGCGGCCGTTCGTTTCGGCGCCGCGCGTCTCATCGATAACATCGAGCTCAAGTAGGCCGCCCCACCCATGCCCGCCGACACCCAGGAGACAGACCAAAGCGTCGAAGGCTACGACGCCGAGATCGTGCGCCGTGTCTGGAATCTCGCCCAGATCATCCAGGGCAACGACCCTGAAGTCTGGCGCAAGGACGAATTCGGCGCGTGGATCCACCGCGCCGACTACCGCAACCGCCACTCCGATTACGGTTGGGAGATCGCCGACTACGGCTTCAGCCGCCGCGGGATCGGCCTCGCCTCCCTGCGTCCGATGCAGTGGCAGAATCACCTCGACTTCATGATCGCCGCCCGCAACCAGGCCGTCATCACCGCCGACGGCCTGCGCAACGCCCGGCGCCTGCTGTAGGATGAACGGACTCCGTTCCGCTCGAAAGTCTGCCGCTCTCGTTTCGTTCCCCTCGGGAACATGATTCGCACTGCCATCATCACGCTGCTCGCCATCCCGGCCGCCCGGGCCGCGGACTTTTCGAAGGACGTCTTTCCCGTGCTTCAGCGCGCCTGCTTCGAGTGCCACGGCCACGAGACACAAAAGGGCGACCTCCGTCTCGACATCGCCTCCGCCAAACACGCGGAGATCGGCCCTGAACTCCTCCGTCGCGTGACTCTGCCGAAGGAAAACAAGGAGGCCATGCCCAAACGCGGCCCGCGTCTCACCGCCGCCCAAGTCAACCAACTGCGCGAATGGGTCGATGCCGGCGCCAAATGGCCGGAAAAAGTCGAAACCCTCACCCACTGGTCCTACACCCCGCCCACACGCCCCGCAGCTCCCGCAGTCCAGGACAAGGCATGGCCGAAGAACGAGATCGACCGCTTCATCCTCGCCAAACTCGAAGCCGAAAAACTTCATCCCTCAGCCGAAGCCGCACCTGAGGTGCTCATCCGCCGCCTCTCGCTCGATCTCACGGGCCTCCCGCCTTCCATCGCCGACCTTTCAGACACATCCGGATGGTCCGACAAAAAATACGAGCAACTCGTGGACCGCCTCCTCGCGTCCCGCGAATTTGGCGTGCGCTGGGCGCGTCCCTGGCTCGACCTCGCGCGCTACGCCGACTCCCACGGGTTTCAGCGCGACGATCTTCGTGACGTCTGGGCGTGGCGCGACTGGGTCGTGAATGCGCTCAACGCGAACATGCCCTTCGACCAGTTCACGCTCGAGCAGATCGCCGGTGACCTCCTGCCCGATGCCACGCCGGATCAAATCATCGCCACCGGCTTCCACCGCTGCACGCCCACCAACGTCGAAGCCGGTACCGAGCCCGAGGAAAGCCGCATCAATCAGGTGATCGACCGCGTGAACACCACCGGAGCAGTCTGGCTCGGCACCACGCTCGAATGCGCCCAGTGTCACAACCACAAATACGATCCCTTCAGCCAGCAGGATTACTACTCCCTCCTCGCCTACTACAACAATACCGAGAAGGAAGCCGACCGCACCAAGGCCACCGTCCCTGGCTCCATCAAGTTCAACGGCTCCCCCTTTAAAATCAGCGACCCGCAACGCGAGACCGAACGCCAAAAACTCGCCGCTCAATTGAAGGCGCTCGACCGTCAGATCACCGCGCGTCAGCGACAGATCGCCGCCAGCACGGCAAAAGGTGAAAACCCGGCTGCTGCAGGTTCGGCTCAAGCTGACACCGCCAATCCTCTCCGACCCCTCAAGCCCACCGGTTTCACCACCGAGAGCAACGCCGAATCAGAACTGCAGCCCGACGGCAGCGTGCTGCTCACCGGGCCCGTTCCGGAAAAGGACACCTACACCTTCGAGACGGAACTTGGCGGTGGCGAACTGAGCGGCGTCATGCTTGAAACCCTCACCCACGCCTCCATTCCCGGAGACGGACCGGGCCGCGGCGGCGCCAACCGTCCAAACTTCGTACTTCACAGCTTTGATTGCACGCTGACCATGGCCGACGGCAAAACGCAGCCGCTCAAATTCAAGACCGCGCACGCCGACTACTCCCAGCGGGGCTACGAAGTCACCAGCCTCGTCGATCAAACCGGCAAAAAAGCCTGGGCCATTGGCCAACGTTTCGGCAAGCCACACTGGGCCGCGTTCGAGCTCGCCGAACCCGTCTCCATTCCCGCCGGCACGAGGCTCAGCATCCGCATGGAGCAGAATTTCGGCAACGGCCTCGTCATGGGCTGCCTGCGAATCTCACGCATCAGCGGCGACGTCGCGTCCTGCCTGCCCGAAGTCGAAGAAGACGACGGCCAAACACCCGCGAAGCCGAAGGACGCCGAACTCGCCCGGCTCGACAAACAGAAAACCGCCCTGCAAAAACAGATCGCCGCCCTCGCCCCGCCTACCACGGAAGTGATGAAGGAACTGCCCGAGCCGCGCATGACCGCCATCTTCAAACGCGGCGTTTACACCGATCCAACCGACCCCGTTACGCCGGCTGTGCCCGCCGTATTCAATTACAAACTCAAAGGCCCGGCCAACCGCATCACACTCGCCAAATGGCTCGCAAGCCGTGACAACCCGCTCGTCGCCCGCGTCACCGTGAACCGCTGGTGGGCTGAGCTTTTCGGGCAGGGCATCGTCGCCACGCTCGAAGACTTCGGCATCAAGGGCGCACCGCCAACTCATCCCGAACTGCTCGACTGGCTCTCCGTCGAGTTCATGGACAGCGGCTGGGACATGAAACACGTCCTCAAGAAGATCGTCATGAGCGCCACTTATCGCCAGTCGTCCGCCATGGCGGACTTGGCTGAGAATTCCGACCCTGCCAACACCCTGCTCTGGCACGGGCCGCGCTTCCGCCTCGATGCCGAAACCATCCGCGACAACGCGCTCGCCATCGCGGGACTCATCAATCTAAAACAGGGCGGCGAGCCCATTCGTCCGCCTCAGCCGGATGGTCTATGGAAGAAGGTCGGTGGCCAAAACTACAACTACGTCGTCAGTCCCGGTGCCGAACAGTATCGCCGCGGTCTCTACGTCGTGCTCAAGCGCGGCTCGCCCTATCCCAGCTTCATGAACTTTGACGCCAGTGCGCGCATGGCCTGCGTCGTCCGCCGTTCGCGCAGCAACACGCCGCTGCAGGCGCTCACCCTGCTCAACGATCCCGTGTACGTCGAAGCCGCAAAGTCGTTTGCGCGCCGCATCATCACGGAAGCCCCCAGCACCGATCTCGACGCCCGCATTCAGCACGCCTACCGCATCGCCTTGGCAAGGTCGCCGCAGCCGCGGGAACTTGGTGTGCTCAAATCGCTGTGGGAAACGCAGTTTGACTCCGCCAAGGCCGATCCCCAAGCCGCCGACAAGCTCGCCGACAACTTCGCATTGCCCAAGGGTCTGCCCGTCACCGAATTCGCAGCGTGGTACGCCGTCGCCAGCGCCATTCTCAATCTCGACGAGTGCATCACGAAAGGATGACGCGCTGCAAATCGGAAGTTCGCAGCAACGGAAACTTTGCACGGATCGCAGGGATTGTGCTTGTCCGTGTTTGAGAAATCGGCGTATGCTCCGCCCCTCATGAAAAAACTCCACCTTCTCCTCCTTGCAGCAGTCTCCTTCACCCTGACCTCCTGCCTCGAAATCAAGTCCAAGGTGATCGTCAGCAAAGACGGCACCGCAACCATCGAGGAGACCGTGCTTCTCGGCGCCCAACTCGCCGCGATGATGCAGGCCGGTGGCGGCCAGGGAGACCAGCTGAAAGGTCTTGTCATGGATCAGGCGGCAGCCGAGGAACGCGCCAAGAACTTGGGCGAAGGAGTCACCGTGAAATCCCATGAGGAACTCAAGACACCCGACGGCAAGTCCGGCGTGAAAGTCGTCTTCGCCGTGGCCGACCTCGCCAAGCTCAAGTACGTCCCCTTTGAGCCCAAGCAGGAAGGCAAACCCGCCTCCAGCTCCGAGCCCATGACATTCGCTCTCAGCGGCTCCACACTCACCCTCACCAACCCCGAGGCCGACAAGAAGAAGGGCGGCGACGTGGAAAAGCCCAAGAAGAGCGAAGCCGAGATCGCGCAGATGAAGGCGCAGATGGGCATGATGAAACCCATGTTCGCCGGCATGCGCATGTCCGTCGAAGTCACCGGTGCAGACGGCATCGCCAGCTCCGACGCCAGCCACTTTGCCGACGGCTCGGTCACCTACCTCGACATTCAGTTCGACAAGCTCATGGACAACGCCGACGCGTTCATGGAAGTCATGGAATCGGGCGACGGCGGCATGAGCATGAGCGAAGCCGCCGCCAAGTTTCAGAAGGTGGACGGCCTCAAGATTGAGGGGAAAAAAGTCGTCACCGCGGAGCTTAAGTAGTCCCCGGGCATTCCCGCCAGCCGGAACACCCCGGAATGAAGTGTCGCTCGCGCCGAGGCCGTTGAAAAAGCGGCCTTCGGTCGGCGTTTGCTGCTCCCTCCCATGAAATACCTTCCTCCCTTCCTCGCCATCGTTCTCGCCGCCTTCGGCGCTTTGGCCAAAGATGAAAAACCCGCTGCTCAGGCGGAAAAGCCCACTCCCATTGGTTACTCGGACACTCCCCTGATTCCGGGCTCCAAATGGAAGGTCCACGACATTGACCGCCCCCGTCCAGACCCCGTCGCTCCGGGAGAAGCGCCCGGAGCACCGCCTTCAGACGCGATCGTGATCTTCGACGGAACCAGCTCTGAAGCCCTCCACGCGATGGAAAAGGACAAGGACGGCAAGCCCACCGGCAAAATGATCCCCTGCCCCTGGCAGAATGACAGCGGCGTTCTCATGATCGCAGGCGGCGACTGCTGGACCAAGCAGGAGTTCGCGAGCTGTCAGTTGCACCTGGAGTGGATGAGCGAACCCCACACCAAGGGCAACTCCCAGAAGAAGGGCAACGCCGGCGTGTTCTTCATGGACCGCTACGAGTCCCAGATGCTCGACTGTGACAACAACCCCACTTACGCCGACGGCATGACCGGCAGCGTCTACGGGCAGACACCTCCACTCGTCAATGCCGTGCGTCCCGCCGGCCAGTGGCAGGTCTACGACATCATCTTCACGGCACCAAAGTTGGATAACGGCAAGGTGGTGGAACCGGCCTACATCACCACCTTTGTGAACGGCATCTGCGTCCAGAACCACACCAAGATCATGGGTCCGACGAAACACAAGAATGTGACCGACTACTCCGGGGAGTTCCCCGAGAAGGCGCCCATCCGCATTCAGGATCACAAAAACGATCCCCCCGTGCGACTGCGCAATGTCTGGATCAGGCCGATGTAAGCCAGACCGTTGAGCCATCCATCGCTTTAGAATCAGAGCCGGAGGTTTTCGCCTTCGGCTCTGTTGCGTACGGGACCCGAATTCAAAGGTAAGAATCCTGTAATGGTAATACGGTTATTATGATAATTTTATTGAAGTTAATAAATATTGCCATAAACTGCGCTCATCTTCCATTCATCACCAGTCTCCGCTCGCCGGGTCCGCCCTAGCCACCTCTCTCAGGGCGCGGCCTTATTCTCCCATGTTCTTTGATCATGCCGCTTGCCCTCCCATCGCGCACTCTCAAAGCCGCCGCTCTTGTCGGCAGCGGTTTCGCGTCCATCGTGCGGACGCGGCGCGCCAGGGAGACCACGATCATGACCTTTCACGGACTTTGTGAAGGCTCGGGAGACATGGGAATTTTGGACTGGTCGCTGCACCTGCCGGTGGAGGTTTTCCGCAGCGTATGCGCCCTGTTGGCGGCGGAATACCACGTCATTCCGATGTCCTATTTCATCGAGGCGCGGTCGAAAAAGAAGACTCTTCCCGCGAATTCCGTCGTCCTGACCTTTGACGACGGTTTCGAGTCCAATTTCAAACTGGCGTATCCGATCCTGAAACGATTTAACCTGCCGGCGACGATCTATGCGACGACCGGCTTCCTGGATGGCACGGACGTTCTCTGGTTTCAAAGGATCGACCTAGCCTTCGGACGGACTCGCAAGGAATCCCTCACTTGGAAGATCAATGACCGGAAGCTGCGCCTGCCGCTCAAGACGCGAAAAGAACGCCAGGACTCGCTCGTCGAGTTGATGCCGGAACTCAAAATGCTGCCGGACGCCGACCTGCTCGGGGAGGTGAACCGTCTCGAACGCGCTCTCTGTGTTGATCCTCCGCGTCTGAATGATCTTCCCGCCTCCATGAGACCACTGACATGGGCTGATGCCAACCAGATGATCTCCGAAGGCTTGATCGAAATCGGCGGTCACACTCACACGCATCCCATCCTGTCGCGCTGCGAGTCCTTCTCCATGAAGGCCGAAATCACCACCTGCCGCGACCGCATTCTCGCGGAGACCGGCGTCGCACCGGTTTCCTTCGCCTATCCGAACGGCGGAGAGGATGACTACGCCCATGAGACGGTGAAGATGGTGAAGTCGGCGGGCTTTAAAAGCGCCTGCACGACGATGAGTGGCCGCGTCGATGCGGGCTCGTCACTTTTTCAACTGCCCCGTTATGGCTCTCCCGAGTCCATCTGGGAGGCCGAGGCCACCGTCTCGGGCGCCTTCGAAACACTCAAGGAATGGAGGCAAAGCTGCCTGAAAGCCATGTCAATGATATGAGGACGATCACGCTCGCCAACACCAACGCCCCTGCGCTGCCAAAATGGCGGCTGCAGCAGGCCTCTGTGCCGGCGTTCACGTCTGCGGCGGCAGCGGACTCGCGGCCGACGGTGATGCACTTCATCCACGGCATCGGCGGCGGTGGCGCGGAGTCCATGCTGGTGAGCTTGGCGGAAGTGCTCGACCCGGCGCGATTTCGCACCGTCGTCGTGGCGATCAATGCCCGGCCCTGGCCGCATCACATTCGCCGCCTGAAGGAAGCAGGTGTCACACTGCATGACCTCGAGGGCAGCGCCTTCCTCGAAAGAACGACGCTCGCCAAGCTGCGCAACGTGATACGACACGAACGTCCCGCCATCATGCAGACATGGATGCACCATGCCGATTTGGTGGGCGGCTGGGCGGCGCGTCTCGCTGGCGTGCGCAACGTCGTATGGGGCATTCACTGCCGCGAAATCCACCGCAACCCGGGCGACGGCGAACGCAAGACCGCGCTTTTCCGCCGGGCGCTTTCCCTCAGTTCGCGTTTCATCCCGAAACTCATCGTCTCCTGCTCCGCCACTGCCATCGAGGATCACGCGGCGCTGGGGTATCCGCGAAATAAAATGCGCTGGATCCCGAACGGCATCGACGCGGAGCGCTTTCAACCGGACACGGACGCCGCTCTCGACACGCGCGCCGAACTACAACTGCCACCCTCCGCGCCCGTGATCGGCTATGTCGGCCGCTTTCACGAGATGAAGGACCTGCCGACCTTCCTGCGAGCCGCCGTTCTTTTGCAGGACCGCGTGCCGCAGGCGCACTTCGTCCTTTGCGGTGGCGTGGAAGTCCAGATGACTCCCGAAGAACGCGCACTGCTGGAGGCCCTGCCGCATCGCGATCAGGTGCGCTTCGAATCTTTCCGTCCCGACCCTTGGCGCCTCTACCCCGCGCTGAACGTGTTCTCGCTTTCATCGCGCACCGAAGCCTGTCCGATGACCGTGATCGAAGCGATGGCCAGCGGCGTGCCGTGCGTCACCACGGACGCCGGCGACTGCTCGCGTCTCATCGAAGGCATCGGCAGCGTCGTGCCCTTGGGCGACGCGGAGGCGCTGGCGAAAGCCTGGGAGGACACTTTGAACCTGGGCCCCTCCGCCCGGGAGGATTTGGCGCGGAAGTCCCGCCAGCGCGTGCTGGAGCGTTTCACCATCGATCAGGCCGCCCGCCAGTATGCGGAGACCTACGCGGAACTCACGGAGGTGCGCAAATGAAGACAGCCCTCCTGCTTTCAGTGCTCACCGGAATCGCCGCCGCGCAACCGGTCAGAATCTCGCTCTGCGACGGCATGCTGCGCATTCCCCGCGATGGCGCACCGCCAATGACATCGACGCACGCGCTGCATGCCGCACGCGGGGAGTGGGAGCCGCTGCAAATCATCATCACTGCCACACCGCAGCAGTTGGGGAAGATCGAAGTCGTCCCGACCGCCATCGCCCAGCGCGACTCCGCAGCCCTGCTGCCCGCACCCCTCGTTTTTCGCGAACACTATGTGCGGGTTTCCCAATCCACACCGATGGCCCCGCTTCCTGTCGGCGACTACGCCGACGCCCTCGTGCCACTGGACATGCCCGCGCAGGAGATCGCCGGTGACGGCATTGTGAACCAGCCGTTTTGGGTCGATGTCTTTGTGCCCTACACAGCCGCCGCGGGAGACTATTTCGGCGAAGTGCATTTCAAGCTCAGCGATGGCTCAGAACACACCGCCGCCTATACGCTGAAGGTATGGGACTTCGACCTGCCCGTGGTGCCAAAGCTGCGCACCTCCATCATGACCACCGTTCGGCGCATCGCCGAAGTGCACGGTCTTGATTACACGAACAACAAGCCCTCCCTCGAGCACCTCGGCTTGCTCAACGAGTACTACGATCTGCTGGCCGCGCATCGCCTGAGCGTGGACCAGGTCCAGGGCACCTATCCTGACGCGGACACCGGCAAACTTGACGAGGAGAAGGTGGAACGCGCCATGCGCAAGCATCTGCTGCACAGACACTGCAGCACACTGGGCCTGCCGATCTGGCCCGAGTGGCCCTTTGGCGATCCTCTGGGTAAGGACCGCGAAGAAGCGATGGCCTATGTCGCGCAGTGGATGAAGCTGCTGGAGAAAATCCGCTGTGAATCACGCGGTTACGTGATCATGGGTGATCTCGACGAACCCAACGACATCGAGGCCTACGAAACCGTGCGCCGCTGGGGCGCGTTCTTCAACGAAGTCGAAAAGAAGCACGGCGTCCGCGTGCCGCTGCTCACCACCGAGCAGCCATCGCCGGAGAAGGACGCGTGGGGAAAACTGGACGGTGCGGTGGACATCTGGGTGCCTCACTTCAGCTCCGTCTGGCAGGACATGGAGTGGGCCGGTGGACGCCACGACATCGCAGCACGCCGCGCCGCGGGTGATGAAGTCTGGGGCTACGCAGCCCTCGTGCAGATGCCGAACGAATGGGAGCAGCAGCACGGCCAGCCACAGCGACTGCAGCAGGGCTTCCCGCCGGTGTGGGCGCTCGATTTTCCGCCGATGGCACACCGAGTCACCGGTTGGCTGTTTCCGCAGCACGGCATCACCGGCTTCACCTACTGGGACACGCTGTATGCGGCTGAAGGCGTCGATGTCTGGAAGGACGCGGGAACCTTCAAGACCTCCGACGGCTCCGTTTACAATGGCGACGGTTCCTACATCTATCCCGCGACGGAGAAGCGTCACGGACGCCACGCGCCCGTCGCCTCCATTCGGCTGAAGTGGCTGCGTGAAACCGTGGAAGACTACGACTACCTCATGCTCGCCCGCCAACTGGGTCTGAATGAAGAGGCGCAGACCCTCGCGGCGGGCTTCGCCCGCGGCTTCGGCGATTGGGAAGACAACTCCGGAGCCCTGATGAGCGCGCGCCAACAGGTCGGCGCACTCATCGAGACCGCGCAGCAGCGCAAGCACACCGCATCCATCGAGAAGGGAGGTGCGCCATGACATCGCTGACAGCCGTCCAACAAACTTCACGCCCTGCTGCGCCGCACCGCCGTGCTCTCACGCTGGAAATCGTCCGCGACGAGGAGGGCTTCCTCGCGCTCGAGCCTTTCTGGGATGTTCTGGTGGAACAGATGGCCACGCGCTCGCCCTTCCTGCGCTGGGACTGGGTCAGCCTGTGGTGGCAGAACTGCCGCAGGGAAGGCAGCAGCCTGGTGATCGCGTCTTTGCAGGACGAGGAAGGCGTTCCGCATGCCATCGCACCCCTCATGCTCGCGCGCGAAGACGATCGTGCGCGCCACTACCTCACCGCCCTGACCTTCCTGTCCGGTTTCGGCTCCGCCCACGGTGAGCGCTTGGATTTCATCGTACCCGCCGGCAGCGAGGACGAGCTCTCTCCGCGCCTGTGCCGCGTCTTCAAACTGCTGCGCAGCGAGTGCGACGTCGTCCGTCTGAATCATCTGCCGGAGGAGTCGCCCAACACGCCGCACATCCTCGCCGCGCTGGAGGAATCCTTCATCCACTCCGGCGTGCTGAACCGCTACGCCTGCCATTGCATCCGCCTGCCGGATCATTCCGACCACTACGACAACCGCCACACTGGAGCCTGGCGCAGCAAGCTCCGCCGCAGGCGGAAAGCCCTCGACGACAGGCATGCGGGCGCGGTCACGCTCGCCGGTGAACGTGTGCCCCACCGCGACGGCATGCGCGCGCTGCACGACCTGCACGCCATGCAGTGGGCGGCGGATGTCAGCAGCTTCATCAAGCCGGCCTCGTGGCGCTTTCACCAGCGTCTCGCGGAAAAGTGGCTGCCGCAGGATCGCTCCCTCCTTCCCCTGCTCGAAGCTGACGGCCGAATCATCGCCGCCATGTACGGCTTTGTGGAGCGCGATGAGTTCTTCCAGTTTCAGATGGGCTGGGATCCCGCCTTCGCTCGGCTCTCCCCCGGCAAGCTCGTCATGCGTTGGTGCATCGAATGCTCCATCCGGCGCGGACTCCGCATTCACGACATGCTGCCCAGCGAGTACGAGTACAAGCGCCAGTGGTGCGACAGCCTGCGCTGGCTGCTCGACGTCGAAGCCTTCAACGCCGCGAGCTGGCGCGCCGCCGCCTTTCACTCCCTGCGCACCGCCCGCCGCCTGTTCCCGCGCCGACCGAAAGGCAATGCGGGGCCCACCACCGATCTACAGGAGGAATCCACCGCATGAAAATCCTCGTTCTCACCGCCGACGCCAACACGCTCATCTATCATCGCGGCGACTTGATCCGCGACTTTGCCGCACACGGCTGCGAAGTCGTCACCTCCGCCGCGGAGGACTACCCGCACGTGCGGGAGTTCGTCTCCAAACTCGGCGGACGTCACCGTGCCATCCGCATGGTGCGCTCCAAAGTGAACCCACTGAAGGACGTCGTGACGCTGTGGGACATGTGGCGCATGTTTCGTGAAGAGAAGCCGGACGCCCTGTTCGCCTACACCATCAAGTCCGTCGTCTACGGCTGCGTCGTGGCTCGGCTGGCGGGCATCCGCCGCGTTTACGCGCTGCTGCCCGGCCTCGGCTTCACGTTCGTCAAGCCGGTGACGCTGAAGCAAAAGATCGTCACCCGGATTTCCGAAGCACTGCACCGCTTCGCCCTGAAGCGTGCCGACGTCATCTTCATGCAGAACGAGGATGACGTGAAGCTCTTCACGGACATGCGCATGCTCCCCGACGGAGTCCCCGTGCACGTCACTGCCGGTTCCGGGGTGAACATGGAGGAGTACGGACATGCACAGCTCGAGGGCGACACGGACGTCGCCGCCGGCCGGGTTCGCTTCGTCCTCGTCAGCCGGCTCCTCATCAGCAAAGGCGTGCGCATTTTCGCCGAAGCCGCGCGACGCATCAAACAGCTCCATCCCCATGCGGAGTTCCATCTCGTCGGTCCTTTCGACCCGAATCCGAACCGCGTGGACGAATCCGAAGTCGCCCAGTGGGTGGCCGAGGGTACGCTGACCCATCACGGCATGGTTAAGGATGTCGCTTCCCTGCTCAAGACGATGCACGTCTTCGTCCTCCCCACCTGGTATCGCGAGGGTGTGCCGCACGCCACACTGGAAGCGCTCGCCACCGGCCGTCCGATCATCACCACCTACTCCGTCGGCGCGAGGGAATGCGTCAAACTCAACGAGGAGGGTGAACGGCAGCGCGAGGACGGAGAAATGCTCATGCAGGGGGAAAACGGCTTCCTCTGCCACCCACAAAACGTCGCCGCAGTCGAGTGCGCCATGGAGTGGTACCTGGAGCACACCGACCAGATCGCCCCCCAGGGCCGGGCCAGCCGCCAACTCGCCGCCGACGTCTTCGACGTCCGCATCGTCAACGAAATCATCACCCGCGCCATGCGCCTGCAAAGTCCCGCGAACGACGAGCCCGTCCTCCATCCCTCTCTCCTCATCCGGCATTCGTCCGTCTAGTTTCCAATGGCCATTCCCTACAGCATGCAACCCGCCCCCGCCGAGCCCCAGGCCGGCTTCGGGGCCGTGCTGGCCCTCGCTCCGACGCGCGGGCTGACACCGCATGCGCCGTCGATGACCATGCCTGTGCATCCGGGCGCATCGCCGGTCTTCGATCCGCGCGCCTTCCTGCCGCCGATCAATCCGAACGACTTCGAGGTGCAGCCGCTCATCAGCATCGCGGACATCATCGGCTACGTTCGCAAGCGCTGGCTGCGCGGCGCGTTCCTGGGACTTCTTCTCGGTGCCTTCGTCTTCTACTACCTCGGCATGGGCGTGAAGATTTACGAGGCCGAATCCCAGCTCCTGCTCCGCATCCAGGACGGCAACGTTTTCAATTTCGACTCGATGGCCAGCCGTGGCGTCACCGAACTGAGCGCCCCCCAGCTCATCAACAACCACCGCACCGAGCTGCTCTCGCGGCGCTTCCTCAGCCACTTCTACGACCACTTTGATCCGCGAAAACGCGATGCCCTCATCGAACGCGAGTCCAAATCTCTCAGCCGCAAGGACGAGCTGCTGAAACTCCTCGGTCTCTACAAGCCGGGCAAGCCCGGCGACCCCCGCGAGTCCTTCATCGACATCATAGGCTCAAGCGTCCGTGTCGAGCCCCTGAAGGAGTCGCACGTCCTTCGCATTCAGGTGCGCGATCGCGACCCCGTGCTCGCCGCCGACCTCGCCAACAGCTACATCGAGGAATACACCCACTATGTGGCGGAGCAGGAGGGCAAACTCAGTGACGACGCTTCCGAGTTCCTGCGGGCACGTTCCGAGGAACTGCAGAAGAAGTTGCGCGAATCCGAGCAGAAGCTCGCCGAGTACCGCAAGAGTCAGGGCCTCATGGAGGACACCGACAACAAGGACATCTCCAACGAAAAGGTGCGCCAACTCAACGCCGCCATTACCGAGGCCGACCTGAAGCTCGTCAAAGCCCGCTCCGATCTCACCAGCCTCGAAAACGCACAGAAGGCCGGGCAGGACCTCACCGAACTGCGCTTCTTCGCCGACAACCCCGACGTGGCCTACATCCGCAAGCAACTCGACGCCAAAATCGCCGAACGTGCTCCGCTGGAGGCCACCTGCGGACGCCGCCATCCGAAGATGGTCGGCCTCGCGAACGAGATCGAATCCCTGCGGGACGCACTGGACCGCTCCATCCAGTCCGTCGTTTCCATGATTCGGGCGGAAGTCCGAATGCAGGAGCGGCAGCTCGCCGACTACCACGCCCAACTCGATGAGGCGCGCGGCACCGCCCTCGACATGAGCAGCAAAAACGTGCAGCAGAACCTGCTGCGCGATCAGGTGCGCATGGACCGCGACTTGTACGAAAAGATCGAAATGCGCCGCAGCCAGGCCGCGCTCACCGGCCAGTTCAAGGACAGCGGACTGCTGCGCGTCGCCGACGTGGCCATGGTCCCGGAAAAACCCGTCAAGCCGAACAAGCCAGTCGCCGCGGTCGCCGCATTCATGATCTTTGGCCTCTGCCTCGTCGGTCTTCCCATCGGCTGGGGCGTCTTTGACGACCACGTCATGAAGCTCCTGCGCCAGAAGCCGCAACCGCGCCAGGATGTCGAACCCGTCCAGCACACGCCCTACGGCTACGGCTACCCGGTTCAGCCCCCACCCGCGCAGGTCGTCACCACGCCGTTTTCCATCGCTCCGCAGGCACCGCCTCAGGCGCCGCCCATGCAGCCGCAGGTCACGCGAAACCTTCCCGTCATCAAACCCGCCAGCGGCGGCACCACGCTGCTCGCCACCCTGCCCTGGGTCAACGGCGGCACTCCCGAAGTCATGCTGGCGGAGCTTCTCAAACCCGAGCCGATCGGCGCCTCCGCCGCACTGCACCAACTCACCGCCATCCTCGAACGCGAAGCCTTCGACCGCGGCGTCAGCGGCGGCGTCGTGCTCGTCACCAGTGCGGAGTCAGGCGAAGGCAAAACGCTGGTTTCCGCCGCTCTCGCCGCCGCTTTCTGCCATCAGGGCCGCCGCGTCTTCATGATGGAGTGCAATCCCTCCTCCCCGAAACTGCACCAGTGGTTCCCCCGCTCCTCGCAGGGTTACGGAGCCTACGCCCACGACCTCGAAGCCCTCCGCTACGGCCACAGCAATCTTTACCTTCTCCCGGGCTGCGACCTCCCGCCCCACGCCACCAACGAACTTCTCGACGGCTACCGCCGCTGGATCGACAAAGCGAAAAGCGAAGTGGATTGGATCATCCTCGACGCCTCGCCACTGCTCAAAAGTTTCGCCAACGTCGCCCCCCTCGCGCCGCTCGCCACGGATGTCATCATCGTCAATAATCCTTCCGTCACCAGCCCCGCCCAGGTCCGCGCCGGACTCGCCCTGCTCCAGCCCATGATGTCCTCCACGGCACTGAGAGGCATGGTCGTCAACGGTGGCTGACGGTCGTCACTACTCCTCCGCATCGCGAATGGCTGGCGGAGTGAGTAGGGCAGAGTTTACGAATTACTTCGGCGCGAATGCCACTGTAGATCGAAACGATCGTCGCCTTCCGACCAATGGGGCGGCAATGTGGGGCTTTTGCACCCGAAGGGCTTTATGTTTGCGTCTGCATAGTAGAGCAGTTCGTCCCGACAGGTGAATCTTCCGCAGCATTCGAGCTTGATGAACGTGTGATATGAATCCGCAGATTCTGGAATGACGTCGATCCATTCTGGGACGCAGTCATTCCTCCATAACAATGTTATCACGTCACTGGCATCAAGTGGGCCAATCCGTGCCCCATGTTTGTCCAGATCATCGGGGTAAGTTACTTCATCAGGCCTCAGCTCTTCGTCGAAAGACTGATTCAAGTGAACGAAATAGCGGTATGAATCAGGAAGATTGTTGAAAACGAACCTTCCGGCGAACGCAACTGTTTGCTGCGAGGCACGAAATAGGTTGTCTGCAAATTGCTCTGCTTGCATTGAGGCAGACACGTCACAGCACCTCATGCAACGTGCAAGGATGGATCCTGAAGAGATTGAACTCCAAATCTACTCCTCCTGCACGATCACAAACGTCTTCGCGCTCAAGCCGCTCGCTTCGTCGCGCATTTCGATCTCATGTCGTCCGGGTTTGAGGATGGCGAAGGTGTGAGGGGTTTCGGGACGGAGTTCGAGGGTTTTGGAACTCCAATGGGGCTGGGTGGCGCCGGTGGCTTGAAGCAGGAGGCGGCTGCCGTTGTTGCGGATGTCGGGATCGAGGATGACGACGGTGCCGGGGATGGGATTGGTGATGCGGAGCTGTGGGCGTGCGTCGGTTTCGGCGGTGGTGACGAGATCGCCGAGCCAGTTGGCGCTGCTTTGCACCCACTCGGCGTATTCGCGCGGCAGGATGGCGCGGCCGCGTGAGTCGTAGTCGCTCGCCTGTGCGACGGGCGGGAAGTGATCGGCGATGAACCAGTCTTCACGGCTCACACGCGCGGGTGGCGTCTGCGGCGTGAGGCGTTTGCCGGTGCGCGGGTCGATGCGTGCGTGCGTGATGACCGCGGGACGTTCAAACCAAGTCGCGGGATGCTTTTCATGCAGATGCAGCATCACATCGCGGAAGATCGGCCCCGCGCCGGTGACGCCGCTGACATCCTGCATCGGCGTGTTGTCGAAATTGCCGACCCACACGCCGACGGTGAACTCGGGCGTGTAACCGACCGTCCAGTTGTCGCGGAAAGTCGAGCTGGTGCCGGTTTTGACAGCGCATTTGAATGGCAGACGCAAAACCGAATAACTGCCGAAGGACATCTCGCGCGCCTGGTTGTCGCTGAGGATGTCGGCGATCAGCCAGGATTCGTTTTCGCCGAGCATCCGACGTTCCTCGACGGCGGGAGCATCGGTGCGCAGCGTCCATGGTTTGAAGCGACCGAGACGCGCGAGGCAGGCGTAGGCGTTCGCGAGTTCGATGAGGCGCACGGAGGCGTTGCCAATCGTGAGGCCGAGGCCGTAGTGCGCGGCGTCCTCGGTGAGCGTGGTCAATCCGAGTTCGCGCAGACGCGGCAGCAGGGTTTCCGCGCCACCGATGGAATCGAGCACACGCACGGCGGAGATGTTGAGCGAGTTGCCGAGCGCGTAGCGATACGTCATCGGCCCGTAGCTGCGCAGCGAGTAGTTTTCAGGCCGGTAGGTGCCGCTGGCGGTGGTGAACTCGATCGGCAGATCGGCGACGATGCTCGCAGGCGTCGCGCCGCGTTCGAAGGCCATCTCATACGTGAACGGCTTCATTGCCGAGCCCGGTGAATGCGGCGCCCACGCGCCATTGAGCTGGCCGCCGTCGCTGGCGAAGAAATCACGCGAACCGGCGAGCGCGAGCACGGCGCTAGTGGCGTTTTTAATCACGACGACCGCGCCGTGACTCACATGACGACCTTTCAGCGCATCGAGTCGTTGCGCGATGATCGTTTCGACCTGCTGCTGCAATGTGGCATCGAGCGTGGTGCGGATCGTGGCGGCATTCGAATCGCCGCGAAGCATCTCCACCGCATGCGGAGCTTCGAAGCCGCCGCTGAAGCGTTGCAGAACGATGGGTTGATCCAACGCGACGCGATGCTGTTCTTCGCTGAGCCAGCCGAGTGCGTGCATTTGATCGAGAATGCGCCGCTGGCGCGGCAGAACGGACTCCGGATTGCGAAACGGATTCAAACGCGCCGGTGATTGCGGCAGCGCGGCCAGCAACGCGCATTCGGCTGGTGTGAGGTCTCCGAGCGGCTTGTGAAAATAACCTGAGGCCGCCGTGGCAGCGCCAGTCATGAGATTGCCGAAGGAGATGCGGTTCGCGTAAGCCGCGAATACTTCCTCGCGGCTCCACGACATCGCGAGATGGCGTGCCTGCAGCGCTTCGACCAGCTTGGTCCACAGCGTGCGTTTGCCGGTGCGCGGCGTGGTGTTCTTGATGAGCTGCTGGTGAATCGTTGAAGCGCCGGAGACGACGTGTCCGCTGCGTGCGTTGTCCCGCGCAGCGCGGGCGATGGCGAGCAGGTCGATCCCGCTGTGCGAGAAGAAGCGTTTGTCCTCCGCGGCGAGCAGTGCGTGCAGCAGCGGCTGTGGAATCTCCGCGAAGGTCACGGGCGGAGCCGAGCGGTTGCCATTTTCATCCAGCAGATGCCGCAGCGGCGTGCCGTCGCGGGCGAGGTAGCGCGTGGAGGGCGTCGCGGGCTTCAACAACGCCTCCGGCAGCGGCACCAGCCACGGAACACCCCACCAGCCGACCGCCACGAGAGCGAGCAGAGTCACGGAGAGGGCTTTCCAGCGGCGGTGCATGCGGAAAGGAACGCGAGGGCGTCGTGAAATCCAGCGCGGTGTTCTTGACCGTGGGCGTCAGCGGCGGAGCATGCACGGCCCATGAATCCGCCGACCACCATCGCCTGCCTCGGGCCTGAGGGGAGTTTCTCGCATCTGATCACGCAGATGCGCTTTCCCGGCGTGGCGGTGAGCCTGCGGGACAATGTGGGCGACGTGTTTGACTTCCTCGCGGCGAATCCCGACGCGCAGGGCATCGTGCCGATCGAGAATTCCTCCGGCGGTTTCATCATCGACACGGTGGACCGTCTCGTGGATGCACGATGCGCGATGCACATTGTTGAGGAGCTGACGCTCGACGTGAAGCTGGCGCTGCTGGGCCGGGAAGGGGAGAAAATCGTCTCCATCCACTCGCATGCGATGCCGTTCTACCACGGCGATGACTGGCTGAAGGCGCATTATCCCGATGTGAAGCGCGTCGTGGAGCCGAGCACGGCCAAGGCGGCGGAAAAAGCCGCGGCTACGCTTGGCGCGGCGGCGATCGGTCCACGGCAGAACGCGGAGCGGCATGCGTTGCAGATCCTGCATTTCCCCATCGCGGGAGAGGTGCCGAACATCACGCAGTTTTATCTCATCGGGCATGCGGCGAACACGCCGTCGCTCGAACACAACCGCACCGCGCTGATCGTCGAGCTGCCGGATCGTCCGGGCAGCCTGTGCCGCTTCCTGACGCCGTTGAGCGAGAACGAGATCAACATGAAGCGCCTCGAATCACGCCCGATCCGCGGCCAGCCGAACAAGTATCGCTTCTACATCGAGATCGAAGGCTCCGAGGCCGATCCGCGCGTGCAGAAGGCGCTCGATCAAACGCGAGCCGACGGCGCGACGATCCGCAGCGTGGGGTCGTATTCGGCGGAGCGGCGATTTGAATCGTGAAACTAAATGGAACGCGAATTTTCACGAATGTCCGCGAATGAACACGAATAGCCATCCTGCCATCTGCGTTCTCTGGATTCGCGTGAATTCGCGGCCATTCCAAAACATTCGCGTTTGAATCTTTATTCCATGAAACACATCATCACCTGCCTGCTGGCCTTATCAGCCAGCCTCCATGCCGTCGAAACAATCTCGAAACGTGCGAGCGAGATTGATCCGCGGGCGAAGGAGCATCCGGAGATCGACTTTGTGTTCACGGACAAGAAGGGGAAGCCGCAGGACCTGCAGAACGCGAGCGTGGACCTGAGCGTGAAGCCGCAGGGCAAGCTGGTGATCTGGTTGATGGGCCACAACGGGGCGCTGTTTGAGCGGCTGAACAGCTATGGCCTGCACGCGATCCAGGTGCATTACGCGAACAAGTGGTTCGGCATCATCCCGGCGGCGCGACGCGATGATGGCAAGACCTTGGGCGACATCCGCCTCGAAGCGGCGACGGGTGAGGATCACAGCGACCTCGTGAGCATTCCGAAGCCGGACGGGATGATGGAACGCGCGTTTCAATTTGTGAAGTGGCTGTCCAAGGAGCATCCGAAGGGCAAGTGGAAGCAGTTCCTGAGCAAGGACGGCAAAGGACTGGACTGGGACAAGGTGATCGTGTCCGGCTCCTCGCATGGCGCGACGACCTCGGCTCGCTTTGCGAAGCATCAGAAGGTGGATCGCGTGGTGTGCTTCTGCGGGCCGCGTGACCAGCTCGAAAGCTGGCAGTCGCTGCCCTCGGCGACGCCGGGGAACCGCATCTTCGGCTTCAGCCACGTGCTCGACGGCGGCTGGACGGGCGATCATTACTGCCGCTCGTGGGAGATGATGGGCCTGAACGAGTTCGGTCCGATCGTGAACGTGGACAAAGTCGCGTCGCCTTATGAAAACACGCGTCGTCTCATCACGGACGCGGATGTGAAGGGCGACGACAAACGCGCGCACGGCTCCGTGACGCCTGGTGGATCTGCGGTGAAGGACAAGGACGGCAAATTTATTCATGAGGCCGTGTGGAAGTATCTTTTCAACCATCCTGTCGATCAAACTGGCACGCCGACACCGCCTGATCCGGATTGTGTGAAGGAT
Organism: Prosthecobacter sp.; assembly: GCA_041395065.1. Classification (GTDB taxonomy): domain Bacteria; phylum Verrucomicrobiota; class Verrucomicrobiia; order Verrucomicrobiales; family Verrucomicrobiaceae; genus Prosthecobacter. The sequence goes on along the minus strand of JAWLBG010000016.1, from coordinate 2,969 downwards.
CAGAAGAAATAACCCCGTTTCACCCCGCCCAACCAACTTCCAACCCGTCTGCTTATGCTTCTCTCGATTCGCTCCCTCTCCGTCGCCGCCGTGTTCAGTCTCGGCGCTGTTTTGAATGCCGCTGACAATCCTTTCATCGGCCGCTGGGCGCTGACGATTCCGTCCGGCGGGGCAGGCTGGCTGGGCGTGGAGGAAAAGGACGGCGTCCTGAGTTCCAGCATCCTGTGGGGCGGCGGCAGCGTGGTGCCGACGACGAGCACGAAGGTCGACGGTGACACCCTGATCGTCACACGGGTCACTAAGGCCAAGAAGAAGGACGGCACGCCCGGCGACACAATCACGGAGACGATCACCGCCACCCGTTCGGGTGACGGGTTGAATCTTGTCACCTCGAAAGCCAAGGACGGCGGCAAGGCCGTGGGAGAGCCGGCGGCTTTCACCGGCTTGCGCATTCCCGACCTGCCCCCCGCCCCCGATCTTTCCAAGGTGAAGTTTGGCGAGCCGATTCAGCTTTTTAACGGCAAGGACCTCACCGGCTGGACACTGATCAAGTCGGCCGACAACGGCTGGAGCATGGTGGACGGCGTGCTGCAAAACCGCGTGGTGAAGGAGAAGGACAAGCACTTCGGCAACCTGCGCACGGATGCGGAATTCGAGGACTTCAATCTGACGACCGAAGTGCGCACGCAGGAAGGCAGCAACAGCGGCATCTACCTGCGCGGCATTTACGAGGTGCAGATCATGGAGAGCTTCGGCCAGCCACTGGATTCGCATCACATGGGCGCGCTTTACAGCCGCATCACCCCGAGCGTCGCGGCGGAGAAGCCGGTCGGCGAGTGGCAGACGCTCGACATCACGCTGGTGGACCGCCACCTCACCGTGATTCTCAACGGCCAGAAGATCATCGACAACCAGCCCGTGCTCGGCTGCACCGGCGGTGCGCTGACCAGCGACGAGTTCAAGCCCGGCCCGATCCTCCTCCAAGGCGACCACACCAACGTGGACTATCGCAACATGGTGCTGCGCCCGGTGTTGAAGTAAGGCATTAGCTCAGACTGCCAGACGGTCCATCATGTGCTTGATGGCCTTCTGACGATTGTCCACGTCGAACTTCTTGAAGATGTGTTCGATATGGTGATTCACGGTGCCTAGGGAGATGGAGAGAATGCGGGCGATTTCGGGGTTGGTTTTTCCCTCAGAGACCCATTGCATGACTTCCGCCTCACGGCGGGTCAGGCCGAGTTTCCGAAGCCGCTCAATGGACGCCTGCAGCGACTCCTCGCGCACGACAAGAAAGAAGCGGTCATCCTTGCGGCGGGCGAGCGTGACAATCACCCGACGGTCGCCGTCATGGAATTCCAAGGGAGCGGATCCTGCATCACTGTCGGCAGCCACGCGTGCCAGCCACTGAATCACTGGCACTGGGAGGAGGTAATTCGCAGCACCGGGGTGGCGGTCCAGAGCCTGGCCAAAGAACCAGTTGGCAGCTTTCACTCCTTCCAGGATCTCCCCTGCCCCGTTGGCGATGATCAACTCGCATGCGCCTGCCGCCGAGTCATCTCCCTCGTCGCCAACGGCCATCTGGGTCGTCTGTCCGACGATGGAACTGCGCGGCGCCGATGAACGCCCTTGGCTGGTAAAAATGATGCGCTGATTGGCGATCCGGATCTCGTCACCATTTCGGAGGCGGCGGGCGTTGGTCAAGCGGAGGCCGTTGACCATGACTCCATTGCGGCTGCCCAAATCGTTAAGCCACCAGTCTTCATTGAAATTCAACACCAGGGCATGTCGGCGTGAGACCTGTACATTGTTGATTTGCAGATCGTTATCCGACCGCCGACCGATCACGCAAGGCCCCGACAGCAGGAGGGTGCCGCCGCCCCATTTCAAGCATGCCTGAACCTTTTCGGCCTCGGGATGAATCAACATGCTCCGATTCTGCGCCTTCCGATGAGATGTGCAACGCGATCGTTCCAGCCCGGCAATATGGGTAGTTCTACCCATGGTGGTTTTTCGCCCGCAGGACCAAGTCTGAGACGCCCCTCCCGCATCCTCATGACCTCCCGTGCTTCCGACCCCATCCGCAGCCTCAGTTCGCGTGCCTGTGTCTCGACGAAGCCGGCCGCCAAGAAGCAGCACTGCACCCCCAGGCTCGGCACGGGACAGCGCCCCTTCTGCATGCTCTGCGTCCATTGTCCGAAGTGTGAAAACGATCCGCAGAACAGCGTCTGCGAACTCTGCGCCGCCTGCAGGCAGTGCACGGTGCAGCCCTTTGATCGCGGCTGCTGAGGCGCCGTCGCTCGAATTGCTTGCCTCTCACCGCCCGGGAGTGCCATGAGTGCGACATGCCCCACGATCTCCACGCCACCCTGAAAAAGCACTTCGGCCACAAGGCCTTTCGTGCCGGGCAGGAGCAGGTGATGAAGGCGCTGCTGGCCGGAAACAGCGCGCTGGCGCTGTTTCCGACGAGCGCGGGCAAGTCGCTCTGCTATCAACTGCCCGCGCTGCTCATGGACGGCGTGACGCTGGTCATCTCGCCGCTGATCGCGTTGATGAAGGACCAGGTGCAGGCGCTCAAGACACGCGGCATCGCCGCAGCGCGACTGGATTCGTCCCTGTCCTCGCAGGAGGCCATGCAGGTCTTTGATGACATGCGCGATGGCACGCTGAAGCTGCTCTACATCGCCCCCGAGCGGCTCATGAACGAAAACTTCGTCGAGCGGCTCAAGAAGCTGAAGATCGCCATGATGGCCGTCGATGAAGCGCACTGCATCTCCGAGTGGGGGCACAACTTCCGGCCCGAATACCTGCGGCTGGCGCTCGTCGCGAAGGAGCTCGGCATCAAGCCCATGCTCGCCCTCACCGCCACGGCCACGCCGTCCGTCGCGGCGGACATTCGCAAGGCGTTTGGCATCGCAGAAGCAGATCATGTGCAGACGACCTTTCTGCGCCCGAACCTGCACTTCCGC